>CAZDLY010000016.1:0-45922 GCA_964506575.1 uncultured Akkermansia sp. | reverse complement strand
GGGATGAGCCCGACGTGGTGCTGGTCTCCGGTGACGCGCTGATCGACACCCCGCACTCAGGCACGGCCGTGATCGCCCGCGTCCTGATCGGCGCCGGGTTCCGGGTGGGCGTCATCGCGCAACCCGACACGCAATCCTTGGACGACATCCGCCGTCTCGGCGCGCCCCGCCTGTTTTGGGGCGTCACCGCCGGTTGCGTCGATTCGATGGTTGCCAACACTACGGCCTCGGGACGCAGGCGGCGGCAGGACGATTTCACTCCGGGGGGTGAGAATACGCGCCGTCCCGACCGCGCCTCGATCGCCTATTCCAACCTGATCCGCAGCGCCTTCCGTCCCTGCGCGCCCATCGTGCTCGGTGGGGTCGAGGCGAGCCTGCGCCGGATCACCCATTACGATTTCTGGAGCGATCGTTTGCGCCGTCCGATCCTCTGCGACGCCAAGGCCGATATCCTCGTCTACGGCCTGGCGGAGCGGGCCATCTGCCAATTGGCATCGGCCCTGCGCGACGGTTCGGACTGGCGTTCGATCCGAGGCATCTGCTACGCCGCGTCCGCGCCGCCGGCCGATGCGGTCTGCCTACCCGCTTTTGCCGCGCTGACCGATCCCGCCGATCCCGAGGCGGCGAAACGGCTGTTTCTGGAGATGTTCCGCCTCTTTGCCGACAACCAGGATCCCGCCACGGCCCGCACCCTGGCCCAGCCGGTTGATTTGCGCTGGCTCATTCACAACCCGCCGGCCGCGCCGTTGGAGACCGGCGAGCTCGACCGGGTGTACGCGCTGCCTTTCACACAGAACGTCCACCCGCACGATGCGGCGCGTGGCGCGGTGCGCGCCCTCGATACCGTTCGCTTCTCCCTGACCAGCCACCGCGGCTGTTACGGCGGCTGCGCCTTTTGCGCCATCGCCATGCACCAGGGACGGCGCGTGACCTGGCGTTCCATCGGGTCGCTGGTGGACGAAGCGACCGGCTACACCCGGCATCCGGCTTTCAAGGGGATCATTCACGATGTCGGCGGACCCACGGCCAACATGTACGGGTTCGAATGCGCCTGCAAGAAAAGGACGGGGGCCTGCGCCGACAAAGACTGCCTCTTCCCGTCCGTCTGCCCCTCCCTGTCGGTGACGCACGAGCCGCAGATCCGCCTGCTGAAGGCGCTGCGCGCGCTTCCCGGCGTGCGCAAGGTGTTCGTCGGTTCGGGCATCCGCCCCGATCTGGTGCTCGCCGACACGCGGCATGGCGAGACCTATCTGGACGCGCTCACGGCCAACCATGTCTCGGGACAGCTCAAGCTCGCCCCCGAGCACAGCGAGCCGGGGGTTCTGCGTCTGATGCGCAAGCCCGGCATCGAAGGACTGCTGGAATTCCGCAGCCGCTTCGAGGCGAGCAGCCGCGCCTGCGGGCTGAAGCAGTTTCTGACCTACTACTTCATCGCCGCCCATCCAGGATGCACCGAGGGCGACATGCGCCGTCTCCGCGACTTCGCGCACACCCAGCTCCGCCTCACGCCCGAGCAGGTGCAGATATTCACGCCCACGCCCTCCACCTGGTCCACGGCCATCTGGTGGACCGGCCTCGACCCGGATACGGGGGAGCTGGTCTTTGTCGAAAGGCGACCCCGCGAGCGGCAAATTCAGAAGGATATTCTGACGGGCGCGGGCCGGTGAGTCCGCTCATTTGCCGCCGGGATCGGGAGGACTGCTAGTGCGGGCCTGAACAGCCTGCCCCGCAGGCGCGTCGGATGCGAGCAGATCGGCCAGCAGGGCGTGGTCCTTGACCCGAAGCAGCGTGAGATGGCTCTCCCCCTCGACGATCCGCTGGGTCTCCAGAATCTCGAACATCGTTTGCGCCACACTCGTATCGGTGCAGATCTCGGCCATCGCCTTGCCGACAATGGCCGGCCGCACCGCCGCCGCCTTGCCGAATTCGATCGCGGCCTCGCGCTCCGCAGTGCTCTTGATGATGCTCACCTGATTGGCGCCATCCTGCTTGATGGCCGCCGTGACCTGGCGCAGCCGGTTCACCACCTTGCTCTCGATCTGCCGGATCATCTCGGGGTCCCGGAAATGGACCTTGCGGATGTAGATCG
This sequence comes from uncultured Akkermansia sp., assembly GCA_964506575.1. Lineage (GTDB taxonomy): Bacteria > Verrucomicrobiota > Kiritimatiellia > RFP12 > JAAYNR01 > VGWG01. Next base: position 43,833 of record CAZDLY010000016.1, on the reverse strand, counting down.
ATCCCAGCTTGTAGCCCCACTCGTGCGACTTGGGTGTGACCTCCTCGCGCACGGTGCGGCTCATGGTGTGCCGGTCCACCAGCATCATCGCCAGCGGCAGATTGCTCAGGCATCGGACGGTCGAGTTGCTGACGTTTGCCGCCAGCGAGCCGCGCGGATCGATGTTCTTGAAGAGATAAGACACCGGATCGCTGATGAACATCTCGTACCAGATGCCGATGCCCATCGGCGCCCCCTCCTCGGAGTTCACCGGCTGGCTGCGCAGGTATTCCTGATCCAGACGCATGTCGGTCACGTGACAGCGTCCCAGCCAGCGGACAAACAGCGCCTTCCAGCCCAATAGCGGCCACAGGAACGCGAATCCCGGTACGTCCAAGACGCCGATCACCTTGCCGAACAGCACATACACCTGGCATTCGCGCTCCCGCACGATCGCATAGACGCCCAGCAGGCGCGCGACGGCCAGCACCACCGGCACGCCGATCAGCAGCCCGAAGAATGTCACGACCGCCGATAGTAGAGTGGGGTTGTTCATGGCTGCACCTCCGCGATGACGCGCTTCGCGCGGGAGAAGAGGCCCAGTTTCACGGTTCGCAGATACGCGATCATGGCCGCCTGGCCGTTCTGCTTGAGGATTCCGAGCTGGGCCGCCAGACGCTGCAACGGTTCGACGTCCGCCAGCGCCTTCAGCGTTTCGATTTCGACCGCGCGCCGGGACTGCACGATGCGCTGATCGGCGCCCGCGGTGGCCAGACTGATGTCCGACGACACCTGATTGTGAGCCGTGTTGATCGCGGCCAGCGCCGACTCCACCTCCGGAGGCGGGTCGATCCCCGTGATCAGCGAAGCGTCGAGCACAATCCCGTACCGGGCCTGCGAACACTGGCACTCCCGGTCCATGTGCTCATTCAGGTCCCGCAAATTCTTGCGGAGATCGTTGATCGAGATCCCCTCGACCAGGACGGCCTCGGGCGATCCATCGGCGCCCTTCTTGCCAGGCGCCTCGAAGGTGGCGATCCGCTCGCGCAACACCGAGACGAAGAACCCCATCACATGAGCGAACGGATTGGACACGCCGAAGAGGTAGGCATACAGATTCCGCTCCGACGCCTGGAATCGAATCTGGCCGGTCAGCCCCGTGTCCAACTGATCCTTGGTGACCGCATCGAGCATGGTGCCGTTGCGGTTGGCCTGGGGAGACTCGGGATCAAAGGCCATGTTGCAGGTTTCGGTGGCGATCGAGATCTTGTGAATCCGCTCCCAGGGCCATTTGAAATACGGGCCGCCGGGCATGATGATGCGGATCTGCGGATAACAATACCGCTCGCGCTCGGTCTCCCGCAACGAGGCGGAGATCGGGTCGTCAAGGGTGGTCAGGTGGCCCAACCGCTGGGCGCGCCCGAAGACCGTCTTCGCCGCCCGTTCGTTCGGGCCGACGGTGTACAGCCCGGTCAGGACAAAACGCACCACAAACCAGGCCAGAAATCCGATGATCAGTCCGGTCATCATGTTCGCACTCCTTTCAGCAGGTCAGCAGTTCGAGCAGCATGGAGAGGGTTGTGGCGCTGGCTTGACGGCGGATGCATTCGCGGCCGCCTGAAAAGACGTAACGGCGGACCACCTGTGCGGCTGGGCCGACCACGGCGATGTAGACGAGGCCGACCGGCTTGTCGACGCTGCCGCCATCAGGGCCGGCGATGCCGGTGACGGCAGCGGCCAGATCGGTGCGCAGGAGTGCGCGGACGTGATCGGCCAGCAGGACGGCGGCTTCACGACTGACGGCGCCCTGCGTGTCGAGCACGGCTTGCGGCACGCCGAGCAGATCGCGCTTGACGGCATTGGCGTAACAGACGATCCCGCCGGTGAAGACGGCGGAGGCGCCGGCTACGGCGGTGACATGCCGGGCGACCATGCCGCCGGTGCAGGATTCGGCGAGCGAGAGGGTCAGCCCCCGCTCGGTGAGCTTCTCGACGAGTTGGATTTCAGGTGTCATGGCTTGTGGATCATCACGTGCTTCTGGGTCAATCGCAGGGTAGCGCCTGACAGCAGAAGCGTCGACCATGCCGACGTTGGGAGTCAATATACCAAACGTTCATCCGCGATGCAAATACAAGAGCGGGGAAACAGCCTGTTGCGTTAGGGGGCGGGATCGGGTAATCTATTCACCTTTTGATTTTTAAGACGGCCAGACGCGCCGGGTGGATGGGGTGATGGGATAGGGACGCCCGCGCACGAGGTCCGGCGCGCCGAGGCTTGGGGCGCGCCCGCAGGCAACCCTGCGGGCGGTTCCCGGGAGGAGATCGTCATGACGGAACGGGTTCTGATCACGGGTGGAAGCGGCTTTCTGGGCATCAATCTGGTCCGCTATCTTCTGGACAAGGGCGTGACGGACATCCGCGTGCTGGATGTGGCGCCGTTCGATTATCCGGAGCGCGGTCGCATCACCTGCCTGCCGGGTGATATCCGCGACCGGGCCGCGGTCGCGCGCGCGGTTGACGGCGCCGCCTGGGTCGTGCATACGGCCGCCGCGCTGCCGTTGTATTCAGAGGCGGACATCCTCTCCACCGACATCGACGGCACGCGGAATCTGCTGGAGGCGTCGCGCGCGGCCGGCGTGCGGCGCTTCGTTCACATCTCCAGCACGGCGGTCTACGGCATCCCCGATCATCACCCGCTGCTGGAGACCGATCCGCTGCAGGGGGTCGGCCCCTACGGCCGGGCCAAGATCGCCGCGGAGGAGGCGTGTCTGGAGTACCGGCGGCAGGGGATGTGCGTGCCGATCCTGCGGCCCAAGTCATTCATCGGTCCCGAGCGGCTCGGGGTCTTCGCCCTGTTCTACGACTGGGCGCGCGACGGGCGCAATTTCCCGATGATCGGCAGCGGCAACAACCGCTATCAGTTGCTCGATGTGCAGGACCTGTGCGAGGCGATCGGACTCTGCCTGACGCGGGACACGGCGATCGTGAACGACACCTTCAACATCGGTGCCAAAGACTTCACCACGATGAAGCAGGATTACCAGGCGGTCCTGGACCGCGCCGGTTTCGGCAAGCGGATCATCGGGTTCCCCGCGCGCCCGATGATCTGGGCGCTGCGCGTGCTGGAAGCCCTGCGCCTCTCGCCGCTGTACAAGTGGGTGTACGAGACCGCGTGCGAAGATTCGTTTGTGAGCATCGAGAAGGCCGAGCGGGTGCTGGGTTTTGCGCCGATCTTTTCCAACCGCGACGCGCTGGTGCGCAATTACGAATGGTATCTCAAGCATTACGAGACCTTCAAACAGGCGGCGGGCGTCTCGCACCGGGTCCCGTGGAAGCAGGGGATACTCGGCGTCGTCAAACGATTTTTCTAAGCGAGACGTGATGCAAGGAAAGCGAGTGATTCATGAGTGATGCGTGTCCCTGTGCCAGCGGCAAACCCTTCGGCGAGTGTTGCGAGCCCTATCTGCTGGGGCGGGCCAGGCCGCCGACGGCGGTGGCGCTGATGCGTTCGCGCTATTCGGCCTACGCCAGGGGCGCGATTGACTACCTGTATCAGACATCGAGCGATCGCGTCCGCAAGGAGTTTGACGCCGAGGGCAGCAAGAAGTGGGCGCAGTCGGCCGAATGGACGGGCATTGAAATCATCCAGACGACGGGCGGCGGCGAGCAGGACGAGAGCGCGGTCATCGAGTTTCTCGCCCATTACAAGGTCAAGGAATCCGATTTCAACCACCATGAACGGGCGGAGTTCAAGAAACGCGACGGCGTCTGGGTGTTCATGGACGGCGCCATCATCGGGCCCGCGCCCGTGCGGCGCGACGAGCCCAAGGTCGGCCGCAACGACCCGTGTCCCTGCGGCAGCGGAAAAAAACACAAGAAATGCTGCGGCACGGCTCACGGAGCCGACGTGAAGGGCGCTTGAAAACCCGTCGGGGCGGTTGCACGAGAGCAGGCGGAATCCAGAAGCCGTACTCGTGGTGCATGTTGCCCGTGCGGGGGTTTCGCTTCAGGCGGGATGGCTCGTTTCGGGCAGCCATCCCTGCTCGCGGTAGACGTTGAGCTTGCGGATCAGCGTGCGGCGGCTGATGCCCAGCTCGACCGCCGCCTGGGAGCGGTTCTGCTGCTTGCCCGCCAGCACCGTCAGGATCCTGTCGCGCTCGATGTCGGCCAGCGCCCCCCCCGCTGCGGCGCCGGAGCGCGCCGGAGCGCGCCCCTTGACGGCGTCGCGGATATTGGGCGGCACGTCCCGCACGCCGAGGCGATCACTGTGCGCCAGCACCACCATCTTTTCGATCGTGTTACGCAGCTCGCGGACGTTCCCCGGCCAGGCGTAGGCCTCCAGCAGCACGGCCGCCTCGGGCGTCATTCCCGCGATCACGCGGCCGTGCTTGCCGGCGTATTCACGGATGAACGCATCGCACAACAGCGGGATATCGGCGGCCCGCTGGGCCAGCGTCGGCAGGTGGATGTCGACCACGTTCAGGCGAAAGTAGAGATCCTCCCGGAATTTCCCCTGTTTGACCCACTCCTCCAGATTGCGGTTGGTCGCGGCGATCAGCCGGATGTCGACCGCCACCGTCTCCTCGCCTCCGACCCGCTCGAACGTGCGGGTCTCGAGCACCCGCAGGAGCTTGACCTGCAGGCTGGCGTCAATTTCCGATATCTCGTCCAGAAACAGCGTCCCGCCGTCGGCCTGTTCAAAGCGCCCCTTGCGCCGGGCCGTCGCACCGGTGAACGCGCCGCGCTCGTGCCCGAACAATTCGCTCTCCAGCAGCGTCGGCGACAACGCGGCGCAATGGACCGCCACGAAGGGCCCGCGCGCGCGGCCGCTCAACCGGTGGACGGCCTGCGCGACCAGCTCCTTGCCGGTGCCGCTGGCGCCGCGAAGCAGGATGGTCGCCTGGGTGGGCGCGGCCTGGCGGATGAGGTCAAACACGTGCCGCATCTCGGGCGCCTGCCCGATGATCCGCTCCATGCCGTATTTGTCGTCGAGCCGGCCCTCGAGCTCCTCGACCCGCGCCTCCATCGCCCGCGACTGCAACGCGCGTTCGAGCACCACCTCCAGATGATCGAGATTGACCGGCTTGGTGAGGAAATCGTAGGCGCCCTGTTTCATCGCCTCGACCGCCGTCTCGACGGAGCCGTAGGCCGTGAGGAGCAGACACACCACGTCGGGATGGCGCGCCTGCACACGGCGCAGGAGTTCCAGTCCGTCCATCCCCGGCATGCGCAGATCGGCGAGCATCACGTCGACGCCTCCACGGGCCAGCTCGTCCATGGCCCGCGGCGCGCTCTCGGCCTGCCGCACATCGTACAGCCGCCGCAAGGCCCGCTCCAGCCCCTCGCGCGTGTTCTTGTCATCGTCCACCACCAGCACCAGCGGACGGCGGTTCGTCTGTGTTTCCATGGTCAGGCTACCCCTTTTCCGCCGTCGTGCTCAGCATCCGTATGCGCCGCGACGCCCGCGGGAGCATGATGCGAAAACAGCTTCCCTCCCCGGGCCGGCTGGCCACCTCGATCTGCCCGCCATGCTCCTGCACAATTCGTTGCACGATCATCAGTCCAAGCCCGTTTCCATTCGCCTTGGTTGTCTGATACGGCTGGAACAGCCGGCCCATCTGCTCGGGGCCGAAGCCCACGCCCGTGTCGAGGAACGCGACCTCCAGCCAGACGTCAGAGGCCTGCATGGCGATCTTGAGGCTTCCGCCGTCGGGCATCGCCTCCAGGGCGTTCTTGATGAGGTTGAAGAAGACCTGCTTGATCTGATGCCGGTCGATCTGAACCTTGGGGATCTCGCCGGGAAATTCGACGGCGACGTCGATCCGCCGGTTTTCGATCTCGGTTTTCATGAGACGCAGGGTCTCCTGAAGCAAATCGGCGACATCGCCCGCGGCGAAGACCGGTTTTTGCGGCCGGACCGCCCGAAGAAACTGCGTGATGATCGTGTCGAGCCGCCCCACCTCGTTGCGCGCCACATCGACGAGGTCGCCCAGCTCGTCACGCGATTGCACGGGGAGGGCCGCCACCGCGCGTGACAGCAGTTGCAGATGGATGTTCAGCGCATTGAGCGGATTACCGATCTCGTGCGCCACACCGGCGGCGAGCAGCTTGACCGCGTTGGTGCGCTCGCTCTCCAGCGCCGACGCCTCCTCCGCCCGGTCGCGCGTCACGTCGCGCAGGATGATCAATACCGAAGGGCCGGCCGCCTCGTCGTCGCCTCCTCCGCCCGGATCGGGCAGGGGGACCGCGTAGAGGCTGAGATGCCGGTGCTCCGGATAGGCCACCTCAACCTCCCGCGTCACCATGCGCGACCATTCGTCCGCATCGGTGATCCGCAGCAGGCGATCCCAGTCGAGATCCCGCAGCAGCCGCATCACCGAACGGCCGCGCAATTTGGCGTACTCAAAACCAAGCATCTGCTCCGTCGCCCGGTTCGCGTAGAGAAGCCGCCCCTGACTGTCAACCGCCAACACCCCCTCCTGGATCGACTGAAAGATCGCCTCCAGAAAACCACGCTCGTTCGCCAGCCGCATGAAATGCGCCTGCAAACTCCCCGGATCGATCCGATCCAGCCGCGAAACCAATTTATCCAGAAACCCGCCAGCTTTCACTGTCACACCTCTTTCACAGTGTCAGAATGACATACATCATAGCGGGTGATACCGCGCGATGCAACGGGAATATCAGGGTCGCGAGAAAGCCGAGCAGGTTGTCAAAAGGGGTGTTCGACCGGCCGGGTGGCGCGCAGCATCCGGGCGGCGGCGAGCATGGCGGCGTACCACACGGCAATGACGGTCAGAGACGGCGGGGGGACGGCGATGGACGCGCCGGGGATGAGGGTGGTCAGACGCGAGGCCTCCACCATGACGACGGTACAGAAGGCCGCCGCGCAATTGAAGATCCCGGCGGCGGCGGGGAAGAGAAAGCTCGTGACGATGGCCAGGGCGCCGGCGATCACGATCAGGCCCGCAGCCGGGACGACGACCAGGTTGGCGAGCAGGCCGCCGGGGATGAAGCGCCCGAAATAATAGGCGGTAAGCGGGACGGAAGCGATCCAGGCGGCGACGCCCATGGCCAGTATGTCGGCGAAGAAACCGAGCGTCGTATGCCGCCATATCGCCAGCCGCACGGTCCAGGCCTGGCGCGCGAAGCGCTGGCGCTCCAGGGTCAGACGCTGCGCCAGGCGGAGCAGCGCGGCCTGTGTGGCCGCCGATTCGACACGCAGGAGCGTGCGGAAGATGCGCGAGAGTGGCGGACACAGAAGAACCAGCCCCGCCATCACGGTGTACGAGAGCAGGAATCCGACGTTGAGGAGAGCCTGCGGGTCCCAGACGATTTGGATGATGGCGGCCGCGGCGAGAGCGGCGCAGAGGTTGGGCTTGCGGTGCACGAGGGGGGCGCCGAAGTAGAAGGCGGCCATCAGGCAGGCCCGCATCGCACTCGGGCTGGCGCCGGTCATCAGCGTATAGGCGAACAGCAGCGGGATCAGCGTCAAGCCCCAGCGCGTCCGCGGGATGGCCAGAAACGACAGGCCGGCCGCGATGACGGCCGCGACGAGCGCGATGCCCTGTCCCGAAATGGCGAACACGTGCATCGTCCCCGAGTTGCGGAAGATGGCGTTCATTTCGGGAGGGATGACGCTGCGCAATCCCAGCAGCATGGCATGGATCAGGGCGGGGACGGCGGGCCAGGAGTCGATACCCAGCGACAGCCTCCGCACGGCCGATGCGCGGGCCTGGTCGGCGAGCGGACGCCAGTTCCAGAAGGCGGGCGGCGCCAGCAGCACGGCGTCGCCCGGACGGGTGTTGACCGGGAGATAGGGGTTCCGCGCGCGGGTGCGGAGCATGGGGAGGCGGGTGCGAAAGGACCAGGTCTCGCCCACTTTCGGGAGAAGCTCATCGCCATAACAGGTGACCCGGACGGGGGTCTGTGTGAGCGGACGCAGACCGTCGGCGTGCTCGATCATCACCCGGTGCAACGGAATGACCGGGCGGGTTGAGCCCCGCGGACGATAGGGGGTGAATGCGTCACTATCCACCACGCCCCGCACAAGCACCGGCTCCGTGGCGTGGGCGGCCAGCCACGCATGCTCGCCCAGCCGCGCCCGTCCAGACAGGAAGCCGGAGAGAAAACCCGCGCAACACACCGCAGCCGCCACGGCAATGCCGCCCCGGAGACCGGATCGCCGCCATCCAAAGGCGGCAAAAGCCAGTGCGGCGATGGTGGACGCAACCACCAGTGGCAGCGTGTGAGAAGCGCCCGCCTTCAGCCCCGCACCCGTCCCGATGATCAACAGGCAGGCGACACCGATGATCGGTTGGCGCGTGACGGGGTGCGTGTGCATAGCCGCTAGAAATCGTCAGACAGCTCGATGCGGATCGTCCGGCTCTTCATGGCCGCGGTGTCCTTCGCATTCTGGCCCTCGTCCGGATTCCAGCGGGTCCCGGGTTCCGGCGTCAGGGGCACGTGGAGGGAATGGCCGCAGACCGGACATTCCAAGGGGGTCCCGGCCATATCCAGATAAGCCTCGATCTCCTGTCCGCACGATGGGCAACGGAAGGAGATAAACGATTCCTTGCGGTCGAGCTGCACATTCACGGCGAGCACCCTGGGTTACGAATGAAAGGACCGGGCAATTGATGGTGCGTATGTATAACCGATCGGGTGGCGTTCTGTCCAGTCAGCAATTTGAGTAATTTTTTTGACTTGTCCGCGGGGCCGGTTCCGGTGATGATGTACGGCCGTGATCGAATTCAAAGACATCAGTTTGCGTTACGGCACCCAGATCGTGCTGGACAGCGTCAGCTTCCGCATCCACGCGGGCGAGCGTGTCGGCATCGTGGGTCCGAACGGGGCGGGCAAGAGCTCGCTCTTCCATCTGATCGTCGGCGCCCGCCAGCCCGACGGCGGTGTCGTGACGCTGGAGGGCAAGCCAGCCATCGGCTACGTGCGCCAGCATCTGGAGCCAGAAGACGAGACCGAGACGCTCCTGGAATACGCGCTGCGGGGCGTGCCGCGCCTGCACGACATGGAGGTGGACCTGCACCGGCTCGCCGCCGCGGTCGATGCCGCCGCGGACGAGACGGAGCGCGGGCGCCTGTTGCGCCGGCTGGGCGAGATGCAGTCGCAGTTCGAACACCTGGGCGGGTACCAGCTGGAGACCCGCGTGAAGGCGGCCCTGGGCGGATTGGGATTCGCCGTGTCCGAATTCGACCGCCCCTTCATCACCTTCAGCGGCGGCTGGCGGATGCGCGCCGAGCTGGCGCGCATTCTCGCTTCCGTGCCCGGCCTCCTGCTGCTGGATGAGCCGTCGAACTACCTGGATCTGCCTGCCATTGAGTGGCTGCAGCGGTTTCTCCGCTCCTACGAGGGAACGCTGCTGCTGATCTCGCACGACCGGTACCTGCTTCGCTCGCTGGCCTCGGTGACGATCGAAGTCGATGCCGGCACCTGCACCCGCTATCCGGGCGACCTCGATTACTATTTGCGCGAACGCGAAGCCCGCTATACCAACCTGCTCGCCGCCAAGGCGAATCAGGATCGCCGCCGCGAACAGCTTGAACGGTTCGTCGAGCGTTTCAAGGCCACGAGTTCCAAGGCGTCCCAGGCGCAGAGCCGGGTCAAGCAGTTGGAGAAGCTCGAAGAGATCCGCCTCCCCAAGCGGAGCCAGTCTGCCGGCTACCTTCGGATTGCGCCGGCGCCGCACTGCGGCGCCGAGGTGGTTCGGATGGAGGGGGTTTCATTTTCGTATGACGGCGTACACAAGGTGCTTGACGGGGTTGACCTCGCGATCAGCCGGGGCGACAAGGTTGCGATCATCGGCTACAACGGCATGGGCAAGACGACGCTGCTGCGGCTGATCGCGGGCGTCCGCCAGCCCGACACGGGTCGGGTGCTCGTGGGTCACAAGGTCTTGCCCGGCTATCAGTCTCAGGAATTCGCCGAAACGATCCCGCCCGAAGTCTCGGTGCTGGAGGTGGCCAAGCGCGCCGCGCCCGCCTCCACGGAGCGGGATTTGCGTTCGCGACTCGGCAGTTTCGGATTTTCGGCGGACGATGTCGGCAAGCCGTGCGGCGTCCTCAGCGGCGGCGAGAAGATCCGGCTGGCGTTCCTCCGTCTGTTCCTCAATCCGCCGAATTTTCTGCTGCTCGACGAGCCCACCACGCACCTCGACCTCGACGGCCGCCGCACGCTCGAACAGGCGCTCGTCGCGTATGACGGCACGGTCTGCCTGGTCAGCCACGACGTGGCGTTTGTCCGCGCCGTGGCCACATCGGTCATCGAAATCTCCCCGGCCGGCGTGCGGCGCTTCCCGGGCGGATACGACTATTATCGCGAAAAGACGGCGGGGGAGACGCGGCAGACGGCGAATGAGACGGCGCCGGATGGCGCCGCCGCCGGCGGGCTGTCCTCAAAAGACCTCCGCCGCGTGCGCGCGCAGGAGCGGGCGAAGCGGGCACCGCAGATCCGCGAGCTCCGCCGCCGCGTCGAGCAGGCGGAGGCGCGAATGGCGGCGTTGGAGGTTGAACAGAAGACGCTGTCCGACCAGCTGGCGGCCGCCGCGCCCGGAACGGATTTTGCCGACATCAGCAGACGGCTGCGCGGTGTGCAGCACAGCCTCCACCTGGCGGCCCTCGATTGGGAGGAGCCCGCCCTCCAGCTCGACGCGCTGGAAAAGGAGCAGGCCGAGGCGCAGGATGCGATCACCTGTGGCCAAGAGCGGGAGCAGCACGAATGAAAACAAAGGGTTTCCTCGCCTCGGAATACGCGCCCGCGCCGGCCCGTTCCGCCGGCTGCCATGTGATCCCGGTTCCGATGGAGACCTCGGTCTCCTACGGCGGCGGCACGGCCGCGGGGCCGAACGCGATTCTCGCCGCGTCGCAGCAGCTCGAGGCCTCCGACGGCCGCTTCGCGCCCGGCCGGGCGGGCATTCACACGCAGCCGCCGGTACCCTGCTCCGGTGCGCCGGCACAGGTGATCGCCCGTGTCGAGGCCCGTGTCGCCCGCGCCCTCGCCGCAGGCGCCGCGCCGCTGATTCTCGGCGGCGAGCACACCGTCACGCTCGGTGCCGCCCGCGCCTTCCGGGCCGCCGGGATGACGGTGGGCTTTGTCCAGTTCGATGCGCATGCCGACCTGCGAGACGCCTATGAAGGGTCGGCGCTCAGCCACGCCAGCGTGATGCGCCGCGTGAGCGAGCTGGGGTTCCCGATCATCCAGTTCGGCGTGCGCGCCCTGTGCGCCGAGGAGGCCGATTACCGCCGCCAGACGGGCGTGATCGCCTACGATGCCGAGCGGCTGGCGCGGCGGCCGCTTCCCGCGCGGCCGCTTCCGGCGGGATTCCCCAGGCGGGTTTACATCACCTTTGACGTCGACGGGCTTGATCCGGCGGTGATGCCCGCCACCGGCACACCGGTTCCGGGCGGACTGTTCTGGCAGGATGCGATGCTGCTGCTCGACCGGATCGCGGCGGGGCGCCGCGTGGTCGGCGCCGATGTGGTCGAACTGGCGCCGATACCCGGCCTGCACCACGCCGACTTCACCGCCGCGCTGCTGGCCCACCGGCTGATGGGGCTGATGGGGGAGGGGACACGCCGGACGGCGCAACGGAATACTTGCGCCGGTGGTGCGCGAGCGGTACACTGAAACCATGAAACGCCTGACAGAAGCCCCGGCTTTCCGCGGGGCGCGGAGATTGGAAATGCCGCGTGACCGGCTCATTCCGGGTTGCGCCGTCTGCATGCTTGCCGCCGCGCTGGCGGTGTCGGGGTGCGCGACGGGATCGACGCGAACCGCCGCCAGCCGGACCGCGCAGGAGGTGCAGACGGCCGCCGATTCCGCGGTCGCCTCCTACGAGGCGCTCCGCGCGGTCTCGGTCGACAGCGCCTACAACCAGGGCTACCTGCGCGTGGTGGTCAGCCCCGAGCCCGATGCGGTTGACTTCACCCGCGTTCCGGATGCCTCCATGAACGACCTGCTCGACACCCGCATTCGCACCTGCAGGATGGTGAAAGAGGCCGCCGCGCAACTTCGCCTCGCGTGCGAGGGAGCGGCCCGGGCCGAGGCCGTGCAGTCCTATGCGGCGGCGGTTGAGGCGCTTCAGGGGTTTTCGGAAGACCCGACATCGACCGCCGAGTTCAGGAAGCTGGCGTCCGCGCTCCCCAACGACCTGACGCGGCTGTGGCAGGCGCGGCGCATCGCGCGGTTGCACGCCGCGCTCGGTCGCGCCGCCGCCGAACTCGGCGTTCTCTGGAAGCGGGAGATCCCGACGTGGAAGGACTACGTGGATGCGGCGTACATCACGCACTACGCCTCGGGGCTGCTCTCACTCCGTCTCTCCAACTTTGACGAGAATGAACTCGCTCGGAAGGTGCCCGACCCCTACCGCATCCCGGTCAAGGCGGGGTTGTTCAAGCTGCAGAAGTTTCATGAGGCCGTCCGGTCGGCCGATGCGATCAAGCTGAAACTGCGGCAGACGTCTGAAGCGTTCGAGCGGTTTTCCGGATCGGTGACGCCTTCGCCCAGCGCAGGCCAGGGGGAGTGACCCGCATGATGAGCCCGAAAGCCAACCTATTGCAACGCACGCAGGCCGCGATCCGCGCCTACAACACGAACCGGGCGAGGCTGATCCGTGAGGCCGAGGCGTCGGGCGGCGCCGAGGCGGTCGCCGCGCTGGAGGACGAGTTCAACGCGCTCTGCAACGCCGTTTTCGCGCTGCAGCGGGCGACGCTCAGGCGCAATCACCGCCACTACGCCAGCCTGCTGGCGGCGGCCGCGGAGGCGGTCGTCCAGACCCGGAGGCTCATCGACGAAGCCGCCACGTTCTTGGCGGTTCTGGACGGCATGGCCGCCGCCGTCACCCTCCTCGGCCGCACGCTGCTGCTGCTGAACAAATAGCAAAGGGACGCACATGATGAATCAACAAGAAGCGAAACGAAGTGGTTGCCGCACGGGATGCCTGTGGATGCTCGCGATCATCGGGGGGCTCGGTCTGACGGTGGTGGCCGCGCTCGCCTGGTTCCTTTTGAGCGCGAATGATGGCGGTCTTCCGGATGGCGGCCTGTCGGGTATGACGGGCTGGCGGACGGCGCGAACGGAGTGGGGCGTTGACGAGCGCCCCAACCTGGTCGAGGTGTGGTCGAGCGGTTCGGGCGAGGCGAAGGTCGCCCGGATCCTGGTGCGCGGGCTGATCCTGTTCGACACGCCGGGCTTTTTCTCGGAGGGCGGCTCCGCTTCCGCCGCGCTCCGCGCGATCAGGAGCGCCACGGTCGATCCCGACGTGCGAGGGATCATCCTCGATGTGGACAGCGGCGGCGGCGGCATCACGGCCAGCGACATCCTGTACCAGGCGCTGCTCGACTTCAAGCGCAAGGGGGAGGGGCGGGTGGTGGTGGCTCAGTTCGGCGATGTCGCGGCTTCGGGCGCCTATTACATCGCGCTGGCGGCCGACAAGATCGTGGCACACCCGACGACCCTGACCGGCTCGATCGGCGTGATCATGCAAAGCTACAACATCCGCGATCTGGCCGCGAAACTGGGCATCACCGACGTGACCATCAAGTCGGGCGCGAACAAGGATCTGCTCAATCCGTTCGGCGAGCTGACGCCGGAACAGCGGACGATGCTGCAAGGGGTCGTGGATGCCCTGCACGACCGGTTTGTGACCCTGACCGCCGAGCGCCGCAACCTGGACGAGCCGGCAGTGCGCGCGATCGCCGACGGCCGCGTGTTTCTGGCTCCCGAGGCGCTCAAGCACGGCCTGATCGATCAGGTCGGCTATGCCGAGGACGTGGATGCGCTGGCGGCCTCGCTGCTGCGGACCAACGCCGTCCGCGTGATCCGCTACGAGGAGCCTTCCGGCTTGTTCGACCTGTTCCTCCGCAAGCCTGGGGTGGGATTCAATCTGCAGAACCTGCAAAAGCTGATCGAGGCCGGCGAACCGCGACTCATGTATAAATGACGGAGACGCCCGCACAGCCTCCATCCCGCCCGCCAGTGGCCCGTGTTGCACGGGCTACTGGCTGGCGGGGATTACTTCGATTCATTCGCCCCCTCATTTCTTCCCCCCTCCATCCGGATCGTGCTCGTAGGCCAGCACCTCGCCGGTGCCTTCGCGAATCATCAGGATCACGTCGCCGGCCTTGAGCAGGCCGTGCGCATAGCCGTGCCTCGGCGTGGGGGCATCCTTCTCGGCAGGCAGCCTCCACCCGTTTACGTTCTCGCCCCGCTCGTTAACGACGCGCACAAAAGCTTTGCTCTTCTGGGGGCCCTTCTCATTTGTCCACGTGTGTGCCAGCAGCATTCCCGGCATCCGCGGGCCCAGCCATGTGATCGGCTGGTTGTTCGTCAGAACGGCACGGAATGCCGCGTTGGTGACGGCCGGATCCAGCACCACGAATTCGTTGGTGTCTCCCGTCGTGAAGTTGACGATCACGGAGTTGCCGTACTGGAGTTGTGACGCGTACTTGTATTCCTTCCGGATTTCTCCCGACCGGCTCACGATGCGGCCCGTGTCGCCATCCAACAGCAGCAATTCATTGTCGGCGGTCTGGGCCACCACCGAGCCGTCGGTCATGACGGTATGTTTAACGATCGGAAGGTCCCGCGGTGTGGCCCAGACCACGGCGCCGGAGACGGGATGCTTCACGGACAGTTGCCGTTCTTCCGATTGCCATTCCGGCGTGCCCCGTCTTGCGGGCGGTTCGTCTTCAGGGTTCCTCATCTTCAGCGCGGCGGCGTACCACTCCTTGTCGTCGGCATCCAGGCGGCGTTTCGCGGCGATTGTTCCGGTCGAGGGATCCAGCCAGGTCAAGTTCCTGACCCCATCTCTCCCTCGCTGGTAGTTGCAGAATGCGATTCCAGCGTCTGAGCCCGGACGGAGCACAAGCATGCTGCCGCCATCCAACAGTTGCCACAGTCCGCTGCGCCTCCAGGCCACCTGTCCGGTCAACAGGTCCAGCCCGGCAAGACCGCCGCCAACCGCGTCGGCCGTGACGATAGCCATGCCCTGACGTCCGGCGACAGGGAAATTGAACCCGTTCTCAGGAATGGCCCCGAGCGCGTCGTTCGTCGTGCCGGCGCCCGACCACAGGTCCACGCACTCGCCGCTGCCGCCGTTGAGCAGGAGCAGATTGATCTCAGCCCACTGGAGATCCATCTGGGGCCCGTCGGGCCAGCTGGCTTTCTGCAGCCAGCGTTCCGTCACCCACGTATTGCGTGTCCATCGCGACGCCCCGGTATCCAGCGCCAGACATCCAATTTGCGTCGGCTCCTTCTTTGCGTTCTTGTCCCGGAACGCGGTGTACTCGTTCTTGCGCTCCCAGTAGACCAGTCCCGCGGGCACCACATGGCTCGTGCTGTAGGGAGGAATCTTCGCCCGCCAGCGCAGCCGCCAGGGAGGCCGTGGCAGGGACGAGACCGCCTGCCGCGCCTCGACGGCGTTCGTGATGGCGCGCGCCACGGGCTCCGGCATGGGGGCACCTCCGCCGAACCGTTTCCAGTCGTCGCGCAGGCGAACCAGGCCGCCCGGCCATTTCATCCGTTCATAGAGCCGCGCCAGTTCCGACAGCACGGCCGCGCGGTCGGGCCGCGCCGAAAGCGTCAGCGCCCGGAACAGAATCGCCTCCGCCGTTCCCAGATCGCCGCGGTCCACCGCCTGTCGCGCGGCCTGGATCGCCGCCTCCTGGGCGGCGGCGGTTCCGGGAAAGAAGCTCGCCACTTCCACGAGCGCCGTCACAGCCGAATTCGGCCCCAGTTTCGCCAGCGCCTGCGCGGCCGGTTCGCCCAGCAGCATGCGCCGGCGGATATCGTCCCCGGCCAGCATGGCGTCCAGACGGCGCGCGGCCAGGCGGCGTGACGACGCCTCCCAATCCGCCGTGCCCGCGGTCATTCCGACCGACACGTCGGGCGCGCCGAGAATCGCGGCGTAGTACGCCAGGGCGCCATTGGTGTCCCCGGTCTTTTCGCGGTGTTGCGCCAGCCTCCAACAGCTCGCCGCGTGATCCCCGGCACCGGTGGCCATCGCGTACAGCTTCTCCGCCACGCGGGAATCGTGCGGCGCCGCCGTATCGAATTCCGCCAGCAATTGGGATCGGATGGCTTCCTCGTCCGGCGTCCCGGGCTGCCGCTTCCACACTTCCCGCAGATCCGCCATGGCCTCCCGGTATCGTCCAATCCCGGCGTAGCGGCGACTGCGCTCCGCATGGAGTTCCGCGGTGGGGGCGCGTTTCAGCGCCTCATCCAGCCGGGCGAACTCCGGCCGCGCGTCGGCGAGCGCATACAACCGGTCGAGCGCCGCCACCAGCAACTGGTCGCCCCACGCATACAGGTTTCCCAACGGCAAGTCCTGCGGCGTCTGCGCCCGCACCGGCCTGAGCGCCGTTCCGTTCGTGGCGCACAGGCGCAGGACGGCCCGTCCGGCGGGGATGAGCACCTCCTGCCGGCAGAGCGTCCCGCGTCCCGTGCTGCCCTCGATGGCAACGCGCCAGACCGTGCCGCCATCCGTCAGACTCACACTGGCCACCGTCCGCCGGCCGGCGACGACCAGTCCCTCCCCCTGCCGGCCCACGACATAATTCACGCCGTCCGGCTTGGGACGTTTCCAGAGCAGCGTCCCGATGCGCCGGTCGAATGCCATCAGCTCGTTGGAATCTTCCGGCATCGCCACCACGGTCTCGCCCGCGATCTGCACGAGGCTCTCCTCCCAGACCGTCTCCGCCTGGTCCTCCGCGCTGATGCTGTTCGTGCCGGAAGACGCGGGAAACGGCTCATACACGGCTGTCCAGAGGACGGAGCCGTCGCTTCCGTCCACCGCGCTGATCGTGCCGTTGCCGCTGCAAAGGTAGGCCGTGGCGCCGTCCATCGTCAGCGTGAGAGGCCTGGCGCGCGGCGTATCCGACTGGGGGCGATAAGCGATCTGCGTGTGCCAGGTTCTGGCCCCGCTGTTCGCATCGAGCCCCGCGACGCCGATGAAGCCCTCCGCTTCAAATGGAACAATCAACCCGTCGCCACAGGCAACCGGTGGCGCCGCGAAACGCATCGCGTTGGCTTGCCACCGTTCCCCCGCCTGGCGCGGCTTGTTGTCCAGGACCGGTTCGCGGCCGATGCGCCACAGCAGGCGTCCCGAGTCGGCATCATAGGCAGCCAGCGTGTTGCCGCAGGGGAGTGGCGAGATCACATCCTTGCCATTAACCGACTCTCGTTTCTCCCGCACGTACTGGCTGAGCGACGCGCGGTAGTTGTCCTCGACGCAATACAGCCGGCTGCCGAGCCGGGCCGCCGCGCGGTTCAACCGGTTACCGAACACCCAGGAGCCGGTGATCTGCATCGCCTGCGCCGGCAGTTGCTCCGTGGCGGCGCGCGGCGTGCGCCACAGCACGCGGCCGGCATCGAGCGTGATCGCGGCGCGTTCGTCGAAGGCGTTGATCCAGGCCCTGTTGCCCGCAAAGATCACATCGTCGGAGGGCCGCTGATGGTCTTCCGTCATGCGGTTCACCGCAAAGGAGCGCCCCACGCACATCTGTGCCGGCAGGTTGGTCGGACCTTCGGTTTCGAGGCCGGAACGGACCAGGCTCGAGCCCGGCTGCAAGGTCCAGCGCAGGATCAGCGCGTCGGTCGCCTCCAGATCGGGTCCGGAGCCGGCGGGCCTGGCTTCACGGGCTGAACCGCCGTAGGCCATGGTCCACGCATTGGACGCCGCAGGCGTCGCAGCGGCCGACGCGTTCCGCAGTTCGTCCTCCAGACCGGGCCAGCGGTCCGCATGCCCTTCCCGCCGAAGTTCCGCTCCTGCCCGCTCCGCCTCGGCAATATCCCCGACCCGCGCGCAAGCCACCACCAGCCGCGCCAGCAGTTCGGAACGCTGCGTCCGGGTCGCCGCGCCGCTGTCGAGCAGGTCCAGCAGCACCTGGCGCGCGTCCCGGAATCGCCCCTGGTCCAGGTAAAAGCCCGCCAGGCGAAGCCCCGTCTCCGCCCGGTCGCTCGCAAATGCGTCTTGATATCGTTCCTCCAACGCCGCCGGGTCCGTCGGCGCCGGCAAACGATTCCGTGCGCCCTTCGCGAGACCCAGTTGCGCGCGGTACGCCGCCCGGGTGCGCTCCGGGATGGCGCGGATCAGGTCCATGGCCAGCTTTCGCGCCGGCCGGAACGTCACGCCATTGGTCGATGCCAGGGCCGCCGGATCGGCCTGCAGGACGCGCAGGAGCCACGTCAGCGCCTGATCGGGATTGCCCGCCCGCACGGCCTCCGCGCCGCGGGTCAGCCACGTGTTCACCTCCGCGTCCGGCTCGGCAACGGAGATCACCGCCGGCGGCTGTGCGTTGGTGGCGGCGATCTGCGCCCACGCGCGGCCGCCGCCGAGGCAGGTCAGGACCAGGAGCCGGGCCAGGAAGGTCGCGTTCCTGTGCGGCAGGCGATTCATGGTTTCGATTCCCTTTGATTCATTCGATTCCCGCGATCTTCGCGACTCCCTCACTTCTTTCCCCCATCCCCGGGATCGTGTTCGTAGGCGAGAATGTCGCCGCCGGAGCATCCCAGCACGATCAGGTTGCGGGTGAAGAACGGGTTGGCGAAACACCAATCCGGGTACCGGCGGTCCGCCGGCAGTGGCAGAGTCCAGCCGTTCACGTTCTCGCCCTTCTCGTTGACGACCTTGAGCAGGCTTTCCCTGGCAGAGCAGGGTCGTTTGACGAGACAGAGATTCGTCGGCATCGGGCCGAAGAACGCGACCGGCGTGTCGTCCTTGCTGATCGCGCCCTGAAATACCGCCGTCCAGGCGGGGACGTCCAGCGCCACGATTTCCTTCACGTCTCCGACCCGGCGCTCAGCGACTGTGAGATTGCCGATGGTGTTGGCCGAGTCAAAGGCGCGATCGCCGGCGTCGCGTGTCCGGTCGAACCGGACGTCGCCCGACCGGGACCGGACCTTGCCATCGGCCCCGTCCAGAACCAGCAACTCGCCCGCATCGGTCTCGACCAGCACCGTCCCGGATTCCATGGCTTGATGCCTGACGATGGCGATGCCCGGCGGGGAGACCCAGTTTGTCACACCTGTGGACGGATCCGTTACGACCAGTCCCTTGTCTTCCCTCTCGACGCGCCGCAGGCCGAAGGCGTGCCGGGTCCAGAATATGCAGAAACTGGGATCATCCACGAATCGGCGGGACAACTCCTCGCCGGTCAGCGGATCCAGCGCCACCCCGAGACGCCTGTCGGAGGTCAGCGCCAGGAAATGGCCGGCCAGGGGGAAGGCCGACGGCGACCCGTCGGGCGCCAGCATCGTGCTCTCTACGCTGATCCATGTTCCCGCTTCGACCGCTACTGACGCCATCCAGATGCACGTGCCCGTCAGCATGTCTGTGGCCAGCAGGACATTGCCGTTCTTGACCACTACCACGCCCGCTTCGCTCAATGCGGACGGCAAGGTTCGATTGGCGGAAAGGCCACTCTCGAACGAACTGAACAACGGATCATAGGTGACGACAGCGCCGGACCACACGTCGACGGATCCGGCGCCGCTCGGCATGAGATGCCCGGCATCCCACTCGCGAGTCTGGATACGATCGTTAGAGAACAGACTGAAGAAGTCGCTGCGCACATTCCCGGGCATGCCGAACGTGCTGGAGCCGGCCTTTTCCCACCGTGGAAGCCCGGTCTCCAATGACAAGCACCCGAAATACACGATGTGTCTTGCTGCCCCTTCGCTGCTACTCCGTGAATACAGCGCTCCCGACGGCGCAATCAGGAAGCAGTTCAGGTCGGGACCTTTCTTCCATTTCAACCGCCAAGGTGGCGACGGGGGCTGGGAAGAACCGGCAGGCGGTGCGGCATTCGCGGATGCCTGCGCCAGGAAATCGGGAAGCGGCGCGCCGCCGCCGAGCCGGGGCCATTCCTCCCGTAACCGCGCCACGCCTCGCGGCCACTTCATCCGTTCGTAGAGCCGCGCCAGTTCGCCGGCGATCTCCGCGCGGAACGAGGCCGGCGACAACATCAGGGTCCGGTTCAGAATCGTCGCAGCGATGCCGAAATCGCCGCGCTCGGCCGCCGCCTGGGCGGCCTGGAACGCGGCCGCCTTGCCCGCCACGGTCCCCGCGAAAAGCGTCGCCACTCCTACCAGGGCCGCGCGGTCCGCCTGCGGCCCCAATTGCGCTAACGCCTGTTCGGCCGGCTTCTCCAGGAGCGCGCGCAGGCCCGCCTCGTCCCGGGCCAGCAACGCGCGGATGCGCCGGGCGGCCAGCAGGCGGGAGGAAACTTCCCAATCCGGGTTCAACCGAATACGCGCATCCGGCGTGGTCAGCATCGCCGCGTACAGGGACAACGCCGCGTGGGTGTCGCCCTTGCGTTCTGTGGACTGCGCCGCCCGCCAGGCGGCCTCCGCCCGCTCCTTGTCCGTGCCGGCGATCTCGCGCATCTCCGCCAGGCAGCGGGCCGCCGACGCCGGATCCTGATCCGCCGCGCGAGACAGTCCATTCAGAAGCCGGCCGCGAGCCGTGTCTTCCCCGGCCGCGCCGCGCTGCCGCTTCCACGCCTCGCGCAGGTCGCCCAGCGCCTCCAGGTGCCGGTCCACCCCCGCCAGCATGGCGCCGCGTTCCGCGTACGTCTCCGCCGCGGGTTGCCGCGCGATGCGTTCGCCCAATTCCGCCAGCGCCGCGTCCGCGCCGACCAGCGCATACAACCGCTCCAGTCCGGCCACCAGCAGTTCGTCGCCGTGGACATACAGGTTGCCCAGCGGCAGGTCGTCCAGGGTTTGCGCCCGCATCGAAGCCAGTTTTGTCCCATCCTCGATGCGCCAGCGCCCGATCCGTTGTCCGTGGGGGATCAGCACCTCCCGTCCGCGCAGTACGCCGCGTCCCGTGCTCCCGTCGGTCGGTTGCCGCCATCGCTCGCGCCCGTCCGTCACGTCCACGCACGCCATCGCTTTCGCCCCGGCGACGACGAGCGCCACGCCCCGGCGTCCCACAACGTATTCCACACCTTCGGGCTTCGGTCGTCTCCAAAGCGGCGCGCCGCCGCGCCGGTCGAAGCCCAGGATGTCGCCGGAATCCTCCGGCAGCGCGACCACCGTATCCCCCGCGACCACCACCAGTGTCTCCTCCCAACGGTCGGACGCCGGCACGACATCCGCGGGCTGCGTATCGGCGATTGGGTCGCTCGTGGCGTCGGCGTCGGGGGCATTGGTCACGGCGGGTTCGGCCAGCGAGTCGTAGACGGTGGCCCACAGAACGGAGCCGTCGAACGCGTCAAACGCGCTCACCTGGTCCCTCCCGTCACAGACATAGACGGAGGTCCCGTCCACGGTCAGGGGCGCCAACCGCAGGGAGTTGGCCAGGGAACCGAACGCGACGCGTGTGCGCCAGACGACCGCCCCGCTGTTCGCGTCGAACGCCACCACGCCGAAGCCGGCGCCATCGTCGAACGACGCCAGCAGACGACCGGCGCACATCACCGGCGAACCCAGGAAGCGGATCGCATTGACGCGCCACCGCCCGTCTGTCCCGTCCTGCGCTGCCGGCAAGACTTCACGCCCGACGCGCCAGAGCAATTGCCCCGTCTGCGCTTCATAGGCCGCCAGAGTGTTCCCGCGGGGCTGTCCCTCGATTCTTCCCGCACCCCCTCTTTGATTGATTCGAATGGCGGACTTGTCGTTGTCCTCCACGCAATAGACGCGGCTTCCGATCAGACTGGCCGTGTCGGCCAGTCGGTTGCCGGAGGACCACAGAGGCTCGCCGCCCCCAGACGACGGCAACGGTCTGCCTGCCCTGACGGGACGGCTGGAAGTGGACGCGCTCGGCGGCGGGGCATCCGCGACATGCGCGGTTTGCCGCTCAACACGGCCGGTATCCAGATTCACAACCGCAAACGCTCCGCGCCGGTTCAGCCAGGCCCGGTTTCCCGAAAACACGATGCCGTCCATCGGCCGCCGGTTGCGTTCCATCATCTCGCGCACGACGGTGCCGCGGCCGAAGCGCGCGCCACTCACCCGGTTCGTCGAGAGGGCGTCGTCCAGTTCGTTGTAGATCAGCGACGGGGCCAGGTTCAGCGTCCACCGCATGACCCAGCTCTCGTTTGTCGCCAGCTCCCGGCGCGGCATGGCCGGCGCCCCCTCGCGCGAAGCGTTGCCGTACGCCATGAGCCAGGCGTTGGATGCGAGCGCCGTCGCCGGCGCCGCCGCCTGGCCCAGTTCCGCCTCGATCCCCGGCCAGCGGCTCGCCGCTCCCTCCTTCTGGAGTTCGTCCCAGGCCCATTGCGCCTGGGCGGAATCGCCGACTCGCGCGCAGGCGACGACCAGCCGGGCCAGCCACTCCGGGCGGCGCGCCCGCGGGAGCGCGCTTTCCTCCATGTCCAACAACACCCGCCTCGCCTCAGGGAAGCGCTGCTGGTCGAGACGGAGGCCCGCCAGGCGCAGGCCCGTCTCCGCACGGTCACTTGCGAATGCGTCGTGATACCGCGCCTCCAACGCCGCCGGGTCCGTCGGCGCCGGCGATGGCCCGGGCGCGCCCCTCGCGACGTCCCGTTGCGCGCGGTACGCCGCCCAGGTGCGCTCCGGGATGGCGCGGATCAGTTCCAGGGCCAGCTTCCGCGCCGGCCGGAAGGTCACACCATTGGTCGATGCCAGGGTCGCCGGATCGGCCTGCAGGCCGCGCAGGAGCCACGTCAGCGCCTGATCCTGATTTCCCGCCCGCATCTCCGCCGCGGCGCGGATCAACCACGTGTTCACCTCCGCATCCGGATCGACGACCGCATTCCGCACAGCCGGCAGGTCGTTTGTGGATACCTGCGCCAACGCGCAGGCCGTGCCGGCGAGCCAGACGAAGCAGCAGAGTCCGCAGCCGTACAGTTTTAGCAAATCGAGTCTCATGGCTTACCTTCACCACCGTCCGGATCGTGCTCGTAGGCCAGCATGTCTCCGGTGGACGAATTATACATCAGGATCAGACCGTCGGCAATCAGCGGCGCGAAGTTGATTGAAGCGACGCCATCGCCGCCGATATCCGCGTTCCGCTGCAGACTCCATCCCCTGGTGTTTCCGTCTTGCGAATGGACGACGAGTCTCCCTTGCACGTGTAACAGAAGTTGACCCGGCAGCGCCGGGCCGAGGGCGCTCAGGGGCCGCGCCTGTCCGTCAAGCCGCCAGCGCGAGCCGCTCGAACCGGCATCGGGAAAGAGCACCAGCACCACCTGGACATCCTTGTTCATGTTCCAAGACACAATTTCACCACGCCTGAAGGCCAGTGCATCCGCTCGTAGAGATGCAACAACGCGTCCGTAATCGCACTCCCGCCCGAAGGCTTCGACAGCGCCAGCGACCGTTGCAGAATGACCTCAGCCGTGCCCAGGTCTCCGTGATCGACCGCGACTTGCGCGGCCTTGAGCGCCGCATCCCGTCCTGCGGCCGTTCCCGCAAAGACCGTGGCCACCTCGACGAGCGCCATGCAGGCGGGCGCCGGACCGAGCCGGGTCAGCGCGTTCGAGGCCGGTTCCTCCAGGAGCGCCAAACCTCTGGCATCGCCGGCTGTCAGCGTGCGGATCCGACGTGAGGCCAGTCGCGGCGCCGACACCTCCCAGTTCGGATCGTTTAGGGTCGGCGGAATGGTCACATCGGATCCGGTGACAAGCGCCGTGTACAGGGCCAGCGCTCCGTTGGTGTCGCCGTTCCGCTCGCGGTACTGCGCCATCCGCCAGGTCGATTCGGCGCGCTCCGCCGCCGTGCCGGCAACCTCCAGCGCCTCCGCATGCAACGCCTTCGACTCGCCGGCATCCTGTTCCGCTACATGCCACAGCGCCGACAGCAGCGAGCGGCGGGCGGGGTCCTCGCCGCCGCCGCCGCACTGCCGTTTCCGGGCCTCCCGGAAATCCGCGACTGCCTCCGTGTAACGACCGAGGAGCGCTTTCAGTTTGCCCCGTTCCGCGTAGGCGTCTGCCGTCGGGTTCCGCATCAGGCGTTCATCCAGACTGGCGAGTGTTCGACGGGCGTTGACAAGGGCATACAGCCGTTCAGGCCCGGCCACCAGCAGTTGCTCGCCGTTCACGTACAGGTTGCCCAACGGCAGGTCGTCCATCGTCTGCGCGCGGAGCGAACCGAGCGCCGTTCCGTCGGCGGCTTTCAGGCGCAGAATCTCCCGTCCGCATGGGATCAGGACTTCGCAGCCGTACAGCGTGCCGCGTCCCGTGCTTCCCGCGAGCGGCATCCGCCACCGCTCCCGCCCGTCCGTCACGTCCAGGCAGGCCACGGCCCGACCGCCGGCCACAATCACTGACGCGCCCTGGCGGCCTACGACGTAGTCCACACCTTCGGGCTTGCCCCGCGTCGACAGCCGTGTTCCCCTCCGCCGATCGAACGCCAGGATCTCCTGCGAGCCTTCCGGCATCGCGACCACCGTCTCGCCCGCGACCAGCACCAGGCTCTCCTCCCACGTATCGGCCTTGGCAGGCAGGGTCGGACCCGCGAGTGCCGCCGGAACATCCGCTCCTGCGACCGCCGCGTTGACGGCGTTCGTGGAGGAAGCATCCGTCCAGGTCTCGTAGAGGGCAGTCCACAGGACGGAGCCGTCGCCGCCGTCCAAGGCGCTCACCGAACCGTTGCCGTCGCTGAGATAGGCTTGCGCGCCGTCCACCGTGATGGTCAGGGGCGCCGTGCGGGGCATCAGGTATAAGAACCCGTAGGCCAGCCGGGTCCGCCAGACCGCGCGGCCGCTGTTCGCGTCGAGACCGATCATGCCGAGTCCGGAATCATCCTCGATCGGCGCCAGCAGCAGGCCGGCGCACAGCACGGGCGCCGCCGCGAAGCGGATCGCGTTGGCGCGCCAGGGTCTCTGCGTCTTCGGCTCCGCCGCCGCCGCGACCTCGCGACCCACGCGCCACAGCCGGGAGCCCGTGCCGGCGTCATAGGCAGCCAGGGCATTACCGCAGGGCTGCTCGACCTTCACGTAGGCATTCCCGATCAGGACCGGCTGCTCCCGCACGTTCGCGTTCAGGGAGGCGCGGTAGTTCTCCTCGACGCAATACACGCGTCCGTCGATGAGACTGGCCGCGCGGTTCAGCCGGTTGCCGAACACCCACGCCTCTCGCGGCATCTGGGTCGTGAATGCCGCCGCGCGCTCCGGCGCGGTCTCGGTGGCATGCGCCGTGCACGGAAGGTCTCGGCCAGTGTCCAATTCGATCATGGCCAGCGCGTCAAAGCCGTTGATCCAGGCCCGGTTCCCGGCGAAGATCAGTTCTGCGGCGGGCCGCAGGCACCGGTCCGTCATGCAGGCCGCCGCGTATCCGCGGCTCAAGCTGAACTGCGGCGGCAGGTTGGTCCGGACGCCGTCACCGGGGGTGCCGCGAACGGCTCCCGGATCCAGATTCGTTCCCCAGCGTATGACCCAGGCGTCATTCGCCGCCAGGTCCGGGCAGGCGCTTCCGGGGGCGCCGTCGCGCGACGGCCCGCCGTAGGCCATCGTCCAGGCGTTCGACGGGGTTGCCGCCGCCGGGCGGAGTTCCGCGCCGAGGGATGACCAGCGATGGGTGTCGCCAGGCCTCTGGAGTTCGGCCCAGGCCCATTCCGCCTGGGCCGAATCCCCGACCCGCGCGCAGGCCACCAGCAGACGCGCCAGTAGTTCGGAACGCGGCACACCCGCCGCCGGGCTTTCATCGAGCATGTCGAGCAACACCCGGCGCGCGTCTCGAAAGCGTGCCTGATCGAGCAGGAGACCGGCCAGGCGCAGACCGGCGGCGGCGTTCGCCGGGCCGGGCAGGCCATTCCGATAGACGGCCTCGAGCGCCGCCGCGTCCATCGGCAATGGCCGTCCCTGATTCCCTGCCGATGCGGCCTCATGATGCCGATAGACCGCCAGGGTTCTCTCTGGAAGCGTGCGGAGCAGGTCAAGGGCCACCTTTTGCGCAGGCCGGAAGGTGGCGCCATTGGTCGACGCCATGGCCGCCGGGCTGTTCCGCAGGACATCCAGGAGCAGCGGAATCGCACGATCCGGATTCCCCGACCGCAGCGCCATCGTGGCGCGGGCCAGCTTGAAATTGACATCCGCGTCCGGCTCGGTGATCGCATCGACCGCAGCCGGCGGGTCGTTGGTGCACACGTCCTGCGCCAGCGCGCGGGACGTGCCAGCGAGCCAGACGAAGCACGCCATGCGCACAACGGCGCGCCAGGATTGCATGCGCAGCGAAGGGCTTGACGAAGAATTCGCTTTCATGTCCATCGTGGCGATATCGCGGGTGATTCCTGCTTCTCGATGCAGGCTGGCTCACGGCTGAATTTGAAGAACGATGATACCGGATTCACGCGCGCGAATCCATCTTATATCGAATCATTTCGGCGTCGTCTCTTTGTCGGACGGGGGCCGATATTTCGACACCTCCGGTCGTTCCGCCAACTTCGCCGTGACTTCCAGCGGCGAGCCGCCCCGCTCCAGATGGATGTCGATCTCATCCCCCGTCTTGCGGGTGCCGACGACTTCCATGAGGTCATCCTTGCTCGCCACGGGCGTCTCCTCCACGGCAACGATCACGTCGTCCTTGCGGATTTTGGCGGAGTTGGCGGGGGATTTGGGGATCACCGACTTGACGATCAGCCGCCCGTCCTTCTCATCCGTGATGACGCCCAGAAACGCCACGGACGGGGCCTCCTGCTTCAGCACCCATTCCTTCCAGTCCTGCTCGACCTCCGCCGCGGGCTTTCCGAAGGCGGCCTGGATCGCCTCCAGTCCCGTCTTGTCGCGCGCATAGACCGAGTCGCTGGTGTACGCCTCGTAGAAGGCCCGGAGCTTGTCCTGCGCGAAGAAGTACAACAGGATGCACCGGCCCTGGGCGTAGCAGACGTCGGCGTTGCGGACGAACCGCGCGTTGTCGAGTTTCATGAAGGTGTCCCAGGGGATCGAGCGCTTGGCTTTCACGGCCTCCTGCACGACCGCCATCCGGTAGCTGGGCTGCGGGACCAACCGGCCTCCCTCCTGCAAGGACGACTCGAACAGCGTGGAGAGCCCCTCCATGATCCAGATCGGGTGCTCCTGCTCGCGCGCCGCCTGATCGGCCCAATGCAGGCCGTGCGTGAACTCGTGGAACACGATGCTGGCGTTCAGCAGCTTGGACGCCGGCCGTTCGGAACAGAACAGCGCGTTGTCCTCCCGCCGGAAGAACCCGCCGACGCCGCTCATGGGCATGGCCTTGGGCGCGTCCGCAGCGGTCAGCAAGACGATGTACAGCGGCTGTTCCGGCTTGCGATCCACGAGGGTTTTCCAGAAGCATTCCGCGAAACGCTCCAAACCCTGGCGCACCTGGGCGAACTCCTCGTCGCTCTTGGCGTGCAGATAGACGAAATTGCGCTCCTCGTCGAAAACCGACTTGTACGGCGTGGCGTCGATCTTCTTCCGCGCCAGGTTCTCGACCAGGGTCCTGACCGCGCGTTCGCTCGCCTGCCGCACGTACCTATCCTTTTGGGCAAACAGCTTCTTGTAGGCCGCCTCGCCGCGGAGGCTGTCGAGGTCCGGATCACGCCCGATGTGTCCGAAATTGACGAAGCCCCCTTCCACGGACTTGCGCAGCCGGTCCAACGCCTTGGCAAAATCGCCGCTTCGCGCGTAAGCACAGGCGGAGTTGTAGAGCGCCCCAACGTCGTTGGTGTTGGCCTGGAGGATCACCTCGTACTTCTCGGCGGCCTTGGCGTACTCCTTCTTCTTCATCAGTTCCATGGCTTCGCGGTGCCACTCGGCGAGCTTCCGGTCGTCGGGTTTGGGCGTCGGCGGCCGGTATACGGCGACGTCATTGGTCCTGACGATGTCGCCGCGAGCCGCCGGCACGACGGCGAGAATACCGACCATCGCCAGACCGCGTCCAGCGTGAATCCACGGAGCGTGTCTCATCGTTTATTCCTCCATTTTCAGGCTATCACTCATCTTGTCAGGGGATTCGATCCCCTCGATCTTCGCGACTCCCTCACTTCTTATCCCCGCCCGGATCGTGCTCGTAGGCGAGAATGTCGCCGCCGGTGCATCCTAGCACGATCAGGTCGCGGGTGAAGAACGGGGCGGTGAAACACCAATCGGGGTACCGGCGATCCGCCGGCAGCGGCAACGTCCAGCCGTTCACGTTCTCGCCCTTCTCGTTGACGACCTTGAGCAGGCTTTCCCGGGTAGAGCCGAGTCGTTTGACGAGACAGAGATTCTTCGGCGGCGGGCCGAAGAACGCAACCGGCAGGTCGGTCCCGCCGAGCGCGCCATAGAATAGGGGCGCGCCCGTGGCGACGTCCAAAGCCACGATTTCCTTCCCAACGAGGTCCCCTCGATCGGCAATCACGAAATTGCCTGTACCGTAGGTCCAGGTGAAGCGCTGACCGGCTACGCCACGTGCCGGGTCGAACCGGACTTCTCCCGACCGGCACAGGACCTTGCCGTCGGCCCCGTCCAGCACCAGCAACTCGCCCGCATCGGTCTCGACCAACACCGTCCCGGAGTCCAGGAATTGATGCTTGGCGATGGCGATATCCGCAGGGGAGACCCAGTTTGTCACGCCTGTAGACGAATCCGCCACGACGAGTCGCTGGTCTGCCACCACGAAGCGCCGCATGCCGAATGCATGCCCGGTCCAGAATGCGTTGTACCCTTCTGAGGAATCCGCGGGCCGGCGGGACAACACCTCGCCGGTCAGCGGATCGAGCGCCACGCTCGCGGTGATCGCGATCGAACCCCTGTCGGGCATCTGCGCCAGAAAATGGCCGGCCAGGGGGAACGCCGACGGCGACCCATCGGGCGCCAGCATCGTGCTGTCGACCCTGATTCGTGTTCTCGCTTCGACCAATGCCGCCATCCAGAGGCACTTGCCCGTCAGCAGGTCTTCGGCTAGGAGGACATTGTCGCGGGTGACCATTTCCACACCCGCCTCGCTCAATGCGGAGGACGAGTCGTTTCCGAAGCCGGTATACTGGGACGAGCTACCCTTGAACGCCGTGCACACCGCGTCATTGGTGACGACCGTGCCGGACCACACGTCGAGAGATCCGGCGCCGCCCGGAATGAGATGGCCGGCATCCCACTCGCGGGTCTGGACACGATCCTGACCGAAGAAAGCACCGGAGAAGAAGCAATCTCGGAGCGAATTCGCGGGCACGGCGAACGCACCGGAGCTGGCCGTCTCCCACCGTGGCATCCCGGTCTCCAACGACAAACACCCGAAACTCACGATGTGGCTTGCTGCCCCTTCGCCGCCACTCTGCGAGTACAGCGCTCCCGACGGCGCAATCAGGACGAGATTCAGCTCGGGACCTTTTTTCCATTTCAACCGCCAGGGCGGCGGGGGCAGGGACGGGGCGGCACTCGCCGCAGTCCGCTCCAGGAAATCGGGAAGCGGCGCGCCACCGCCGAGCCGCGGCCATTCCTCGCGCAGCCGAGCCGCACCGCGCGGCCACTTCATCCGTTCGTAGAGCCGCGCCAGTTCGCCGGCGATCTCCCCGCGGTACGATGCCGGCGACAACACCAGTGCCCGGTTCAGAATGGTCGCCGCAATGCCCAAATCGCCGCGGTCGGCCGCCGCCTGGGCGGCCTGGAACGCCGCTGTCTTGCCCGCCGCGGTCCCCGCAAAAAGGGTCGCCACATCCACCAGAGCCGTCCGGTCCGCCTTCGGCCCCAGTTGCGCCAACGCCTGTTCGGCCGGCTTCTCCAGGAGCGCGCGCAGGCCCGCCTCGTCCCTGGCCAGCAACGCGCGGATGCGCCGGGCGGCCAGCAGGCGCGCGGAGGCCTCCCATTCAATGCTGCGGCGAATGCGCACGTCCGGCCCGGTCAACTGTTCGACATACAGGGCCAGCGCCGCCTGGGTGTCGCCCTTCCGCTCGAGATTCTGCGCCATCCGCCAGGTGACCCCGGCCCGCTCCTTGTCCGTGCCGGCCATCTCCCGCATCTCCGCCAGGCAGCGGGCCGCCGACGCCGGATCCTGTTCCGCCACGCGAGCCAGCGCCTCCGTCAGCCGGGCGCGCGCCGCGGCCTCTTCGGCCGTGCCGCGCTGCAGCTTCCAGTCCTCGCGCAGATCCGCCACCGCCTCGACCTGCCGCCCCAGTCCCGCCAGTATCCGGCCCCGCCTCGCGTACGCTTCCGCGGTCGGCTGCCGCGCCAGTTGTTCGCGCAGCTCCGCCAACGCGGTTTCCACGCGGACCAGCTCATACAATCGCTCCAGCCCGGTCACCAGCAGGTTATCGCCATGCACGTACAGGTTGCCCAGCGGCAGGTCGTCCAGGGTCTGCACCGGCATCGAGCCAAGGTCCGCTCCGTCCTCGATGCGCAGGCGCTGGATCTTCCCGCCGCAGGGGATCAACGCCTCCGGCCCGCGCAGGACGCCGCGCCCCGAGCTTCCGCTGATCGCCCTCCGCCAGCGTTGCCGTCCATTGGCCAGATCCACGCACGCCACGGCCTTGGCCCCGGCAACCACCAGGGCCGCCCCGCGCCGCCCGACGGCGTAGTCCACGCCCTCCGGTTTCGGCAGCCGCCATAGCAGGGCCCCGCTGCGCCGATGCAACGCCAGCAATTCCGACGAGCCTCCGGACAGCGCGACCACGGCGTTCCCCTCGACCAGCGTCAGGTTCTCCTCCCACCCGGCCGCCCGTTTTACATCGGCGACCGGCGGCGCCGCGTTGTCCGGGGCCGGCGCATTGGTAGCGGCCACGGGCATGTCATACAACGCCGTCCACAACACGGTCCCGTCGCATGCGTCCAAGGCGCTGACGATCCCCTTGTCGTTGCAGAGATAGACGGATGTGCCATCCACCGTTAGCGGCGACATCGGCGGGTTTACAGTAATCGAGTACGCAATGCGTGTGTGCCACAAGACCGCGCCGCTCTCCGGGTCAAGCGCCACCACGCCGAGACCCCCCTCGTCTTCAACCGGCGCCAGCAACCGGCCGGCGCAGAGCACGGGCGATCCGGCGAACCGGATCGCATTCACGCTCCAGCGCGTGCCGGCCGCGCCCTGTGGCGCGGGGGGGTATTCGCGCCCCACACGCCAGAGTGGCTTGCCTGTCGCCGCGTCGCAAGCGGCCAGCGCATTGCCGCACGGCTGCCCGGTAATAATCGCCGATCTCCTTCCTCCCGTTCGGAGGGCGGACTTGTCGCTATCCATGATGCGATAGACGCGGCTTCCGATCAGGCTGGCCGCCACGGACGACCCGTACAACCCGCCGGCGGGGGCGTTGACGCCCCTGGCGGCCGCCTCCCGATGCGCTACGCTTTGCAGCACCCGGCCCGAATCGAGATCGATTTCGACAGACTCGTCCACCCGGATCATCCAGGCCCGGTTGCCGGAGGAAAAGACGAGCCCATCCGCCGGCCGCCGGTTCTCCCGCGTCATCGAGGCCACCACCGTGTGGCGGCTCACGCGCTCCGCCTGATTCGTTCCCACCGCGTTGTCCAGTTCATCGTCGTAGATCCACTCTGGCGTCCGGTTCACGCTCCACCCCACCACCCAGCTTTCATTCGTCGCCAGCGGCCGGCACGAAAACACCGGCGCGCCGCCGCGCGACGGGCCGCCGTACGCCATGGTCCAGGCATTCGAAGGGGCGGCCGCCGCTGCCGCCGTCGCGCGGACCTCGGCTTCGAGGGCCGACCAGCGCCCCGCGTCGCCTTGCTTCTGGAGTTCCGCCCACGCCTCCTGCGCCTGCGCGGCATCCCCCGCCCGGGCACAGGCCAGCGCCAGGCGGGCCAGCAGTTCCGAGCGCGACCCCGGCCACACCGGGTTCGTGTCGACCAGTTCCAGCAACACCCGGCGCGCGTCCGCGTACTTCCCCTGGTCCAGATAGATCCCCGCCAGGCGGAGGCCGGCCTCCCGGGCCACGGCGCCCGGCGCGGCCTCCCGGTAGAGCGCCTCCAACGAGGGCTGGTCTGCCGGCGCCGGCGCCTGGCCCGGCCGGATCTTTCCCGGCACGGACGCGGCCAGGCCGTGCGTCTCGCGGGTCCGCTCCGGCAGCGCGCGGATCAGTTCCGCCGCCAGCTTCCGCGCCGGCCGGTAGATATAAATGTTGGTGGACGCCATCGCGGCCGGATCGGCCTGCATGACGTTCTTCAGCAGCGGCGCGGCCGTGTCCGGCTGCCCCACACGAATCGCGATCGCCGCGCGGATCAACCATTCGTTAACCTCCGAGTCCGGGTCTGAGATGGCGTTGGCCACCCGCGGATATTCGTTGGCCGGCGCCTCCGCCGCCCAAGCGCGACCGCCGCCGAGGCAGGCAGAAATCAGGAGCCCGGCGCAGCAGGCCGCGCGCGGCGCGGCGCGACGATTGTTGTCTTTTGGCAGCAGGTGTTTCATGGTTTTGGACCTCTGTCGCGAATCCGGTACCGCTCCTGCTGGTCATCCCAGGTTAGGCGGTCTTTGTTGTTCTCCCACCACGCCCGCCATTCGGGCTCGTCTTTGACAAACGCCATCGGCACGAGGTTGACGTCGTCGTCAATCGCCTGACCGGCCACCCATTCCTTCCACTCCCGTTCGATCACGGCAAGGGGTTGCCCGTACAGCGTGACGAGCAACTCATCCGGCTTCGCGTCCTGGCCCTTCGCACGCAATTCCCGTACCAACTTCCGCATGACTCCCTTCCGGTGGAGGAACAGCATGAACGCGCTGGAGAGGCTGGAATCGAATTCCTGGAATAGCTTTGGCAGCGTCCAGGTAGCGATCTTCGCCTGGGCATCCGGGAACCGCCAGTTGCTGAAATACCCGAAGGAGATATGCAGCGTCCCGTCGTCGGCGACGTAGCCCATGAACTTCTCGAAGAACTCCGGAATGCCCTCGTTGACCCAGCTCTCGCGACGGTCCGCCGGCATCAAGTCGATTCCGCCGAGCAGAAGGAAGTGGTGAACCAGTTCGTGAGCCGCCGTGCCGAGGCCGCGTTCGACATTGACGACCAGCGTGTTCTTTCCCGGAGTGTAGTAGCCGAAGGGGGACGGCGGCTTTCCGGGCGCGTGAAACGCCTGGTAGTCCCGGTCTTTGGCGAACAGCAGGATTTCCAGTTTCTGACGCTGCACGATCGGGAAGTAGTGGGTTGCGAAGTAGCTGTAGAAGCCTTCGAAGACATTGGCATAATGCCGGGCCTGCGCTTCGGGAAGATCGGTGTGGATGATCGCGCGATCCGTCTCGATCCGGCGGGAGAGGACGTTGGTGTCGCCCGGCTTGACGGTCGAAGCCGGGTTCGCTCCTTCGGCCTGCATCACGTCTGAAATCAGGTTCGTGCCTGCCCGTTCGATCAACCGCAGGGTCTCTTCCAGTTTCCGCTTGTTCGCCTCGCCCCCCTGGGCGGGCAGCAGGGCGATCGCCTTGCGGATGGACGCCAGAGCCTCGTTGGTTTTTCCGTTCGCCTGCTGGGCAAAGGCGAGGAGCTGATATGCGCCCAAACCGTCCGGCCGGGCCGCCACCACGCGCTCAGCGTAACGCAGTGCCGCAGGCGGATCCCTCTGGGGGGCGGGTCCATCCAGGAAGTAGTGCGCCGCCTGCTCCTGTAGGGGGCTGTTGGCGGTATCGGCATCCGCCCAGCGGCGAACGAGGTCGGCCTGCCGCGCCTTGTCCTTCGTCGCGTTGGCCAGAGCCAGCATCTCCTTGAAGCCGCCGTCCAGGCCGCGCGCCGGGTCCAGCTTGACGGCCGCATCGAGGTCGTCCAGCGCCCCGGCGAAGCGTCCCTTCGCCTGGCGGTAACGCGAGCGGCGCAGGAGATCCGCCGCAGTCGTCAGGTCTTTCCCTTCGAGCGCGGCCGTCGTGTCGCCGGGCTTCACAACCAGTTCCGCCGAGAACACCATCTGCGGGTCGCCGCGCGCGATCAGCGAGGCGATCAGCGCATCAACCGTCCGCTTCGGCGTGACCGACGCAAGCTCCCGGCCGTCGCACAGCACGCGCACGGGCTGATCGAGATCCGCCATGCGGTCATTGAGGAGGATGACGAGTTCTCCGACGTGATCGGCTTCCTCGATCGTCACGGTGTTGCCATTACGGCTTGCGACGATGCGCTGGTAGGCGCCCGGTTGTTCGTTGCGCAGCCAGCCGGCCTGCCGCGCATAGTGCGCCGCAGCGGCCCAGTCGCGCGCGTTCAGTTTGTCGATGTCCTCCTGGGAGTGCCCCGGCGTGGGAACCGGCTGCTGCCAGACGATGCGCGTGGGAAGCGGCTCGCGCGTATGTCGGGCCAGCCAGCCCGGCGCGTCGCCGTCGTTGATCTGGTGCCCCTGGCCGGCGTGTTCCTTGAACACCACCTCGTAGCCCGCCGGGTCCCGCTCGTGGAAACCCTGCAGCGCCGCGGCAAACGCCTTGGACAGGGGCTGGCGGCCGAAGTCCTTGTCGTTGGCGCCAACCTGGATGATGATCGGCGTGTTGCGCAGGTTGTCGGGCGCGGCGCGGCCGGTTGGACCGACAAAGCCCGCGCCGGAACTCGCCGATACCGCTGCCCAGCGGTCGGGCAGCGTGGGGGCCAGGTGCATGACGCCCCAGCCGCCCATGGAAAAGCCCATCAGGTACACCTGGTCGGGATTCACGTCCCACAGCGCAAAGGCCTCGGCCAGGATGCGGTCGAGGAGCGGATAGTTGGCCGGGTCGTACCAGCTTTCCGCCAGGTCTCGAAGGGAGCGTGGACAGAGGTAGAGGCCTGTGCCGATCTTGTACTGCCCTCCGGTGAGCCGCCAGCACTGATCGTTTTCCGCCCGGTTGTTTCCGCCCGCATGGAGGTTGATGTACAGCGGCCAGCCGCCCTCCGGCTTCTGGCCGAACACGCGCGTGCCGTACTGCATGACCAGGGTCTGCTTCTTATCAGGCGCCAGCCACCAGGTCGCGGCGACGATGCCCTTGCCGGTGGTCCAGGGATCCCCGAGTTCGACCTGCTGCGGCGTGCGCGTCTCCTTCACCTGTGCGGTCCAGGCGGTCCACAGCGCCCGGTGCCACGCCTCCGCATCCGCCTTGCCGAGCGGCGGCAGCCCGGCCCCGGGACGCGGCGTCCGGGCGCGCACATCCGGGGCCAGTGAGGCGTGATCCACCTGTGCCCGGATCAGCCGGAGCAATTCCGTCTGCTCCGGAACGGGCACGTCCCCGGCCCCTGCGCCTGCGGCGGCCAGCCACACGGCGAGCGCCAGGCCGGATCGGATTCCGGGGCGCGCCCGCGCGATCCGGGTGTTCAGACGGCGACTCATGGAAGAGACGGGCGCACGCCCGTCGGGATCGAACGGATTTGAGCTTTTCATACCTGCAAGAATGCCGGAATGAGCAGGCGATGTCAAGGCGGCAGGCGGCAGGCGGATGCAGCCAACCTCCGTTCTGCCAACCTCCGTTCTTGAGGCGGACGGGGCGGCGTGCTACACTGTCTGAAATGGACCCGTTGTTTTTGTGAAAGGAGCATGCGTGTGGCTTACCAGAAGATTCGGATTCCGGACGGGGGCGAGGCGATCACCATGGGCGCGGGCGGCACGTTGCGGGTGCCCGACCGGCCGATCATCCCGTTCATCGAGGGGGACGGCACGGGCGCCGACATCACTCGCGCCGCGATGATTGCGTGGAACGCCGCCGTTGCCGCGGCCTACGGCGGCGCGCGCGCCGTCGCCTGGATGGAGATTTACGCCGGTGAGAAGGCCAATGACGTGTATGGGCCGGACACCTGGCTCCCCCCCGAGACGCTGCAGGCATGCCTCGAGTTCCTCGTTTCGATCAAGGGGCCGCTGACCACCCCCGTCGGCGGCGGCATCCGATCGATCAACGTCGCCCTGCGCCAGGAGCTGGACCTGTACGTCTGCCTGCGGCCGGTCCGCTGGTTCAAAGGGGTTCCCTCGCCGGTGAAACGGCCCGAGCTCACCGATATGGTGATTTTCCGCGAGAACACCGAAGACATCTACGCCGGCGTCGAGTGGATGGCCGGCACGGAGCCGGCACGGAAGGTGATTCGCTTCCTGTGCGACGAGATGGGTGTTACGAAGATCCGCTTTCCCGGCACGTCGTCGATCGGCATCAAGCCGGTCTCGATCGAGGGGACGGAACGGCTCGTCCGTGCGGCGCTCGCCTATGCCATCGCCAATGACCGCGCGTCGGTCACCCTGGTCCACAAGGGCAACATCATGAAGTTCACCGAGGGCGGCTTCCGCGACTGGGGCTACGCGCTGGCGCAGCGCGAGTTCGGCGCGACGCCGATCAACGGCGGCCCGTGGCTCCGCTTCGCCAACCCCCGGACCGGGCGCGAGATCGTGGTCAAGGACTGCATTGCCGACGCCTTCCTGCAGCAGATCCTCACCCGGCCGGCGGAGTACGACGTGATCGCCACGCTCAACCTCAACGGCGACTACATCTCCGACGCGCTGGCGGCCTGCGTCGGCGGCATCGGCATCGCCCCCGGTGGCAACATCAACTACCAGACGGGCGTGGCGGTCTTCGAGGCCACCCACGGCACGGCGCCGAAATACGCCAATCTGGACAAGGTCAACCCCGGTTCGCTCATCCTGTCGGGCGAGATGATGTTCCGCTACATGGGCTGGACCGAGGCGGCCGACAAGCTGATCACGGCCATGGACCGGGTGATCGCCGCCAAGACCGTGACCTACGACTTCGCCCGCCTCATGGAGGGCGCGAACGAGGTCTCGTGCAGCGCCTTCGGCCGCGAACTGGCTGCGGCGATGGATTGAGCCTGTCAATCGGCAACCGGCGGGAGCGGCTCGTTCAGGATCTTGCCGGCCGCCGCTTGCTGCAGCGCGTTGCGGAGGCGGATGTGGGCGGCCTGGAGGAGCACGGCGGCCTGTTCGGGGCCGCCCTGCATGGCGATGCAGTCGAAAAAGAGGCCGTAGGCTTCGGCGATTTGCCGGAACGTCTCGTCACGGCCGATGGCGGCCGCGTTCAGTTGCTGCCGCTTGCGCGCGGCGGCGAGTCGCGCCCAGGGCTCGCCGGCGACCGCCGCCAGCGCTTCGGGCGTCAAACCCCGCCAGCCGTCCGCAACCGGGGCGGCGACATCCACGGGAAACACGCGCAGTTGGTTGCCGAAGCGGCGCAGCGCGCCGGGGTGCGTCACGCCGGGAATCAGGATGGCCCGGCCGCCGGCCAGCATCCAGAGGTCCCAGCCCCGTTCGCACGCCCGGGCGTCGCCCGACGGATCGAGCACCCGCAGCGCCTGTTCGACCTGCCAGACCGCCCCCGTGGCCAGCGGCGCGAGCAAGGCGCGGAACCGGTCGCCCGGCGCGTGCTCGCCGGCGAGGTGCCCGGCCAGCGCCCCGGCGATGGCCGGATCGCGCCCGGCGATGGAATCGGCGGCAAGCAAGTCCGCGAGCGACGGCAGACGGCCCCCCGACCACATCCGGTAAACCTGCTCGAAATCACGCAGCCGCGTCTCGCGGACCTGCCTCCGCGCCAGGCCGCGCACCAGCCACACGGGCGGCTCCGTGGGGGCCTTCCGTTGATCACCCGACGCGTCTGTCAGCCAGACGCGCACCAACGCCCGCGTGAGCGCGTACCGGAACTCGTCGATGTCGACCCGCTCCGGATCGGGCACATCGATCCGTTCGCGGATCTTGCCGAGGGGGTCGAGGATGCGTGAGAGCGTCGCCCCGGTTTCACCGCTGGTGTTTCCGATGAAAATAATAATCGGCCGTTTCTGCGAGCCGAAGCCGATCCCCGTCGTGCGGACGAGATCGGCGCGAACCCCGCTCGCAAACGTCAGCACCGGCATCCGGTAGTCGGCCGTCTCGGCCGCCGCGCCTACCATCAGCGTCCCGTCGTGAGCATGGATCGGCGCAGCCGGGAGCCTCGGGAGGCGGGCCGCCGCGTGGGTGTTCTCTCCCCGCGCGCCGGCGGCCACCAGCGCCGCCGCTACGGCGGCGCCGAGAAGTCTGTGTGCCGGAAAAGTCATGGCCGTGTTGCCTGTGTCATTTCAGCTTTCAGTTTTCAGTTTTCAGCTTTCTCATCACCGGTACCACACCCGCCAGAGGAAGAGTCCCTCGGGGACGGCGGACGGGACGCGGGCGGTGCGGGCGGCGCGGGCGTCGAGCAGGCCGCCCACCGCTTCGGGGGATTCGGCCCCCGCGCCGACGCGGAGGAGGAAACCGACCATGCTGCGGACCTGTTTGTACAGAAAGCCGTTGCCGCAGACGCGGAAGGTGATCGCGTGGCCGCGCGCGGTGACGGTGAAGGCGAATATCTCCCGGACCGTGCTTTCGACCTCGCGATTGGGATTGGCGGTGAAGGCCGCGAAGTCGTGTTTTCCGACGAACGCGCGGGCGGCCTCATGCATCCGCGACACGTCGAGCGGGTGGGGGACATGCGCCGCGTACAGCCGCCGTTCGGGAGGCATCACCGCGTCGTTCCAGACGAAATAGCGGTATTCCTTGCGCGTCGCGCTGCGGCGGGCGTGAAAGTCGGACCGGGCCAGGACAACGGATCGGATGCGGATGTCGGCGGGCAGGCGGGCGTTGCACCCCCGCAGCAGGCTCCGGGCGTCCAGCCGGGTCGTCAGATCCGCGTGCGCCACCTGCCCGCAGGCATGAACCCCCTGGTCGGTGCGGCCGCTGCCGTGAATCTTGACCGGATGCCCCGTGATCCCGGCCAAAGCCTCCTCCAGCGTCTGCTGCACGGAGGGCGAGCGGGGCTGCACCTGCCAGCCCGAATAGGCCGTGCCGTCATAGGCCACGGTGAATGTGAAGCGCCGGAGAGTCGGTGTTGTCATGGTTTCAGCCAATCGCCCCACGCCCGCGCGGCGGCGGCCAGCGCGGCGCCGCGGTGCGAAATCCGGTTTTTTTCGGCCGCCGGCAGTTCGGCAAAGGTCAGCTCCTGGCCGTCGGGAATGAAGAGCGGATCGTAGCCGAAGCCGCCGCATCCGGCCTCGGCCAGGCCGATGCGCCCCTCGCACCGGCCGTCAACGGTCCAGGTGCGCCCGTCCGGCGCGGCCAGGGCCAGGACGCAGCGGAAGCGCGCGGCGCGGTTGCCGACGCCCGCCAGCGCGCGCAGCAGCCGGGCGTTGTTGGCCGCCGCGTTGCCGGGCTCTCCCGCATAACGGGCCGACCGCACGCCCGGCTCGCCGTCGAGCGCGTCAACCTCCAGCCCCGAGTCGTCGGCGAGCGTCCACAGACCGCTCGCCGCGCACAGCTCGCGCGCCTTCTTGATGGCATTGCCCTCGAACGTGTCGGCGTCCTCGACGACATCCTCCGGCAGGCCGGACACCTCGTCCGCGCCGACCAGCTCAACACCCGGGATCTTCAGAATCGCCCGTATTTCATCCAGCTTGTGCCGGTTCCGCGTGGCCACCAGTATGTGCATGTCTCTCCCGAATCAGCAGTGAACGTGCCGCCTTGAATACAGGAGTAGTTTCCAACAAATCGGCCGAGTACGCAAGTCCAGGCATGCGCGGCGAAGGAATTTGCGCACGGCTTTCGGAACCGGGTTATGCGCAGAAGTCAGGCGAAGGGTCCGGGACGACACCGTCTCCGCTCACAATGAGAATTGCCGTTCGTCCGGCGGGTGTGCTATTCTGTGGCCATTCCAACTGAGGAGGGTAATCGAACCGCCATGCTTACAGCCGACCACCTGCGCAGCCAGTATCTCGCCTTTTTTCACGCCAAGGGGCACACCGTCATCTCTGGATCGTCGCTGATCCCGGAAAATGATCCGACCGTGCTGTTCACCACGGCGGGGATGCATCCGCTCGTTCCGTACCTGCTGGGCGAACCCCACCCCGGCGGCCGCCGCCTGACCGATGTGCAGAAGTGCGTCCGCACCGGCGACATCGATGCCGTGGGCGATGCCTCGCATCTGACGTTCTTTGAGATGCTCGGCAACTGGTCGCTGGGGGATTATTTCAAGAAAGAGGCGATCACGTGGTCGTATGAGTTTCTCACCTCGCCCCAGTGGCTCGGATTCTCCCCCGACCAGCTCTCGGTTACCGTGTTCTGCGGCGGGGAGGGCGTGCCGAAGGACGAGGAGTCCATCGCCATCTGGAAGTCGCTCGGCATTCCATCCGAACGCATCTACGCACTCCCCAAGGAGGACAACTGGTGGGGTCCGGCGGGGCTGACCGGTCCGTGCGGCCCCGATACCGAGATGTTCATCGATACCGGTAAATCCGCCTGCTCGCAGGCGTGTCGCCCGGGCTGCCGGTGCGGCAAGTACGTCGAGATCTGGAACGATGTCTTCATGCAGTATAACAAGACGGTCGACGGCCGCTACGAGCCGCTCAAGCAGAGCAATGTCGACACCGGCATGGGCGTCGAGCGGACGATCTGCATGATGAACGGCTGCCAGACGGTCTATGAGACGGAACTCTTCGCGCCGCTCATGGCCCAGATTCGCGCGATGGCTACTGTCCGCCCCGCCGACGAGGCCGCCGCCGTGCGCGCGGAGCGGATCATCGCCGACCACATGCGCACCTCGGTCTTCATCCTCGGCGATCCCAAGGGCGGCGTCAAGCCGGGCAACCTTGGCGCCAATTATGTTCTGCGCCGCCTGATCCGCCGCTCGGTGCGCTACGCCAAGCTGCTCGGCATCGCACCAGGCTACAGCCGCGCGCTGGCCGAGACCGTCATCGCCAACTACCGGCATGTCTATCCCGAACTGGAAGCGGCGCGCGAGACGATCCTCGCCGAATTGGTCGGCGAGGAGGATCGTTTTGAAAAGACGCTCGCCTCCGGACAGCGGGAGTTCGACAAGATCGCCGACGCGCTCCGGCAGCATGGGCAGACCAATCTCTCCGGCCGTACGGCCTTCAAGCTCTACGACACCTACGGCTTTCCGCTGGAGTTCACCGAGGAGCTTGCCGCCGAGCAGGGCCTCGCGGTTGACCGCGCCGGCTACGAGGAGGCCTTCAAGAAACACCAGGAACTTTCCAAGCAGGGCGATTCCAACTTCAAGGGCGGACTGGCCGACAACACCCTGGCCACGACGCGCCTGCACACCGCCACGCACCTCCTGCACCAGGCGCTCCAGACCGTCCTCGGGCCGCATGCGCTCCAGAAAGGATCGAACATCACCCCCGAGCGGCTCCGCTTCGATTTTGCGCATCACGAGAAGGTCACCCCCGCGCAGCTGGCCGAGGTGGAGCGGATCGTGAATGACATCATCGCCCGCGACCTGCCGATCACCTGCGAGACCATGCCCTTCGAACAGGCCAAGGCATCGGGCGCCACAGCCCTCTTCGCCGCCAAATACGGCGAGGAGGTCAAGGTCTTCACCGTCGGCAGCTTCTCCAAGGAGGTCTGCGGGGGGCCGCATGCCGCGCGCACCGGCGAGCTGGGCGCCTTCAAGATCCAGAAGGAGGAGGCGTCATCAGCCGGCGTCCGCCGCATCAAGGCGGTGCTGGCCTAGCGGATCGCGGCGAGTCGCGCGGCGAGCCGGGCGAGGCCCGGATCGCGGGCGCCGAAGGTGACGAGCGCCGTGTCCGGTGCGGCTGCGGCGCGCATCGCCGCCTCGGCCTCGTCAAGCGTGGCGACGGTCTGCGCCGGCACGCCGCGCGCCTTGAGCCGCATCACGAGGGTTTCGCCGGTGATCCGGCGGTCCGCCGTCCCGCCCATGTCGTAGACCGGCAGGATCAGGAGCCGATCGCCGGGCCGGACCACGCGGACGAACATCGCCACCAGATCCTCCATCATCTTGCCCAGCGGACCGTAGCCGTGCGGACGCCAGACCGCGATGATGCGGCCGAAGCCTGCGGCGAGCGTGGTCCAGGCCGCCGCCAGCTTTTCGGGATTGTGCGCGTAGTCGTCCACGACGACCGCGCCGCCGCAGAAGCCGGTGCGCTGCATGCGGCGCTCGACGCCGCGGAAGGTCGCGAGGCCGGCGGCGAGCGCGGGGGAGGGGATGCCCAGGGCGCGGGCGAGCCGGACCGCATGCCAGGCGTTCCAGATGTTGTGCAGTCCGGGGAGCGGCACGGTGAAGGGGATGCCCTCCAGGACAAACCGGCCGCTCCAGCCCTCGCTGCGCGCGTCGGCGGGCGCGGTCGTTTCGCCGACGCCGTCAATCACGATGCCGGTGACCCGCTCGCGGAAGCGGCTGAAGAGCGTGAGCGCCTCGTCGCGTCCGAAATGGTCGGCCGAGGCGTTGGTGATCACGGCATGCTCCGGGTTGAAGACCATCAGCGAACGGTCGCTCTCGTCGGCCTCGATCACCAGCCACTCGCCGGCGCCGCGGCGGACCGAGGCGATCCGGCCGCCGTCGCCCCAGCCGACCACGCCCGCGCCGTTGACGACCGCGGGATCCAGCCCCGCCTCCTGCAACAGCCAGCCGAGAATGGCCGTCACCGTGCTTTTTCCGCAGGTTCCGGTCACGGCGATGAGCCTCCGCCCGGCGGCCAGTTCGGCGAGCTGGGCCGCCCGATGGACGGTGGGAATGCCGCACCGGCGCGCGGCGGCGAGCTCGGCGTTGTCGTCCTCGATCGCGCTGCTGACCACCAGCCGCGCCGCGCCGGCCGTGATGCCGGAACCGTCCTGAGGATAGAGCGCGACGCCCTGACTGCGCAGGCGGGTCAGTGTGTCGGTCGCGTCGCCGCTGTCGAGCAGACGATCCGAGCCCGAGACGGGAATGCCGCTATCGAGGAGGGCTTGTGCCAGCGCGCTCATCCCCACGCCGCCGATACCGGCCAGATGGAAGCAGCCTGAAGCCGGAGGCGCGTGCATAACCTCCTGCGTCGGTTCTGCAAGCGCAGGTTTCAGAGGCCCGTATTCAGCATGTGTAATACTTCGCATAATCGGTGCACAGGAGGTGGAGGGGCGGTTCGTCCTCCTGGATCTGAGGGAAGCGTCCGGCCGGCGCATGGAAGCGGTTGTCGGTGCGGTCGTCATTGACGCGGCTGACCTCGCCGACGAGCACGGTGCCTTTGCCGGCCTCGCCCCAGAAGCTGTGGTAGTTGCGCTGGGGGAGGCAGACCGAGTCGCCCGGATGGAGGGTGAGGGTTTCACCTGCGGGAATGGTTTTGCGCACGCCGTCCACGCTTACGGTGACGGCGGTGTCGTCGAGTTCGTCGTTGGCCTTGGCGTTCCAGAGGCGGATGACGAGATTGCCGCCGCCGCGGTTGATGATGTCCTCCATCTTCTGGCTGTGGAAGTGCGTGGGGGTGATCTGGCCTTCGCGCACGATCATGATCTTCTCGGCATAGGTCTTGGCCGGATCAGCCAGCGATCCATTGCGGATGGTGAACAGGAAGAGACCGGTTTTCAGGAAATGGCCGCTGCCGAAGTCGGTGATGTCCCAGCCGAGATGGTTCGTGACAATCTCGCGGCACTCCGGCCCCTTGGTGCGCCACGCCTCGGGCGTCCAGAAGGCAAACGACGGCAGGAGAAACTGCTTCTTCGCCAGGAATGCGATTCCCTCCCGCATGATGGCATTGACTTCCGATCGTTTCATGAAAAAATTTCTGATTAGCCTGAAAATAAATAGCTAGAGGTTAGCATTGTCCGCGCGTGGGGCGCAAGAAATTACGCGTCATTTCGGCTCGAATAACAACCGGACCTTCATAGCCTTCTCGCCGCCGGTGAAGCCAAACGCCTGCCGGGCGTAGGTCGCAGCGTTGAAGTCGGCGTGGCGGCTGAAAGTCAGGCCAACGGCCTCGATACGCTTGAACCGTGACAGGGCGAACGTCTCGACCAGTCCTTGCCAGTGTTC
The DNA here is from genome assembly GCA_964506575.1 of uncultured Akkermansia sp. Lineage (GTDB taxonomy): Bacteria > Verrucomicrobiota > Kiritimatiellia > RFP12 > JAAYNR01 > VGWG01. The sequence goes on along the minus strand of CAZDLY010000016.1, from coordinate 311 downwards.
CGGGCCATGACGTACCAGTTCCCGTGGTAGGCGAGCAAGTGGTAGGGGTGCAGACCCGCTCCTCTGCCCGAAATGTCAAAAGGAGATGCGGATTGTTTCTCTGATCGACGGCCCAGCCGTGATCGAACGCATCCTGCGTCACCTCGGCCTGTGGCAACAAGGCATTCGCGTCGCTTCCGGCCCCGCCCCACCGGCCGACTGGGTCATCGAGCCTTGCTTCGATGACGCCACTCCCGACTACGAAACCGATTCGGACCCGATTTACGCGAACGGATAATCCATCGCGGCCGGCCCGGTCTGTCTCTTTCCGG
>CAZDLY010000015.1:0-47140 GCA_964506575.1 uncultured Akkermansia sp. | reverse complement strand
CGTCGTCCTCGTACTCGATTTCCGAGGACGAGGACGAGGACGAGGACGAAAGACACCCCGGATTCTCATTCCCAGTTACCCCCTCGTGTCTTCGCGGCGAAGCCGCGCGGCTGGCTTTCAGCTTGCCGTTTTCCCTTCATCAATCCCCCTTGATACCCCCGGTCGATTGCGGTATGATGACGCCACTTTTTTCACCGCCCCCCCCACTCGGACTTTCAGCCGCACAGGACCCCATGGCCACAGACACGGAACACGAGATCTCCCGGCGGCGGACGTTTGCGATCATTTCGCATCCGGACGCGGGCAAGACCACGCTGACCGAAAAATTCCTGCTGTACGGCGGCGCCGTGCAACTGGCGGGATCGGTCACCGCGCGCAAATCGCAGAACGCCACGACCTCCGACTGGATGGAACTGGAGCGCCAGCGCGGCATCTCGGTCACCTCGACGGTGCTCCAGTTCGATTACCGCGGCTTCTGCATCAACCTGCTCGACACGCCGGGGCACCGCGATTTTTCGGAGGACACCTACCGCGTGCTGATGGCGGTGGACGCGGTGGTGATGGTCATCGACGCGGCCAAGGGCATCGAGACCCAGACGTTCAAGCTGTTTGAGATGTGCCGCCTGCGCGGCATCCCGATCTTCACCTTCATCAACAAGTGCGACCGGCCCGCGCGCGATCCGCTGTCGCTGATCGACGAGCTGGAGCAGACGCTGCAGCTCCATGTCTGCGCCATGAACTGGCCGCTGGGCGACGGCCCGGAGTTCCGGGGCGTGTATGACCGGATGCAGCGTCAGGCGCACTTCTTCGAGCGCACGCCCGGCGGCAAATACCGCGCGCCGGTCTCCGTCCATGACGTGACCGACCCGCAGGTGCGCGAACGGCTTTCCGAACGGACCTACGCCACCCTGATCGAGAACCTCGCGATGCTGGACGCCGCCAGCGAACCGCTGGACCGCGGGCTGGTGCGCACCGGCGACATGACGCCCGTCTTCTTCGGCAGCGCGATCAACAACTTCGGGGTTCACCTGCTGCTGGACGCCTTCCTCGAATATGCCCCGCCGCCGCATCCGCGCCTCTCGAGCCAGGGGCTGATCGCGCCGCAGCACCCGCTCTTCTCGGGCTTCATCTTCAAGATCCAGTCCAACATGGATCCCCACCACCGCGACCAGATCGCCTTCATGCGCGTCTGCTCCGGCATCTTCACGCGCGACATGAAGGTGTTTCATTCGCGCACCGGCAAGTCGCTGCGGCTCGCCAGTTCGCATCGGGTGTTCGCGCGCGAGCGCGAAACCGTGGATGAAGCGTTCCCCGGCGACGTGATCGGGCTGGTCGGGCACAGCGGATTCGGCATCGGCGACACCCTCGCCGAGGATCCTGATCTGACCTACGAGCCGCTGCCGCAGTTCGCGCCCGAATGTTTCGCGCTCCTGCATAACCCGAGCACCTCCACGTACAAGCGTTTCCGCGCGGGGCTGGAGCATTTGCTGCAGGAGGGCGCCGTGCAGGCGTTCGCGCTCAAGGACGCGGTGCAGAACATCCCGCTGCTGGGCGCCGTCGGCACGTTGCAGTTTGATGTCCTGCAGTTCCGCCTGGAGACCGAGTATGGGGCGACCTCGCGGCTGGAACCCATGCCGTGGCGACTCGTCCGCTGGGTCTCGCCCGCCGATGTCGATCACGAGGCGCTGCGGGACGGCAAGCTGCCCACCGGCTGCCGCCTCGCCACCGATGCGGCGGGACGGCTTGTGGTGCTCTTCGGCACCGACTGGGAACTCAAATACTTCAGCGAACGGAATCCGGGCGTGCGCCTCGTGAAGTCGTCTGCCGACATCCATCGGGATGACGCCACAGGCCGGGCCTGAACACAGGAAAGGCTGGAGAGACCGTGACACCGTGGACGTCCATGCCGCGCTGGCTGGCCGCGCGCGAGCGCGACGGCGTCTCGGCCGTATTCGCATCGGATGCGGCGCGGATGGCGGCCGTCATTGCGCTGGCCGAAGAGAACGTCCGGCGCGGCGGCGGGCCGTTCGGCGCGGCGGTCTTTGATTGCGCGGGCGGCCGTTGCGTGGCCGTCGGGGTGAACCGCGTCGTTGCCGGCCGCTGTTCCCACCTCCATGCCGAAATGGTGGCGCTGGCACGCGCCCAGCAGGCGCTGGGCACACACGACCTCGCCACGGCCGGCCGCTTCGTCCTCTTCACCAGCGTCGAGCCGTGCGCCATGTGCCTCGGCGCCGTCGTCTGGTCGGGCGTCGCCCGCCTCGTCTGCGGCGCGACCGGGGCCGACGCCGAGGATGCCGGCTTTGACGAAGGCCCGAAACCCGCCGACTGGCCCGGCGCGTTCGCGCGGCGCGGCATCCGCGTCCGCCGCCGGCTCCTGCGCCCCCGCGCCCGCGCCGTCCTGCGCGCCTACGCCGCCGCCGGCGGACGGATTTATAACCCCCAACGGGGCAGAAGCCTGTGAGGCTTGAGAGGCAAGCGGTTATGCAACGCCCTTACACACCCACACACTCACCTTTCTCTTCCGTTTCTCGCTTGCGCCCAACCCCGTGCGGACGGTATGCTTAGCCCATGCAGCAACAGCCGGTGAACGAGCGCGTCAGCGAACGCGATTTCAAATATTACATCTTTGACTGGGATGACAACATCCTGCGGATGCCCACGCGCATCCATCTGGAGAAGCGGCAGCCCGACGGCTCCTGGGCGCCCCACGCCGTGACCACCGCCTTGTTCACCGTGATCCGCAACGACACCCGGAACTACCGTCCGCCCCAGAACAACTGGGAGCTTGCCTTCCGCGAGTTTCGCGATGTTGCCGGCCGGCCCGACCACCAGTTCCTTCAGGACGCGCGCGAGGCGATCAACGCCGTCGTCTCCGGCAAAAGCCCGCCCGCACCCAGCTTCCACACCTTCCGCAACACCCTCGTCGAGGGCCGCCTTTTCGCCATTGTCACCGCGCGCGGCCACGCCAGCGACACCCTGCGCCAGGGGGTCCGGCTTTTCATCGATCGGGTTCTCACCCCGGAAGAGCGTCAAACCCTCCTCGCCAACCTCCGGGGCTACCGCTTCTGCTATGACGGCCTCACCACCTTCGGCAGCGACGACGACGAGATTGCCTACTACCTCGGCCTCAACCGCTACCACGCCGTCACCTCCCCCACGTTCAAGGATTGGATGACCGGTCAGGATCCCTCCTGTGATGCGGAGAGCTCAGAAGGGCGGAAGCAATTCGCAATCCGCGATTTCGTCGAGCACGTGATCCACATCCTCCACCGCACGGACCGGACGCTGCGCCGTCCCATCAGCGTCGGCTTTTCCGATGACGACCCCGCCAATGTCGCCGCGGTCGAAGCCTATATCCGCACCGTCCTCTCCCGCCATTTTCCCGGCGTCAAGTTCTGCGTCTACGACACCTCGGATCCCGAAACCGTCAACGGCCGCAAGATCATTGTCTCGGGTCAACTGGACCTGTTTGAGCACTCCACATGATTCCCTTCCTGGCCCCGAATCCCGCCTCGCCGTCCGCCCGGCCCGTCCTGCTCGCGCCGATGGCGGGCTTCACCGACGCGGCGATGCGCCGCGTCTCGCACGCCTTCGGCGCGGCGCTGACCACCACCGAGATGGTCAACGCCACGGGCCTGCTGCGCGCCTCCGACAAGACGTGGCATTTGCTGGAGACGCTTCCCGGCGAAGGCCCTGTGGTCGCCCACCTCTACGGCTCCGAACCGGAGGAGATGGCGGCGGCGGCGGCGGCCGTCTGGCGGACCGGGCGCTTCGTGGCCGTCGACATCAACGCGGGCTGCCCCGTGCGGAAGATCATCGCCAATGGCTGCGGCTCCGCCCTGATGTCCCGGCCCGGACTCATCGGGCGGATCGTCGCCGCCATGCGCGCCGCGTCGCCGCTGCCGGTGACGGTCAAGACCCGCATCGGCCTCGTACCAGACCGCGTCCTGATCCACGAAATCGTGGACGCCGTTGAAGCGGCCGGAGGCGCCGCTCTCGCCCTCCACGCCCGCTTCGCCTCTCAGATGCACAGCGGCGCCGTCGCGCTCGACCTGCTCGCGGCCGTGAAGCAGCGCGCCCGCATTCCCATCATCGGCAACGGCGGCATCCGGTCGGCGGCGGACGCCGTGCGCATGGTTCGCGAGACCGGCGTTGACGCCGTCATGGTGGGCCGCGCCGCCATGGGCAACCCCTGGCTTTTCCGGGCGATCACCGACGCCCTTGCCGCGCCGGACGGCGCGCCATCCCCGCCGCGCCCCCGCCCCGATGTCGCCGAAATCCGAGCCGTCCTCTCCGGCCATCTCGCCGCCGCCCGCGAACTCCAGATCCAGATCCGGGCCAACCACCGGCTCCCGAGCCGGGCGCTCGATCCCGAAGCGGCGGTCGCCATCACCTTTCGCTGCCACCTCTTCCGTTACCTGTCCGGACTGGCGGGCGCCGCCCACCTCCGCGGCCACCTGTGCGACTATACCGACATCGCCGGGATCCTCGCCGCCGTCGACGCCTGCCTCGAACGCGAAGCCCAAGCTCGTGCCACGCGCACAAGCGCCCACATCCTCTAAACGGGCGTTCAGCGCGGATTCGTCCGCTGCTGCTCACGGGCTTCGATGCGGGCGCGGGTCATGCGTTCGCGCAAGCCGCCTTCCCTCAGAAAATCCCGCTCCAGCCGCCGGATCTGCTGATCCAGCAGATAGTTGGTCTGGCGAATCAGGGAGATGCAGATGTTGGCCCGCACCTCGGCGGGCCGGTCTTCGAAGAGGCGGAAGGTCTCGTAGGTCACGACCGAAGAGGGAGACAGAGAACGGGACACAGGGGACGAACGGGACACACGGGACGAATCCAGATCCGTCCCGTCGGTCGCGTGTGTCGCGTGGGTCCTGTTCTTGGCCAGACCCCTCGCCAACCGCCGGACGTAGAGCGCTTCCTTGCTGTCTTTGTCCCACTCGGCTGCGCGGCGGGTCCGAAGAAAATCGCGGTAATCTTCCAGCAATTCCTCCAGACTTGCCCGCGCCACGTTGGTCAGTTTCAGTTCGGTCTCCTTGGAGGTTCCGGAAGCCATGCTGCCTTCGACGATATTTTGCTTTCCTGAGCGTGCCGCCTGCACCATCTGGTCGACCGTGCGGTCGCGTTTCTCGAAGAAATCGCGGCAGAATGCCACAGTGGCATCGTAGACCACCACCGCGCGCTGATAGGAGAGCAGCGACTGATAACCGCCATGATCGGGAATGAAACCTGTACTCATATCGCAACCTTGCCGAGCATGAGAATCCACTTAAGAAACGCTCTTTCTTTACAGATTTGACAAAGAAAAGATACGCCATCTTGTTTTCTTTAGCAAACCTCTCCGGTTTTACCCAACACCTGCGGGCGCCGAAATACGCTCGAGGTCGCCAAAGCGGTGGGAGGGAGACAGAGAACGGGACGTAGGGGACGGACGGGACACAGGAGACAAAGCCCGAGTCGTCCCGTCGGTCGCGTGTGTCTCGTGTGTCCCGTTCTTGGTCTGGACCCCTTGCCAACCGCCGGACGTAGCGTGCTGCCTTGCTGATCCAGCAGATCGTTAACCCTTTACCGTCCCCCGACCCGCAAATATTTCTCCATCCCGTAGGGAAAATCGTGCGGGATGTAGTGATCGACGCGCGGGCCGCTGAGGCTGTAGGCGCGCGGAAAATGAATGAAGATCCACGGGCAGGCGTCGCGGATGATCGCCTGCATCCGGCGGTACAGCTCGAGGCGCGCCGCCTCGTCGGGGGTTCGCGCCGCCTCGTCGTAGAGCGCATCGAAGGCGGGATCGCGGAAATTGCAGCGGTTGGGGCCGGGCGACTGGTTGGGGCCGTAAAAGAGCTGCAGGAAATTGAGCGCGTCGGGGTAGTCCCCGACCCAGCCGACGCGGAACATCTGCGTCTCGCGGCGCGACACCCGCTCCAGGAACGCCGGCCAGTTCTGGTAGCGCGGCTGCAGGTCGATTCCGATCCGCTCGAAAAAGGCGCACAGCAGCTCGGTCGTCTCGCGCACGTCCTGCGTGGTCCGCCCCAGGTCGAGCGTCAGCGAGAGCCGCCGCTCCGTCGCCGGGTCGATGCCGCCGGGATAGCCCGCCTCGGCCAGCAGCGCCTTGGCTCGGTCCAGGTCGAACGCCCACGGAAAGGGCGTGTCCAGATGTCCGGCGACCTGCGGCGGCACCGCGCCGTCGGCGCGCGCCACGCGGCGGTTGTAGAACGCCTCCCATCGCGCGCCGTCAAAGGCGCAGTTCAACGCCCGCCGCAAGGCGGGGTTGCGGCCGACCACCGGATCATCGAAGTTGAAGGCGACATAGGCGACCTCCAGCGTCGCCATGCTGTGCAGCCGCACCCCCCGCCGGGCCAATGCCGGCGTGAGCGCGCCGTCCGGCCCGATCACCGCGTCCCAATTGTCGCGCGCGATCTCGCCCAGGAAATCCAGCTCGCCGGCCAGAAAGGAGAGCCACTGCGTCGACGCATCGTCCATCACCCGGTAGCAGATCCGGTCGAACGGGCGCCCCGGCGAACCGGCCCAGCCGCGCCACTCCGGAACCCGGTCAAACACCATCTCGTAATTGCGCCGCCAGGACGCGAGCCGGTAGGCCGCCGACCCGACCGCGCGGGCGCCGAAATCCCGGCCGTACATCTCGACGGCCTCCTGCGGCACGGCAGCCGCATAGGGCATCGCCATCGTCCATACGAACTCGGGGCTGGGGCGCACCAGCTCGATCCGCACGGTGCGGTCGTCGAGCGCGCGCAGCCCTTCGACGCGCAGGCTGTAGTCGGTCGGCGCGCCTCCCGCCGACTGCTCGGCGAACGCCCGCATCCCCAGGATCTGATCCTTCACCAGCCACGCGCCCGACGACGCCAGTTTGGCGTCGGCCAGCCGCTTGAGCGAAAACACCACATCCCGGGCCTGGACCCGGCGGCGCACCGGGCGCGCCGTCCGGCCGTCCTGCGCCAGACCGAAACAGGGATCGGCGTCAAACCAGGCATTCGTCACCAGCCGGAACGTGTACACCCGGCCTCCTTCGGAGACCTCCGGCAAGGATTCGGCGAGGCCGGGGATCAGCCGGTAGGGCCGCGCCTCGTAATCGTATTCGACCAGCGTCTCGTAGACCAACCCCACGGCCCGGCCCGCATAGACCGACGCCGCCTGGGCCGGATCGAGCGAGGCGACCCGGTCCAGGCTCCGCCGGAACACGGCCGCCTCCCGGCCCGCCGCCGCGCCCGCCGCGATCAGCGTCAGGAGGGCGGCGGCGCGCCGACTCAAATGTCGGCACGGCCGCCGGCGCGGCATCGATCCGGGGAGTGTGTTTTTCGGGTCTGTCATGGGTGGACTCGCGCCGCCGGGCGCACGTTCGGATTAACCGGTCTTTTCCGCAACCGCCGGATGGAGGTACACGGGCAACGGCTCGCGCCGCGCCGCATCGGGGGCCGCCAGAAAGAGCCGTCCCACCGACTCGGCGTCCGAATAGACCGCCGTCTGGATCACCCGCTCCCCGCCCAGCGCCGCATTCAGCGTGGCGCCGATGCGGCCAAAATCGGGACTCGCCACCCGCGCTCCGGCGGGCACGGCCGACGCCACATCGCCTGCACGCACCAGCTCGAAATCGTCTGCGGTCTGGCTGACCGCGCGCGCCCGGCCATCGCCGCCCACCGCCTCCACGCCGCCGGCAGCCGCGAGCCGGAATGAGCCGACCCAGAGCCGCTCGCGGCGCGCATCCCCCACGATCGCCACCCGGCTCGGCGCATCCGGCTCCGTGAGCATCCGGTAAGCCAGCGCCGCCGCGCTGCTGACCCCGAATACCGCTGTTCCGGCGGGGAGCGCCAGCCCCTGCAGGGCCGCCAGCGACGAGCGGATTCCCGAGAACGATCCCGGCCCCACCCCCGCGCACAGCGCGCACAGATCGGCGGCCGCAAGATTCTGCCCGGCCAGCAACCCCGCGACCGCCGCCATCCACCCCGGCGTCCGCGCCGGATCGCCGGCGGCGTCCCGGCAGACACCGGTCAAGCGCCCATCCCGGAAAACCGCGGCGCCCGCGCCTGGCGACGACCGATCAATTGACAAAAGCCACATGAATCTCCCCCGGCCGGAACGAGTGACACCGGCACTGACGCTTCTCAACGTAGCTGAATCCGCCGTGGGCGTCAAGACGCGGCTCAGAAAAAATCCGCCAACGGATATTTTTTTTATTGCCAATTCCATATGCGATGCGCTACAGTTCACCCACAAATAACAAAAGGAGTGCTCTCTCATGAAAACCCTCAATCGCATCGTGCTGTCAACGGTGGCTGGCGTTTTTGTTTCGTGCGCGGTTTCCGCGCAGGAGAAGTCCGATATCGGCAAATGGTATGTGAGTCCGGGCATCGGCGTGCTGGTCTTCAACGGCAACCAGCCCGCGGACCCAGGCAGCATCGGCTTGCTCCGCCTGGGGTACGAGGCCACCGATCACCTCACCTTTGAATTGGGCGGTCTGTACGGGCCGCGGTTTGCGGCCAGCGACCAGAGCAAATACCGGCCCGAGGCATTCAAGTCGGCGCAGGCTTGGGGCGTGTCTGCCGACGTGCTGTATCATTTCAACCGCTGGGAGCGGTGGGATCCCTATGTCTCCGCCGGCATCGGTTACATGCAGAGCCCGGACTGCATCTTCGCGGATCACTCGAAGCAAGTCTGGACGCCGCGTGTGGGCGGCGGCCTGATGTGGCACTGGACCGACTCCATTTCGTTGCGCGCCAATGCGACACTGGCGATTGGTATGCACGACACAGCGGAAGCCATGCCCATGTTCGACCTGGGCATGATCTATCGATTTGGCGGCCAGCCGGCGCGCGCGACGACAGGCGGTGGCGCGGTCGCGGGCGAGATCGACAGCGACGGCGACGGCCTGACCGACGCGGAGGAAGCCCGGCTGGGAACCAATCCCCGCATGAAAGACACGGACGGCGACGGCCTCACGGACGGGGAAGAGGTCAAGGTCTACAAGACCGACCCTTTGAATCGTGACACCGACTTTGACCTGTTGAGCGATGGCGAAGAGGTCTTGAAGTACAAGACCGACCCGCTCAAGCCCGACACCGACGCCGGCGGCGTGTGGGACGGGCATGAAGTGCTGGAAGACGGCACGGACCCGTTGAACAAGAACGACGACCTGATGCTCTTCGCCGTGCAGGTGGAATTCGGTTATGACGAGACGGTCATCCGCGACCCGAAATACTATGCGCAATTCGACATCATTGCCAAAGTGCTGACCCGCCATCCGGAAGCCACCGCCGTGATCGAAGGTCACGCCGACCGCAAGGCGAAGTCCAGTCCGAAGTACAACCAGAACCTGTCGGAGCTGCGCGCCCAGGCGGTAAAGCAGCACCTGACCGAGAAGGGCATTCAAGCGTCCCGGATGAAGGCCGTGGGGTTCGGCTTCACCCGTCCCAAAGTGCAGCCCGACCTGGTGAACGGCAATCCGGAGAATCGCCGGGTTGAGATCTACATTCGCGGCGCGGGCGGCCTGGCGGCCAAGGAAGCCTTCTTAAAAGAAGCTTCCGATAAATGATGAAAATCCTGGAGCGCTATGTCACGGGCTCGCTCCTTTCATCCGTTTTACTGGCGTGGCTGGTGTTGACGTTTGTGCTGGCCGTCGGGCTGATGATACGGGTGACGGGGCTCATTATTCAGGGATTGCCGATCCACCTGATCGGAAAGTACTTGGCGATCGGCATCCCTGAGACGCTCAATCTGACCATCCCCATGGCGATCCTGGTGAGCACGTTGCTGGTCTTCGGACGGCTCTCCGCGGACTCCGAGATTGCCGCCATGCGGGCCTGCGGGATCAACCTGTGGCGGATCATGGCGTGGCCGCTGGCCGTGGGCGCGGCCTTCTCGCTGTTCAGCTTCTACATCAACAGCGAGGTGACGCCGCCCAACCATGAGGCGCGCCGTCGCCTGACCGCCGCCGCGGGTTTCGGATCCGCCATGGACTTGCTCGAGCCCGGCCGTTTCATCAACGACTTTCAGAACATCAAGATCCGCTTTGATTCCAAGACGGGGCACTGGCTGCACAATGTCCTGATCTACGATTACAGCCGCCCGAAGGTGGTCCGCGAGATCCGCGCGGAGAAGGCCAGAATCGAGTTTGAGCAGGACGATCTTCGGATTGAGCTGTACCGCGTGCGGATCGATCCCTTCCATCCGGACAAGCCGGGGGCCGCGATGGCGGACCGGATGACGCACGTCATTCCGGATGCGCTGAAGGCGCGCAACTACCGTCAGCGGATGAAAGACATGCGTTTTATCCCCCTGCTGAATCACTATCGCAAGCTGGCCAGCGGCGCGTCGTCCGAGTTTACCCAAGCTCAGCTGCCGGCCCAGCGCAGCGCGGTGCTTTTCGAACTTCACAAGCGGTTCGTGCTGTCCAGCGCCCCGTTGTGTTTCATCCTGATCGGCATGCCGCTCGGCATCCGCTCCCACCGCAAGGAATCGACCATCGGCGTGGCGGCTGCGCTCGGAATCTCGTTCTGCTTCTATATCCTGCTCATCACCGCCGAGTCGCTGGCGCGCAAGCCGCAGTTCTTCTTGCATCTGGTCATCTGGATACCGGTGGCGATTTGCGTGGCGCTCGCGTTCGTCCTGGTGCGGCGAAACCAATGATGGCGACCCCATCGAATAAAGGAAAAAACATGGCGACCATTCATCCCTCGGCGGTCATCAACCCGGGTGCCCAAATCGCCCCGGATGTGGAGATCGGTCCCTATTGCGTGATCGGCGAACAGGTCGTGATCGGATCGGGGACGCGCCTGCACCCGCATGCGGTGGTCGGCGGACGCACCACGCTCGGCAAGAACTGCGAGCTGTTCCCGTTCGCCTGCATCGGCATGAAGACTCAGGATCTGAAATGGCGGGCGGAAAACCTGACGTATGCCGAGATCGGCGACGGGACGGTGTTGCGCGAGTTCTCCACGATCCATACCGGCACCAAGGACGGCGAGGTGACCCGCGTCGGCGCGGGATGCCTGATCATGGCCTATTGCCATGTAGCCCACGGGTGTTCGGTCGGCAACCGCGTGATCATGTCCAACTGCGCCCAACTGGCGGGTGAAGTGGTGATCGAGGACGATGCCATCATCGGCGGCATGACCGGGATACACCAGTTCTGCCGCATCGGGACGATGGCCATGCTCGGTGGCGCGTGCAAGATCCGCCAGGACTGCCCGCCCTACATGATCGTGGACGGGTTGCCCCCGCTGTCGGTCGGCCCCAACGTGGTCGGCATGCAGCGGCACGGGCTGTCGGCGGACACGCGCACCGCCATCAAAGAGGCCTATCGTCTCCTCTATCGCGAAGGGCTGAACCGGTCGCAGGCGCTCGAGCGCATCCAGCTCGAGGTCACGGATTGTCCCGAAGTCCGGCATCTGCTGGCCTTTGTCAAGTCCAGCGAGCGCGGGATCCTGTGACGGCCTGGCGCGCGCCTTTGGGAGGCCCGACGATCTTGAGGAGGGTGGTCTCCAGGAGGAATCGCGCATCGAGCGTCGTGGAGACCAGTTTCTCGCGCAGATCCATCAGGTGGTGCCGGGCGGCGCGCAGCTCGTTCAGGGTGTAGTTCCCGGCCTGCGCCACCCGCTTCGCCACGATGAACGGCGATTGGGAGCGGAGGTCGTGGGTCATCGCGGCGAGGGCGATCTCGGCCTCGCGGGGCAGATTCCCCTGCCAGGCCGCCCGGCCGTCGGACACCGACATCCATCGGTTGTCCAGCGCGGTGCGCAACACGATCAGGTCGCGCACCCGGCCATCCAGCATCGCCGACAGCTTGATGGGCGGCTCGTCCTGCTCCTCCAGCCGGCGCAGCGCGCCCGTCAGCTTGCCGGGGTCGCGCTCGCCAAACGCGTCGGTCAGATCCCACGCCTCGGCCTCCCGTCCGACCGAGGTGACCGCCTCGATCATTTCGGCGGTGACCTTGCCGGGGCCGCCCCGGTAGAGACTGAGCTTCTCGATCTCCTGGAGGATCAGCCGCGTATCGACGCCGACCCGGGCCAGAAACGCCTCGCGCACCCCGTCGCCCATCTCCAGGCCGAGCCGCGCGAGCCCGTGGCCCAGATTCTCCTTCGCCGCCCGCTCGATTTCCCACGGCTTGCCGCCCGAGCCGAGATCAGACACCGTCCCGTTCTTCTGGAACACCTTGAACAACGCCGAATTGCGCGGCACGGAACGGGCGCTGACCAGCAGCGCGTGACCCTCGGGAAGGCCGCCTTTGATCAGCTCGGTCAGTTCGGCGATCCTCTCTTTCACCGTCGTCGAATCAAACGAGCGGCCGCCCCCCGCGAGAAATTCGGCGTTGCGCAGCCAGACGGTCTTGCCGCCGCCGAAGAACCCGGCGGTCTGCACGGCTTCGACGCACTGGCGCACCGCTTTCACCACGGCGTCAACGGTGTCGATCCGGCCATCGATGATTTCAAGGCCGAACGTCCGGTCCGCCTCGGGCACCCAGGCGTCCACGATAGACTGCGCCTTCTCGGCGACCCGGTACTCGTCTGCGCCGCACACCAAATGGAGCCGGGATTCCGCCACGGTGTCACTCCTCGGGTTTCAGCAGACCGGGCATCAGACGGTCAACGTCCTTGCGGCTCTGCGGCAGCAGGCTGACCGCTTCGCGAGCCAGCGAGACCGCCATCTCCTTGACGCTCGGGCTGTTGGAGATGAACGTCTCCAGAAACAGGGCCGCATTGATATACTGCTGGATGCGGTAACGGAACCGGAGGGCCGCCGCCTGCTTGCTATCTTTGAGCAGGTGGCGAATGATCATGACCCGGATCACATAGTCCTTGTCTGCGTCCGGCCACGACCTCGTGATATTGTTCACCGTGATTCCCATCGCATCCGCCTTCTGCACCGTCCAGCCCAGAGTCGGGTGGCGGAAGGGCGCAATCGGACTTTCCGCGTCGACCACCCCCTCGCCGGGATGTTCCGGAACGGGCGTCGACACGCCGGGCGCCGCGCCCCACAGGAACCCGTAGAATGCCTCGATGCGGGAGAGTTTCTCCTGGACCAGCGCCAGCGCCGACTTGCCTTCCGCGGTCTCGATCTTGTCCCCCACATCGCGCAGCGCGCGGGCGGCCTTCCGGAAATCGAGCGCGCGCATCAGTTCGAGCGTCTCGTTCTGGGCATCCGCCACGCTGGCCACCTCCGCCTGGATGCGGGCTTTGCGCTCTTCCGCCAGCCGCTCCTGCTCGCGCGCGGCCTGCGCCGCCGCCTCGCGGGCCTTCGCCTCGCGGGCCTGACGGTCCAGATCGGCTCGGATGTCATCCAGCAGCCGCAACGCCACCGTCTGGTCGGCCGTGATCCCCTCCAGGATGCGCCCGACATCGGAAACCGGCCGCTGGGCCGCAACCGCCTCGCATCTGTTCGTCAGCGCCGCATGCAACGACCGCACGGCCTCCAGCGGACGGCTGGCCATGTCGGGCGCCTGGATCGCCTGGACGATCTCCTCATGAAGGCGCGCCGTCAGGGCGGCCGCGCGATCCAGTTCATACACCCCCTTGAACATGGAGCGAATGCGCTGAACCGCCGGCGGCAGCTCCTGCTCCGGGATCGGCGCGTCGACTGTGGAGGCCACCTCGTTCGTCGCCGCCCGTGGCGGCTCGGGCGGAGGCGGGACCAGATACGGGCGCATCGTCTCGGGTATGAGCTCCGCGGCCTGCGCCGCCACATTCGTGGCCTGCGCCCGGGCTTTCTGGGCCTGGGCCGCGCACTGAGCCGCCAGCGCCTTCGCCCGTTCCGCAACCGGCGGCAACTGGGCCACGGCATCCTGCTGCAACTTGACCCGCTGGAGTTGCGCCGCATCCGCCTGGCGATCGCGCATTTTTTTCCAGACCACCAGACCGTACAGGCCGCCCAGAACACCCAAGATGCCGAGGATCACCAACACCACGATCAACCGGATCACCCACATGCGTGTGCCCGGCTTGTCCGGGGTTGCGCTCGTGGACGCCGCCGTCTGGGGCCCCGATACGCTCAGCTTGTCGGCCAGCGGACCCGACGTGTGGCAATCGGTCGACATCACCCCGCGCCCCACCACGATCTTCTTGTCGGATGTCACCTGTGACGTGTTGGCAAGCGCGACGGGAGAGGTCGCGACAGACTGGGCGGAAGGCGTGGCATCGACGGCTGCCCGGCCTTTGCGGCGAAACACGATCTTCTTTCCGGTCGGCGCAGGCGCCTCGACAGGACCCAGCCGCTCCAGCACCTGCCGGATGTCGCTCAGCAGCGATCCGTACGTCGGGTAGCGCCGGCCGGGCTCAACCTGCAACATCCGCATGATGATCGCCGAAACCTCGGGATCAATATCCGGACGCACCTCGATCAGGGGCTTCGGCGGCTCGGTGAAACGCGCCCGAACCACCGCGTTCGCGTCCGCCCCGTCAAACGGCGGCCGCCCCGCCATCGCATGGTACAGCGTCCCGCCCAGACTGTAGATGTCGGCCCGATGATCGGTTTTCTGCCGCCGCACCTTCTCCGGCGCGATGTAATAGGGCGTCCCCCAGATTTCGTTGGATGCGGTTCCTGAAACCGACGCCAATCCGAAGTCGACCAGCTTGGCCACGTTGCCCTCAAACAGCAGGATGTTCTCCGGCTTGACGTCTCCATGCACCATCCCCTCGTCGCTGGCGTGGCGCAGCCCCTCGGCGACCTGCCTGCCGATGCCCATCACCAGCCCCTGATCGAGCGGCGCGCCGCCGGCCATCAGCTTTTCCAAGCCGCCGCCCAGAACGAGCTCCATGACGATGTAGGGCTGCCCCTTCTCCATGCCAAAGGAATGAATCTGGACGATATTGGGGTGATTGATCCGGGCCGCCGCCTGCGCCTCGCGAAGGAACGTCTCGCTGAAGGCCAGATTATCCCCCAGGCTCTTGCGCATCACCTTGATGGCGACTTGTCTGTTGAGCACTTCGTCATGCGCCTGGTAAACCCCGCCCATCCCGCCCAGGCCGATGACCTTGAGGAGCAGAAAATGACCCAGCCGAGCCGGAACCGTCAGTCCCTGGCCGCAATTCGCGCACACCAGAGAGCTGAAAGCGGGCAACCCCTGCACATCCGACTTATGGGCGCACTTGGGGCAGGAAATCCGATCCACCGGATCGGTCAGTATCTGGACATCTGTTGCTTCAGTCATGGACGCTACTGGCTCTTGGACGTGATGCAATCAACCGCAAAGCCCATTTTTGTCTTGCGAAAACAGGACATAGCGTGCATATAGTACCTGTCTTTGGGGGGGTTGTCGAATACAAACGGAGCTGAGGAGCGGAGCGCATGCATTCGGAATTATTTCAGTTCGGGCCGATCACCATCCGGGCGTTCGGTCTCTGTCTGGCCCTGGGCTTCATGACCGCGCTCTGGGTGGCCACGCGGCTGGCCGCGCACACCCCGCACCGGACGGCCGATTCCCTCTCGACGCTCGTCATCTGGATGCTCCTGGCGGGCGTGGCGGGCGCACGCGCCGCCTATGTCGCCGAACACTGGACGGCCGAATTCGCCGGGCCCGCGAGCCACGGTTATCTCGTGGCGCTGTTCAGGGTGGATCAGGGCGGGCTGATGTTCTACGGCGGCCTGATCGGCGCAGCCGCGGCGCTGGCCGTTTTCGCCCGGATCAAGCGGGACTCGTTTCTCGGACTGGCCGACCTGCTCGTCACCGTCCTCCCCCTCGGCCATGCGTTCGGGCGGGCGGGGTGCTTTCTGCACGGCTGTTGCTACGGCCAACCTGCGGACACGGCGATCAGCGTCTGCTTTCCCCGCTTCTCCCCCGCCTGGCATGACCACATCGCCTGCGGCCTCCTCCCGGAATCCGCCGCGCACAGCCTGCCTGTCATCCCCACCCAGCTCATCGAGGCCGCCGGGAACCTGATTCTCTTCGCCCTGCTGGCCAGCCGCTATCGCCGCTGGGCCGGCCGTCCCGGATTGGCGGTCGGCGCCTATGCCATCGGCTATGCCGCGCTCCGCTTCGGTGTCGAGGCGCTCCGGGGCGACCCGCGCATGCCGGTCAGCGTCTTCTCGATCAGCCAGGTGTTGAGCCTCGCGCTCGCGGCGTTCGGCCTCGCGCTGATCCGGCGCGCCCGCCGCCGTCCCGCCTCACCACCAGCCAGCACCCGGCCCCGTTGATGACCCGCCATCCTCCACCCGACGCCGGCCTCCTTCAGCCCCGCACCTTGACCGTTCCGGCCGAGGCCGCCGGATGCCGTCTGGACGCCTGGCTCGCCCAGGTTCTGGCCGGTCTGTCGCGGTCGCGCATCCAAGGTCTCATCGCCGAAGGCCAGGCCACCGTTGACGGCCGCGCCGCCAAGGCGAGCGCCAGCCTCGTCGCCGGCCAGACGGTCTGCCTGACGATCCCGCCCGCCGCGCCGGCAACACCCCGGCCCGAGGCCATCGCGCTGGATATCGTGTTTGAAGACGAAGCCATCCTGGTGCTCGACAAGTCGGCCGGACTGGTGGTCCATCCCGCGCCCGGCCATGCCGACGGTACGCTGGTCAACGCCCTGCTCCATCATTGCGACGATCTGGCCGGCATCGGCGGCGTCGAACGCCCCGGCATCGTCCACCGGCTCGACCGGGAGACCACGGGGCTGATGGTCGTCGCCAAGACCGACGCCGCCATGGCCGGGCTGGTCGCGCAGTTCAAGGCCGGCGGCGTCCGCAAGGTCTATCTCGCCCTCGTCCACGGCCTCCCCCCAAAGGCATCGGGGATCATCGACACGCTGATCGGGCGCCACCCGCGCGACCGCAAGCGGATGGCGGTCGTCAGCCGCAACGGCAAGCAGGCCATCACCCGGTATGCCGTGGTGCGCACCTGCGGCGCCGCCAGTCTCACCGAAGCCCGCATCGAAACCGGACGCACCCACCAGATCCGCGTCCATCTCGCCCATCTGGGTCATCCGATCGTCGGCGACCCCCTCTATGGGTCACGCAGCCGCGACCTGGCCATCGCCGGATGCCCCGCCCGCCAGATGCTCCACGCCGCGCGGCTGGCCTTCACCCATCCCGTCTCCGGCGAGCCGCTGGATTTTTCGAGGCCGCCCCCGCCCGACATGCTCGCGCTCCTGGTCAAGCTGAGCGGCCGGACTGCGGCGTCGTTCGCCCCGTGCCACAATCTCGGACGTCCTGATCTCGCCGGACCATGACGGCCCGATTCGTTGCGCATCCTCGTTGACGTCTCACGCCGGTCGTGTTACCGTTTGTCTGCGTCGACCGTGCGGGCTGTTCCCGCACCCGTCGTCGGGGAGTGTCTGACTCGCGTGATCACGAAAACCCGTTGGATGGTTATCGGCCTTGCCGTCTGTCTGCTGATCCCCGCGCTGGCGGTGATGACCGGCCAGAACGGGTTTTCCTGGCCCGCCACAGCGACCGAATTGGACCGGGTCCTCCTGCAGCTCCGCATCAGCCGGATTGCCGCGGGTTTTGTCGTGGGCGCGGCGCTTTCGTGCGCCGGCGCGGTGCTGCAGGCGGTGTTGCGTAACCCCCTGGCCGATCCCTACGTTCTGGGCGTGAGCAGCGGCGGGGCGGTGGGGGCGACGCTGGCGATCACGCTGGGACTGGCGAGCCACACCGTTCTGGCGCTCCCGCTCGCCGCTTTCGCGGCGGCGATCGTCACCCTGACCGTCGTATTCCGGCTGGCCTCGCGCCACGGCGACACCTCGGTCCACGGGCTGATCCTCAGCGGCGTGGTCGTGAGTTCCATGCTGTCGAGCGTGCTGATGGTGATCCTTTCCTTTTCCCGCAACGAACGGCTGCACGGCATCCTCTGGTGGATGCTGGGGAACCTGCAGATCAACGATATGCGCGTGCTGGCGGGCTGCGCCGTCTGCTGCGCGGTGGCGTGCGTCGCGGCGCTGGCGCTCGCGCGCGACCTGAACGCGCTGACGCTGGGCACGGAAATGGCCCATAACGTCGGCGTGCGCACCCGTTTCGTCGTGTGTTGCGCGCTCGGAACCGCCACCCTGGCTGCCGCCGCCGCCGTGGCGCTGGCGGGGCTGATCGGCTTTGTCGGCCTGATCGTCCCGCACGCCGTGCGCCACGTGACGGGATCGGACCACCGTCGTCTGCTCCCGGCCGCGGCTCTGGCGGGCGGCGCGTTCCTGGTCGTGTGCGACACGGTCGCCCGCTCGCTGGTTGCCGGGCAGGAGATCCCAGTCGGGGTGATCACGGCCCTGACCGGCGGGCCGTTCTTTCTGATCCTCCTCCGGCGCCGGCGGGAAGGGTGGGTCGGCTGATCCGACGCCCCCGGGACCGGCACGCCCTCGGGCGTCAGCGGGCCAGCGCCGCCTCCAGAATCTCCACCGGCACCTCCACGCCGGTCCGTACGGCGCCGATGCGGATGGGAAGGGCGAAGCGAACCGTGCCGGCGACCCGCTTCTTGTCGAGCCGGACCGCCTGGAGACAGGCGGTGCGGTCGAGGCCGGGCGGCAGGTCGACCGGGAGGCCGAGTCCCCCGAGCACGGCCGCGAGACGCCCGGCCAGGCCCGGCCCGGCCAGCCCGAGGGTTTCGGCGATGCGCGCCTCGGCGACCAGGCCGATCGCCACGGCCTCGCCATGGCTGATCGCAAAGTGCATGGCCTGCTCCACGCCATGGCCGATCGTGTGGCCGAGATTGAGCGCGGCGCGAATCCCCTTTTCGTAAGGATCCTCGCAGATCGTGCGGACCTTGACGGCCAGGGCGCGCGCGACAAAGGCGGCGTCGCAGCGGATCGCCTCGGGCCGCCCCGCCAGGGCGGCGCAGGCGTCGAACAGGTCAGGATCATCAATCACACCGTGCTTCACCACCTCGGCAAGTCCCGCGCGGATCTCGGCGACGGGGAGGGTGGCGAGCGTGGCGGGATCGGTCAGCACCCGCACGGGCGGATGAAAGGCCCCCACGAGATTCTTGCCCGCCGGAAGGTCGGCGCCGGTCTTGCCGCCGATGGAGGAGTCGGCCATGGCGAGGAGGGTCGTCGGCAGGACGGCCCAGCGGACGCCGCGAAGCCAGGTGGCCGCGGCAAAACCGGTCAGATCGCCGACCACGCCGCCGCCGAGGGCGATGAAGAGTCCGCCGCGGTCGATCTCCGCGTGCCGCGCCGCCTCCCAGATCGCCTGCACCGTGGCCAGGGTCTTGTGGGTCTCCCCGGCCGGGAGGGTGGTCAGGGCGGGGGAGAATCCCGCGGCGCGCAACGACGCCATGACGGCTTCGCCATACAGCGGCGCAGTCGCGGCGTCGGCGACGACAAGCGCGGGGCAGGGGACATGCACCGCGGCCAGCAGTTGCCCGGTGCGGGAGAGGATGCCCGTCGCGACACGAACGTCGTAGGGCTCGCCCATGCCGCCGACGTGGTACAGGCCCAGCAACGCCTGCAGATTGCGCAGGTGAGTCCGGGGCAGGGCGTTGGTCACGGCCAGCTGCAGCGCGAACGAATCATAGTGCGGCTTGCGAGCCTCCAGCAACGCGGCGAGGTTCGCCCCGGCCGACGCGCCGGCGGCGGCGAGGAGCGGCCGGGAGCCGGGCTGGGCCGCGGTGCGGAGGGCGAGCGTCTCGGGCGACGCGCGGAGGCAGACGACCCGGCCGGCGGCCTCGGCACAGGCGCGGTTGGCCTCGGACAGCAGCGCGCCGCCGCCGAGGGCGACAACGGCCGGCGGTTCGACGCACACGGCCTGGAGCGCCGCCGCCTCCCGGACGCGGAAACCCGGTTCGCCCACCGAGGCGAAAATCTCGGGTATGGTCTGGCGGGCGTCCCTGATGATCCGGGCGTCGAGATCGACGAAGGGGAGGTCCAGCGCCTCGGCCAGCCTCCGCCCCAGCGTGGATTTGCCGGAGCCCGGGGCGCCGTAGAGGAAGATGCGGGTCGACGTATCAGGTCGGGTCATGACGATCACGGCCAAAAGACTTTGGGTTCGGGAGAGAGACGCAGGGCGTCCACCGCGAGGGCGCGAAGCGCCTCGAATCGGGGTCGCATCTCGTCGAGCGAATCGCCGCCGAGCTTCTCCAGCAGCGCCCGCGCGATGACGAAACACACGACGGCTTCGAGGACGACAACGGCGCGCGGCACCGGGCAGGTGTCGGAACGCTCGTAAACGGTTTGGGCGGCCGCCCCGCCGGCGGCGAGGTTGACCGACTCCTGGGGGGCGATCGTCGTGGGGATCGGCTTCATGGCGGCGCGGATGAGGATCGGCTGGCCGTTGGAAATGCCGCCCTCGATGCCGCCGCAGCGGTTGGATCCGCGGACGATGCGGCCGGCATCGCTGCGGACCGCATCCTGCGCCGTCGTGCCGGAGCGGGCGGTGTTGGCAAAGGCATCGCCGATCTCGAATCCCTTCATGGCCGGGACGCCGAGGACCGCGGCGGCGAGACGGCTGTCGAGACGCTCCTCCCACGTGACATACGAACCGAGGCCGGCGGGCGGATGGAGCACCACAACCTCAATGACGCCGCCCAGCGTGTCGCCAGCCTGTCGCGCCCGGTCGATCGCCGCCTCGATAGCCTCTGCCGCGGCGGGGTCGGGGCAGGACGTCGCGGCGGCGCGGCCGCGGACGATCCGCTCTTCGAGCGACACGTCGTCGAGACAGGCGGCGATGCCGCCGATGGCCGTCACGTAGCCGCCAACCCGGATGCCGAACGTTTCGAGCAGGGCGCGGCACACCGCGCCCGCCGCGACGCGGGCGGCGGTTTCCCGGGCCGACGCGCGCTCGAGGGCATAACGGAAGTCGTCAAACCCGTATTTGATCGCGGCGGAGAGATCGGCGTGTCCGGGACGCGGGATGGTCAAGGCCGGAACGGCGCGCCTCTGCCAATGGGCGTGATCGCGGTTGACGATCTGCAGGGCGATCGGCGCGCCGGTGGTGCGGCCGTTCATGACGCCCGCGAGGATGAGGGGTCTGTCGTTCTCGATCCCCTTCGCCAGTCGCGGCCCCGTGCCGCTGCCGGTCTGGCGGCGGCTCAGGTCGCGCGCGAGGGATTCCCCGGTGATCGCCAGGCCGGCCGGGACACCCTCCAGTATGACGGTGAGACACGGGCCGTGCGATTCGCCGGCGGTGATGAAACGCAGCGGCATGGTGATCCTCCCGCTTATTTGCTGCAGCAGCATCCGCCCTGGCAGCCGGACTTTTTCGCCGGCTTTTGCGTCTTGGCCGCAGTCGCCAGACGCGCCTTCAGCGCGGCCAGTTCCTGCTTGAGCGCGTGGGGAATGCGGTTGCCGCACTTGGCGTAGCTCTCCTCGACCGAGGCGATCTCCTGCTGCCAGCCCGCGATATCCACAGCCAGCAACTCGGCCAGGTCGGCCGCGGTCACTTTGGAACCGGTGAGGTCCAGCTCCTGCGGGGTGGGCATGATGCCGATCGGCGTCTCGACGCCCGCGGCCTTGCCGTCAATGCGGTCGCAGATCCACTTCAGCACGCGGCTGTTCTCGCCAAAGCCCGGCCACAGCCACTTGCCATCCGCTGTCTTGCGGAACCAGTTGACGAAGTAGGCCTTGGGCAGCTTCGACGCGTCGGTCCGCAGGGGCATGGTGAGCCAGTGCATCAGGTAATCGCCGACGTTGTAGCCGCAGAACGGCAGCATGGCCATCGGATCGCGGCGAACGACGCCGACCGCGCCGATATTGGCCGCGGTGGTCTCGGAGCCGGCAGCCGACCCCATGAACACGGCATGCGTCCAGTTCAGCGCCTCGTTCACCAGCGGGATCGTCGTCGGCCGGCGGCCGCCAAACAGGAACGCGCTGATCGGCACGCCGGCGGGGTCTTCCCACTCCGGCGCGATGACCGGGCACTGCCGGGCCGGCGCGGTGAAGCGCGCATTGGGATGGGCCGCCTTGACCGGCTTGCCGTCCGCGTCCTTCTTGTCGGGCGTCCAGTCGCAGCCCTTCCAATCAATCGCGTGCTGCGGCGCGGGCACGCCCATTTCCTCCCACCAGATGTCGCCATCGTCCGTCAGCGCGCAGTTGGTGAAGATGGTGTCTTTCTGGATCGTGCGCATGGCGTTCGGATTCGAGTACATCGAGGTGCCGGGCGCCACGCCGAAGAACCCCGCCTCGGGGTTGATCGCGTACAGGCGGCCATCCTCGCCGATCCGCAGCCAGGCGATGTCATCGCCGACGGTCTCGACGGTCCATCCGGGCAGGGTCGGCTCCATCATGGCCAGATTCGTCTTGCCGCAGGCGCTCGGGAAGGCGGCGCAGATGAAATGCACCTTCTTTTCGGGCGAGGTGAGCTTGAGGATGAGCATGTGCTCGGCCATCCACCCCTCGCGGCGGGCCAGAACGGAGGCGATGCGCAGGGCGAAGCACTTCTTGCCGAGCAGCGCGTTGCCGCCGTAGCCGGAACCAAAGGACCAGATCGCGCCTTCCTCGGGGAAGTGGGCGATGTATTTCTTCTCGATCGGGGCGCAGGGCCAGGTGCTGTCTTTCTCGCCATCCTTCAGAGGCGCGCCGACGGAGTGCAGACACGGAACGAACGTGCCGTGCTCGCCCAGCGCCTTCAAGACCTCCGTGCCGACGCGGGTCATGATGTGCATGTTGACCACGACGTAAGGCGAGTCGGTGAGTTCAATGCCGATCTTGGCCACGGGCGCGCCCAGCGGCCCCATCGAGAACGGGATCACGTACAGCGTGCGGCCCTTCATGCATCCCTTGTACAGCGCGCGCATCTCGGCCTTCATCTCTTCGGGATCGCGCCAATTGTTCGTCGCGCCCGCCTCGTCCTTGCTCGTGGAGCAAATGAAGGTGCGGTCCTCCACGCGGGCCACGTCCGAGGCGTGCGAGCGGGCCAGATAGCAGCCCGGGCGCGTCTTCGGGTTGAGCTTGGTGAAGACGCCTGCCGCGACCATCATCTCACACAGATCGGCGTATTCCTTCTTTGAGCCGTCACACCACACCACGTTGGCCGGCGTCGTCAGCTTCGCCACCTCGGCAACCCAGTCGATCAGCTTCTGATTCTTTGTCGGAACGTGCATCGTCTCTTCCCCCGGTCGGTTAACGGCCCCTGTTTGCGCACGTACCCCGTGCGGCAGGCGGCATAAGAAATGACGGAGAATGGTACCGCATTCTCCTGCGCCGGGCAAGACCAAAAAACGTAAAGGAGATAGAGAGCGGACGCGGGCGCATGGCAGTTCTGATGAGGGGTTACTCCTTACTCCTCCTGATAGACAGTCAACCTCTCATGATCAAAACCCGAATTCATGGGTGACAGTATACGATCGCATGCAGGGTCAAAGCAAGATTACGATTATGATTACGATTATGATTATGATTACGATTACGAATCAACGACCTCATCCGAACTGCCATGCGCCCCGCGGACGCAACAATTTAACATTGTGCTTGTGTGATTCGCATCAATCTGCAATAGTGAACGGGTAGCTTAAACGCTTACGGTCAGTGATCGCTGCACCGCCCCCAGATTGGAGCGGAGCTGAATCTGTGGAAGAGAAAGAGATGATCGAGAATGGCGGTTGATCCCTGCAGATTGCCGGTCGGCCAGAAGGTTCTGCACGAGCAAAGGAGTAGCACCATGACCGCACCCAGACTGTACTCAGATGAGGAACTGGAGGCGCTGCTTGCCAATACCGAGTCCGATCTGGCCGAACGCAAAGAGACGTGGCGCGGTGACGCGCCCGATGCCACCCGCCAAGCCGTATGCGCGTTCGCCAATGACTTGCCGGGGCACGGCAAAACCGGCGTTCTTTTTGTCGGGGCGAAGGATGACGGAACGCCATCCGGACTGCCCATCACGGACGAACTCCTGCGGACATTGGCCGATATCAAAACCGACGGCAACATGTTGCCGCCGCCGACCCTGGCGGTCGAAAGAAGGCGTCTGAGGAGGACGGACGTGGCCGTAGTCGTTGTCGTTCCGTCCGACTCGCCGCCCGTGCGCTATCGCGGCCGCATTTGGGTGCGCGTCGGGCCGCGCCGCCCGATCTCCACGGCGCAGGACGAGCGTATCCTGAACGAGAAAAGGCGGCACCTCGACCAGCCCTACGACTTGCATCTCGTTCGTTCGGCAACGCTGTCGGGCCTGAGCCGCGCGCGGTTCGAAGATGACTACCTGCCCGGCGCGTTCGCCAAGGAGATCCTCGATGCCAACAAACGGGACTACGAGGAGCGTCTGGCCGCCTGCCGCATGATCCTGACGGCGGATGAACCGGTTCCCACAGTAGTCGGGTTGCTGGTCTTGGCGCGAGCCCCGCGTTTCCATCTGGCGTGTGCCTGCATTCAGTTTCTGCGCATCGATGGCAGCGAATGGGCAGATCCCGTCATCGACGAGAAGCGCTGCGAAGGACCGATTGCCGAGATGCTCCGCGATCTGGACTCCAAACTGGACGGGCACAACCGAACGGCCGTGGACATTGTCGGTTCGGACAGGGAAGTCCGCCGGTATCTATACCCTCCGAACGTTGCCGATGCCATGCGCGTCCTGAGATTTGTGCAATGCTTCGGAGTGGGCATTCAACTGGCGCAACGGGCCCTGGCCGAGAACGAAAGCCCGCCCATCGAGTTTCGCGTGGAACCGACCCATGTGACGGCGATCCTCAGACCAAGGAAGATGAACCACGGATGAAGGCCGACGACAAACGCCTGATCGAGGACTACTTGCCGATTGAAGCGATCAAACGTAAGGGGTGTTAGGATGCTGCCTGATCTCATGGGGAATCCGCGGGCCGCGGAGGCCGTGCGGCTGGCGCTGGACGAGGATGTGGGGCCGGGGGATGTGACGACGCTGGCGCTGGTGGATCCGGATGCGCAGGCGGTCGGAGCGATCCTCAGCCGCGCGGCGTGCCGCGTGGCCGGCGTGGCCGTGGCCGCCGCCGTGCTGCGGGCGGTGGATCCGGACGTGGTCTGCGAGACCGTCATTGGCGACGGCTGCGACGCGGCGCCGGGCGCGACGGTGCTCGCGATCCGCGGACGGGCGGCGGCGATCCTGACCGCCGAACGGACGGCCCTCAATTTCATGCAGCGGATGTGCGGCATCGCCACGCTCACGAGCCGTTTCGCCGAGGCCGTCAAACCGTGGGGGACGCAGATCCTCGACACCCGCAAGACCACGCCCGGGCTGCGGCTCTTCGAGAAATACAGTGTGCTGTGCGGCGGGGGCGCCAACCACCGCTTCGGCCTCTTCGACCGCGTGCTGATGAAGGACAACCACCGCCGGCTCTGGCAGGGCGGCGATCCGTCGCGGCTTGACCTGGCCGTCGCGGCGGCGCGGCGCTGCTTCCCCGCGATCCCGGTCGAGGTGGAGGTGGAGAGCATCGAGGAACTGGTCAGCGCTTTGCGCGGCCAGCCCGACTGGGTGATGCTCGACAACATGGATTGCGCCGCGATGCGCGAATGCGTGCGCCTCACGGCGGGCCGCGCTCGGCTGGAGGCCTCCGGCGGGATCACGCTCGAACGGGCCGCGGCGGTGGCGGCGACCGGCGTGGATGCGATCTCGCTGGGATGCCTGACCCATTCGGCCCCGGCGGTGGATTTGTCATTGGAATGGGATGCGGTGTGAGGGAGGGAGGGGCGCATGCGGTGTGTGGTGATTGATGTCGGCAATACGTCAACCAGCCTGGCGGTGTATGCGGATGGCCGTGTTTCTCGGTTCGCCCATGTCTCCGGCGGCATCCTCAAGCATCCGGCCGCCTGCGCCGCGGCGGTGCGGCGGGCGGCCCGGGGCGGGGTGTGCGGCGCGGTGCTCGGCTCGGTCGTCCCCGGGACCAACGCGCTGTGGCGCGCGCTCGTCAGGCGCGAGCTGGGATGCGCGCCGCTGGTGGTGCGGGCCGGGGTGCCGATGGCGGTGGCGGTCGATTATCCGAAGCCCGGGACCATCGGCGCCGACCGGCTCGCGAATGCGGCCGGCGGCGTGGTGAAGTACGGCGCGCCGCTGATTGTCGCCGATTTCGGCACGGCCCTGACGTTTGACATCGTGACCCGGGAGCGGGGCTACATCGGCGGCGTGATTGCGCCGGGGCTGCCGCTGATGACTGACTACCTGCACGAGCGGACGGCCCTGCTGCCGCACGTGGCGCCGGGCGGGGCGTGTCCGAAGATCGGACGCAGCACGCGCGGCGCGATCCAGATCGGCGCCCGGATCGGCTACCGGGGCATGGTCCGCGAGATCGTCGGCTACCTGCTGCAAACGCTGGGCCGCGACGTCACGCTCGTCGGCACCGGCGGATTTGCCCGCTGGGTGCTGAAGGGGATCGACCTGCCGTTTGTGATTGACCCCCACCTGACCGTGTTCGGGCTGGGCACTATTTTCGAGCAGAACGCGGGGAGCCAATAAATGAAGGAAGGCGCCATGAAAAAAACAAAAACAGTCGAGGCGGTGCTCGGCGTGACCGGTTCGATCGCCGCGTACAAGGCGGCGGAGCTGGTGCGGCTGATGATCAAGGCGGGATGGACGGTGCAGGTGGTGATGACCGAGGCGGCGACCCGTTTCGTGACGCCGCTGACCTTCCGGACCCTCTCGCGCAACCCGGTCGGCGTGAACGCGCTGGACGAGCCGGAGGAGTGGATGCCGGGGCATGTTTCACTCGCCGAGCGGGCCGACATCATCGTGGTGGCGCCCTGCACGGCCAACGTGCTGGCCAAGCTGGCTCACGGCCTGGCCGACGATCTGCTCACCGCCACCGTGCTCGCCTCGCGCGCGCCGCTGCTGATTGCGCCGGCGATGAACACGGGGATGTGGGAGCATCCGGCGACCCAGGCCAATCTGACGACGGTGCGTGCGCGCGGCGCGGGGATCGTCGAGGCCGCGACGGGCGAGCTGGCCTGCGGCACCACCGGCCCCGGCCGCATGGCCGAGCCCGAGGCGGTTCTTGAAGCGGCGCGGCGGATGCTCGGACATGGCAAACACGGACAGTCTTAAAAGACCGCAGGCTGCCCGCTTGATCCGATTCACGGATGCGGCGGCGTTGCGGCGGTGGCTGGATGCGGCCCGATCGACGCCGGCATGGTCGGACTGGAAATGGCAGATGCGCCAGGCGCTCGATGCGGCGGATCTGGCGCGCCTCGGCCTGCTGGCGCACCCCGCCGCGGCCGCGGCCGCGCGCCGCTACCCGGTGCGCGTGTCGCCGTATTACCTGGCGGCGGGCGATTTCAGCGATCCGGCCGATCCGCTGCGCGCGCAGTGGCTGCCCGCTGCGGCCGAGCTGTCGGCGGCGGCCGGGTATTGCGCGGACCCTTTTGATGAAGTCGCGCACTCGCCCGTGCCCGGCCTGGTGCATCGGTTCCCCGACCGCGTGCTGGTGCTCGCGTCGGCGCGGTGCGCCGTGAACTGCCGTCACTGCACCCGCAAGAACGATTGGGAGGGCCGCGCCGTGATGACCGGCGCGGCGGGGCTGCGAGCGGCGGTCGCCTATGTCCGGGCCCACCCCGGCGTGCGCGAGGTGATCCTGTCGGGCGGCGACCCGCTGCTGGAACACGACGCGGCCGTGCTGCGGCGCGTCCGGGCCTTCGCCGCGCTGCCTCAGCTCGACGCGGTGCGGATCGGCACGCGGACGCCGGCGACGCTGCCGATGCGGATCACCGGCGCATTGGCCCGGGCATTGGGCGCATCCAAAAAGGTGTGGGTCAACACCCAGTTCAATCATGCGAGTGAACTGACACCCGATGCGGCCGAGGCGTGCGGGCGGCTGGTGGATGCGGGCATACCGGTGTCGAATCAGGCCGTCCTGCTCAAGGGGGTGAACGATTCGGTCGAGGCGCTGGAGCGGTTGTGCTCGGGTCTGCAGCGGATCCGGGTGCGGCCGTATTACGTCTTCATCGGCGACCCGGTGGCGGGAACGGCGCATTTCCGCGTCTCGGCCAGGCGGGCGGCCGAGCTGGCCGATGCGCTGGCGCAACGGGTCGGCGGTCTGGCCCTGCCCCGCTTTGTTGCCGATATCCCGGGCGCTCCCGCCAAGACCCCCGTGCATGCCGTGGCGAACGCGCGCGGACGGTAATTTTACTATTGCCAGAGGGGCGGCTAAAGGGTACGCTTATCCCGTTCTCCAGGGCATCCAAGGCGTGCAACCCTCCTACCCCCAACCGCATGTCTTGGATGCCCTTCTTACGTCTGGCCGGTGAACTGCGGATGGGCGCAGATCTGCCGGGCAAAATCGGCCTGTGCATCCGGCGCGACATCGGCCGGATAGCGGGCTCCGCTCCGATCCCAGCGATCCAGCCACTGGCGGTCCAGCAGCGGCGGCGCCTCAATCCCGGCTGCGGAGAGGCAGGAGGGGTGCGTGAACGCCACCGTCGTCTCGGCCTTGGGCCCCGTGGGCGCGCCGCGCGCCACATAGAAACCGGCGGCCAGCAGTGCCGCGCGAATGGCGGTGGAGGTGGTGTAGGTGAAGAGCGCGGTTTCACCAGGAACCGATGCCTGAAAGATCCGCGCCATCATCGCGGCCGTCCAGAGCGGACCGTCGGTCTTGTAGGAGAAAGGGTCGTAGAAGATCAGATCCGGCCGGGGGGCCGCCGCCAGGCGCTCGCAGAAATCACCCGCCAGCAGGGACCACCGCAGCCCTCCCGTCCCGTGCGTCCAGCAGGCGTGCTGGAGAATGGCGCTCGGAGCCGCGTGGTGCAGATGCGGAAAATGGGCCGCATGGCGAACGGCCAGGCGCAGCGAATCGAGGTCGCGCTCAAAGCTGACGACCCGCAGCGGCCGGATCGGCCGGCCGTCGGCCTGCGCGGCTTCCCAGCAGCGCACCGCCGCCATCGCGTTGGTGGCGGCGCCCAGACCGACATCCCACACCACCAGTTCCGGCTCCTCCGCGAGGTGCAGACGTCCGGCCAGGCCGGACTGCTCCACATACAGCCGGCGCGACTCCTCGACCGGATTGCTGACGGAATGCATGACCTCGCCGGAACTGCATTGGCGAATGCTGGAGAAACCCGCTTCGGCTCGCTGCACTTCGTAGTCACCCAGCCGCAGTCGGGGCACGGGCCGCGGCTGCGGCCGCCGCGCGCCCGGCGAGTCGCCATCGACGCGCGCCCACGCCTCGCGCTTGTCCCGGTAGTACGCATAGAAATCGCCCGCCACCACGCGCGCCCGGATCTCCCGCGTCAGGTGATGATAAAAAGAGAGGTTGTGCAGTCCCAGCAGATGCCACCCCAGCGCTTCATCCGATTTGAACAGGTGGTGCAGATACGCCCGTGAATAGCGGCGGCAGGTCGAGCACGCGCAGTCTGGATCCAGCGGCTGATCCTGCAGCCGGTACCATCCGCGCCGCATGTGCAGGCGGCCTTCCGAGGTATAGGCGGTGCCGCGCTGCGCGAGGGCGATCGGAATGATGCAATCAAACATGTCCACGCCGCGATGCACCGCCTCGATCACATCCACCGGCGTGCCGACACCCATCAGGTAGCGGGGCCGGTCGCGCGGCAGACCGGCGGTGGCGGCGGCGGTCAGATCCTCGCGCTGTCCCCGCGACTCGCCCACGGCCAGCCCGCCGACGGCAAAGCCGTCGAACGGCAGGCTGGTCAGGAAGGCGGCGCTGGCCTCGCGCAGGTCGGGAAAGGCCGCGCCCTGCACGATGCCGAACAGCGCCTGCGGCGAATCGCCGCGCGCCTCCAGGCTCCGCAGCGCCCAGCGGTGCGTCCGCGCCATCGCGGCTTCGGCCTCGGCGCGGGGCGACGTGGACGGAATGCAGTGATCCAGCGGCATCATGATGTCGCTGCCGATCACCCGCTGCATGGCGATGCTGGTCTCCGGGGAGAGGAGCAGCCAGCGCCCGTCGATGTAACTCTGAAACTGCGCGCCCGCCTCGGTCAGCCGGCAATCCTGCGGCATGGAATAAATCTGATACCCGCCGGAATCGGTCAGCACCGGGCGGTCCCACTGCATGAAGCGGTGAATGCCCCCGAACTTTTCGAACACGGCGGCGCCGGGACGCAACATCAGGTGGTAGGTGTTGGCCAGCAGCACGGTGGACCCGGCCTCGCGCAGCGAATCGGCGGTCTGGCACTTGACCGTGGCCTGGGTGCCCACCGGCATGAACACGGGTGTCTGAACCCGGCCGTGCCGGGTTTCGAATTCCGCCGCGCGCGCCCCCGAGCCGGACGCTTCCGCGGCGATGCTGAATGGCAAACGTGACATAATCAATCAGAAGTCCGGGTCTGCCGGGTTACAGCCGCGCGGTGAAGTCGTCATAGCCGAAGCGGCGGACCAGGGTCAGCGTGCCGTCGGGCTGGCGCAGCAGGATGGAGGGGAGGTTGATGCCGTTGAAGGTGGTGGTCTTGACCATGGTGTAGTGCGCCATGTCTTCGAACACCAGCCGGTCGCCGGGGCGGAGGGGGCGGGCGAACGAATAATCGCCGATGCAGTCGCCCGCCAGGCACGAGGGGCCGGCGAGGCGGACGGTGCAGGATTTCTCGCCCGGCTCGCCGCCGAACTCGGCGCCTGCGGGCGCGCCGGCGCGGCCGTCCCAGGCCTCGCCCCGGTAGACGCGCGGACGATAGGGCATCTCCAGCACGTCGGGCATGTGGCAGGTGCAGGAGACGTCGAGGATGGCGATGGGGATTTCGTTGACCACCACGTCCAAAACCGTGGCGACCAGGACGCCCGTGTTGAGGGCGACCGCCTCGCCCGGTTCGAGGGTGACCGGCATGCCGGCGTGGCGCGCGCGGAAATCGGTGATGATGCGGCACAGCCGGTCCACGTCGTAATCGGCGCGGGTGATGTGATGGCCGCCGCCGAAATTCATCCACGTGAAGCGGGGAATCAGGTCGCCGAAGCGAGTTTCGACCGCCCCCAGCGTCCGCTCCAGCACGTCAGCGTTTTGTTCGCAGAGGCAGTGGAAGTGGAGGCCGGTGAGCCCGTCGAGCGACTCGCCCTCAAAGGCCTCGCGCCGGATGCCGAGGCGCGAGCGGGGGGCGCAGGGGTCGTAGAGCGCGGTGTGCCCCTCGCTGTGTTCGGGATTGATGCGCAGGCCGGCGGCGACGGGACGGCCGGCGGCCGCGAGCAGGGGGCGGAACTGACGCCACTGGCGGAAGGAATTGAACGTGACGTGGTCGATCAGCGGCAGCATCTCCCGGAAGTCCGGCTCGGAAAAGGCCGCGGCGAAGGCATGCACCTCGCCGCCGAAGGCTTCGCGGCCCAGGCGGGCCTCGTGGAGGGAACTGGCGCAGACGCCGTCCAGCCGGGCGCGCAGGCGGTCGAAGGCGGCCACCATCGAGAACGCCTTGAGCGCGAGGAGGATTTTGCAGCCCGTGCGCGCCTGGACCTGGGCCAGGATCGCGACATTGCGGTCAAGGGCGGCGGCGTCTACGACGAATGCGGGCGTGGGGATCGTCTGGGGACTCATGGACCTACTCCTCAAGCGCATAACGGCGCAGCGCATGCAGGGGGAAGCGCAGGGGACGCAGGAGGCGCGCGGGCAGCGTCTTCAACTCGGCGTCGATCAGCGGCAGCAGGGGATTGTCGGGGCTGTTGTCCCGGACGAGCGGGAGATAGGCGGCGCTTGCGGCCAGACGGGTCGCCGCCCGGTCGTCGGTGATGGCTCGGGGCGGGGTCGTGCGGAGCGTGGTCTCGCGCAGCAGGGCGGCGAAGGCGAGCAGGAAGGCGTCGGCATGGGTGCGGGGGTCGGCGACGGGATCGATCTGGAAGAAGGTCTGGTAGCTCTGGGCGATCCGGCGGCAGACGGGGATGTCGACGTCGGGATTGCCGTTGAGGGCGAGCAGACGGGCCGTGTCGGCGTCGAGTTGCGCGCGCAGCGGGGCGCCGCCGGCCGCCAGCAGCGGCGAGAGGGTCGGCGGGGCGAACAGGATCCAGGCGCGCAGCAGGTTGGCCAGGATGATGGCGATCACGAAATGGGGCGCATAGGCGACCGCGAAGTGGCGGACATAAGTCTTGGCGTGGCGGCGATGACGACGCAGGTCGCGGGCCGAGAGGGCGAGACTCAGGGCCGCAGCGGCGAGCGCGGCCAGTCCGCACATCCGGCTCACGGGCTGCGCGCCCCACCAGATGATGCCGCCGGCGATGGTCATCAAGGCCAATGCGGCGAGAAAGCGTTGTCGGAAAGGGTGATTCATGAGGGTTTGTTCTTCTCCATCATATCGAGTTGCCAGAGGTGGCGCGCGGTGCGGTAGACGGTGACGAACAACCCGAAAAGCGAGGCGGTGACCGCGTACGGGAGCGCGGCGGCCAGGTACGTCTTGCCAAAAAAGACCAGCAGCGCATTGACCGCGATGAAGAGCAGGCGGATCTCCGTCGGCCCGACACCGAGGTAGGAGATCGCGAAGCGGTTGGTGCAGGCAAACTCCAGAAAGGAATGGATCATGAAACCGGTGAACATGACCAGCGTGAACAGGATCATCATGTGGAATGAGGCGGGAAGCAGGACCGCGTAACCAAAGAAAATGGCGCTCAGAAATATATAATCGAGAAAGTGGTCGACATAATAGCCCCATTTCTTGAGGCCGGTGTTGCGCGCCCGGCCGACGGCGCCGTCGAGCAGGTCGGTGATGTACTGGCCGATGATGCAGACATTGACGGCCCAGAGCCAGTGGACGGAGGTTCGGGCGAAGAGGCAGAAAAGGGGAATCAGCGCCGACCAGAGCACGGTGGTGAGGGTGAGGTGATAGGTCTCGATCCAGCGCGGCACGCGCGGCAGGAGCGCCTGTTTGAGGCGCTCCTCGCCCGCATGCAGGAGCGAGGTTCCGTATTTGAGGTGGCCTTGAAATGCCATAGAAAAACAGTTCCCGCCGGTTACGAAGCCGGTGTCTGGCCGGCTTCCCGGATCAGCGGCTTGGGCTGCTGGTTGTAAACCTTGGAGTGGGGCGGCACGGAATGGATGAGCCAGACGTTGCCGCCGATGGTCGAGTGGTGGCCGATGACGGTTTCGCCGCCCAGGATGGTGGCGCCGGCGTAGATCACGACATGGTCGCCCACTTCCGGATGGCGTTTGATCCCCTTGATCGGGTTGCCCTGCTCGTCGTTGGCAAAGCTCAGCGCGCCGAGCGTGACGCCCTGGTAGAGCTTGACGCGCGCGCCGATCACGGAGGTCTCGCCGATGACCACGCCCGTGCCGTGATCAATAAAAAATCCCGAGCCGATGGTCGCGCCCGGATGGATGTCGATGCCGGTGCGGGAGTGGGCGTGTTCGCTCCACACCCGTGGCAGGAGGGGGACGCCCGCCGTGTGGAGAGCGTGGGCCAGGCGGTGAACGCTCACCGCGTAGACGCCGGGGTAGCTCAGCACGATCTCCATCGTCGAGCGGGCCGCGGGGTCGCCCTCGTAGGCCGCCTGGATGTCCTCACGCAAGGCGGCGCGGATGCCCGGCAGCGCGTCGAGCAGTTTGGCCACCACCGCACCGGCCCGTTCCCTGCAATCGCCGCAGTTTCTGCATTTCTCGAACGCGCACTGGTATTCGAAGACCCGGTGAATCTGGTCGCGCAGGCTGACGGCGGTTTCGGCGAGGGTCTTGCGCAAGCCCTGTTCGCAGGTGTCCTGGGTGACCGGCGCATGGCCGTGGCAGCCGGGAAACAGGACGCCGATCAGATTCTCCAGCACGTCCACCACCGCCCGCTGGCCGGGGAGATTGACATCCTTCTCGGTGTTGGACAGGGGGCAGTCGTTGCAGGGTGACAGGTCGCGCACCAGTTTGGGCAGATGTTGTTCGATCCACTTTTCCATGGGAACTCCTTTAGGGGGTTTGGCACGAGCCTTCAGCGTCCGGGGTCCGGATGATGTGGGCGATGACGCGGTCGGCGCCGAGGTTCTGGAAGCCGAGGCGGCACAGCAGGCGGCCGACCCAGTTGCGGGAGAGGCCGTAAACCTTTTTCACGGTGATGCCGTCCTGTGCGCACAGGCCGAGGAAGTCGGCGAGGGTGAAGAGGTGGATGTTGGGCGTGTCGTACCATTCGTACGGAAGGGCCTTGGCCTTGGGCATGCGGCCCGCCAGGAGGAGGCCTCCGCGGACCGGGAGATAGCCGAAATTGGGAAAGGCGACCACGGCTTCGCGGGCGACGCGCAGAATCTGGTGGAGCACATCGCGCGGGCGGAGCACGACCTGCAGGGTTTCGCCCAGGACGGCCACGTCATACGAGTCATCGGGAATCATCTGCAGTCCGTCGTTGATGTCCTCGAGCAGGGCGTTGTGTCCGGCGTCGATCGTGCGGACGATCTGGTCGAGGTCGATCTCCACGCCCGTGCCGGCCACCTGTCGCTCGCGTTCGAGCCGGGAGAGGAGGTCGCCGTTGCCGCAGCCGAGATCCAGCACGCGGCTGCCGGGCCGGACGAGGTCGGCGATGATCGCGTCCTCCAACTCATCGAACCGGTTTCCGCTGACGGCGCCGGTCTCGGGCGTCCCCACCCACGGCAGGAAGGCGCGGATCACCCGCGTCAGGTCAGTGATATGGGTGAGAAAGGCGTCATGGCCGGCCGGGGCGTCGAGATGGCAGTACGAGACCCGCTTGCGGTTGCGGATGAGCGCGGTGACCAGCTCGGCCGACTGTTCGGGCATGAAGAGCCAGTCTCCGCTGAGGGCGACGATCAGCATCCGCGCCTCGACCCGGGCAAAGGCCTTTTCGAGCGAGCCGAACGCATCCTCCAGATCGTAATCGTCCATGGCCCGGGTGATGTGGAGGTACGAGTTGGCGTCGAACCGCTCCACGAACTTGGCGCCCTGGTGTTCGAGATAGCTCTCGATCTGGAAATACGAGCGGAAAGTGCGGCGCGACTCGGCGTGAAACGCATCGTCGGCGTTCAGCCATTCGGGGCGCTTCTCGCGCCCGAACTTGGCGTCCATCAGCTGCTGCGAGAGATAGGTGACGTGCGCCAGCTTGCGGGCGCTGCCCAATCCCTGCCGGGGCGGGCCGTCGGCCCGGTCATAGTAATCGCCGTGGCGCCACGCGGGATCCTGGACGATCGCCTGGCGGCCGATGATGTCGAAGGCCAGCGCCTGGGTGTTGAGGCTGGCGGCTGCGGCGATGACGATGCTGCGGCCAACAAAGTTCGGATAGCGGATCGCCCATTCCAGCGCCTGCATGCCGCCGAAGCTGCCGCCGACCACCGCCGCCAGACCCGGGATGCCGAGCTGGTCGAGCAGCAGGCGCTGCACCGTCACGATGTCGCCGACGGTGATCTCCGGGAACTGCGAGCCATAGGGCGTCCCGGTTGCGGGATTGATGGACGCGGGGCCGGTGGTTCCCTTGCAGCCGCCGAGAATGTTGGCGCAGACGATGTGGTAGTGGCGGGTGTCGATCCCGAGTCCCGGCCCGATCATGTCCTGCCACCAGCCCGTCGGGCGGGTTTCGCCCGGACGAATGCCCGTGACGTGCGCGTCACCGGTCAGGGCGTGGCAGACATAAATCACGTTGTCGGCGGACGGACTGAGGGTCCCGCAACGTTCGTACGTGACGTTCACTTCGGGCAGAACGCCGCCCCGCTCCAGGCGGAGTCCGCCCGGCGGCAGATTCAGCCGCAGCGTCTGCGGTTCGACGACACCGACTGAATCAGGACTGGATGTGGCCTCGGACATGCTGAATGCGTGCTCCCGCGTCGCGTTTTGTTCGGCGGTAACTGTAGCACATAACGGCGCGTCTGGTAACAGCAATTCTCCGTTGCCCCGAAAATACGAAATGCTTGGATTCTCCCGCCGTTCTGGCGTATACTGACCCCGTCCTTCGAGTACTGTTCAGGGGAGGTTGAGACATGATTGACGGTTTTGCGCCGACGCTGCCGCTGGCGAGCCTGTGGGGCGCGTTCTGGATGTCGAGCCTGATGGGGCAGGCGATCGTGGTTCTTCAGTTGATCGGGTCGGTCTTCGTCTGGGCGATCATGGTGGGGAAGGGGCGCGAATTGCGCATGATGGAGGCCGGCGGCCGCCGCTTCCTGCAGGCGTTCGTGCGCGGACGCGACGTGATCGACCTGTATCTGGATCAGACGCGGCGCCAGGATCAGACGCCGCTCGACGTGATCTACCAGCGGACCTGCGAACGGCTGGTCAAGCTGTTTGACCGCGAAACACGGGCCGCGCTGATCGGCCGCGTGGCGGCCAAGGAGAACGCGGCGTTGACCGGCAAGGAGATCGAGCTGCTGTGCGGCACGGCCGAACACACGCTGGCCGAGCAGGTCGTGCGGGCCGAGCGGGGGATGAGCGCGCTGGCGACCGCCACGACGGCCGCGCCGCTGGTCGGCCTGCTGGGGACGGTCTGGGGCGTTCTCGACGCCTTCCAGATCATGGGCCTCAAGGGCGTGGTGCAACTCTCCGAAATGGCGCCCGCGCTTTCCTCCGCGATGCTCACCACGGTGGTCGGCCTCCTGGTGGCCATCCCCTCCGGCGTGGGCTACAACATGCTGCAGGGCACGGTGCGGCGTTCGGTGATCGAGATGGAGGGCTTTGTGGACGAACTGACCGGACGCATCGCGTGCGAATTCCAGGGCAAGGGGGATTGACCCATGCCGCTGCGGTGGAAAAAACGGCGACAGCGGGAGATCCCGCAACGCATCAGCGATGTCAACATGACGCCGCTGATCGATCTGACGTTTCTGCTGCTGATCACGTTCCTCATCACGCTGCCGCTTATGGAAAACAGCATCTCGGTGAAGCTCCCCGTCGGCAAGGCCGACAAGCTGCCGGACAAGAAATCGCAGAACGTGACGCTGAACGCCTCCGGCGCCATCCATCTGAACAACCGGCCGGTATCGATCGAACAGCTCGAGGACGGCTTGCGCCAGGCGGCGCTGAAGGATCCCGCGGTCGCCGTCCTGATCCGGGGGGACGAGAAACTGGACTACGGCAAGGTGGTCGGGGTGATGAAGGTGCTGTACAAACTCAAGATCACGCGGATGGCTCTGGTCACACAGGCCGATTGAGGTCAGCATGAGCGGCGTTTACAAACGGGCGATCAGAATCTCGTTGACCGGACACGGGGTTGCCCTGGTCCTGGCCGTGGTGCTTTCGCTGTGTGCGGGCTGGGTCAAGCGCAAGCCGGTCGAGATCCCGCTCGAGTTTACCGTCGTGATCGAGCAGCCGCAGGAGTCGACGCACACAAAGCCCGATAGAACCCCGCCCAAGCCGGAGCCGGAACCGCCGAAACCGGAGCCCGAGCCGCCCAAGCCGGAGCCCGAGCCGCCCAAGCCCGAGCCGCCGCCCGCTGATGCGGTCGTTCCGGTCGTCAAGCCGGATGTCAAACCGGTCGTCAAGCCGGACGTGAAGCCGGTTGTGAAGCCCGAGCCCGATAAAACGCCGCCCAAACCGCCGACCGGCAGTTTTACCAAAGGCGAGCGGGTGGTGCGACAGACCCCTGGGCCGACGCTTCAGCCGGTGAGACTGGCGCGCCAGCCGATGCTGAGCGCGGAGGAGATCGCGCGGCTGCTGGCCCTCGGCGCCAGGCCCGGCGAGGCGAATGTGATTCCTCAGGACGAGGTGCAGCGGTGCTTTCTGCTGGTCAAGCGGGCGCTCTATGAAGCCTGGGTCCGTCCGTCACGCGGCGACGCCGGACCGCGGCCGGCGCAGATCGAGCTGACGTTTGGTTCCGGCGGGACGATCTCCCACGTCCGGCTGGTGAGCTCCTCGGGCAGCGTGATCCTCGACCGGTCGGCCGAAGCCGCCGGGCGCGCCGCCGGCCAGGTCAGCGGCCTGACCGCCCGTTTTCTCCGCGACTATCCGCGCGTGACGGTTGACTTCGAGCTGGAGTAAGCGTTATTCACCGCCGGGCCGCACGACACGCACGCGGTAGAAACGCATGGCGTTGGTGCCAACGGGATCGAGCAGGGTATTCGTAATGCTCGTGGGCGGGATGTTGGTGAATAAGCCGGTCCAGGGCGTTTCCGTCGGGTACAGATCGCCCGCGCGTTCGAGGTACTGGGTGGCGACAACGCCGCCTTTCCACTGAACCTCCACGCCGTTCGTGCGATGCGTCACACCCAACAATGACAATACGGAATCACGGTTGGTGGGAATGGTGTCGCAGACATACTCCTCCCACGCCAGCTTGCCGTCACCGTCGCCGTCGCGGGTATCTTCAACTTCCGAGTTGAAGTTGGTCAGCCCGTACACTTGCAGCCAAGCAATGGGCGTGCCGTGCGAAGTCTCGGACAGCACTACCAGCGTGACGAGCACGTTGTTCGTGGGGGTGACCCGATCATTGCTCTGGATCACGATCTCGCCTGCGTACCGCCCCGGAGGCATTGCGCCGTTAAACCCGACCAACACGTTGGTGGACGATCCCGGCGGCATATTCGTGGCCGATGCCGGTGTGATGGTCAGCCACGGCGTGCCGACTTGCGACAGCGCCCGCGCTACGTTCATGCGACCGCCCGACACGCACAGCCCCGGCAGCGTCGGATCCACCGTGGTGAGCAGCGCCGCCTTCAAGTCCGCCACGCTCAGCATGGGATTCGCCGACAGCAGCAGCCCGCAGGCGCCCGCCACGTGCGGCGTGGCCATCGAGGTGCCGCTCATCCACTGGTATCCGTTGCCCGGCGCGCAACTCAAGATGGAAGTGCCCGGCGCGCCAAGGTCGGTCGAAATCAGTCCGTAACAGGAAGCCGAAGATCTGTCGTCTGTGTGGGTGGTGTTGATCACGGCGATGAGGTTCGCCGAATCGTAGTTGGATGGGTAGAAGGGGCTCGTATCGTTATCCGTCCCGCTGTTCCCCGCCGCCGCCACAAAAACGATCCCCGCCGCGCCAGCGGCATCGATCGCGTCCTTCAGCGCCTGTTCGTAGCCGCCCCCGCCCCACGAGTTGCTCAGCACCCGCGCGCCCTTACCCACGCCGTACTGGATGCACTCGATGGCGTCGGATGTGTAGCCGCTGCCGGCCGCATCGAGAAACTTCAACGCCATGATCTGCACGTTCCAGCAAACACCGGCCACACCCACACCATTGTTTCCCACTCCGCCAATCGTGCCCGCACAATGCGTCCCGTGATAGTGGTCGTCCATCGGGTTCCCGCTGCCCGTGATCGAGTTGATCCCGTAGACATCATCGATGTAGCCGTTGCCGTCGTCATCAATGCCGTTGCCGGGAATCTCCCCTGGATTGCGCCACATGTTGGCGGCCAGATCCTCGTGGGTATAGTCCACTCCGGTGTCGATCACAGCCACCACGATGTCGCGGCTTCCGGTGGTCACGTCCCAGGCCTCGGGCGCATCAATGTCCGCATCGACTGTGCCGCCCGTCTGCCCCGTGTTGTGCATTCCCCACAGTTCGCTGAAGCGCGCATCGTTGGGGGTTCTCAACGCCTGTTGCACATAGTCCGGTTCGGCGTATAGAACCCCATCCGCACGGTTGAATGCCGGCAAGGCCGCTTCCGCCGTCATGCCCGCCCCCAGTTTCACTAGGCACAGCCCGGGCACGAGTCCATAGCCTTTGACCACGCTCGCTCCGCCCAGCGCCGCGAGCGTCCCAACCCGCTGCGCGGCTTTCACCCCTGGAGCAAAGTGCACCAGAAGCCGCCCGTCGGCGTACGCCGCGCCCGGAGTGACGCGCGTGAAGTCGCGCGCCACTTCGGGCAAGACCATGCTCTGAGCAGCCATGGCCACTGCAGGCGTGTAGGACAGGGGTCGTGTGCTCATCTGGAACGTCAGATTGCCATTCGCGCCTGCCGCGTTGCCGATGTTCAGCAGCGTGTTGGTCGAGAAACCCTGCCGGTTCGTCACGCAAAACGAAGCCGGCGCAAACGTGAGCTTCGGGGTGGAGTACACCGTCAGCGTCACCGAGAGGGTCTGGATCGCGTGCGAAGTCGCGTTGGAAAATGTGATTGTGCTGTTGTAGTTCCCTGGACTCAGGCTGGCCGCCGCGCCGGTGAGCGACACCGTCACGTTGGTCGAGTGGCTCGATGCCAGCACACCGCTCGCCGCAGAGATACTCACCCACGTCTGAGTCTGAGTCGCGGTCCACGTCAGTGCGTTCGTTCCCGTGTTGTTCAACGTGTAGACGATGTTGCTGGGCGTGAACGGCCCACCTGGATAACCACTGGATGTCAACCCGCTCAAAGGCTGAATGGCCAGCGCGTCGGGGATCGTCCAGGTCCCGTAGGAACTGAGGTCGCTTTCCACAAAATCGGACGGAACACCCGTGCCCCGCGAAAGCCCCGCCAAACCGTCCTGGGCGGCGATGGCCAGGTAGGTCAGTCGAATCACACCGTTGAAGAACAAATCGTACTGGAAACTGTTTTGATGGCTAGTGCCCCATTCGGGCACGTTCTGGAATGTCACCACCACGCGGTCAGGCAGTTGGGACCAGGTCACGATTCCTCCTGCACCGGAGTTCAAGTCATCGAACAATGCCGAGATCCGGGGCAGGCGGAAATGATTTCCGAACGACTCCAGCCACTCGGTGTCCGCGGACCCGAAAGTGATGTAGCCGTTGCCACCGACATAGAATGATGTGTAACTGACGCCATAGAGCGACACCTGCGCCCCTCCGGTCAGACTGACCAGCGCAGACCCGTCGTCGTCGAGCGTCAAGGCGGTGCCGGTGGCGCTGCTCGAGAAAGCGTTTGTGGGATCACGATTGGCCTTGTAGAAACGGCTGGAGCCGTCGGGCGTGAAAGTCAGCATCTGATAACTGAGATCGTTCGCCGAGGTGTCGAACAGTTCCGTAAAGTAGTCAGAAAAGCCAACCCGCAAGGTAAGCTGCCTCGTCTCGCTCACGCCATCCGTGAGGTTGCTGATCGTCAAGGTGTCGGTGTAGGTCCCTTTCGGAAGCCCGTTGGCTCCGCTGTTGATCGTTACGGTCAGGATCGCAGTCCCGCCCCCGGCCACCGTGCCACTCCCGGGTGACACGTTGGCCCACGCTTGGGTATGCGATGCGCTCCAGGCAATGCTGGAGACGCTGTCATTCATAATCGTGAATGTCTGGGAAACCGGCGTAAAAGGCCCGCCAACGGGGCCGTCGAAGACGACTTGATCCGCAGGCGTGATGCCTATGCCACCAACCCCCACCGTGCTCCAGGCCGTTTCCACGCTATGCACCCAGCTCGCGTTCAAAGCAAGGGCTGCGGAAATCCATGCGCCACGCACGTCGTCATATTCGGTGCTGGGTGTGCAGTAATTGAGGGCGTGGTAGGCAACCTGCGCCGCATTCGTGATCCCAATGCCCGTGACGGAGTAGTTGATGCCGTCGTTGTTGCCGTTGCCTCCTTCGGACAGCAGATAGAACATGAAATTCTGTGGACCGCCATTGTAATGCACCCCGCCGTAGTCGTTTTCGTCACTTGGCAGGCCAGAGGCGTAGTACCAGAATGATCCCTGATACCGACTGGGTTGTTCACCTCCCGCCCCAACCGTGGCCGTATTCATCGGGTTGCGCATGTCGCGCAACGCCGTGGACGATAACCAGCAGTCCTCGCCGAGGAGCCAGTCCGCGGTGCCGGCTACGTTGTCGGGATAATTCGCTCGTCCGTCCGTTTGAAACTGAAACTCAACGCAGGTGCCAAAAATATCAGAAAACGATTCGTTCAGCGCACCGGATTCGTAGGCGTAAATCAGATCGGCAGTATGTTCTGTGACCGCGTGTGCGTACTCATGGCCAGCGACATCCAGCACCGCCAGCGCGTTGGCATCCACGCCGTCGCCGTCGCCGAAGTGAAAGTCGATTCCGTTCCAAAAGGCGTTGACGTAGTCGATCCCCTCGTGCGCATTTGCCCTTGCCCATGCGCCACTACCGTCAAAACTGTTTCGCCCATGGACGTCCCGATAGTATTTCTGTATCAGGTCGAAGTTGCGGGCCAGTGACATTTCGCTGCGATCCGCCTGCGCCCAATTGTTGCTCGCGCGATAAGCGTACGTATTGGCGTCGGGATACCCGCTGTCCGCAACATTGTACACGTACCAGTGCCTGTTGGTGTTGTAAAGATAGGTATAGCCCGTGTTCTCGTACCACCCCGTGACGTTGATCGCGCCACCACCTTCCCCATCCAGAATGTTTCCCGTGACCGTCGTATTAGTCCCATTGGTGGTTGGGGCGTCAATCCGCGGCACGTCGTTGTACCGCAGAAGAATGGCGCCCGTGGCGGCATCGATCCAATAGCGCCAGCGGCCAGGGCCATCTGTCGCATCCGCGTAACTCACGGTGATCTGATACGCCAGCGTGGGTTCGGTGTTGCGCGCGAACACGCATAGTGTCGGCCCCTCGGTCAGCGTCCCCGCCGGTTTCTTCAGACCCGCCAGATCTGTCGTCGTCCGCTTCACGGCATCCGCACCCGTGATCACGGGCACCGTGGGCACGGCAATGTCCGGAACGTAGGTTCCGTTGACTTCGTAGGCTTCGCCACGACCGTTAAAATGCACGATTACGTCGCCGCCCACGACCGGGAGGCCCTGATACAACTGACGCATCCGCGAATGGTGGAATCCCAGATTGTCCGCATCCGTCCGGTGCACCTTGAATTCCTTCTCGGCGTTCCGTATGCGGAACAGGCTCGACACGTTGTCGAGCACGGCCACCGCATCGCGATCAAACGCGCCGCGGCCACGGATCGCCAAGCCCTTGCCCCCGGAGAACGCGCCACGTTTGGCGAGATCTTTGCCGCGGACGGATGTGGGCGTGCCCAGCTTGGCGTGCCATTGGACGCGGAGACCAGAAGTCTCCGCGCTTTTCGCGGCGGTTTGTTGCGCGTCCGTAGGCGTCCGGGCGCGCAGCGCCGACCGTCCTCCGGCAACCGCCTGCCCGGAAGGTCGCATATCCGCTGGGTTCGCACGCATGGCGTAGGCAGGCCGAGCGTTGGTCAGCGCTATCCCAACCGCCAA
Organism: uncultured Akkermansia sp.; assembly: GCA_964506575.1. Lineage (GTDB taxonomy): Bacteria > Verrucomicrobiota > Kiritimatiellia > RFP12 > JAAYNR01 > VGWG01. Next base: position 4,479 of record CAZDLY010000015.1, on the reverse strand, counting down.
GGCGAGGCACCCGAGCACCCGCCGCTCCAGCAAACGGTTGTCACTAGAAACGCAACGTCTCGTTTTCATCATTTAGCCCCGTTTCACGACCCGGCCCGCTTCCGCCGCGTCGGCGTGCAACCAAAGTGAGTCACAGGATGTTTCGGATGCGCCGCATCGCCTCTTCGACGCGGGCGCGGCTGTTGAAGGCGCTGATGCGGATGTAGCCTTCGCCGCAGCGGCCGAAACCGGATCCGGGCGTGGTGACGACTTGTGCGAGGCTGAGCAACCGATCAAAGAATTTCCAAGAGTCCTTTTGTCCCGTCTGGATCCATACGTAGGGCGCGTTGACGCCGCCGGTCACGGAGTAGCCCAGCCCGGTGAGGTTTTCGCGGATGATGGCGGCGTTGCCCAGATAGAAGTCGGTCAGCGCCCGTGTCTGCGTCTGCCCGTCCTCGGAGTAGACGGCCTCGGCCGCGCGCTGGATCGGATAGGCGACGCCATTGAACTTGGTGGTGTGGCGGCGGTTCCACAACGCATGGAGGGGCGTGGCCTCGCCGGCCTTGGTGTAGCCCATCACCGTCTTGGGAACAACGGTGAACGCGCAGCGGGTGCCGGTGAAGCCCGCCGTCTTGGAGAAGCTGCGAAACTCAAGGGCGCAGTCACGCGCGCCGGGAATCTCGTAAATGCTGTGGGGAAGGGAGGGATCGCGGATGAACGCCTCGTAGGCGGCGTCAAAGAGGATCAGCGCCCGGTTCTCGCGGGCATACTCCACCCAGCGGGTGAGCTGTTCGCGGGAGGCGGTTGCGCCGGTCGGGTTGTTGGGAAAACAGAGGTAGATCAGATCGACGGTTTCGGCGGGAAGGTCGGGCACGAATCCATTCGCCTCCGTGCAGGGAAGGTAGACCAAGCCCTTGTAACGCCCCTTGACGCATTTGCCGGTGCGCCCGGCCATGACGTTGGTGTCGACATACACGGGATAGACCGGATCGGGAATGGCGATGCGGAGTTTCGGTCCGAACAGTTCCTGGATGTTGGCCGTGTCGCATTTCGCGCCGTCGCTCACAAACACTTCGTCGGCCGCGATGTCGGCCCCGCGCGCCTGGTAGTCGTGGCGGGCGATCGCCTCGCGCAGGAAGTCGTATCCCTGTTCCGGGCCGTACCCGCGAAAGGTGGCCGCCGACGCCATCTCGTCAACCGCCTGATGCAGAGCGGCGATGCAGGCCGGAGGCAGCGGCTCGGTGACGTCGCCGATTCCCAGACGGATCACCGGCTTGTCCGGATGCTCGGCCTGATAGGCCTTGATGCGCCGGGCGATATCGGAAAACAGATAGGACGCCTGCAATTTGCCGTAATGCTCGTTGATGAGAATCATGCGCACTCCTCCAGGGATGAAAGACGGACGTCATTATTGCGGGTCGGCTGCGGGCGGTCAATAGCAATCGGCATCAATCCGGCCGGCCGCAATGGCGCCTTCCCGCAGCAGGGTGACGGCTTCGGCGGTGACGCGCACGACGGTGCTGGCGACGCCGCCGGGCGAGGGGCCGTCATCAATGACCAGGTCGGCCTCCAGCCCGATGTCGGCGAGGGTCTGCGCGGCGCTGACCGCCGGCTGGGATCCGCTGAGGTTCGCGCTGGTGACGCGGAGCAGGCCGCCGCAGGCCTCCAGCAGGCTCCGGCAGAAGGGGTGGTCGGGCACGCGGAACCCCTCGGAGACGCCGCCGCAATCCAGCACGAGGGTCAAAGCGCCGGGCCAGAAGCGTTCGGCGAGGCGTTGCGCGGCGGGCGGAAAGACGGCGCCCGAGCGGCGCACCGCGTCGGCATCGGCCGCCAGCAGGGCGATCGGCTTGCCGGTGGGCCGCCCCTTGATCGTCGCCAGCCGGGCCACGCTTGCGGCGCAGGCCGGATGGGCCGCGAGACCGTATACCGTGTCGGTGGGAATCACGACAACGCCGCCGGCGACGAGCCGCGCCGCCGCTTCCCGCAGCACGGCGTCGCGCGTGGCCGGCGTGAGTGCAAGCAGTGTGGCCATGCGACCTCAGGCGTGGAGCGCGGTTTGCAGTTTGGCGTCGGCGTCGACGACCTTGGCGGCCATCTTCTGCTTGTATGCCTGGAACGCCGCGCGCAACGCGGCGTCGCGTCCGCCCAGGATCTGCACGGCGAGCAGGCCGGCGTTGACCGGCCCCGCGCTGCCGAGCGTGACCGTCGCCACGGGAATCCCCGCCGGCATCTGCACCATGGCGAGGAGCGCGTCGAGCCCGTTGAGCGCGCCGCCTGCCACGGGAATGCCGATGACGGGCAGCACGGTGTGGCCGGCCACGACGCCCGCGAGATGGGCCGCCCCGCCCGCCGCGGCGATGATCACCTGCAGGCCGCGGCCCTCGGCCTCCGCCGCATACGTGCTGGCGATTTCGGGGGTGCGATGCGCCGACATCACGTGCGCCTCGAAGGGAACGCCGAACTCCTTCAGAATGTCAGCCGCCTTCTGGACCAGAGGCCAGTCCGAGTCGCTGCCCATGAGGATGCCGACGAGGGGTGGATGACGCATGGATTTCCGCCTTTCTTGGGATGTGGATGGGGTGGAGTTTAATCGCGCTCCAGCGCGCGGTGTGCGATATCGGTGCGGTAATGGGCGCCCTCAAAACGGATGGCGCGCACGCCGGCATAGGCGTTGGCCACGGCGGCCCGGAGGTCCGGGCCGGTCGCCGTCACGGCCAGCACGCGCCCGCCTGCGGTGACGGCCGTGCCCCGCTTGACGGCCGTGCCCGCGTGGAACACCACCACCCGGTCGCAGGCGGCGGCCGCGTCCAGGCCGTGGATGGGGATCCCCTTCGCATACGGTCCCGGATAGCCGCCCGAGGCCAGGATCACCGTCACGGCGGGATCGGCGGTAATGCGAACCATCGATTCGGTGAGCGTGCCGTCGATGCAGGCTTCGAAAAGCGGAAGGATGTCGCCGGCCAGCCGCGGCAGAATGACCTCGGTCTCGGGATCGCCAAAGCGAACGTTGAATTCGAGCACCCGGATGCCGTACGTCCCCACCATCAGCCCGGCGTAGAGGATCCCCTTGTACACGATGCCGCGTTTGCGCAGCTCGGCGATGACCGGTTCGATGACGGTGGAACGGATCACCGGCAAAAGATCGTCGGTGACAACCGGGGCGGGGGAGTAGGCGCCCATGCCGCCGGTGTTGGGCCCCTGGTCGGCGTCAAACACCCGTTTGTGATCCTGGGAAGCCGGAAGGAGCGCGATGTGCTCGCCATCGACGCAAGCGAGGATCGAGGCCTCCTCGCCATCCAGAAATTCCTCGATCAGCACCTCGGCGCCAGCGGCGCCGAACGTGTTTTCAACCAGCATCGAACGGATGGCCGCGACCGCCTCGTCACGGGTCTTGGCGATGACCACCCCTTTGCCCGCCGCCAGACCGTCGGCTTTGATCACCACGGGAAGGCCAAAGGCGGCGAGGGAGGCGCAGGCGGCATCGGTCGAAGTGAAGCTTTGGGCGCGGGCCGTCGGAACGCCGGCCGCGATCATCACCTCCTTGGCAAAACGTTTGCTGCCCTCCATGCGGGCCGCAGCCCGGCTGGGGCCGAACGCGCGCAGGCCGATCGCCTCCAGTTCGTCCACCAGACCGGCGCAGAGCGGAACCTCCGGACCGACAACGGTCAGGTCAGGCCGATGCTCGCGCGCCCAGGCGACCAGCCCCGGCACGTCCTCCGACGCGATCGGCACGTTCGTCGCCAGTGCGGCGGTCCCGGCATTGCCAGGCGCGCAATAAATAACCGGCCTGCTCGAATCCTGCGCAATTTTCCAGACCAGGGCGTGTTCACGGCCGCCCCCCCCGACAACAAAAACGTTCATGGCAGCACAATAACTAAAAATGGCCTCACTGCGCAAGACCGCAATGCAGGGCGCATGGCAGTTCTGATGAGGGTTACTCCTTACTCGTAATCGTAATCGTAATCTTAATCTTAATCCCCCAACCCTCGCCGATCTGACTCGTAGACGACTCCCTGCTCATGCACACGATCAGGGGATGTGCTGCGGATCAATCCGACCAGCATAGAGACAATTCGAACAAGGATCTCTTTTCCCGGTTCAGCCTCCGCAAGCCGCTTCTTGGCCACAAGCAGATCCAAGCATGCCGCACATTCAAAACCCGTATTCATGGGCTACAGTATATGATCGCATGCAGGGTCAAAGCAAGATTACGCAGGGCAAACGCATCTTATTTTCTGACACTTTTTCAGTTTTGGCTCCGTTTTCTTACTCCTCAAAGCGGTATTCCGCGCGACACCGCTTTTCCCGGCTTCGCCACAAATGCAGACCCCTCGCTTCGGCGTCGAGAGCCAGAATAGGCAAAAGTGCGTGAATATTAGACCAAATAAAGTTAAAAAGAAGAAATTTAGATGCGTTCGCCCTGCAAGATTACGATTATGATTACGGAGGCTCTTGCAAAACCCCCCGGACGCTGCGCCTGACGGCTTGCGTCCGAGGGGT
>CAZDLY010000014.1:0-47592 GCA_964506575.1 uncultured Akkermansia sp. | reverse complement strand
CCCGCGACGCAAGCCGTCAGGCGCAGCGTTGCGGGGGGTTTTGCAAGAGCCTCAAGCAATAATAGCAAACAAATACCCCTTTACAAGTGTTCTTTGTTATGTGATAATCTATTTAATTCATAGAGTTACTAGGCTATTAAATTAGCGAGGGCACATGATGCAATCGACAACACAGAATATGGCTGGATACTCTGGAGATGGCACCGCAGCAGACGTCGTGCGTTGGGCGTTGGAGACATTTCACCCCAGGCTCGCCATTGCCACCAGTTTGCAGGATTCGGTCCTCATCCATCTGGCAACGCGTGTCCGCCAGGACATCCGCGTGTTTTCGCTCGACACCGGCCGCCTCCCTGAAGAGGCGTATGTGTGCGCCGACGAAATTCGGCAGCGGCTCGGCGTGCGGATCGATTGGTACTTTCCCAGGCATGAAGCGGTTGAGAAACTGGAGACGGAGCAAGGGCCTTTCTCCTTCAAGCAAAGCCTGAATGATCGGCGGGAGTGCTGCCACATTCGCAAGGTCGAACCGCTGGGCCGGGCGCTAACCGGTTTGGATGCCTGGATGACCAGCCAGCGTCGGGATGAAAGCGTCACCCGCGGGACACTGGCCACGATCGAGCGGGACGAGGCGCATGGCGGCATCGTCAAGATCAATCCGCTCGCAGATTGGACCGCCAACGACATTCGCGCCTACTTGCGCAAGCATGATTTGCCTTACAATCGGCTGCTGGACCGGGGGTATCCATCCATCGGATGTGCCTGCTGTACGCGGGCGGTACTGCCGGGCGAGGACCCGCGAGCCGGACGCTGGTGGTGGGAGAGTGCCGAACACAAGGAGTGCGGATTACATTCAAGGGGAGCGCAATCATGAATCATCTGGAGAAGCTGGAAGCCATCAGTGTACACATCCTCCGGGAGTCGTATCGGGAATTCAAAAGTCTGGTGATGCTCTGGTCAATCGGCAAGGACAGCACGGTGCTGCTGTGGCTGGCGCGCAAGGCGTTCTTCGGCCATGTGCCGTTCCCGCTGATGCATGTCGATACCCATTTCAAGATTCCGGAGATGATCGCCTATCGGGATCGGCTGGCGCGGGAGCTGCACCTGGACCTGATCGTCGGGCAGAACAAGCCCGCGCTCGACGCGAAGCAGACGTTTCCCGATGGCACGCTGTCGCGCATCGCGTGCTGCCGCTCGCTCAAGAGCGAAGCGCTCAAACACACCCTGTCCGGGGAGTGGCCCCGGTTGCGGATGGATCACGACACGGGCCGCCTGGTGGCCGAGCACCATCCGGAACCCTTCACGGGCGTGATCGTCGGCGCGCGGGCCGACGAGGAGGGGAGCCGTTCCAAGGAGCGCTACTTCTCGGCGCGCGACCAGCAGCATGAATGGGATGTGGGCGATCAGCCGCCGGAGCTGTGGAAACAGTACAAGACCGATTTTGCCCCCGGCACGCACGTGCGGATTCACCCGCTGCTCGATTGGACCGAGCTGAATATCTGGGAATACATCGAACGCGAAAACATCCCCATCATCCCGCTCTACTTCGACCGTGGGGACGGCAGGCGCTACCGGTCGCTGGGCTGCTTCCCCTGCACCAGCCCGGTGGAGTCCACCGCCCGGAATGTGTCGGAGATCATCGGAGAATTGCGCAGCGGTAAGTTTGCCAATATCGCCGAGCGCTCCGGCCGCGAGCAGGACAAGGAAGATGGCGGCGGCCTGGAAACCCTGAGAAGGGGCGGGTACATGTAGGAGCCGGCGGGAATCGGGAATCGGAAAGCCGTTGGAGAATGGAGTGTGAGTATGAATGAAACGAATGAGCAGATCAGCATCGTGATGGCGGGCCATGTGGATCATGGCAAGAGCACGGTCATCGGCCGGCTCTTGGCGGACATCGGCGCGCTGCCGAAAGGCAAGCTGGAACAGGTGCAGGCCCAGTGCCGCCGGAACGCCAGGCCGTTTGAATATGCCTTCCTGCTGGACGCCCTCAAGGACGAGCAGGCGCAGGGCATCACCATTGACGCGGCACGGTGCTTTTTCCACACCGATAAAAGGCGATATATCCTGATTGATGCGCCGGGTCATATCGAATTTCTGAAAAACATGATCACCGGCGCATCGCGCGCGGAGGCGGCGCTCCTGACCATCGACGCCAAGGAGGGGGTGCGCGAGAACAGCAAGCGGCATGGGTACATGCTCTCCATGCTGGGACTGCGACAGCTCGCCGTGCTCGTCAACAAGATGGATCTCGTGGATTACAGCCAGGAGGTGTTTGATCGCATTCGCGACGAATTCACCGCGTTTCTGGGGAGACTGGGGATCGTTTCAGTGAGCTTCATACCGGTGAGCGCGATGCAGGGCGTGAACATTGCCTCACGGTCATCGAAGACGCCGTGGTACACCGGACCGACGCTGCTGGAGCAGATTGACGGCTTTCAGCACAAGGAGTTCCCGCACGCCCTGCCGTTCCGACTGCCGGTTCAGGACATCTATAAGTTTACCGAGCAGGGCGACGAGCGTCGGATCGTGACCGGAACCATCGAGACGGGGACGATCGCGGTCGGCGATGCCGTGGTGTTCCAGCCCTCTGGAAAAACCTCGAGGATTGCCTCCATTGAGTATTTCAACGGCCCCGTCAAGCCGTCGGCCTCGGCAGGAGAAGCCCCGGGATTCACGCTCGACACCCAGATCTATATCAAACCCGGCGAGTGGATGGTCAGGCAGGGGGATCCGCCGTTGCAGGTCGGCACGCGGCTCCGCGTGAACCTGTTCTGGATGGGGCGCGCCCCGATGATCCGGGATCAGGTGTACAAGCTGAAGCTGGGCGCGTTGCGCTCCCCCGTGAAACTGGTCGAGGTGCTGGCCGTGCTCGACGCCACCGAGTTGGGCACGGTGGCCGACAAACAGCAGGTCGATCGGCACGACGTGGCGGAGGTCATTCTGGAGACGCCCAAGCCCGTGGCCTTCGATGGGATCAGCGATATCGAGCAGACCGGACGCCTGGTGATCGTGGACAACAACGAGATCGCCGGCGCGGGCATCATCCTCTCCGGTGTGGCCGCGCGGGAGTCCACGCTGCAGGAACACATCCGCGCACGGGAAATTGCGTGGAAGAGCAGCGCCATTTCCACGGTCGAGCGATCGGCGGCCTATGGCCACGGCGCGAAGTTCGTCGTCTTCACGAGTGCCGATGCAGCCGCCGGGGAGGCCTTCGCGCGCGCCTTGGAACGCAACTTGTTTGCGTTGAAGTTCAAGGCGTATTACCTCGGCATGGAAAACGTCACCCGCGGACTTGACGCGGACCTGCGGCCGGATGGCGACCTCCGCGACACGCCCATTCGGCGGTTGGGCGAACTGGCACGGATTCTCACCGATTCCGGGCAGATCTTCATCACCTCGGTGTCGGACGTCGATGACTACGACCTGAAGACGCTGGAACTCCTCAACAGCCCCCACGAGATCCTGACGATCAACATCGGCGAGAATCGGTTCTCCGAATTCGGTCCGAGTCTGAACCTCGACGCGACGGCGGATGTTGCACAGGGGGTCGGGCGCGTCTGCGAGCTGCTCCGGCAGAAGCACGTGATTCTGGAATATCAGATCTAAGGAACACCATGGAAACACATTTGCGAAGTTGGACGAAGTCCGTCACGTGGCGGCTGATTGGTATCGTAATGTTGGGAGGCCTTTCGTATGCTATGACGCGTGACTGGAAACAAACCACGGTCATCACGACCGTGTTTCATACGTTGCGCTTTGTCCTGTACTACTTTCACGAACGCATCTGGGCGCGCATCAGGTGGGGCACGAAGCTGCACCCGTTGTCGCACTTGCCGGTCCGGGAGGACCTGACGTCAGACGACCACCAGGCGATCCGGAAGTTGCTGGAAGAGCGGCAATGCCTGTCCGGCACGGAGTATGAAATCTAAAACAGGGACGGACGAGCTTTCGGGAGGCGCAGCGTTTGCTCTGCCGGAAGTCGCCGACGATGGCCGAATGAGGGAGACAATCGGATGAATCCAAATTTTTATGGTCTGCCTGCCGATGCGGCGGCGGTTTGCAACGCCTACGAGAACGATGTGGCTCGGTTTCTGGCCGGAGACATGCCGGCGGAGGTTCTCAAGGCCCGACGGGTCGCCCACGGCGTGTACGAGCAACGGCAGAACGGCACGTTCATGAGCCGCGTCCGGGTGGCTGGCGGCACGTTGAATGCCGCGCAGGCGCGGGAACTGGCGGCGCTGAGCCGCGAATTCGGCAACGGCCTCCTGCACGTCACGACCCGGCAGGATATTCAGTTTCACGATGTCGCCATCGGCAACACGCCGGCGATCATGCGGCGCCTGCTGTCCGTTGGATTGCCCACCCAGGGCGGCGGTGGCAATACCGTTCGCAACGTGACGGCGTGCCCGTACGCGGGCGTCTGCCGCGCCGAAGCCTGGGATGTCACCCCGTGCGCCCATGCCGTGACCGAATACCTCATCACCGTCCCGGGCAGTTATAATCTGCCGCGCAAGTACAAGATCGCGTTCAGCGGCTGCGGCGCCGATTGCGCACTGGCGCAGGTGTCGGATCTCGGTTTCATCGCGGAGGTGCGCGATGCCGCCCCCGGCTTCCGGGTGATGGCGGGCGGCGGCATGGGTGCGCGGTCGCGGATTGCGGACGTGCTCTGTGATTGGGTTCCCGCCACCGAAATCATCCGCGTGGCCGAGACGGTGCGCCGGCTATTCGACCGTTTGGGCGATCGAACGAACCGGAATCGTGCCCGGTTGCGCTATGTCTTCGACCGCATCGGCGTCGCGGCGTTCCGCCAACTGTACGCCGGGGAGATGGCTGTTGTCATCCGCGATGGCGTGCCTGAGTGGCACGGGCGTCCGATCCCGAACGGCGCCGCGCATCAGGATGTCGCCGGAGTTCCGCCCGCAGAGATCCGCCACGGCATCCGCGTCATTCCTCAACGCCAGGCGGGCGTGGTGATCATACCGTTGCACCTGCCCCTCGGTTTTCTGCCAGCAAACGATTTCGCGCGCGTCGGTGAGCTGGCGGCGCGATACAGCTCGGAATCGGGATTACGCACGACGCGAACGCAGCACCTGCTGCTGCGAGGCGTGAAAGACGCGGATGTGCCGCACGTGGCCGCCGACTTGCGTGCTCTGGAAACCGATGTCCTGACACCCACGCCGCTGGACCGGTTCGTGGCCTGCGCCGGAGCCTCAACCTGCCGGCTGGGCTTGTGCCTGGCGCGTAATGCGGCGCGCGCTTGCGCCGTTGCGCTGGAGGCGCGCGGCGTGGCCCGCGACACGCTCGACGCGATGCAGTTTCACATCAACGGTTGCCCCAACGCCTGCGGCCAGCAACCCGTGGGCGCGATCGGATGCTACGGCGCGGCCCAGCGGGTGTCCGGCCGTCTCGTGCCGTCCTACGTGGTGACGATCGGCGGCCGTTGCGGCGTCGATGGCGTGGAGTTCGGCACGGTCGTTGGCAAGGTGCCCGCGGCGGCTTTGCCGGCGGCGATGGTGGTTCTTGCCGTCGCGTTCGCAACCCAACGCGCGCCGGATGAGTCGTTTCTGGAATACGCCGACCGGATGGGCATGGAATCGTTTAAAACGATCCTCGGCCGTCATGCCGTCATCCCCGACTTTTCCGAGCGTCCCGATTTCTATCGCGATGTGGGGGCGGCGGAGAACTTTTCCCTCTCCGGTTGCGGCGCCGGGGAATGCGGGGCCGGCGCTCCGGATAACCGAAGGTTGTGATTTCGAGATGGACACAGCCCTCTTTTTCTGACATTGTGACTGAACGAAAGTGCTGCTTCAGACCGAATCTCAACGGGCGCGTACCCGCCGTGATCGATAGGCGCTTTCGGATGACGCGTCACAACAGGCAGAAGGGAGACGGACCCATGAACAGTTCATTCCCGAAACTGACTTCGCGTTGCATGCACCGCCATTCGATTGAGCGCCTCGGTCTGCTGGCGGCGGCGTGGCTTGCGTACGGTGCGCCTGCGGCGCAGGCCGCCGATTGTGTCGGCGCCTCGCAGGTGATTGCGCGCGTTAGGGCCGCCCTCGCCGCGCCCGCTGCGGCTGCCACGCCGGCGGACGACGGCAAGAGAACCGCGCTGGCGAACGATCTCGCCGCCCTGCAAGCGGGTTGGACCAACCTCACGGCCGAAGCGGCCGCTGCCCAATGGCTCTTGCTCGCCGACCGGCTCCACGACCTTCAGTCCGCCGCCCAGAACGACCCTTCCCATGCCGCAGCCATGAGTGATTGGGATGAGTACGGCATGGACGGTGCGAACGCAGGCGGTTCGACCGGCACGGTCACGCTGGTGACGTTGTTGGACGCCCTGCCGGGACCTCCCGCCTGGATCGCGCTGCGCGCGCAAATCGAAAGCCGCGCGGCCGCCACGCCAGCCGAGCAGAAACGCAAGCTTGCCCTGACGCTCCTCGCGAACCTGCTGCTCGATGACCGGGCCGGTTTCGACGCCGCAATCAAGGACGGCGATGCCCGGTTCCGGAAGATCGGCGACAACAGCGTCCGAGATGTCAAGAACGTGCTCGACAGCCTCCGCCGCGCCGCAGTCCAGCGCAACCTGCGCGCGCCGGCCGATGCGGTCACTGCGTTCCGGCAGGTGATTGATCTGCCGCTGGATCCCGAGGCGGGGTCTTATGATGTCCAGGTTCCTGACCTCGTTGGCATCGCCGGGGAGAAGGAGGCGCGCGTCCTGTTGCGCAAGGCGATACGCATCCCGTACCTCAAGCTTCGGGTGCCGGGCGGCGGTCCCACCTTGAGTCTGCTCAAGGAAGTCGTGGCTGCGGATATCGCCAGTCTGCAGCGACCCCAATGGTCGCTCATCAACAGCAGCGCCGATGTGTTGCTATTTGAAGCCATGGACCGCAAGTTCCCGGCGCGCTCCGCAGATGAGGAGAGCGAGGACGTCACGTCCATGGTGGCCGTCGGCAGGTACGGAAGCGGGGGACAGGACTACGAACGGCGCGGAGCGCTGGGTTACTACCTCCTGGGGTTGACCGAAGCCGGACGCATCGGCGACGCCGTGACGGCCACACTCAAGGCGGCCGAGGCTGAAGATTTTGAGCTCTACCTCAATCTCGATGTCAGATCCCTTACCGACAGCAACGCCGTCAGCCGGCTCGCGCAGTATTGCGAAGGCGTGCTGGCCAATCGGTCGGTCGAGAGTCTCTGGTCCGTATACGCGGCCGTCGCCAACCGGGCCGGCCGCGGAGAGGCCGCCCTGAAGCTGCTGCAGCAGCGCATGGCTGATCCGGCGACCGGTCCGGAATCGCTGGCCCGCCTCCAGAACCATCACTTCGAGGCGCTGCTGGCGATGGACCGGGTTGACGAGGCCGCCGCGTTCTGCCGTGAGGCGATCAAGAACCGCAAGCCGGGCGGCCTGGAGCGCGCCTATGAGTCGGCGCAGATTCCCGGGCGCCTCATCCAGCTTGGCCGTCTGCTCGGACGACAGGAGTGGGTGGCTGAGGGGGTCGCGGCAATGCTGCAAGCGCACCCGGCGGGCGGCAATCAGGGTCTGGAGGGCTTCCTCTATGCGTATGATGACGAAACGCTGCTGGCGTTCAAGGAGGCTGGCCGGCTGGCCGACGTCGAGGCGCTAGCGGTCGATGCGCTCGCCAAGCGAATCCGCGAGAGCGAGCAGAACCGGGATGCGATGGAAGCCGTTGAAATTCTGTCTCTTCTGGCTGCCGTCTACGATGCGGCCGGCCGCCCGGCCGATGTGATGGCCCTGCTGGAGCAGGCCTCCTGGTGGGGGGTGGATGATGTCGGCGAACTGGTGTCGCAGGATTCCCTGCAGATGCCGGCGCTCCGCGCGCTGGTCGCCACGGGGCGCACACGTGAAGCGGCGCGCTTGGCGCGCCTGATCCTCGTTACGAAGCCCGATGATGACAACGTCTACGCGGTGCTGGTTGACGTGGAGGGGGTTCGCTGCCTGTCTTTTCTTGAAGACCTGAGTCAGCGCGACCGGTTCGAGGAGCGACCGCTGATCTGGAAGGCGGAGGTGTTGCGGCGCGCCGGGCAGCTCGACGCGGCCGAAGCGGCGGCGCGGGCGGCGCTTCAGATTGATCCGACGGACGGAGAACAGCACGCGGGCGACCGCGTGCGGGCCTACAGCGTGCTGGCCGCCATCCTGGAGGCCGGCGGCAAAAAATCGGATGCCGCGTTCTTCAGCAACGTGGTCGCGTCGGTGCGCATGGCGGAGGAGGGGGACCGGTTCACGGAGATGGGACTGCTCGAGCGCAGCATTCCGCTCTACGAGCAGGCGGAGGTGCTGTTTGGGGCGGCCTATTGCGTACAGTGGCGTCTGGCCGAGCGGCTGCAGGCCATGGGCCGCACGGCGGAGGCGGAGATGCACTACGCCATCGCGTTTGAGCGGATGCCCGAACAGTTCGGGCGCGTGGCGAGTTTCTGTTTCGGTTGCGAGGGCGCCTTCCAGAGCGGATCCAGCCGTAGCGCCGCCGAGCGGGTGCTCGCCGGTCTGCTCGACAAGGAGCCGGTCCGTCCGCAGGTTTACTACCTGATGGGCCTGCTGCGGGAGGCGCAGGAGCGCAAGAGCGAAGCCGCCGGCTACTTCAAGAAAGCCCTGGAGAAGGATCCGGAGTACTTCGATGCGATGCGGTCGCTGCGCGATCTGGCCGGCGTGGTCTTCATGACGCAGGATGAGCGCAACGGCCTGATGCTCAGGATGCTGGCGCTGGATCCGCTGCAGCGCCACGGCACCTACACCCAGGAGATTTCCGACTTCAGGACTTTGTGGGAGCGGGTCGGGCAGGCGCAGCGGCTGCGTCTGAAGCCCGAGACCGGCATCTTCCCGCTCACGGCGTCGAAGGCTCATCTCGCTGCCCAGGCCGACGCGATGCGGCAGCAGGCGCAGGGCCTGCCGGTGGACGTCCACATCCGCATGCGCCGATCGCTGGCGATGGAAAGATCCGGCGAATTCGCGGTTCCGACATTCGGCGAGACGCTCATGCGACACGACCTGACGCGCGAGATCATGCAGTTGCTCCAACCGTCCGGGAACTACGGACTCTACTGATTCTTTTCACGTCTGACTACTCCATCACTTCAACAAGAAACAAGGAACCCTGATATGAAAACTCACGTGCTTGTCGTTGCGCTCTGTGCGTCCGTGTTGACACTGTCCGCATTGCACGTCCATGCACAGACCCCGACCAATGAGTTCGACATCGTCCTGGTGGTGGCGTCGCCCACCACGTGGGAGTCCATCAAGTACAACACGGGCACGGGCGAGGCGTGGATCGCACAGGCTGGCAAGTGGCTGCCGATTGAGGATAAAACGAAGATTCCCCAAGGGAAGTACATCGTCAAGATGACGGCTCTGGCCGGCGATTGGGCCGCCATACGCCTGGATGTTTCGGCCGGACGATCCTGGCAATGCAGGGCGGGCGCCTGGGTGGAGATGACGCACGCGCCGGCGGATCCCATCAGGACCGCGCCAACTGTCGAGAAGACGCGTGCGCCAGCCGCTCCCATTTATCCGCCTGCGGATCCTAAACTATTTGACGACGGCAAGAAAAAGCAGCCCTGACAACTGACAATCCGGCACAAATCTTCTTGCCCGTGCGGGAATAATCGCTCTGGAGTGTAGGACTCGCCAAGACAATCTGGCAAGACAAGAACGAATGCGGGTGCGGCTATAAAACCCATCTGGACGTGATCGACGGCGATGTCCCAGTCCGTCTCATCCGCTGGAGGGCGAGACTCAACCGGCGCCAAGGGTGGCAGCCTCGATCAGGCGCGTCACATCCTCGTCGGTATGCGCGGCGGATATGAAACAAACCTCGAACTGCGATGGCGGCAGGTAGATCCCCTTGTCCAGCAGGTGATGGAAGAAGCGGGAGAACCGCTCGGTGTCGCAGCGTTTGGCGTCCTGCAGGTTGCGAATCGGCCCGGCGCCGAAGAACACCGTGAAGAGGCCGCCGAGCTGCGCGCAATGCGTGTTGACGCCGCTCGCCCGCGCCTGCCCTTCGATCGCTTCCGCCACCCGTCTGCCCCGACGCGCGATCGCGGGAAAGGGATTCTCATCGATCAACGTCTTGAGCGTGCTCAGCCCGGCGGCTACCGCCACGGGGTTGCCGCTCAAGGTGCCGGCCTGGTAAACAGGGCCGGAGGGGGACAGACGCTCCAGAATGTCGGCCCGGCCGCCGCAGGCGCCGACGGGCATGCCGCCGCCGATGATCTTGCCCAGGCAAGTCAGATCGGGGGTGATGCCGCAGAGCGCCCCGTAGGTCGTCGGCCCCAGCCTGAAGCCGGTGATCACCTCGTCGAAGATGAGCAGCGCCCCCGCGTCTCGGGTGAGGCGCCTCAGCGCCTCCAGAAACCCGGGCGCGGGAGTCACCAGCCCCATGTTTCCGGCGATCGGCTCCACGATGATCGCCGCCACATCGTCTCCGTGCCGCCGCATCAACGCCTCAACCGCCGCCGTGTCGTTGTAGGGGGCCATCCACGTGTCGGCCACCACACCGTCCGGGACGCCGGCCGAGGCGGCGAGTCCGGCCGTCAACAATCCGCTGCCCGCGGAAACCAGCATGGCATCCGAGTGGCCGTGATAGCAGCCGTCGAACTTCAGGATCTTCCGGCGGCCGGTGAAGCCCCGCGCGAGCCGGATGGCGGTCATGCAGGCTTCGGTTCCGGAGCTGACCAGCCGCACCCGCTCCAGTCCGGGACTTCGGGCGCAGAGCAGCTCGGCCAGCTCGACTTCCCGCTCGGTGCATGCGCCGAAGGATAGGCCGTCCGTGGCCGCGCGGCAGACCGCCTCCACGACCGCCGGGTGGGCATGGCCCAGAATCAGCGGACCCCAGGATCCGCAAAAGTCAATGAACACCTCTCCGTCGGCCGAGGTGAAGCGCGCCCCTTTGCCGCGTGTGACGAATACGGGGGTGCCGCCAACCGCATTAAAGGCCCGCACCGGGCTGTTGACCCCGCCCGGGATCACGCGGCGGGCACGGGCGAAGAGGGCCGCAGAAGAGGCGGAATCGCTCACCGGACCACCTCGCCGTATCGTCCCGCCCAATACGAAATGATCAGATCGGCGCCGGCACGGTGGATGGCAAACAGGGATTCGCGCACCAGGGCCTTCAAGTCGCCCATATTGCGATCTGCCGCAGCAATCAGCATGGCGTATTCGCCGCTCACGTTATAGGCGGCGAGGGGCAATTGCGTGTTCTGGCGCAACCGGGCGATCACATCAAGATAAAAGAGCGCCGGTTTGACCATCAGGATGTCCGCTCCCTCGGCCTCGTCCAACTCCGATTCACGCAGCGCGAGGGCCGGGGCGCGATAGGACGTCTGATACCCCTGCCGGTCACCCGTTTGTGGTGCCGACTGTTCGGCCTCTCGGAAGGGGCCGTACAGCGAGGATGCAAACTTGGTCGAGTAACTCATCAGCAAGGTGTCCAGGAATCGAGCCTCGGCGAGGGCGCGGCGGATGGTGAGGACCTGTCCATCCATCATGGCGCTCGGCGCCACGCCGTCCGCGCCCGCGCCGGCGTGGGAGACCGCCACGCGGGCCAGGCAGGCGCATGTGGCATCATTGTCAACCTGCCCGTCACGGCGCAGCGGGCCGCAGTGGCCGTGGCGCGTATAGGCGCAGAGGCAGACATCGGTGAAGACCACGAGGTGGGGGAACGCCTTTTTGACGGCTCTCACCGCGCGTTGCACCGGCGCGTCGTCGCGCCAGGCCTCGGAGCCCGTGCCATCCTTGCGGCTCGCTCCGGAGAGGCCGAACAACAGGATCCCGCCGATCCCCTCGCGCACCGGTTGCTCCAGCGCGCCCAGCAGGGTGTCCACGCTGTAGCGATACTGGCCGGGCATGGCGGGGATCGGCTCCTTGAGCTTGCGCCCCGCGCCCACGAATACCGGCCAGATGAATTTCTCAGGACCCGGCAGGGGCTCGTCAAAAAGCCGGCGGCGCGGAGCGGTCAGCCGCAAACGCCGCAACCGTATTTCAGGATATCCGCTCATTCGCAATCTCCTTTGCAACCGAGGCCAGGCGTTCGGCGCACCGCACCGCCGCCAGTTTCATGACGGCCGATTCCACGGTCGCCTCGACGGCGGTGTGGGCGCCCCTCACCCCCTGGCGTGCGAGCGCCGCCTGCGTGGGCGGGCCAATCGCCACGACCGTCTTCTCCTCGAGCGTGTGCGGCGGGCGCTGCGCGACATAAGCCTCGACAGCCGATGCGCTGGCAAACACGACCGCGTCAAACGCGGGAACGGAATCCGGCCGCGTCGGGATGGCGTCGTACAGCACGCAGTCGGTTACGTCAAGCCCCGCCCGGATGAGCGCCTCGGAGAGCTCCGTGCCGGCCGCCCGCGAGCGGACCCGCAACACCGTCGCACCCGCAGGAATCGTCCGGGCGGCTGCTGCGATCACGCCCTCCGCGCCGAACCGCGCCTCGGGCACGATCTCCGGAACGATCCCGTAGATTCTGAACGCATCGGCGGTCCCGGGCCCGGCCACAAGGACCTTCGGCAATCGACGCACGTCAATCGCCTGATCCATCAGGAGGCGCATCAGCAGGTGTACGGCCGATGGCGAGGTCACCACCAGCCACGCGAAACCGGTGAGCGAGGCGAGCACGGGCACGCACCCCGGTTCCGGCGCCATCCGGATCAACGGCAGGGGCACCGGAATACCGCCGAGGTCCTGCACCGCGTGGATCGCTTTCTGCTGCAGCGCGTCGCTGCCCGGCAGCAGCACCCGGAAGCCTCCGAGCGCCCCCCATTCCCGATGATAGCCGTGTGCGGCGGGAGCGCCCACAATGATGAGGCCCGGAGCCTGTGGACGCAGGCGATCGGTGATCGGTCCGGCGGACTTTTCAACAACATCGCCGAGCGTGGCGCGGATGACGGCTTCGTCGGGCGATCCGGCGTCGAACACGAGAGCGATGGGTGTCGCGGGTTTCCACCCGTCGGCCGTGAGCTGATCGACCAGTTCGGGCAGCACGCCGACGCCCATGAAAATCACGAGCGGCAGTTCGTTCCGGGCGGCGGCCTGCACGGAACCGACCGCCCCGTCCTGTCGGCGCGGGGTCATGACCGTGAAACCCGGCGAGACGCCGCGCTGTGTCAACAGCATTCCGGTTCCCGTGGTCGCCGTAATGAGGCTGCTGACCCCCGGTAGAACGCGGTAGGGGAGGTGCAGCGCATCGAGGCCCCCGATTTCTTCGGAGAGACGGCCGAAAATGCCCGGGTCGCCCCCTTTCAGGCGAACCACGCGGCGGCCGCGGCGGGCGGCAGACGCGATCCGCGCGTTGATTTCCGACTGCGAAACGGTGTGCGCCCCGCACCGTTTGCTCACGTCCACGCACTGCGCGTGGCGCGGCAACTGTTTCAGCAGGTCCGCATCCAGCAGGCTGTCATGGAAGCAGACGTCAGCCCGCGCCAGCGCGTTCCAGACGGCCCGGGTGCAGTTCTCGGCCGCCCCGCATCCCGCACCGGCGAAGCTCACCGGCTTGACGAAGAGGCTGCGGATTCGGAGCCATCGTTCATCCTCGGCCCGGAAGGTGATCGCCAGATGACCCTGACCGTCGGGAGGCGGCAGATCGTCGGTCGATATCCAGCCGGAAATGCGGTTGTCCAGCCCCAGACGCAGCAGTGCCGCGCCGGCCATGATCAGTAGGTCGTAATCGCCCCGGTCCAACCGGGCGAGCCGCTCCTCGATCGTTCCCCGGATGCTTGCGGTTCGCATTCGGGGAAAGGCCTTCAGGCAATAGGTTTCGCGGCGATGACTGCTCACGCCCGCGACGCCGTCGGCGCGCAGATTCTCGCGTGTCTCGCCGGGCCTCAGCACCCACACATCGCGCGGGTCGGCGGCATCGGGGAGCCAGAACCAATCGATCCCCGCTGGCGGCGAATCCTCCAGATCCTTGGCGCTATGCACCGCGCAGTCGGCGTTGCCGTTCAGAACGGCCGTGTGCAGATCGCGGGTGAAGAAGTCGGGCGCGCTCAGCCGCAAGTCGGTAGCCGTGTCGCGATCGCCCGGACTCGAATGCGGTTGAGTGACCATGCGCACGTCCGGCAGCACGCCGCAGATGGCCCGCGCCGCCTCTTCAGCCTGGATCAAGGCCAGCCGGCTGCTCCTAGTGGCCAGTGTGAATGCCATCAAGGACACGTTCATAATCTCCGATATGCGCGCTGATGATGTGCTCGCCAACGATCAGGGCCTGCTGCAGCGCCCCGGCGTCGCCGCGCGACCAGCGATCGAGATCGTCCAGATCCACCACGCGAAGCGAATCTTTACCGGCGGCGAAATCCGTGGCGACATTGCGCGGCACGCCGAGATCCATGACCAGCAGGGAATGGTCCGGGGCGAGCTCCGCTGCCTGCGTCGCCGTCAAGATCGGATCTGCTCCGGACGCGGCGCAAATCACGGCATCCTGGTCACCGATGGTTTGGCCCATCTGCTTCAGGGGATACCAGGTTACGACGTCGAGACCGGAACGCGCAAAAGCCGGGGACGGGGTGCGGGTGCAGCAAGACACCGATGCGCCGCGATCGAGCAGTTTTCGCATGAGGGACCTGCCGACCACGCCGGCGCCGATCACGAGCGTGCGCTGCCGGCGCAGATCGCCCAGGGTCTCGGTCAGGAAAGCCAGACAGCGATCCTCGACTTCAACCGCCGCGAGGCTGTCGCCCGTTGCGCGGCGGATGGCATTTCCGATGCGCAGGGCGCGTCCCGCCCAGTCGTGCAGAATGCCGGCAGACCATCCGTTTTGTCGGCTCAGCGCCAGCGCATCCTTGATCTGCGCGCGAATATGGTTTTCGCGGGGCGTTTGCGACAGCAGGCCCGCCGCGACCAACGCCAGGTGCCGGAATGCGTCCCGGCCGATCTGCGCGTACGAACACTGGTCTTCGATGCGATCCAGTCCGAGCACGCGCTTGACGAGCGTGATCAAGGCGGGCGTGACGGCTCCCAGCGCCACCACCTCGATTCGGTTGCAGGTGTTCAGGATCATGAACTCGTGAAGCCCCAGAATCTGCCGCAACCAGGCCGCTGTCTCGTCCAATTGCGGGCCGGAGCGGTGCAGCGACTCTCTCATGGCCAGATCCGCGAGGCGTTGATCGGTTCCCACCACCAGCAGATCGGACTGTCCCAGAGACTCCGCGTGCCGGGACAGGCTCTCCTTGATCAAGCGGGAGCGCCGGCAGGAGGCTCCGCCGGTGGAGACGCTGACGGTCAGATCCCCGTGCTTGAAACTCGCCGGCGAGATGAAATCGCCATCCTCCCAACCCCGGTCCGGACACGCGCACAGCACCCCGCGTGCGTGACAGTCCTCCAGAATGCTTCGGTTCAGCGCCGGATCGTCCGTCGCGGCAATCACCACAAAGGGTCTGCCTTCCAGGTCGCCCGGGGCGTACTTCCGCCGCTCAATCCGCAGTCCGGCGCGTCCCTGCAACCCTTCGGCCCAGTCGCCGATCTCGGGCGCCACCAGCATGACCTCGGCGCCCGCTTCCAGCAAGGCACCGGCTTTGCGTCCGGCCACGGCACCCCCGCCGACGACCAGACAACGGCGCCCCTCGACCAGCAGGGCGACCGGCATGGTTTTGCGGGCCAACCTGGAACGTGTAATCATGTGCGCGCCCCGCCGTTTCTGTCTTGTGACACGCCGGCACCCCGCTCAGTCCGGCGGCGGTGCTCGCGCAACCAGATCAGCCCGATGGCGGCCTCGTAGAACACAATCAACGGGGCGGCCATCAGCACCTGTGAAAACGGATCGGGCCCCGGCGTCATCAGCATCGCCACGACCAGGAGTCCCACAATCACATGCCGCCGTTTGTCGCGAAGCTGCGCGGAACTCACGATTTCCACGGCGCCCAGAATGAACACCAGCATCGGAAATTGAAATGCGACGCCAAACGCCAGCAGCAGCGTGAGCACAAACGAGACGTAGTTTCCCGTTTCCCAGAAAACCGCCGGGGTGCCCATCCAGACCTCGATCTGCCGCATGATCTGGAAGGCCACCGGCAAGGTCCAACGGTGCGCCATCCAAACCCCGATGATGAATAACCCGATGGAAGCGCCCCCGCCTAGACACACCATCCGGCGCTCCCGCGCCGAGAGTCCCGGAAAAACGAAACGCCCGGCCACCACCAGTATGAACGGCAGGCTGAAAAGCAGGCCCGACCAGCAGACCACCCGCGTCATGATGGCGAAGCCGCCGCCCACCTGTGCCACGCGCAAGGCCACCACGTTCTCCAAACCGGCCCGAACATAAGGATCCCGCAACCAGTCAAGCATCCGGGGCGCCAGCGGAATGGCCGCCACCAACGCGACCGCAAACAATGCCGCCGACTGGATCAATACCAGCCGCAGATCCTGCAGGTGCTCCAAAAACGGCTTAATCATGGGATTGAGTGTCCGCAGATCTTTCATCAGACGTTTTCTCCGGAATCTCGGATCGTCGGACTTCAGACTCTTTTGCAGGAAGGGCTTCCTCCTCTAGCAATCTCGCCTGCGACTTGAACTCGTCCATCGCCAGTCGCAGTCTATTCAGAACACGTCCGAGCGTCCGGGCGGCCTCCGGTAGCTTTTTGGGGCCGAATACCACCAGCGCCACAGAGAGAACCAGTAACAGTTCCAGAGGGCCCACCGAAGCGGGTAAGAACGACAACGGCAGCGTGTCAATCATGGCTCTCAACCCGAATGCGGGTAGGCATAACAGCGAAGGATCAGATCGCCAACATCTTCAGCAGGGCGGGCCGGAGGTGTTGGTGGGCTTCTCCGCTTCGGCTTCCTTCTTGGCCTTCTTGAACGCGGCGATGCTGGTTCCCAGCGATCGAGCCAGCTCCGGCAATCGTTTGGCGCCGAACAAGACGACCACGGCAAGCACTATGATCACCACTTCCCATATTCCTGGTCTCATCGCTACCTTCTCCTTTCCGTCTGCGCGTGCAGGCGTGTGTTGTGCGCCGCAAACAGAAAAAGCGCGTGCATGACCTCGGTCGTGTGCAGGCGCCTCGGCCGTTAGTACGCCGCATTCAATTCAAAGCGGAAGCAATAGGCGGTCTCATCGTTTTGGGTGTACAGGTCTCCCGGAATGAGCGCCTCGCCCAAGAGCGCGCCCTTAAGATCGCCGCGCTTGCCGAACAGGTTTTTGACCAGCGGGAAGTCATAGCGCAACAGAGTGAAGAACCCCTGCTCGCGGGATGTCGCGCCCACAGGCTTCTCATCGTAGTACAGCATGCCCGTGAGCAGGCGCGCCTTGTGATCCTTGGACATCGCGATGCCTAACTCGACATGCGGAAATATCATGTTGGACCACTGCTCGGTGCGACTCTTGTAAATCAGCTCGCTCATCTGCGAGTCGCCGCGAGCCAGCGCCGGCTTCCACGCCGAGTCGTCACCCTTGCCATCATCGCCCGACAGCAGATAGACGGCGGCGCCCGCATAGGGTTTGCAGGGATGTTCCGAGGCCAGATCGCCCTTGACTCCGCCATAGACCATGTAGGCCGAGATATCCTGTCCGGTTTGCCATTCGCCAAACTGGTAGGCGGCTTCCAGTTCGCCTTTCACATGATCGGTGATGGGCGGCAGCAAACGAACGCCAAAGGTGTTCAGCGATTCCATCGTCGTCTCGCCAAACACGCCGACATAATACGCCTCAAACGGCAATGGCTTGTTTTCCCCGTTGACATAATAGGCGCCCACGGCCTGTTCAACGCCCCATTGCGTCAAAACCTTGTCTTGGTCGCCGAGGGTGAGTTCGTTCTCCTTGTGCAGGTAGGCATAGAACAGGTCGAGCGTGGATTTCTCGGCGGTCTTGACCGTCGCACGGATGGCGTCCCAATAGAACGAGCGCGAGGCGTCACCCGGTGTGGGATCCGCGAACACGCGCCCCGCGCCGAACTTCAGGTCCTGCCGACCGATGCGTAGCTCAGTATCATAGCCCATCAGATCCAGACCTTTCAGGTTCAGATACAGATTATCCACATACACTTCATCGGCCCAGTGATAGGCGTTAGGATCCTTCGTGCTGTCGCTGACAAAATAATGACGCCACTCGTTTGCCGCGCGGAAGTACAAGGATAAATCGCCGTAGGCCGCTTCCATCCATCCCCGTGTCCGCGTGCGCGTGTATGCCTGGTCTTTGACCGACACTTTATCCCATGTTCCGGGCACATGCACGAAATCGTCGAATCGGAATCGCACATCAGCCCCATAAGTAATCGCCCATGCCGGCTCTTTGATCTCAACAGCCTTCTCGGGAACGGACTGTGAGACGGCGGTGCCCGCCACAAGCCCCGCAGCCAACGTCGCAGCCAAAACACCTTTTCTCATGATGCAAGTCTCCTGTTTTTTAATCCCGAAGGCCTTATACCTCCGGTTGGTCATGATTACAGCATCCCCGTGTTAAGATTCCATTTTGTCCGCATTAGAAATGCGTCAGATTTCCGATTACCGTGATTGAGGCAGACGCACTGCGTCCGTACTTTCAATCTTATCACCCTTGGCATGACATCATCAATCGAAATTGCGGCGAAGCGGTTACTGGGTCAGTGCCTCGTGTGCCGGCTTGTCAATCCTCACATCTCCAGCAGGGATTGCACGTCATCCCAGGAGAGCGTGTTGAGGAAGGCGTCGTCGGTCGTGCCGATCGTCGCGTGGATGACCGCCTGCTTCTTTTTCTGCATGGCGAGAACCTTTTCCTCGACGGTGTGTTCGGCGATGAGCTTGATGCTGTAGACCGTCTTATTCTGTCCGATGCGGTGGGCGCGATCGGTGGCCTGGTCCTCGACGGCGGGGTTCCACCACGGGTCGAAGTGGATGACCATGTCGGCGCCGGTCAGGTTCAATCCCGTGCCGCCCGCCTTGAGACTGATCAGAAAGAGCGGAATGCCGGGGGTCTGGTTGAAGCGGTGCACCTGTTCCATGCGGTCGTGCGTCTGGCCGTCGAGATAGCAGTAGGCCAGCCCGCGCGCGTCGAGCGCCTCGCGGATGATCTTCAGCATGGAGACGAACTGGCTGAAAACGAGGATGCGGTGGCCGCCGTCGAGCGCCTCGTCCAGCAGTTCAAAAAACTGGTCAAGCTTGGCCGACGGCGCCACGGCTTTCTTGACCAACTCCTCGGACTTGAGCAGCCCCAGGTGGCAGCAGACCTGCCGAAGGCGCAGCAGCATCGCCAGAATTTCCATGCGGCAGCGACCGAATCCCTTCTCGCGCACCAGGTCGCCGATCTTTCGCCGTGATTCCTGTAGCAGCGTGTTGTAGGCCTGCTGTTGGTCGGGGGTCAGGATGCAGTACGACACCTTCTCGATTTTAGCGGGGAGGTCCTTGGCGACGTCCTTCTTGAGGCGTCTGAGCAGGAAGGGGTGAAGCTTGCGGCGGAGCTTGAGCTGCGCCTGCGCGCCCGATTCCCCGCCCACGCCGATCGGCCCTTCGTAATGCGCGTGAAACGTGTCGTATTCGCCGAGATAGCCGGGCATCAAGAAGTCCATAATCGACCACAGGTCGGCGACTGAGTTTTCGACGGGCGTTCCGGTGAGCACCAGCCGGGACGCCGCGCGGATCTGCTTGGCGGCGACGGCGTTCTGGGTGGAGCGGTTCTTGATGTGCTGGGCCTCGTCGAGAATGGCGACCGAAAAGGTGTGGCTTGCGTAGCAGGCTTCGAGATCGCGGCGCAGCAGCGCGTAGGAGGTGATCACCACGTCGTGTTGGGGGATCTGTTCAAACAGCGTGTGGCGAGAGGACCCATTGAGCACGAGGCGCCGCAGCTTCGGGACGAAGCGCTCGGCTTCGCGGTTCCAGTTCTCAACCAGACTCGTCGGACAGACGATCAGGGCGGGCTTGCCGCGGACATCGGTCGAGACGCGTTCCAGACTGAGCCAGACCAGCGTCTGAAGGGTCTTGCCGAGGCCCATCTCATCGGCGAGCAGCCCACTGAACCCCGACGCTTCGAGGAAACGAAGCCAGTACACGCCCTGCTTCTGGTAATCGCGCAGGGTTTTTTCGAGCCTATCGTCGCCCAGCGGGACGGGCGTGAGCTTCAGGTCTCGGTTTTGCTGTCGCGCAGAGGCGCGCCAATCGGGCGGCTCTTCGACGTCAATTCCGTCGATAGCCGCCAGCGAGGACTGGACGAATGGCGCGTAGACCGTGGGGAGGCGGAAAGTTCCGGGGCGCCCGCCGTCACGCGCCCGGCAGTCGCTGAAGACATCGCGCATCGACTCGACGGCCGAACGGTCGATGAGGATAGACTGGCCGTCGCGCTCGATGAACGACTCCCGGCGGTTCAGAGCGCGCTGGATGTCGGCGGGCGTCAGCGCCGGACCTCCGGCGCATTCGAAATCCAGGCCCACTTCGAACCAGTTCGTTCCGGAAGACGTTCCGACCCGGACCACCGGCGTGACCACCGGCATCGCCTCATAAAAGTCCGCCACGCGGCCTTCGGTCGTGACCTTCCACCCCATGCGACGCAGTGCGGGGAGGTCGCTGCCGAGAAAGTTGAGCACGGCACGCGTGCCGATGATCGGCTCAAAGCCGTCGCCCTGCTCTCCCGAAAAACCCAGGGTGTTGAGGTGGTGAATCGCCCGCAGTTCCAATTCCGGGTTGCGTCCCCAATACTGGAGCAGGTCATCGGGATCGGGAATGGTGAAGGCCCCCGCCGTGTCGGGCCCGGCTGCGGCAAACGAGGTCTGTCCATAGGTGGCCCTCAGCTCAACCGCGATCGAGGCGGGGCTGCCCCGCACCACCAGGTGGAAGACCGGCTGGGCACAGGAGATGGTGAAGAGATCGGAGTCGATCTCGCAAACCACGGGGATGTCCTGCTGCAACCGGGGCAGCTCGTTCTGCATAAAACGCAGAACGTCGGCACGCGGAATGGCCACCGGGTCCGCGCTCCAATAGAGGCCGTGGTAGGGAAGGGGGAGTGTCTGTTTCAGCGGCCAGAGGGAGCCGTTGGCGAGCGCCCAGCTTTTCTTGTTGCAGGCCAGATAGGTCGGAAAGGTCGCCGGGCTGGCGCCGGGAATGGCGGTCTCGGGGAAGATCAGCAGCTCGCCGGTCTCGCGGTCGAGGTCGACGCGCAGGGAGAAGTCGAGCGGCGTGTCGCGGACGTTGACATCGGTGTTGTCGGTGACCGGCAGCGCGCGGCGGCGCGAGAGTTCGAGAATGTTGAAGAAATCGGGCTTGTTGACCGTGACGCGGGCCGGCGGGGTGCCCTCGCAGATGTCCTCCAGCACCGAGAGCAGGGCGTCATCGGCGGGTGAGAGGGCGTAGCCGCCGGGGTCGGTGAGGGCGGTGGAGGGAAGGAGCTGGGCGCCGACCTGAAAGACGCAGCCGAGCTCGACCGCGTCGCGCGCGAAGGCGGCGGTCCAGTCGGCGGGCAGAAAGATCATCAGAGTCGCGGGCGCGCCGCGGGGGTTGCGGCGAACCGGCGTGGCCGCGGCCCGCGCGGCCGTGGCGCGGGCGTGGCGCTGTTCCTCCTGATATTTCTGTTCGCGGAGCGGGTCGGTGCGCCGCTGCATCACCAGAACCGCCAGGGCCACGACGTGCGAGCAGATCAGATTCTGCTCCCGGTTGATGTAACAGGGGCAGTGGCTTTCGACCGTTCCGTCCTCATTGATTTTCAGCTTGGAGACGAGATTGGCGCCGCTGCTGCGGGCGACAACCCCCTCGAGCCACGGACCGTTCAAGTCCGCGCGCAGAACGCCGCCGCGTTTGACGAGCGCTTCCGCCTCGCGGTAAACGGCGGCGCCGCCCCAGTTAAGAATCTGATTCTGGCTCAGCTTGATCGGCATGAGTAAGCCGTTACAGGTCGGTCATTGAGAATGCGAATTCAAGGAGACATGATAGTGGATGGGTCGTCGCCGGTCAATTCGCAACGCGAGAAAAGGCAAGGCAAACGCATCTAAAATCCGGCCCCTGCTGCCAAAAGATGCCGCACTTCCCGCAACTATACATAGCGTCTTAAGTAATGCAGCATAATCGCTTCAGGGAATCGTTGGGTTTGGCCCAGATGGTAAGCTGCTCGGACACTTCCTCCACGAGATGGTCGAGCGTTTTGAAGTACTGATTATGGATGCGTAGCCTGCGAAGTAGTTTCCAGACTCTCTCGATGGGATTGAGTTCGGGGCTGTATGGAGGAAGGTAGTCAAGATGCAGGCACGGTGGACAGGTCGCCGAGTGATGATAGCCGGCGTTGTCAGTGATCAGGACGGTACGGCGGCGACGATTCCGGTATCGAGCCAAGTGTTGCAGGAAGGCAGTGAAGCTATCGGCGTTGAAGGGTGAAGTTGTCATGGTGACAAGTTTTCCAGAACGAATCTGTACGGCGCCGAACAAAGCGATGGATTTGCGCGTGGGGGCATGGAGCAGAACGGGGTCCTTTTCCTCTGGCGGCACCCACATACGGCACCGCGAACCATGTTGTTGCAAGTGGCATTCATCGAGACTCCACAAGTCCACCGTGGGATCATTGGCCAACTTGTGCAGTTTTTTTTATATGCCTTCTGCGCCTCTGGATCGGCCTTTGCAATCAACGGCCGCGGTTTCCGGAGACGAAACCCCATGGCGCGAAACAACCGCTGGCATTGGCGCACACCGATCTCGACACCGTGAGTTGCCCGCACATGGTGCGACAAGAGCTTGCCATCCCATATGTTCTGTCCATACCCCAGTGTCCGGGGAGACCTCCGCAACGCCTGTTCAATCTCCTCCCACTGTGCAGCGGAAACCCGTCGCGGTCGCCCGCCACGCTCTCCCTCGCTCAATCCCGCGAACCCGTTATCGTTAAATCGTTGCACCCATCGTTGCACGGTTACCGGGCTTTGCCCCAAGTACCCCGCGACCTGTGTGCAACTCATGCCATGAGTCACCAGCAACACTCCGTGGAGCCGATGGTCGTAGCGCGACTCTTCAGTGCGCTGAATCTCCTGCTGCACGGCAATCTGCATGATTTGGCAATCCGCCACTTCGAGCTTGCGCATAGCTACCTCCTGTCCTGGATGCGCAATATCTTCGGCGAATCATCTCCGAAAGTCAACGCATTTATGCTGAATTATTTATGTCGCTATGTATAACGCAATAGATATTGCGAATGTTTCGTCCGCCTCATCTGTGGATACACAAACGGCGGAACGAACATGCGTTCAAAACCGATAGGTCAGTTAGGTGGAGAGCGGCCCAAAACTCGCTGTAGACACGGCATTGCCGAAGCGATTATCATGTCGGTCGCAAAACGGCATATCGATTCTGAATGGAGGGCGATGAAAATTCGGCATGAGGTGATTCCTTTTCTGGCTCTGGCGGGCTTGATTGCGGCGGGCGTCTGGCTGGTGTTGCGGGTTCTCGCGCCCGATGTTCCGTCCCTGGCGCCCGCTACAGCCTGTCTGCTGCTGCTCGTCCTCGACGGCTATCTGTGCTGGTTCTTCCGCAATCCCACGCGCGTCCCCCCGGCCGATCCGGATGCCGTATTGGCCGGCGCCGACGGGGTCGTGGCGCGGATCACGACGTTTTCCCCCGACCGGTTCAACGCCATCCGCATGCTGGCCGGCTTGAAGCCGGAGGACACGGCACGGTTTCAGAAGCGAGACGTCCTTCGAATCAGCATTTTTCTCAGCCTGATGAATGTGCATGTCAACCGCGCGCCCATTGCGGGGCGATCCCGGTTTCTCGGCTATTTTCCAGGAAAACACATTTTCACGTTCCAGGAGAAATCGTCGGATGTGAACCAGCACAACTCGATCCTGATTGAGAATCCGCGCATCTGCTGCCTGGTGAATCAGATCGTCGGCCCCGTGTGCCGTCGGGTCGTCTACTGGCTGTCACCGACGCAGGCGGTGGCGGTGGCCGCAGGTGATGCGTTTGGCATGATGAAGTTCGGATCCCGGCTGGACATGTATTTTCCGGCAGCAGAGATTGATATCCGGGTGAAAGAGGGCGATCGGGTTCAAGCGGGAGTGTCCGTCATTGGAAAGGTTGTTTGACATGCACAGTGCTGAAAAAAAAGCGGCGGCATTCCTGAATTGGCGGCAGATTATTCCTTCGCTGATCACGCTGGGCGCCATGCTCTCCGGGTTTCTGAGCATTGTCTACGTGGTGCAGGGCTTTCATCCTGACGCGGTCGGCACCGAATTTCTCAACGCCGCGCGGCTGATCATGCTGGCGATGATTCTTGACGGACTGGACGGGAATGTGGCGCGCTGGCTGAAGGGCACCAGTGAATTCGGGGCGGAACTGGACACCTATGTCGACATGACCGCATTCGGCATCGCGCCCGCCATTCTGATCTTCGCCGTCACGATGAAGGCCGGAACCGATCCGCTGATCCGGGTGCTGCTGCCGTCGGCGGTCGCGCTCTCCGGAGTGGTCCGGCTGGCCCGGTTCAAGGTCGCCGATCCGATGCGCGGCCAGGGCGGCTATGGCGGACTCCCCATTACGGCCAACGCGGGATGGGTCGCCCTGTTTGTGTTCATCAGCCAATCGGCCTCCCCCCATAATCTGGATCAGGGCGCCTTCTCGCTGCAGCAAGGGGGATTTGCCACGCTCTTCCTGATTGGCATCCTGATTTTCATCAGCCTGCAGGTTTCCAATGTGCGATACCCCAAGCCCACCAAGAAGGCGGTGATGTTCGTGCCCTGCGCCATCCTCGTCTTCCTCTTCGTTCTGCTCCCCAAGGACTACTCGAGATGGGTGGCCCTCGTGATGCTGATTCTGGGGCTGTGCTACGCCGTGTTCGGCCCCATGATTGTCCGGCGGATGGCCGCGCACGATCCGGACTAGAATCACCGGATCTTGATCAGAAGCACGAAGAGCAGCGGCGTCAGGAAGGACTGGAGCAGCACGAAGCGCATCAGCACCTGGGCGTTGCTCCACTGGAGATTCCGGCGGCAGTGGTCGTGGAGGGGAAAGCGGACGCTGTGGAGCATCCTGACGAGGACGTGCTGATCGGCGGCCTGTTCGGGCGTAGCCGCATGCGGCGGGGTGGTGTCAAAGCCGATCTTCTTCAGCAGCCGCAGGAGGATCAGTTTGAGCAGGCCGGTGCCGCCGTTGACGAGCACGACCGGCGAGACGACGATGATCAGGAAGGGGTTGCCCGCAGCCAGGGCCGCGACGCCGACCAGCAGTCCCAGCAGGCGCGACCCGGCGTCGCCCATCAGCACGCGGCTCGGCTCGGCGTTGTACCAGAGGTAGCCGGCGAGGCCGCCCGCCACGGTCGAGGTCAGGATCGCCCAGCGGGCGCCGTCGGGGTTGTGGGGGATCAGCAGGTAGTCGGCCATCGGGCGGTAGCCGATGACGCCGTAGAGCAGCGCGCCCATGGCGAAGAGCGAGAAGAGGGTCAGCGTTCCGGCCAGCCCGTCCACGCCGTCGGAACAGTTCGTGGCGTTGGTCGTGAACCACAGCACGGCGGTTGCCAGCGGCAGGTAGAGGGCGAACGGCACGACGACCGCGTTCTTGTACACCGGCAGCCAGATCGTCACGTCGCGCCCCTGGCTCAGGCAGAACGCGGCGGCGAGCGCCACCAGCAGGTCGATCGTCCCTTTCTTCAGTTCGCCCCAGGGCGCCGCGCTGGCATCGTCGAGATAGCCGAACGCCATGCAGAGGTAGAGGCAGAGCAAAACCCCGCAGCCCCAGGCGTCGAGCGGCGCGACGAGCAGAATCACCGGCAGGATCAGCAGGCCGATCACCAGGCCGGCGCCGGTCGGCTTGCCCGCCGAGCGATTGCCGTCCTGGACCAGTTTCTTCCCCTTGTCCCGCGGCAGGCGATCCCAGAGGAGCGGCAGGAAGCGGTACACGACCAGCCCGGCGAGCAGCGTCCCCGCCGCCAGCAAGATCAGGTGCGACCCCAGCAACCGGAACGGGCCCCAGAGGCCGCTCAGAAAAGAAGACATCCAGAAGAGCATGTGCGCACCCCCGCTCAAATCAGTTCGCACTGGCCGCCCGCGCAGGCGATGGTTTGGGCGACGGTGGTGGCGTCGTGCCGCTCCTTGAGCTGGGTGAAGTCGACCGGCAGGTAGGTGCGGGTGAGGTCTTCCCAGAGCTTGCAGCTATGGACGCGCTTGAGGCAGCGGGTCATCTTGAGCTCGTCGCCGCCGAAGTAGTTCTGGGCGAACTTGTGGGCGCGGCGCAACCAGTCGCGTTTTTCCTCGCGCACCGCCTCGATCGCCTCGCGCACCCGCTTGGGCGGGTTGCCGGGGATCGGCGTCTGGAGGTCTTCGCCGCGGCCGAGGACGCCGTCGCAGGCGGCCCAGAGGTTGTCGTCAAAGGCGTAGAGGCCATCGACGATCAGGCCGGAGGACATCAGCGCGCCGGCTCCGTAGAGATCGACGATCTCGTCGGCCGACAGGATTTCACAGAAAGGGGCCTGGGGATAGTCGAGGTCGCCGCCATCGGGAAGGAGCGAAATGCCGGCGAAGACCGCGCGGTTGTCGTAGATGAACTGTTCGGCGTCGACCCATTCCTCGTCCTTCACGGAGATCGTGTTGGAGACGTTGTGCGAGAGCCAGGGCTGGGCGCAGAGCTCGATGCGCTTGCCGGCGTCGATCCAGTTCTCCTTGGTCATCTTGACGTAGTTCAGCAGGTCCACGGCGGTCACGTCGCGCTTGGTCATGGCATCGGGCGAGGCCTCGATGCAGAAGTTCAGCACGACGTCGGTGCCATTAGGATTCCAGACCGACTTCTCGACGGCGAGGGGGTTCTGGCCGCGGAAGAAATCGACCAGCAGTTCGTCCTCGTTGGCCTGGGCGCGGCGGATGTAGCGGCGCGAATGGTGGGGGTGGATGCCCGAGGAGGTGCCGAGGATGCAGGAGGTGGTACCGGCCGGCTTGACGCAGGTGGCGCGGGCGGCCGGGCCGATGCCGATGCGGGCGGCGACCCGGGCGTTGACGTCGAGGATGAGCCGGGCCATCTTGCGCTGCAGGCCGGGGTCGAAGGAGACGGCGGGGTGCTCCATCATGCCGGTCATCGAAATGCCGAGGAGCGCCTCGCGGCGGGCGATGCGGGTGGAGACGTCGCCGAGGTATTCGAAGTCGGTGTAATCCGCCTGGAGGGTGCCGAGAATCGCGGCGGCGGTGCAGGCTTCGCGGAACTTGTCCTCCGAGTCGACGCGGCCCATGTTGATCTCGCAGAGGTTGCAGAAGGCGAAGCCCGATTGTCCGTCGATCTGCGGGTAGAGGCCGATTTCGCCGCAGGGGTTGAAGGTCGCTTCCAGGTCGTCCGTCCAGACAAAGCCGGGCTCGCCGAACTCGCGGACCGATTTCATCAACTTGGCGAACTGCTTGCGGCTGGTCGTGGAACGGAGCAGCATCGCGGAGTTGTTCGAGCGGGCGCGCTGGGGGTTTTCGGAGAACCAGTTGCCGGTCTTGGCCGTGGCCATCAGTTCGTCGTCTGGCGAGAAGAGGCAGATCGAGGCGGAGCGTCGGACGCCTCCGGAGAGGACCGCGTCGGAGGCGTGCATCATGATGTCGTAGGCGTCGATCGGCCGGAAGCGGGAGAGGCCCTGCTCGAGGCGGGCGTCCACGAGCGCGCGGATCAGCTCGAGCGAGCGGCGGAGCGGTTCGGGGCCCGGGGCGCGGCCCATGCCGGAGGAGATCGGCCGGCCCTTGGGGCGGACCAGCGAGTAGTCGAAATCCACGACCCGGTTCGCATATTCCGGGAAGGGCTGATGCGAGGTGAAATAGGAGGAGAGCAGGATGCCGAGCGCGTCGGACCACCCCTCGATCGTGTCCGGAACCTGGAACGTGACGCGGGTGCCCGTCGGGCGGGCGATGCCGGGAAGTTTTGCAATATGATGCTTCTGGACCGAGAAGCCGACGCCGCAGCCGCAGAGGAGGAGCCACAACGCCTCCTGAAAAAAACGGGAGCGGTCGCAGTAGGACGTGGTGCAGTTGTAGATGCGCGCATGCTTGCGCAGGATCGGATCGCCCCCGAACTGCATGGCGCGCTGCGAACCCAGCATCAGACGTTTCTTCATCGCTTCCGCGCAGACGGCCAGCAGATCCTCAACCTCGATCCCCTTGGCCTTGAAGTGGCGGCGGTGCATGTCAATGACCCGATCCACGGCCTCATCGAAGGTTTCGCGACGCATTTTTTCAGGAATGTAGCGACTGTATTTCGACGTAAAGACGTAGTTTTGGAGGGATTCGATGCTCATAGCGGTGCCCTGTTTTGATGAATGCCCGAGAAAGTGACCCCAGTCGATGCCCAAAAGCCCATTGAGCCGTCGGGATCAATATATAGTGGTCACGGTAAACAAAGTCCACAACATTTGGTATTTTTTTATTCACAAGGCGTAAGTCCTTGTTTTGCAGACACGTGCACTAGAGGCTGGATCCGGGTTGGATTGGATGCAAAAAGAACGATTCAGGCACATTATTTTCGGTTGTTGTTGACTTTGATCATTGGCTTGCATTCACAGCGGTTTTCGCACTAGAATATCAACCCTTTCGCGCGGGTCACCCGCAGGGTGTCACACAGCTCCAGGAACCGGTTTCGATGAAAATCAAAGGCGTTATTTTTGATCTGGACGGCACACTCTACCGGGGCGCGGAAGCGGTGCCGGGCGCCGTCGAACTCGTCCGCGACCTGCACGCGCGCGGCATCGCGATCCGATACGCGACCAACCGCGCCAACCGTCCCGGCGCGGACGTCTGCGCCCAATTGCGCGACATGGGTCTGGCGTGCGAGCCGAATGACGTCGTCACCTCGTCGGACGCCACGGCCGCTTATCTCAAGCCCGGCCGCGTCTACGCCATCGGCGAGTCCGGCCTCCTGGAGGCACTCAGCCGGCGGGGGTTCGTTCCGGATGACCAGGCGCCCGATTATGTGATCGTCAGTTTCGACCGCACCTTTGACTACCGCAAGCTGAGCGTGGCCGCGCGCCTGATCGGGCGGGGCGCGCAGTTCGTGGCCACCAACACCGACCGCGCCCTGCGCGTCGCGGACGGCATCGTCCCCGGCACCGGCTCGCTCGTTGCCGCGGTCGAAGCCGCCACCGGGATGGCGCCCCTGGTGATCGGCAAACCGGAGCGGCCGCTCTTCGAGATGGTCCTTCGGGACATGGGTTTGGAAGGCGCCGACGTGATCGCCGTCGGGGATAATCTCGACACCGACATTCCCGCCGGACATGCCGCGGGCATGCGCACCGTGCTGATCCTCACCGGCATCTCCACCCGCGCCGACCTCGCCCGCGCGCCCATCGCGCCCACCTGGGTGGTCGAAACCTTCGCGGACTTGCACGCGCTGATTGATGCTCCTGAAATCGCGGCGGAATGACGACCCGTTGCCAGGCAGCCGTTGCCGTTTCTATGGGGCAACATGAACTTTATAAAATGTTGCGCGGCAATAAGTTAAAGCTATTTTAGAAAAATATTGCGGGAGTGGACAAACGCCTTGGAATGTGCGATACTGCTCCTGCTGATCTTGTGCGCGGCATGGTGCCGCGCACATGCAATTCCTATGAGGAGGTTTTGCCATGGCTTATTCGTCGTTCATGTTTCTGTTCCTGCTGCTGGGGATGTCGGCGCCTTCCGCCGGGCGGATGCCGTCCGATCCCGTCAAGTCGCGCGCGAATTATGAGACGATCGTCGCGCATCTCGACACCGGCGGCGACCTGATGGTTGCGGCCAATACCGACGGCGTGGTCGAGAACCTCGTTGCCGGGGTTCGCGGCTGGACCGAGATGATGCCCCGCGGAGTCATGAATGATGACGCCAGTCAGGCCTTTGACCGCCTCCCGGCATTCATCACCGGCAGCGGCCTCTACGCCGTGGACGGCTTCGGCATGAGCCTGCTGCCCGTCGGCGACGGGGTGAACACGCTCAAGGTCTTTCTGCGCCGGGATCCCGCCGCCGCCGAGCTGCCGCTCTGGCGTGCCATGGTCGGCGGCGCGCCGCGGGCCCTGGCCTCCCTGGATTACCTGCCGGCCGACACGGTGCTTGCGCGCATTGGCGGCGGCGAGCCGGACCAGTTCTTCAAACTCGTGACCGACGCGATAAGGCAGGTCGGCGGAGCCGATGCCGCCAAGGAGTTGGACCAGGCGCTGGCCGAGGCCGGTTCGAGTCTCGGCACAAACGTCAGCTCCCTGGTCGCCTCTCTGGGCTCGGAGTCGTTTTTCGCCATCCAGTTGTCCGCCACCCAGACGCTGCCGATTCCCATTCCGAACGGCGGGGAGGCAGCGAAGGAGCCTCTGACCATTCCGCTCCCCAGCCTGCTCATCGGCACCGCCGTGCGCGATGCCACGCTGTCCGACACGGTGCGGCGCCTGCTGGAACGCCATCAGGTTCCCTGTGTGACGTCGCAGGTCGCCGGAGTGACGCTGATCAGCGTCGCCATCCCCGAGGCCAAGGAGTACCCGCTGAACCCCACCTTCGCCGTTCACAAAGGGATGTTCCTGGCCGGCTCCACCCCCGATGCGGTCAAGGCCGCGATCTCCGCGGCGGACGCCAAGAACGGTTTGCGCGCCGCGCCTGCCTTCCAGAAGGAGTTCGCCCGACTCCCCGCGAAAAACAACGGTCTGTCCTTCCTGGACCGCCGCTTCTCCGAGACGTTGTCGAAACTGTCGGGCGCGCTGATGCGATCGGCGGCCGGCGGCAGACCGGGTCTGGGCGGAATGGGCGCGCTTGATCTGGCGTCCGGTTCGCACCTGCTCGTGATCGTGAACGAGAAGGAGGGGATCGCCGTCAGCGGCATCACGTCCGCCAGCGCGCTGCAGACGCTGCGGAGTCTGACGATCATGCCCGTGGCCGCCACGATGGGCAGCGCCGTCGCCATTCCCAATTTCATGCGCGCCCGAGCAACCACCAGGAATTACTCCTGCATCAACAACCTGCGCATGCTCGACGCCGCCAAGGAGCAGTGGGCTTTGGCGGAAGACAAGCCCGTCGGTGCGGTTGTGGTCGAAAAGGAGGCGCTGCAGTACATCAAGGGCGCCGCGATGCCGGTCTGTCCCCAGGGAGGCCGCTACACGCTCGGGCCCATCGGTCAGCCCCCCACCTGCTCGTATCCCGGGCATCAGCTTCCGCAATGACCGCCGCCGGACGGCGGCCATTGCTCAACACAAAACACGCGCCGCAAACACGACGCAGGAAGGATGACATGCAAAGTCAGACATGCTGCAACTGTGTGGATCCGAAAAGTCTCGCCCCCGCGCTCATCCGCTGGGCGCTGGGCCTGCTGTTTCTGGTCGGGGGGATCGGGAAGCTCATGAATCTGGGCGGCTTCGTCAACGGATACCTGCTTCCCGCCTTCGAGAAGACGGTTCTCCCCGGTGGTCTGGTCGCGGCCTACGGCTACGCCTTGCCGTTTGTGGAGGTGTTGCTGGGCGTGCTTCTGATTCTTGGACTGTGCCGCACCTGCGCGCTTCTGCTGGCGGGGGTGACCCTGATCTCGCTGGCGTTCGGCCAGATCCTCCTCCGGCAGCACGCCACGGTGGCGAACATCTTCGTCTACGTGCTGATGACGGCCATCGCCTTGTGGATGGGCGAGCATGACCGTTGGACGCTGGATGGCTGCCGCCTGTCCCGAAAATGCAACCAGGCTGACGCCGCATGATTGGACGTGGGGCAGATCGGGCCGGCGTGACCGCCCCAACGGCGCGGCGGCGCGGCCGGCAATCTCCCCGCCGCGGCGCGCCGGTGCGTGCGTTCGCGCAGGAATTGCGCGCGGAATTTCTGCCCGCCTCCGCGCTGGCCGTGTTCGTGGGCGCCGCCCTGGCGTTCTACGATACCGGGCACTGGCGCGGATGGCTGTTCCTGGTGTGCGTCATCGGCGTGTGCGCCCTGCACGCAGGGGCCAATGTGCTCAACGACTACTTCGACCATCGCAGCGGCAATGATGCGATCAACACGGACTTCATCCGGCCCTTCACCGGTGGAAGCCGGCTGATCCAGCGGGGCGTGTTGCGTCCGAACGAGGTGCTGGGTCTCGGCGCGGCGCTCCTCGGCGTGGGCGTGGGCGTCGGTGTGTATCTGGTGGTCCAGGCAGGCGCGGGCGTGTTGCCCTTTCTGGCCCTGGGCGTGCTGGCGGGCGTCGGCTACAGCATTCCCCGCATCGGCCTGGCCGCGCGCGGCGCGGGCGAGGCGACCGTCGCGCTCGCCTTCGGGGTGCTGCCGGTGACGGGCGCCTATTATGTGCAGACCGGGACCGTGACCGCCCGGGCGCTGGTCCTCTCGTTGCCGGTGGCGGTGCTGATTGCGGCGGTGCTCTTCATCAATCAGTTTCCCGACAGCCGCGCCGACCGGGCCGTCGGCAAGCGGCAGTGGGTGGTGCGGCTCGGACTGAAGCGCGCGGCGCGGGGGTACGTGGCGCTGATGGGGCTCTGGGTGGGTTTGCTGCTGCTGGGCGCGGCCGCCGGAATGATCCCGGCGTTTCTGGCTTGGGCGGCCCTGCCCGGGCTTCTCGCGATCCCCGCCTCGCGCCGGGTCCTGCGGCACTTCGACACGCCTGCCGCGTTGGCGCCGGCCCATGCGCTCACCATCCTCATGCATCTGGCGGTCACCGCCGCCCTGGGGACGATGCTGGTGCTGGCGCGGGTATTGTAAGCGCCCCGGCCGTCACGTCCGGATCAGCTCGCGCACGGCGGCCTCGACCTCCGAGACCTCGGTCAGGGTGTCGTGGCAATCGCCTTGCGGACGGGTGTTGCCGATCGCCAGAACCGGCTTGGGGAAGGCCCCATAAATTCCCTGAATCAGTTCCCGTTCGCAGGCCACGGCCACCACGGCGTCGATGTCATCGGTCTTGACGCGCGCCAGAGCCTGGCGGCCGCCGCCCGCCACATGGAACTGCACGCCCGTCCGGTCGCGCACGCCCAGCAGGGCGTCGACCGGACACTTCCCGCAGCGGGCGCAGCCCCCGCCCCCCTCGCGGGTGAGGTTCCGCCCGCAGGCGCTGCTTTGCAGGCAGTGCGCCAGCAGCAACAGCACACGACCGGGCGCCGCCTGGACGCGCCGCCAGCGCGTCACCCGGTTGTTCAGCCGGATCAGCGCGCGTTGCAGCCTCAGGCCGAGCATTAAGCTTGGAATCGCCATGATTCTCCTGTAATGTGGTGCACAACTTATCACTGCCCGCGCAGGCGGTCAAGAATTGCCGATGCCGAACGGCACACGGTGCGTGCGGAACCAGCGAAGGAGGTGGCACATGTCTCAGAAAGATTCGTCCCGGCACATCGTCGTCGTGGGCGCGGGTCCCGGCGGACTGACCGCCGCCATGATCCTGGCGCGGCGGGGGTTCAGGGTCACCGTGCTGGAGGCGCAGGACCGGGTCGGCGGCCGCAACGCCGCCATCCGCCTCGGGCCCTACACCTTTGACACCGGACCGACCTTTCTGATGCTTCAGAGCGTGCTGGCCGAGGCGTTCCAGGACGCCGGCGCCGACCTGGAGCGCGAACTGGCCCTCACCCGTCTCGAACCGATGTACCGCCTGCAGTTTGGGGACCGCGCGTTCAATCCCACCACCGACCCCGACGCCATGGTCGCCGAGATCCGACGTGCTTTTCCTGGCTGCGAGAACCGCTATGCGGGAATGATGCGCCGCGAGGGGCTGCGGTTCAAGCGCCTGTATCCCTGTCTTCAAAAGCCCTATCACCGGCTCCGCACGATGTTTCATCCCGATTTGATCCGGGTCATTCCGCACCTCGCCCTGGGAAAAAGCCTCTTCGACGTGATGCTCGGCCATTTCGGAAACCGGGAGCTGGCCCTGGCCTTCACGTTTCAGGCGAAGTACATCGGCATGTCGCCGTGGGAGTGTCCAGGCTTTTTCGCAATGGTCCCCTACGTGGAGCACCGTTTCGGCATCACCCATGTTCGCGGCGGCCTCAGCCGGATTTCCGACGCCATGGCGGACGTTGCGCGGCGGAACGGCGCCGAAATCCGCCTGTCCACGCCGGTGGACCGGGTGCTCACGCGCAACGGCGCCGCAACCGGTGTCCGCCTCGAAAGCGGCGAGGTGATCGAAGCCGACGAGGTCGTCCTCAACGCCGATTTCGGCTACGCGGCCACACACCTCTTCGAACCGGGGGTGCTGCGCAAATACACGCCGCGCAAGCTGGCGGGCATGCGCCTGTCGTGCTCGACGTTCATGCTGTATCTGGGACTCGACAAGCCGGTCACGACGCCCCACCACCTGATTGTGTTCGCCGATGATTACCGCGCGAACGTGGACGCCATCTTCACGAACACGCGGCTGGTGAAGGACCTGTCGTTCTACGTCCGCAACGCCGATCCCGCCGATCCGACGCTGGCGCCGGCGGGCCACTCGGCCCTGTACGTTTTGGTGCCCGTGCCCAACACGCGCGCGGCGATCGACTGGTCCCGCGAGCGCGACGCCTTCCGCGAATGCGTTCTCGACCGCATCGCGGCGCGCACGCCGCTGGGCGACCTGCGGCCGCACATCCGCGCCGAAAAGGTCATCACCCCGGCGGACTGGGAGCGGGACCACCGCGTCTACGCCGGTGCGACGTTCAATCTCGCCCACACCTACGGCCAGATGCTGCGTTTCCGGCCGCGCAACAAGTTCGAGGAGGTGGACCGGGTCTATCTGGTCGGCGGAGGCACCCATCCCGGCAGCGGCCTTCCGACCATCTACGAGTCGGGCCGGATCGCGGCCAATCTGATCACGAGCGGGAGTTGAGGGGCGCACCCCGCTGGAAAAACAACAGGGGCCGCACGCCGGTGCGACCCCTGTCTTTCGCGACGCGTCCCGTCGGGCGGCCTCAGTTGCTGGCGCGGCCCTTGACGCCGGCCGCCGTGGCGGCGTTGGCGCGGGCCTTCTCGTGCGGACGGAGGCTGCGGACAGCCGCTCCGGCGCGCCACATCTCGGAGTCGTGGATCACGCTCAGCTCTTTCTGGAGCTTCGACTTGTAGTCGGCGCAGCCGCAGGTCTTGATCACGTGGCGGGCCTCCTTCTGCGACTTCACGGCCGCATAGAGGTCCTTGAACACCGGCAGGGTCGCCTTCTTGAACTTGGGCTTCCAGTCCAGCGCGCCGCGCTGGGCCGTGGCTGAGCAGTTCGCGTACATCCAGTCCATGCCGTTCTCATCGACCAGGCGGATCAGGCTCTGCGTCAGCTCCTCGACCGTCTCGTTGAACGCCTCGGAGGGGGAGTGGCCGTTGGCGCGCAGCACGTCATACTGCGCCTCCATCACGCCCGCCAGCGCGCCCATGAGCACGCCGCGTTCGCCGACCAGATCGGAGGTCACCTCGTGTTCAAACGTGGTGGGGAAGAGGTAGCCCGAGCCGACGGCGATGCCGACGGCGAGGGCGCGGTCCAGCGCCCGGCCCGTGGCGTCCTGGCCCACCGCGAAGCTGGAGTTGATGCCGACGCCCGCGAGAAAGTTGCGGCGCACCGACGTGCCCGAACCCTTGGGGGCGACGAGGATCACGTCCACATCCTTGTTCGGCTTGACGCCGGTGAGGTCATTGTAGACATAGCCGAAGCCGTGCGAGAAATAGAGCGCCTTGCCGGCGGTCATGAAGGGGGCGATGCGCGGCCACACCTGCTTGATCGCCGCATCGTTCACCAGGATCATGACGATGGTGGCCTTGGCGCACGCCTCCTCGATGTCGAAGAGCGTGGTGCCCGGTTTCCATCCGTCTTTCATGGCGCGCTTCCAGTCGCCGGCAAAGCGCTTGTCCTGGCCGATGATCACCGGGATGCCGTTGTCGCGCATGTTCAGCGACTGGGCCGGCCCCTGGACGCCATAGCCGATCACGGCGATGACTTCGTTCTTGAGGACCTTCTGGGCCTTCTTCAGGGGATACTCTTTGCGTGTGACGACCGTCTCAACGACGCCGCCGAAATCGATTTTGGCCATACCATTACTCCGTGTTGATCACAAAAACCGCCTGAACAAACGGGCGCAACGCCCGGCCGGCAGGCAGAAAACCCGGCTATATTAACACCTTGCCGCCATTACGCAAGCGGTTTTCACCGCAATCGCACAAAAAACGGCCGACAATCAAGCGATGGCGTCGACCTGCGTCGCGAGGTCATTCAACTCGCGCGTCCAGAATGCCGCCGTGCCCCACTCGGGATGGTTGTGCCGGAAGGCGTGGTCGTGCGATTGGCGGGCGCACCAGGCGAGGTAGTAAATCATCCGCATGGCCCGGAGCGGTTCGACCAGCGTGAGCGTGCGGTGGTCGAAGGGATAAAACAGGTTGTACCCCTCCAGCAGCGCGTCACATTCGTCGGGCACGTCCTCGGGGCGGCCGGGAAGCAGCATCCACAGGTCATGGACGGCCGGGCCGTTCATCATGTCGTCAAAATCAATCAGGAAGACGCCGCTGTCGGGGCGGTCCAGAACATTGGTCCGTTGGCAGTCGCCGTGAATGCGGATCATCGGCACCTCCTCGAAAAGCGGGACGACCGCATCCATGAACCTCTCCGCGAGGCGGCTGAACTC
This sequence comes from uncultured Akkermansia sp., assembly GCA_964506575.1. GTDB lineage: Bacteria > Verrucomicrobiota > Kiritimatiellia > RFP12 > JAAYNR01 > VGWG01. The sequence goes on along the minus strand of CAZDLY010000014.1, from coordinate 11,224 downwards.
CACTTCGGAGTGGCGGTCGAGAAATCCGCCGTCCAGCAGGTAGTCCATGTCGTCGGCGGTCGATTCAAGCGGATGGAGGGTGATGCGCGACGGCGCCGAGGCCATCGCGCCGACCGCATGGACACGGCCGACCAGGGCGCCCAGCCGGTGCCAGAGGGGCAGGTCGTCGTTGGCCGGTTCGGCGGGACGGCCGCCGCGCTTGGGGAAGAGCGCGAAGAGCATACCGTCCGTTTCGTGAATGGTCTCGCCCGATGGAGCGGCGATCGGCGCGATGACCGGTATGTCGGCCTCGGCGCAGGCGCGGACAAACGCATGCTCGTCGGCGATCGCCGCCCGCGACCAGCGCCCCGGCCGGTAGAATTTGGCGATCAGCGGTGTGCCGTCGTTACAGGTGACCTCGTACACCCGGTTGATGTAGCTCGGCAACGGGCGGATCAATCCAGACAAGAGCGAGCCACAGGCGGCCTCGACGGCATCGAGGACCGCGTTGGGGGTCAGGCGCGAAAAATCGGCGGGTGTGGCATGCATGATCAAGGAGTTTGACGGTTGGCCGCATCGGCGTCAATCGAAATATCTGGGTTGCGAATATCTTTGTTTGAACGGCAACGGCGGACGCGCTACACTATCCGCCTGTGATGCCGTTCGGTGAGGTCGTAAGAGGAGGTCGCAAATGATGCGGGTCGGACTGACATACGATTTGAAACGTGACTATCTGGCGATGGGGTTCAGCGCGGAGGCCGCCGCCGAATTCGACCGCGACGACACGATCGACGGCATCGAGGCCGCGCTGCGTGCGCTGGGTTGCGAAACCGATCGCATCGGTCATGCGAAGCGGCTGACGGAGCGGCTCGTCGCGGGCGACCGATGGGATCTGGTCTTCAACATCTGCGAGGGCGTACGCGGCGTCGGCCGCGAGGCTCAGGTCCCGGCAATCCTCGATCTGTACGGCGTGCCCTATGTTTTTTCCGATCCGCTGGTGCTGGCGCTCACCCTGCACAAGGGAATGACCAAGCGCGTGGTTCGCGACGCCGGCGTCCCGACCAGCGACTTCTGCGTGTACGCCGAGGCGGCCGACCTGGCCGGCCTGCGGTTCGAGGCGCCGTATTTTGTCAAGCCGGTCGCCGAGGGGACCGGCAAGGGCTGCACCGCCAAATCGGTCGTGCGGACGCGCGAGGGGCTGCAGGAGGCTTGCGAGGCGTTGGTGGCGCGCTTCGGCCAGCCGGCGCTGATCGAGCCGTTCTTGCTGGGGCGGGAGTTCACGACCGGCATCACGGGTACCGGGAGGACGGCCCGCGCGATCGGCACCATGGAGGTCATTCTCCTGGAAAACGCCGAGAAGGGCATCTACTCCTATGCCAACAAGGACCACTACGAGGATCGCGTGGTCTACCGGCTGTGCGCCACGGCGGTCGATCCGATCGCCGCGGCGGCCGAGCGCGTGGCGCTCGACGCCTGGCGGGCGCTGGGTTGTTGCGACGGCGGCCGCGCGGACATCCGCTGCGACGCGGCCGAGCGTCCGCAATTCCTCGAAGTCAACCCGCTGGCCGGTCTCAATCCGACCCATTCCGACCTGCCGATCCTCGCGCGCCTGGCGGGCTTCGACTACGCGACATTGATTCGCCGGATCATGGAGTCGGCGTGCCAGCGATTGGGGCTCAGCCTGTAACACCGGGGGTGATGAAGGTTGCGATCCGTCGGCACAGGTCGGGGAGCAGGTCAGTTTCCAAGGGAATCGCGTGGCCGCAGGCGTCGAGCGTCTCACAGTGCAGCCGCGGCGGGTTGCAGCCGGCGAGCCAGGCGCGGGACGCGTCGGTATTGACCACCCGGTCGCCCGGCACCAGGACGGCGAAGAGCGGGACGCGCAATTCCGCCGCCCGGCCGCGTAGCCGGTCCGTCAGGTCGAAGAGTCCTCGGTACGTGGCAAACGGGATGAAGCGGTCGCGCTGGTAGGCGATGGCCGCGCCGTCGGCGGTGAGGACGTTGACGGGAAAGCACGATTCCAACGTGCGTGAAAGCGGGAGCAGGGACCGGGCGATGCGGAACCAGATGCGCGGATGGACCAGCGGCGAGCGGTCCGGGGAGACATCGAACAGCGGCGCGAGCAGCACGAGGCCATCGGCGAGCGCGGGGTCGTTCAGTTGGGCCAGGGCGGCGAGCGCGGCGCCCATGGAGTGCCCCGCCAGCCAGACGCGGCGATGGCTGCGGCGCAGCGTCACCGCCTCCTCGCGGATCGCCGCGAGCCACCCGTCGAGCGTCTGCCGCGCCGCAACCGGGAGCGGCTCGCCTGCGCCGGGCAGACGCATCACACGGCAGGTCAGGCCGTGCGCGGCGAGCGCCCCGGCCATGCCGGAAAACACGGCGGCGGTGTCGGCAAACCCGTGAACGAGCAGCACGGCGTCCCGTCCCGTGCCGCAGGTGCACGCCGCCGCGTCGGAGGCCACACCGTCGGGTCCCCGGCGGATGCGCCGCTCCCAGCGCCGGCGCCGTGCGCCGATCCACGCCGCGTGCGCGAGATTGACGGCAAGCCAGAGGGCGAGGGCCAGGCCTGAAAGAGTGAGGATCATGGGGACGTTTGGCATCAAACCTATTCCTTCCACGCCTTGCCGCCGTCGGCCACGCGCCAGAGGTAGAGGGCGGCGAGGGAGCGGTGCGGCGCCCAGCGCTCGCCCGCCAGGGCGAGGGCCTTGGGCGCGGGCATCTCCGGGAGGGAATAGGCGATGGCGTAGCCCCTGCGCACGCCGAAGTCGCCGGCGGGGAGGACGTCGGGGCGGCCAAGGGTGAAGATCAGGAACATTTCCACCGTCCAGCGGCCGATGCCGCGAATGTCGCCGAGGCGCGCGATCAGCGCCTCGTCGTCAAGCGCGCGGCAGTCCGTAAGCGCGGGCAGGCGGCCGTCCCGCGCATGCCGGGCGAGGTCGCGCAGCGCGGCGATCTTGTTACGCGAGAGTCCCGCCGCGCGCAGGGCCTCATCCGGCGCATCGAGCAGGCCGTCCGGCGTCGGCAGGGCGCCGTTCCCGGTCCGGGCGACGAAGCGCCCCCAAATGGTGGCCGCAGCCTTGGCGTGGAGCTGCTGGTAGACGATCGACTCGCACAGCGCCTCATACGGCTCGCGCCGGTCGGACGTCACCCGCAGCTTGCCGAAGCGCGCGATCAGTCCGGCCATGACGGGATCCTGGGAGAGCTGGAGATGCTTGTTCATGGGAGGCGCCTTTCTTGCGACACGCATTCGGCTTTGGCAGGAATGATACCCCGATACCGGCGCATCGCGCAATCGTGATTTCGGGGTCCGCCCGAGCCATATCCATTCTTGACACCCACCCTCCACACGGTTACCCTCTCACCACCTATGGGCGAACTATGAAAACACGCCATCCGCAACCGCCATCCGCCGGGGAACGGCACTGGTACGACATCGCGGAACGGGTCGTGAACGATGTGCGCGGCGCACTTCCCGATGATCTGCGCGCGGCGGCGGATGAGATCCCCGTCATCATCGAGGAGCGTCCCGGGCGCGCGTTGCGCGACGCCGGATTACCCGATGATCTGCTGGGCATTTTTGACGCGCCCGCGTATGCCGACACAGTGACCGATACCGATCCGCGCCCGCCCGCCATCCGCCTCTTCATCCGCAACCTGCGCGACGAGGCCGACGACGACCCCGACGTCTTCCGCGAGGAGGTGCGCGTGACCTACCTGCACGAACTCGGGCATCTCCTGGGCCTCGATGAAGACGATCTCGACGCCCGCGGCCTCGCGTGACGGAGGCAATCTGCTAGTGCCGGAAGCTTCTCTGTCCGGTGAAGACCATGGCGACGCGGGCGTCGTTGCAGCAATCAATCACATCCCAGTCGCGCATGGCGCCGCCGGGCTGGACAATGGCGCTGATCCCTTCGCGGATGCCCACCTCGGCGCCGTCGCGGAAGGGGAAGAAGGCGTCGGAGACCATGCTGCAGCCGATCAGTCCGCCGTGCCGGGCCTTGACCTCTTCATCAATTTCAGCCATGCGAGTCTGGCCCGCGTCACCGAACTTCAGCGATAGCTCGTTGTAGGACGTGGCGTATTTCTCCCAGGCGAGCCAGTCGGCGAGCTTGCGGTAGGCCTTGTCGCGGGCGATCTCGGCGACGCCCACGCGGTCCTGCTCGCCGGTGCCGACGCCGACGGTCGCGCCGTCCTTGACATAGAGCACGGAGTTGCTGGTGACGCCCGCCTCGACCAGCCAGCCGAAGATCAGGTCGTCATATTCCTGCGGCGTGGGCAGGCGCTTGATGCGGTGCACCGTGCCATCCTTCATCGTGCATTCGGCGGGCATGAGCTGGCTGGCGGTGCGGGCTTCGGGAACGAACGACCACTGGGCCACGATGCCGCCGTCGATGAGCGACTTGAAATCGACCACGCGCTGCGCCACAAAGCCGGTGAGGCGTGCCATGTTGCCGATGCGCATGACGCGCAGGTTCTTCTTGGTTGCAAAAAGGTCGAGCACGCCGGGCCCGAACTCGGGGGCGACCACCACCTCGGCATAGTTTTCGGCCACGAGTTTGGCGGTTTCGAGGTCCACCTCGCGGTTCAGCGCGATGCAGCCACCGAAGGCGGCGAGGCGGTCGGCCTTGTTGGCGCGGAAGTAGGCCTCGGCGAGGGACGAGCCCTTGGCCACGCCACAGGGGTTGTTGTGCTTGACGATGACGGCGCAGGGGGTGGCGTCGAGGTAGCGGAGGATGTTGAGTGCGTTGTCGGCGTCGGTGAGGTTGGTCTTGCCGGGGTGCTTGCCCGACTGGAGCAGCTCGGGTTCGGAGGCCAGGAGGCGTCCGGGCGCAATGGCGGTGACCTCGCCGAGGGTGAGGTTGCCGTTGACCAGCTTGTACAGGGCGGCTTCCTGGCCCGGATTCTCGCCGTAGCGAAGCCCCTTCCTCTCGCCGTCGATCACCCAGGAGACCTTTTCGTAGCAGAGCGTCTGGCGGCTGGCGCCGTCAATGAAACTGATCTCCATCTTCGGGGTGAAGTGGTCGTCCATGATGGTCTTGTAAGCGGCTTTCAGGTCGGTTGCAGCCATGGCGGTTCTCCTCGGTTCGGGTGTGGATGAAACGCGGGTCGTGACACCGCGCCCGTTCGGTAATGCATAGGATAGCGGGTGGCGGGGCGTGCGGGGTATATTTAAGTGGTAGGCCGCGCGGGGATCGAACCCGCGACCACATGATTAAAAGTCATGTGCTCTACCAACTGAGCTAGCGGCCTGTCATAAAGCGGGGTATAGGAAAACAGAAAAGGGGGTCGCTGTCAAGTTCAGCGTATAATCACGCCGTTGCGGCGGCCGGTAAATCGGCCGTTGTCGAAGGTGACGGCGCCGTTGACCACCACCTGCCGCATGCCGCTGGCGAAGCGGTGCGGGGCGCCGTAGGTGGCCGTGGATGCGAAGGCTGCGGCGTCCCATACCGCCAGATCGGCGCACCATCCCGTGGCGACCCGTCCGCGGTCGGCCAGGCCAAACGCCTCGGCTGCGAGTCCGGTCATGCGATGAACCGCCTCAACCGCGTCCATCAGCCCTTCGTCCACCGCCATCCGGAAGAATCGCGGCATGGCGCCGTAGGCCCGCGGGTGCGGATGGTCGGCGCCGAGCACCCCATGGGGGGCGCGCAGCGAGGCGTCGCTGCCGACCATGACCCAGGGCTGCCGGTAGATCCGCCGCAGATTGTCTTCGGACATGCCGCCAAAAAACGCGCCGGTTTTGGCCCGCCCTTCGCGGATCAGCCAGACCGCCGTTGTGCCCGGCGTCTCGCCGCGCTGCCGCGCGGCGTCGGCCATGGACATCCCGCAGTAGGCCTGGCTCGAAAGGGAATAACAACCGCCCACGATCACACCGGACCAGTCGGTCTCGGCGGCATCGAGTTCGGTGACAACCCGCGCGCACGCCTCCGGATCGTCCAGAGTGCGCAGAATCACCGCAGGCCCGCCGTCCGAAGCCCACCCGGGCAGGACCAGGTCCAGCTCGGTCGCGCCGAACGTGTAGGGGTAGCGGTCGGCATGGACGGACAGGCCCGAGGCGCGCGCGCGTTCAATCCGCTCCAGCGCCGCATCGAGCTTGTGCCAGTTGCGCGGGTGCGCGGTCTTGAGATGCGAGATCTGGGTGCGGATGCCGGTCGCGCGGGCCAGATCGAGCACCTCATCAAGCGCCTCCAGCAGCGCGTCGCCCTCGCTTCGCATGTGGGTGGCATATCCGGCCCCACGGGCCGCTGCGGCGGACGCGAGCGCCAGCACTTCGCCGGGTAGCGCGAATTTACCCGGCTGGTAGACCAGCCCCGTGCTCAGTCCCGAGGCGCCCTCGTCGAGCGCCTGTTCCAGATTGCGGATCATCCGCGCCGTCTCACCTGCGTCGGCCGGACGCGGCGCATAGCCCATCACACCCTTGCGCAAGGTGTTGTGGCCGATGTAAAGCTTGGCGTTGACCGCGGGTCGGACCTGATCCCATAGCGCGCGATACTCGGCGACCGTCCGCCAGGTCGGCCCCGGCTCGCCGTCCGGGCGGCGGCGTCCGCCGCCGCCAGCCAGTTGCGGATAGACCATGCCCGCCCAGTCCGAGGCGAGGCAGATGTCGTCCAGCGCCGGCACGCCGCTGCCGCCGCACTGGCCGACCACTTCGGTGGTGATCCCCTGTGCGACCTTGCTCGGCGCGTCGGGCTCCAGCAGTAGATAGGTGTCGGAGTGCGAGTGGGCGTCGATGAAGCCCGGCGTGACCAGGCAGCCTGTGGCATCGATGCGTTCGACCGCCTCGGCCGCGCCGAGGTCGCAGACCGCCGTGATGCGGCCGCGGCTCACGCCCACGTCGGCTCGGACGGGCCGCGCCCCGCGCGTTCCGTCGATCACCGTCCCGCCCGCTAGGATGAGGTCAAACATGCGTGGGATCAGTGTAGCCGAGCGATGAACGGGAGACAATGCCGAAGTAATGGGCTGTCGTCGCCGGGCGCATCCCCGTTTCACTGACCTGTCAAGCGGGCGATCCTGTGGACAGCCCTGTGACGTGGGCTAGCGCCCCGGCCGACGCGGCAGCGGTGGCGCGGGACGTATCGGACCGCGCAGACGGTGTGAGCGGTCTCGTAGATCCCGCTCACGCGCCGACCGGTGCGGTAGCGGCGGGCGATCGCAGGTCAGTGAAACGGGGATGCGCCCGTCGTCGCCATGTTGCCAGTTTCCTTCTTCACTAGAAAAGCTGTTACCGCCGTCCCGGTTCTGGTAACATTAATCTAAAAAGGTGATTCGAGCGGGTACGAGATTGATGAGGTGTGCCATGAGAACATTGCTGGCAATCGGGATAGCTGCTGTATGGATGATAGCGGGAGTTTGCGTGAACGGGGAGGCTGCCATGACCAATATCTACGACTTCCTCGGGCAGGAGCCGGGAAAGGAGGCCGAAATCAAGAACTTCTGCACGCTGACCTATGGCGTGGACTTTCCGATGTTCGCGAAGATCTCGGTCAAGGGCAAGGACATCCACCCGCTCTATGCGTTCCTGACATCGAAGGAGACCAACCCGAACTTTGGCGGCGCGATCTCCTGGAACTTCAACAAGTTCCTGATCGGGCGGGACGGGGTGATCGTCGGGCGGTTCGGAAGCCGCACGAAGCCCGACGACAAGGAACTCATTGCGGAGGTTGAGAGAGCGCTCCAACAGCCATGAACTCCCAGAATGGATCCCCAGCCCTGGCGGCACTGCCGGACTGACGGCGTGCGGTAAACCGGACTTGCCGCAAGCCGGCTGGTTTAAGAACATCCGGGCATCGGAGGCTATGAATGCAGTCGGCCGTGGCGGCGATTGAAGCGCTGCTTATCCTTTTTCTAATGAGCGCCTTCGGGTGGGTGCTTCGGGCGCGCCGGGTGGTCACGCCGGCGGCCATGCCCGCGTTGAGCGCCATTGCGCTTGACGTCGCGCTTCCGTGCCTTGTGTTCACGGTCATCCTGAGTCGGTTTCACCCCGCCGACATGCCGGGGTGGCACCGCCTGCCGCTCGGGTGGGTTCTCTTTACCCTGGCCGCGCTGCCGCTCAGTTTGGCGGCGGGCTATGCGGCTCGTCCGGCCGTGCGCCGCGAATTCCGTCTGTGCTGCTTCTACCAGAATGCGATATTCTTTCCCTTGGCGATTCTGACGGAGATGTTCGGCGCAGACTCCCAAGCCATCGCCCAGTTGTTCCTCATGACGTTGCTCTTCCCGGCGTTCTTCTTCAATACGTGCGGGATGTTCTTCCAATCGAGTCCGCGCCTGGATTGGCGCAAGACGCTGCATCCGGTGCTGCTAACCACCGTGGCGGCCGTGTTGATCGGCCTCGCGGGCTTCACGAACCGGGTGCCGGACATGCTCATCAAAGCCCTGCAGCAAATCGGTGCGGTTTCCGTGCCGCTGCTCTTGATCCTGCTGGGCGCACGCATTCGCGAAGATTACGAGGATCGCGGGCCGATCTACTGGCGCGAGATCGTCGCCTTCATCGGCATCCGCAACGTGGTCTTTCCTCTGCTCTTTCTCGCCGCGCTTCCGATCCTGAACCTGTCCCGCGATCTGGGATTTCTTCTCCTGCTCCAGGCGGCCATGCCGCCCGTCACCGCCGCCCCGATCATGGTCGGTCGTAGCGGCGGCAACGTGGCGTTCGCCAGCCAGTTGCTACTGACCAGCTATGTCGCGGCGGCGGTCACCATTCCCTGCATGGTGTGGCTGTTCGGCCGCCTCGCCGGCACTTGAAAGGGTTTAGATGAAACTCTCCATGACGGAACTTCAGGGACACATGAGCAAGGGCAAGTGGGGTTGAGCCCAGTCAAAGGCCCTTCCACCGTTCAACCTCCCAGTTGTTCCCGCAGGGCCGCGGGCTCGGTGACGGGCGTCCGGCAGGCAGAGTTTTCGCACACATAGGCGGTGGCCTTGCCGTCAAGGGGCGCGAGGCCGCGGAGGAAGGCCAGACGCTGAGCCAGCCAGTTCTGGCCGGGCCCGCCATCGGCGAGCAGCATGATCTGGTTGGGCGAAAAGCGCTCCCGCACGACCGCCAACAGGGCCTGGGTATCCTTCGCGTCAGGCCGCCCGGCGATGACGATCTGACGGGGCTTTGACAGGTGGAACTCCAGCGCCGTCAGCATGGCCGGAAGGGCGTGGGGGGTCCGGCGCAGAGCGGACCCAAACGCGGCCAGCGTCCGTTCGGCCTTGTCGCGCAGTCCGGCGTCATCGGTCATCTGCGCCAGGCGCAGCAGGTTCAGCGCGGCAACTGAATTGGCCGAGGGTTCGGCGCCGTCATACCCCTCCTTCATTCGCAACAGGATGGTCTCGTCGGCGCCCGAAGTGTCGAAGTAGCCGCCGCCCCGCTCGTCCCAGAATAGCGCGTCCTGCTGCTTCTGCAGCGCCAGCGCCCATTCGACATAAGCGACATCGAAGCATGCCTCATAGAGATCGAGCAGCCCCCGGACCATGAACGCATAGTCATCGGCATAGCCGTCAATGGCGGCCATTCCGGCGCGATAGCGACGCAACAGGACCCCGCGCGATGCGTCATAGAGGTTCGCGCGAAGGAAGTCTGCCGCCCGTCGGGCGGCCGTGAGGTACGCGGCGTCGCCCAGCGCCTGATAGGCGCGGGCGAAGGCGGAAATCATCAGGCCGTTCCAGGCGGTGAGGGTTTTTTCGTCCAGGTGCGGGCGAGGCCGGCGGGCACGCGTCTCGAACAAAAGCCGTCGTGCCGCCGCCAACCGATCCAGGATACCGGCCTCCGGCGTCTTGAAGTGCGCCGCAGCTTCCGCCTCGGTTCGTGACATGATCAGGACGTTGCGGCCCTCGAATTCCTCGTGCGGGTCGTCGCTGACATTGCCGCCAGGTTCGACGCCATAGACGAAGGCGAACAGCCCGGCCGACTCTGTTCCCAGGACCTCATCGAGTTCCGTTCGGGTCCAGACGTAGAAGGCGCCCTCGGCGCTTTCGTCGGGGTTCCCGGGGCGGGGGCTGTCCGCGTCCTCGGCGGAATAAAACTGGCCCCGATCGCCGGTCATGTCGCGGCGAACGTAGTCGAGAATGCCGCAGGCCGCCTCGGCAAAAAAGGGATCGCGCGTCAGTTGATAGGCATCCACGTAGGTGCCGGCCAGTTGCCCTTGATCGTACAGCATCTTTTCGAAGTGCGGCACATGCCAGCGTGCATCCACGGAATAGCGATGGAAGCCGCCGCCGAGGTGATCGTGCAGGCCGCCCAGCGCCATCTTGCGCAGGGTGTGGATCGTCATGCCGAGGGCCTCGGCAGCGCCCGTCCGCGCGTGGAAGCGCAGCATGAAGTCCATAACCGACGGCCGCGGGAACTTGGGCGCGTCGCCGAACCCGCCTTCTTCCGGATCATAGGAAGCCTTGAACTGTTCGTAGCCCCGTTCCAGCAACGCGCGGTCCGGCGCGTCACCGCCCGCAGCCGTGTCGCCTGTCACCGTCCGGAGCCGGCTCATAACGGCGTTGCTCGATTCAGTAATCGCCGCCCGATCCTTCTCCCATGCTTCGGCGACCCGCAGGAGAACGGTCTCGAATCCTAGCCTTCCCCCTCGATCCTCGGGCGGGAAGTACGTGCCGCCGAGAAAGGGCTTGAGGCCGGGCGTCAACCACACGCTCATCGGCCATCCGCCCCCGCCCGTGGTGGCTTGAACATAGGTCATGTAGACGCGGTCCACGTCCGGCCGTTCCTCGCGGTCAACCTTGACGGGGACGAAGTGCCGGTTGAGGAGCGACGCGATCGCTTCGTTCTCGAACGATTCACGTTCCATCACGTGACACCAGTGGCAGGTGGAGTAGCCGACGGACAGGAAGACCGGCTTGTTCTCGCGCCGCGCCTTCTCGAACGCGGCCTCGCCCCAGGGCAGCCAGTCTACCGGGTTGTGCGCGTGTTGAAGGAGGTAGGGACTCGACTCATGGATCAGCGCGTTGGTGTGCATCGTTTCTCTCCATCGTGTCTCTTGCTGGGCCGGAGGGATGATCGCCGATCACTTCAGGAACAGCAGCAGGCTGATCGCCATAAGCGCCATGCCGGCTAGCAGGCCGTACGTGCAGAGGTGGTGTTCGCCGTGTTTCTCGGCCATTGGCAGAAGCTGATCCAGCGAAATAAAGACCATGATGCCGGCAACCAACGCAAAGAGCATGCCAAACACGGCATCGCTCATGTAGTGGACTAGAAACACGCCACCGACCGCGGCGCCGACCGGTTCGGCCACGCCCGAGAGGAACGAGTAGAAGAACG
>CAZDLY010000013.1:0-48624 GCA_964506575.1 uncultured Akkermansia sp. | reverse complement strand
CGCAGGAGGGATAGGCGCCGGTGCGGAGCTTGACGATCATCTCCTCGAACTCGCGGACGGTGAGCATGTCCTCCAGCAGATCGACGGCCTGCGGCTTCGTGAGGCCGCCCGCGGCCAGCTCGTCGGCCAGGGTTTTCTTGTACTGGTAGGCGGCGATCGTGCCCAGGTTCGTCTTGCCGGGCTTGAAGGCCGGTTTCAGCGTGCTCAGGTAGTTGTTGGCGGGTGTGCTCATGGGGGTTCCTGTTCTTTCGGATTACGTGTTGAAAAGCCTAGGCGGTGAGGATGCGCAACGCCGGGTAGGCGTCGCGCAGGGCGCTGAGCGTCGAACGCGCCAGCGCGGTGTCGGTGACCAGCGTGTGCAGGGTTGAGAGCGGCGCGAAACGGACGGTCGAGACGGCACCGACCTTGGTGGCGTCGGCCAGCAGGACGACGCGGCGGGCGCGGGCGATCGCCAGCTCCTTGGTGTAGGCCTCGTCCGGGTCGGTGGTGGTCAGGCCGTCGTCCGGGGTGAGCCCGAGGGTGCCCATGAAGGCGATGTCACAGGAGATGTTCTCCAGAATGTGCCGGGTGAGCGGGCCGACAAACGTCTGCGAGAGCCGCCGCAACGCGCCGCCGGTGAGGATCACCCGCGGTCCTCCCGCGGAAAGCACCTGGGCGACGCGGAGCGAATTGGTGACAATCGTGTGCTGCGTGCTGCGGATGAGGAGATGCGCCAGCGCGAGGACCGTCGAGCCGCCATCCAGAAACAGGGTCGTGTGCGCGGCCGGAATCAGCTTGGCCGCGGCGGCGGCGATGCGGCGCTTCTGGGGTTCGGCGCGCGATGCCTTGTCCTCGAAAAGCGGCTCGTCCGCGACGAGCGGCGCGGCCATCGCCACCGCCCCGCCATGCACCCGCTTGAGTTCGCCGTCGGCCTCCATCTCCGCCAGGTCGCGCCGAACCGTCGCGGGCGAGACCTCCAGCGTCGCGGCAAATTCCTCCACGCGGACCACCTGGCGCTCGCGCAGCAACACGCGGAGCCGTTGATGACGCCCGGCAGCCAGTTCCTTGTTGGATGATTCGCTCATTTGTGATCGTTTGTGCTCAAAGGAGAGCGTATTTAATCACAAATGGGCTGCACGAACAAGCGAAAAAATCAGCGGAAGGCGTAATCGGTTAGCGACGGCGCATCCCCGTTCCGCTGACCGGCCCAGGGTCTGCGCCTGTCGCCAACGCCGCCGATCCATGCGCAACCCCTTGCACCTGCGGCCCGCGAGGACGCGGGCCCTCCCGGTGGAAGGCGCCAAGCGGGCTCGGACGAGCCCGCCGGGAGGGAACGCCGTTCTCGGCGTCCACCGCGCCTCGGAACGCGCATGATCCGGTGGCGTGGAAAGGGGTGCCTGGCGAGACGCCCCCGCAACGGTCAGTGAAACGGGGATGCGCCCGCACGCCGCCGGCGCGTCACTTCATCGCGCTGACCCGCCGCTTCGCCTCCCCGGCTTTCAGGGCGGTGGCGGCCAGGAAAGCCTTCAGCGTCGTCGCGCGCATCTTGAGCGGTCCCTCTTTGTTCTCATAGAGGTAGACCCATTTCGGGGTGACGCCGAGCAGTTTGGCGAAGGCGGCCGGGGCGAGCTTCAGCCGGTTCCGCAGGCCCCGGACGTTCCGCGAGGTGATCCGCACCTTGACATCGGACGCGGCGGGCTCGGGCTGGCAGGGCTGGGCGGACTGTACTTTCGACAGAACCTCGTTCACCCGCCGCAGCTCCTTCTCCAGGGCGGCCATCCGCCGCTTGATGTCGGCGATGGCTTTTCTGGCGGCGATGGAGGGCTTGCGCACGGGGTCAACCGCCGCCTTGGCTTCCTTGCGGGAGAGGCGGACAATTTCGGACTTCAGGGATGATATGAGATCAGACATAGGAGTCTCCTTTTTTCCATTGTCCATCAGTTGGCGGATTTGCGCAAGTGAAAAAATATCAGTTCCGGCTATCGCCTCTTCACACCGGATTTCCGAGCGTCATGCGGGGGATGGCCAGGCGTCGTCGCTCCTCGCCTTCCAGCCGCGCGTCGTAGCGCGCCGGGGCGGCGTCACGTGGGTGCCAGGGTTTACGTCTCCCGTCCAGCAGCGCCGCCGGGGCGACCGCGTTCTGGCCGTAGCGCCGGTTGAGGCGGTCGACGGCGGCGTCCAGCCTCCCGCAGGCGTGGCGTGCCGGCGTCTCCTCGAACAGGTCGGGCTGGCGGTTGCGCCCGTCCTCCAACCTGCCGAGCCAGACCCCGGTGGAGCGATACGTCCGCCCCGGCGTGAACAGGGCGTCGAAGAGCGTCCGCAGAATCGGCGCAACCTCGCCGTCGTGTGATGTCGGGCAGGGAAGCGGCGCCGAGGCGGCCTGTGCGGCGTAGTCCTTGAGGCGGAGACAGAGGCCGATCTCGCGCGCCAGATGTCCGTGGCGGCGCAGTCTGGCCAGGGCGGCGCTCAGGTTGCGCACCGCCTCGGAGAAGACCAGCTCCGGATCATCGCTGGGCGGGGAGAAGGTGTGCCCCTTCATCATGCTGTCGTAGCGGCGTTTGGCCTCCGTGTCGATCGGGAAGACGCGCCGGCCCCGCAGTTCGAGCCAGGTCTCATGGCCGGGCTTGTGCAGGAGGCGCAGGACGGCGGTTTCGTCCATGCGGGCGAAGTCAGCCGCGGTTGCGATTCCCCGCGCCTGGAGCCTGGCCGCGCTGGCGGAGCCGATTCCCCAGACCCGGCCGACCGGGGTGCGGCCGAGCAGGATCGGCACGTGTTCGCGGCGGAGGATGGTCTGGCCGTCGGGCTTGCGGAATTTCGAGCCGAGCTTGGCCAGCGTCTTGGTGAGGCTGATGCCGACCGAAACGGTGAGGCCCAGCTCGGTGGAGACGGCGTGGCGGATCTGCTCCGCCACCGACTCCAGCGGCGCGCCCAGCACGCCGCCGCATCCGTCCAGGCTGGCGAACGCCTCGTCGATCGAGTACTCTTCCACCAGCGGGGTGAAGCGGCGCAGGATCTCGAAGACCCGTTGGGAGTAGAGGCTGTACGCCTCGTAGTCCGATGGCAGCACCACCAGATCGGGACAGAGGCGCCGGGCCTCGTGGAGTTGGAGGCCGCGCGTGATCCCCCGCGCCTTGGCCTCGTAGCTGGCGGCCGCGATGATGCCGCGCTCGGCCCCGGTCACAACCGGGCGGCCGCGCAGGGCCGGATTGAGCGCCTGCTCGACGGCGGCGAAAAAGCCGTCGGCGTCCACATGCAGCACGGTGCAGTCCTGATACCGGGGGTCCATGCCGCAGAGGATAGCCGATTGGGCTTGCCATATCCAGAACAAATGTTCTATACTGCCCGCATGTCACCCCGATCCAAACTGGCCGAGCGCCTCCCGATCCTCAACGACTACGTCCGCCGCACCGGCCGGGCGCCGACGCTGACCGAGCTGTGCACGCTGTTCAACGTGCGGTCGAAGAACACGGCCTCCGTGCTGGCGAAGGCGTTCGTGAGGGCCGGCGCGCTGACCCGGACGGCGACGGGCCGGCTGGCGGCCCCGCCCCGCCGCGCGGCCTGCGCGCTGCGGCTGCTGGGCGGCGTGGCGGCTGGATTCCCCTCGCCCGCCGAGGAGGCGCTGCTCGACACGATGAGCCTCGACGAGTACCTGATCGGCAGGCCCGAGGCGACCTTCATGCTGAAGGTCGAGGGCGATTCGATGATCGGGGCGGGGATTTTGCCCGGCGACACGGTGCTGGTGGAGCGGGGCCGCACGCCGCGCAACGGCAACATCGTGATCGCCTGCGTGGACGGCGCCTGGACCCTGAAATACTTCTTCAAGGAGGGGCGGGACGTGAGGCTGGAACCGGCCAATCCGGCGTACGCCACCATCCGGCCCGCGCACAAGCTGGCCGTGGAAGGGGTGGTCTGCGGCGTGGTGCGGAAGCTGGTGTGAGGCCGGCGCTAATTATCTGGACGTTCCCGGGTGTTTGTCCTACGCTGATTCCACGTTTTCCGGGGCCAGGCGGCCGATTGGATGCGGGACCGAGGATGAGTTATGGATGCTATGAGGACGCTCACAAGCCCGTTTGACGAGCGACAGGTCCGCGCCGTGAAGGCGGGTGAATCGGTGCGGCTCTCCGGGACGGTCTATACCGGCCGCGACCGGCTGCACGCCTTCCTTCACGGCGGCGGCGACGCGCCGGTCCCGCTGCGCGATGCGGCGATCTACCACTGCGGGCCGGTCGTGGTTCCGGCCGACGGCGGCGGCTGGCGGGTGGTGGCCGCCGGGCCGACCACCTCGTCGCGCGAGGAGCCCTACATGGCCGGGATCATCGCGCGTCACGGCGTGCGGGTGATCATCGGCAAGGGGGGGATGGGCGACAAAACCCGCGAGGCGTGCCGCACGCAGGGGTGCGTCTATCTGCAGGCGGTCGGCGGCGCGGCGGCCTCGCTGGCCCGGCGGGTGACCGCCGTGCGGCGGGTGTTCTTCCTGGAGGCCTTCGGCGCGACCGAAGCGATGTGGGAATGGACGGTCGAGGGGTTTGAAGCGGTTGTGGGGATTGACGCACACGGCCGGAGCCTGTTTGACGAAATCCGCCAGGCGTCGGGATCGCGGCTGGCGGAACTGGCTTAGGCCTCCGCTGCGGGGTTGCCGAATCCGGCGCCACGGAGTATGATACCCGGCGACGACGATTGGAGCCCTTCATCCGAACACGGCCGACCGGCCCGCCCGCGGGACGGTCCTGAGAAGGAACCGCCATGCTGGACATCAAACGCATTCGAGAGAAGCCGGACGAAATTCGCGAAGGTCTGGCGCGCCGCGGCGCCGATGGCTCGGCGCTGGACCAGGTGATTGAGCTGGACCGCGCCCGCCGCGGGCTCGTCACCCAGGTCGAGGAGCTGAAGAACACGCGCAACAGCGACTCAAAAAAAATCGGCCTGCTGAAGAAATCGGGCGCCGACACGGCCGCGCTTCAGGCCGGCGTGCGCGCGACGGGCGACCGGATCACCGCGTTGGACGAGGAGATCCGCGTGCTCGAAGCGACCCTCGGCGAGGCCATGCTGCGCATCCCCAACGTTCCGTGCCGGACCATCCCGACGGGTCCCGACGCCTCGGCCAACCGCGTGGTGCGCCACGCGGGCGAAGCTCCGCAGTTCGACTTCGCGCCCCGGGATCACGTCGCCCTCGGCGAGCGTCTCGGCCTTTTCGACTTTCCCCGTGCAACCCGGATGTCCGGATCGGGCTTCCCCCTCCTGCTCGGCGCGGGCGCGAAGCTGCAGCGGGCGCTGATCCAGTACATGCTCGACCTGCATACGACCCGGCACGGATACACCGAGATGCTGCCGCCGTTCGTCGTCAACAGCGACTCGATGCGCGGCACGGGGCAGCTCCCCAAGATGGCCGAGGACATGTATCACTGCGAGGTGGACGACCTGTGGCTGATCCCGACCGCCGAGGTGCCGGTGACCAACTACTTCCGCGACGAGATCATCGACCGCCCCCTTCCGGTGTACCTCACGGCCTACACGCCGTGCTTCCGGCGCGAGGCCGGCTCGGCGGGCAAGGAGACCCGCGGCATCCTGCGCGTCCACCAGTTCGACAAGGTCGAGATGGTCAAATTCGTCGAGCCGTCCACCTCCTATGCCGAGCTGGAGACGCTCGTGGGCCATGCCGAAGACGTGCTCCGGGGCCTGGGCCTCCACTACCGCATTCTGGAGCTGTGCTCGGGGGACATCAGCTTCGCCGCCGCGAAATGCTATGACATCGAGCTGTGGGCGCCGGGCCAGAAGGGCTGGCTGGAGGTGTCGAGCTGCAGCAACTTCGAGGATTTCCAGGCGCGCCGCGCGAACATCCGCTACCGCGACGCCGCCGGCAAGCCGCAGTTTGTCCACACGCTCAACGGCTCGGGCGTGGCGCTGCCGCGGCTGATGATCGCGATCCTCGAACAGTTCCAGCAGGCCGACGGCTCGATCGCGCTGCCGCCCGCCATCGTGCCGTATATGAACGGGGTGGACCGCCTCGTGCCGCGCGCCTGACTAGAAGAACCGCGTCACCACGATGATGGCGGAGAGGATGCCGATGAGCATCCCGACGAAGACCTCGAAACGGGTGTGGCCGAGGAGCTCCTTCAGCCGCTTCTCGGAGAGCCGGTGCTCCTTGAACAGCTCGTCCACGATCTGGTTCAGGATGCGCGCCTGCTCGCCCGCCGCGTTGCGCACGCCCGCCGCATCGAACATCGTCACCCCCGCGAAACACCACGTCAGGATGGCGACGGGCGCGCCGAACCCCTCGGTCAGCGAGATCGCCGTCGCCAGGGCGCTGACCATCGCCGAGTGCGCGCTGGGCATGCCGCCGGTGCTCACAAAATAGCCGATGTCCAGCCGGCGCTCGGTGATCAGCACGGCCGTCAACTTGCACAGTTGCGCGAGCATCCAGCCGGACAGGGCCGACCAGAACCACGGCGTTGAAAACATAGCGGCGACGGAGGAATGAATAATCATGGCAAAACCCCGGCTCGTCACGATCGGCGAATGGCTGACATCATCGTGGAAACGGAGGCTCCTGTCAACATCAGGGTCGCGTGGCGCGGGTGGCATGACCCGCGGCCAGATGCCGCTTCAGAAACCGTCCGGTGTGGGAATCGGGACAGGCGGCGATGACTTCGGGGGTGCCGCAGGCGACGACCCGGCCGCCGCCGCTGCCGCCTTCGGGGCCGAGGTCGATGATGTGATCGGCGCATTTGACCACGTCGAGGTTGTGTTCGATCACCACGACGGTGTTGCCGCTCGCCCGCAGCCGCAGCAGCACCTCCATCAGCTTGTGGACGTCGGCGAAGTGCAGTCCGGTGGTCGGCTCGTCCAGCAGGTAGAGCGTGCGCCCCGTGGCGCGGCGGCTGAGTTCGGCAGAGAGCTTGATCCGCTGCGCCTCGCCGCCCGATAGGGTGGTCGCCGACTGTCCGAGCTGAACATAGCCCAAGCCGACTTCGGAGAGCGTGCGCAGTTTGCTGGCCACCCCGGGCACGGCCTGGAAGACCTCGAGCGCCTCATCAACGGTCATCGCCAGCACCTCCGCGATGGTCCGGCCCCCGTAGCGCACCTCCAGCGTCTCGCGGTTGTAGCGTAAACCGCCGCACAGTTCGCAGGTGACGTAGACGTCGGGCAGGAAGTGCATCTCCAGCTTGATCAGGCCATCGCCCTTGCACACCTCGCAGCGGCCGCCCTTGACGTTGAAGCTGAACCGGCCGGGGCCGTAACCCCGCACCTTGGCGGCGGGCGTGGCGGCAAACAGGTCCCGGATGGCGGTGAACGCGCCGGTGTAGGTCACGGGGTTGCTGCGCGGGGTGCGACCGATCGGACTCTGGTCGATCTCGATCACCTTGTCCAGATGTTCCACGCCGGTGATCTTCTTGAAGGCTCCGGGCTTGTCGCCGGCGCCGTAGAAATGGCGGGCGAGGTATTTGCGCAGGATATCGTCCACCAGCGTCGACTTGCCCGATCCCGAGACGCCGGTCACGCAGACAAAGCAGCCGAGGGGGATCGCCACATCAATCCCCTGGAGATTGTTTTCGGCCGCGCCCTTGACCGTCAGCCAGTGCTTGCCCGGCTGGATACGCTCGGCGGGCGGGGTGATCGCCTTGGCGCCGCTGAGGTAGGCGGCGGTCTCGGAGCGCGGCGCGCGCAGGAGACCCTTCAGGTCGCCCTGGTAGACCACCTCCCCGCCGGCGCGGCCCGCGCCGGGGCCGAGGTCGATGATGGTGTCGGCCTCGCGGATCATCTCCTCGTCATGTTCGACGATCACCACCGTGTTGCCCCGCTGCTGCAGGCGGCGGAGCATGGCGATGAGCCGTTCGTTGTCGCGCGGGTGGAGGCCGATGGTGGGCTCGTCGAGCACATAGAGCACGCCGACCAGCCCCGAGCCGATCTGGGTCGCCAGCCGGATCCGCTGCATCTCGCCGCCCGACAGCGTCGCGCTCGGCCGGTCCAGCGTGAGGTAGTCGAGCCCCACGTCGACGAGGAAGCTCAGCCGGCGGCGGATCTCCTTGAGCACTTCGGCGGCGATCACGGCCTCCTGGGCGGTCAGCGCAAGCCCCTCGAAGAAGCCGCGGGCCTCGCGCACCGTCAGGGCCATCACCTCGACGATCGACCGGCCGCCCACGGTGCAGGCCCGCGCCTCCGGCCGCAGCCGCGCGCCGCCGCACGCCGGGCAGCGTTGCGTGGACATGTATTTGCGCAGCCGCTCGCGCACCTCCTCGATCTCCGACTCGTTGTAGCGCCGCTGCAGGCTGGGAATCACCCCTTCGAACGGCTTGGACTGGGTGCGCCAGGCGCCCTTCATCCAATACGCCAGATCGATCGCCTGTCCGCCCGACCCGCGCATCAGCGTCTCGCGGAACGCGGCGGGCAACTCGCGGTAGGGCGTGTCCAGGTCGATCGCGAAGGCCTTCGCCACCGCCTTGAGCAGGTGCCGGTAATAGAGGATCAGGCGGTGCCCGCCGCGGCGCCACGCCTGGACCGCGCCGGCCTCCAGCGAGAGATCGGGGTCCGGTACGATCAGGTCTTCGTCAAACACGAGCTGCACCCCCAGCCCCGAGCAGACGGGGCAGGCGCCGTAGGGGCTGTTGAAGGAGAACGACCGCGGCTTGAGCTCCTCGAAGCTCACCCCGCACGCCGGACAGGCGTTCTTTTCGGAGTAGACCTCCTCGCTCGCGGCGCCGTCGGGAGCGGTCCGCAGGACGCGGATCACGCCGCCGCCCTGTCTCAGGGCGAGCTCGACCGAATCGGCGAGGCGCGCGCGGATGGCATCGGAGACGACCAGCCGGTCGACCACCGCCTCGATCACATGGCTCTTGTTCTTGTCCAGCGCGGGGACGGCGTCGATCTCCTGCATGACGCCGTTGACGCGGACGCGGAGGAACCCCTGGCGGCGCACGGCGTCCAGCACCTCCTCGTGCCGCCCCTTGCGGCCCTGGACCAGCGGCGCGAGGAGCACCAGTTTGGTTTTAGGCGGAAACGCCAGCAGCCGCGCGACGATCTGCTCCGCACTTTGTTTCTCCACGGGACGGCCGCAGGCGGGGCAGTGCGGGCGGCCGATGTTGCCGTAGAGCAGGCGGAGGTAGTCGTGGATTTCGGTGGTGGTCGCCACGATCGAGCGCGGATTGCTCCCGGCCGTCCGCTGCTCGATCGCGATCGCCGGCGAGAGTCCCTCGATATGCTCGACGTCCGGTTTCTGCATCTGGTCGAGAAACTGCCGGGCGTAGGCCGAGAGGCTCTCGACATACCGGCGCTGCCCCTCGGCGTAGAGGGTGTCGAACGCCAGGGACGACTTGCCCGAGCCGCTGAGACCCGTGATCACGGTCAGACTGTTGCGCGGGATCCGCACATCGATGCCGCGCAGGTTGTGCTCCCGCGCGCCCGTGATGACGATATCGCCGGTGTCGCCCATAGGTTTACAAGGAGAGGATTTGCCTGCCCGAACCCGACGGATCCTCGGGTTTTGCGTCCAGATAGGGCTCGGTGCGATAGATGACGATCCGCTGCAGGCGGGTCAGGATGTCGCGCAGGGCTTCAAACGCCTGCTGGCACTCCCCGACCGTCTTCTGCATCTCCGGCTTCTCCGCCTGCTGCTGAAGCATGTAGAGATACGTGGCGATGAGGGTTGCCGGCTGGCCCAGATGGTGACACAGCGAGCCGAGGCTTTCGATCATCACCCGCTGCCGTTCCGTGTGAAGCAGGCGGTCCTGCTGCTCCTGGATCACCCGGATGCGGTCGGCCGCCTGCCGCACGATGTCGGCCATGTACTGCTGCATGGCCGTCAGGTCGTCGGTGTCGTTCGACAGGTGTACGCGCACCGGCATGTCGCCGCTCGCCAGCATCCGCAGGTAGTTCCGCATGCGCACGATGTTCAGGGGGTATTTTCCGAGAAGCGTGTAGCCGCCGAGCATGACGGCGATCGTGACCACCGACACGCCCGCCGCCACCGACGAGGTCAGTTGGCCGTTGACATCGGCCTGCCACAGCCAGATCACACACAGCATGGGGAGGACCGTGATCAGCAGCGACGCAACCACCAATTGCGCCCACGCGCCGCGCCGGCTGAGTGAAAGCCTGTCCCAGAACCGGCGCGACCGCGCGACGCGTTTCTGTTTGACGGCCTTTCGGTGGGTCGACGGGATTTGCGCGGTCAGCAGGGGCTGGCTTTTCAGAAAAGCGGCCACCACAGCCGGGTCAAACCACTTGCCCGACTGGGTCCGGATCATGGCCAGCGCCTGATGCGGCTGCCAGGCGGGACGCCGGGGATGCCCCGCGCACAGCTCGTCATACACGTCCACAACGGCAAAGATGCGGGCGGCCAGGGGAATGGCCTCGCCTTGCAGGCCCTTCGGATACCCCGAACCGTCCCACCGTTCGTGGTGGTGCCGGGGAATCGCCAGCGCCTGGCGCAGGAGGGGAATCGGCCACAACAGCTCCTCCGCGCGCGACGGGTGCTGGCGCACGCGCGCCTGATCGCCGGGGGCGAGCGTGTTCCAGGCGAGCACATCATCATGATCCACGGCGACCCGCCCGATGTCGTGGAGGATCGCCCCCCGGCGGATCATCGGCAACTCGTGCTCCGGAACCTGCATCAGCCGGGCGACCGCCAGCGTCAGGTCGGCGACCCGCCGGGTGTGTCCGACCGTCTCCACGCCGATCATTTCCTGCGAGAACGCCCATTTCTCCAGAATGGCGTCCAGCGCGGTCTCCATCTCGCCCTGCACGCGCTCGTATTCCAGCCGCTGCGCGGTGAGCTTGTTCGGGCGGTCCTGCCGGAGGATGTGGCGCACCCGGAGGCACACTTCGCGGGCATTGATCGGCTCGGCGAAAACGTCGTCCGCGCCATCCTCCAAGGCCCGCAGCCGCGCGCCGAGGCCGCTTTCCACAACGATGCTGATGATGGGTATGTCCTTCAGCAGCGGATCAATGCGGATCTGCCGGCACACGTCGGCGCGCGGCTGATCGGCCAGACCCGGGCCGATCAGGATCAGGTCGGGCGTGTCCAGCGCCGCCATGGCCAACGCCTGGGGAGCCGCGACCGCCTGACGCAACACATAGGCGGCGCCGGCGAACATCCCCGTCAGACGCTCACGCGCTTCGGCGCCCGGTTCGACGATTAACAGCGCATGCGCGCCGGATGTTGGCTGTTCGGGCTGATCGGCATCCATAAGAGCCTCCTGTGCTTGCGAATTATCATCCTTCCGTTTCGTTAGCGCAAGTGCAAAGGTGAAACGTGCAAAGGTGAAACGCGCTTGCCCTGCGGCGGGGGTTTCTCTATAATGCGCGGCACTGTGTTATGACTGGTTCAAGACGATGCCCGGGCGGGCGTCCGCCCGGTACGGAGCGTGTGCGGAGGTTCGGCATGTTCAAACGTGTGTGCAGGTCTGTGTCGATGGGGCTGGTCGCCGCGACCGTTGTGTTGACTTCAGGATGTGGCAAGAACGCCTCCCCGCCGGGGGCGCGCGGCCCCGATCAGGCCCAGATCGAGCAGGAACTCCGGCAGGCGATGGGGGACGCGTACCAGCAGGCCAACGATCTGTTCGCGAACGGCCAGACCAACGAGGCGGTGCTCGTCTTCGACGCGCTGCTCGAAAATCCCCGTTATGCGCCGTGGGGCGACCAAATCTTTTCCGAGGCGATCCGCATCCGCCTCCTGGCCGGACACACCGGCCCGGTTCGCGACCGCGTGCTCGCGACCTGCACCAACGGCCCGGTCGCCTGCGCGCGGGCCGGACTCCAACTGCTGCTCCCCCACCTGCACGAGCACGAGGGCGCGGCCGCGGCCTTCGCCTTCGCCGCCTCGGTCGCGGCCCTCCCCCGGGTCGATGCGGAACTGGCCCGGCAGGCGACCGAATGGCGTTTCTTCACCGCTCTGGGCCTGCCCGACATGGGGCAGGCCGCCGACGCCCTCTCCGTGATCCTCGCCGGTCCCGCCGATGCGGCCGATGCGACGCTGGCCAGCGCCTTCGAACAACTCATCGCCGCCAGCCGGTGGGATGACCTCGAAGCCCTCCACACGCAGGCCGCAGCGGCGGCGGGCGGGCGCGAGAATCGTACGCATCTGCTCCTGGCCAGCTCGGTCCGGCTGGCTGCGGGCCGCGCCAACTGGGACGCGGCGCGGGACCTGTTCAAGACCGCCGCCGCCGCGCTTCCCGATGCCGCGCTGAGCACCCTGATTGCCCAGATTCTCCCGGCCGCCCGCAGCGCGGGGCGGTGGGACATCGTGGACGCCTGCGCCGAGGAGGTGATCTTCCGGCAGGGCGGAAAACCCGCCTCCGCCTCCCAGGCCGCCCGCCTCTGGGCCGAATCGGCCATGGCGACCAAGCGCGCCGCCCTGCCCGAGCGGCTCGCCGCCCTGCTGAACGCCAAGGCCCCCCCGCCCGTCGTGAGCGCCCTCCTGACCCGCTTCTTCTACGACCTGATCGACGAGGCGGCGGTGCTCAAGCAACTCCTCCCCATCGCCAACCAGCTCCTCGCCGGCGCCGACGAAGATACCGTCAAGACGATCAAGGCCATGCGGCTCGACGGCGCGTTCGTTCTGGAGGACTACGACCTCGCCGAATCCTATCTGGAGGCCGGCCTTCCCGGACGCAACGCCGCCTGGCACACGATGGCGCGGTGCAAGGTCAAGGCCCACCGTGCCCTCAAGGAGAACAAGCCGCGCGAGGCCGTCGAGCACTTCCGCGCGTTCATGGCCTGCATCGGGGACCTGGCCGAAGCCGAAACCTACGACCCCTCAACCGGTATTCAGCACACCCCGGACATGCTTCGCGGACGCAACGCCCTGCGCATCGCCGAGATCCTCGCCGCCATCCCCGATGCGGATGCCGCCGCCGCCGCCCGGGCCGAAGCGGCCGCCTATTATAAAAAGGCGCTTGAAAGCGTCACCGCCCCCGAGTCCCGCGACATCATCCGCAAGGAAGCCGGCACATTGCTCGACTGACGGCGCCGCGCGCGCTCCCGAAAACCACACGCCCCGTCCGCAAAACCGTGTTTTGCAGCCGGGGCGTGTGGGTGTTGAGGTCTGCGAAACTCAGGCCAGCGCCGCGCGGGCCTTCGCGATGATCGCCTGGAATCCCTCGCCATCGTGGATGGCGATCTCGGCCAGCATCTTGCGGTTCAGCGTGATGTTCGCCTTCGTCAGTCCTTCGATCAGCCGGCTGTAGGTGATGCCGTTGGCGCGGGCCGCCGCATTGACGCGGGCGATCCACAGATGACGGAAATCCCGCTTGCGCTGCTTGCGGTGAACGGTGGCCAGCCGCTGGGACCGGTCAACCGCCTCGGTCGCCTGGCGGAAAAGCTTGCTGCGTGACCCGCGAAAACCCTTCGCGAGGTCCAAACGACGGCGCCTGCGCTCGCGCGACGCCGGGGCATTGGTGACTCTGGGCATGGGCTACTCTCCTTTTTCAGCCTTTGTAATTCGACAACATGCGTTTGATCCGCGGTTGATCCGCCTCGCTGAGCTCACACATGCCACGGAGATTGCGCTTGCGTTTGCGCGATTTGCAGGCGTTCAGGTGGGACTTGCCCCCCTGACTCTGCAACACCTTGCCCGTGGCCGACATTTTAAACCGCTTCGTCGCGGCTTTCTTGGTTTTCATCTTGGGCATGACGTCATACCTCTTTGTCTGCGGCGCGGCGCGCCGGACACGTTTCAGGCAGCCCAACATCAACCGGCAGGGCAGTCAGCCTGAAAGCCCTGGACGGAGGTGGCCGCCCGTTCCACTCCGCTGGAGAGCAAAATGGGCGTCTGTTATACCACAGCGGCCGACGCCGTTCAACAGAAAAGTTCCGCGTGGGACTGCAAGGAAACTGCATACGGATGAATACATCGGGCGGTGGTAGAGCGAGGCGCTTGCAAAACCTCCTGCGTCGGTTCTGCAAGCGCAGTATTCAGAAGCCGGCATTCAGTATTCAGAATGGGAACTCTCTCACAGACAACGTGTTCTATTATCCTGACTCCTGACTCCTGTATTCTGACTTCTCTCTTGCAAACACCCCGGAGGGGGTTTGCAGAGCCTCGTGAAAAGGTTTCCTGCTCTTTTCATGCAGCGGAATGGGTTGGCACGGCGTCTGCTAAAGCTTCCGTGAGTCGATCTGTTTCTAAACGGAACGAAAGGGGAGTAACGCGATGGAGACGCATCAGGCCGGTACCGATCTGGCGACAATTGCACGCTGCACCGAGGCGTATCAGCGCATTCTGGCGGAAGTCGGCAAGGTGGTGGTGGGGCAGCGAGATGTCATTGATGACGTGTTGATGGCGCTGTTCTGCAACTCGCACATCCTGCTGGTCGGCGTGCCCGGTCTGGCGAAGACGCTGCTGATTTCGACGCTGGCCCGCGTGTTTCACCTTCAGTTCAAGCGGGTCCAGTTCACCCCGGACCTGTTGCCGGGCGACATCACGGGTTCGTTCGTCATCGACGAGGACCAGGCGACCGGCAGGCGCGAGTTCCGGTTTGTCGAGGGGCCGGTCTTCACCAACATGCTGCTGGCCGACGAGATCAACCGGACGCCGCCCAAAACGCAGGCGGCCCTGCTGCAGGCCATGCAGGAGCGGGAGGTGACGTCCGGCCGCGACACCCGGGCGCTGCCGAAGCCTTTCCTGGTGATGGCCACGCAGAACCCCCTGGAGCAGGAGGGCACCTATCCGCTGCCGGAGGCCCAGTTGGACCGTTTCATGTTCAACACCTTCGTGGACTATCCATCGGACGAGGAGCTGGTGGCCATCGTCGAAAGCACGACCGGAGAGACCCTGCCGCGGGCCGACACGGTCATGACCGGAGATGAGATCATCGCCATCCAGAGCGTGGTGCGCCGGATTCCGGCGGCGCGCCCGGTGGTCGAGTACGCGGTGCGCCTGAGCGCGGCCACCCGGCCCAAGTCGCCGCGCGCGCCGCAGTTCATCCGCGATTACCTGAACTGGGGGTGCGGGCCGCGCGCCGCGCAGTACCTGATCCTCGGCGCGAAGGCCCATGCGGTCCTGCGCGGCAATCCGCACGCCTCCATCGAGGACGTCCAGCGGGTGGCCCGCAGCGTGATGCGGCACCGCTTCTCGCTGAATTTCAACGCGCATGCCGAAGGCGTCACGGACCTCGAGATCGTGGACCGCCTGGTCAAGGAGATTCCCGCGGTCATCCCGTGAGGCCGCCCGCACCCCCATGCACGAGCAGCACTCCAGCCTGAGCATCGACCCGCGCCTGTTGCAGCGGCTCAAGGGCATTGAGCTCCGTTCGCGCTTCCTGGTTCGCGGCCTGTACAACAACCGGCATCGCACGACGGACTTCGGCGCCTCCAACGAGTTCATCGAGCACCGCGACTACCAGCCGGGGGACGACATCGGCGCCATCGACTGGCGCGTCTACGCCCGGACCGACCGCCACTACGTCAAGCGCTTCGAGATGGAGTCGAACATGAAGGTCCTCTTCCTGCTCGACACCACCGACTCCATGCGCGTGCCGGCGGCGCGCGGGCTGCCGACGAAACTCGAGCTGGCCTCGGTGATCGTGGCCGCGGTGGCCATGATGGCGGTCAGCCAGCAGGACGCCGCAGGCCTCTACTGCATCGGGGAGAAGATCGAGGAACGCATCCCGCCGCGGCAGGGCCAGCGCCATCTCAGCCTGATCCACCAGCACCTTTCCGCGCCCAAGGGGAACCGGGGCACCAACTTCGGCGCGGTGGCCCGCCAGGCGATGCGCGAGATGGGGCAGCGCGGCATGGTGTTCGTGGTCACCGACGCGCTCGACGAGCCGGAGCCGCTGTTCGAGATGCTCCGCGGGTTCATGGTCCGGTTGCAGGACGTGACCCTGTTCCAGATCCTCGACCGCAAGGAGCTGGCGTTTCCCTTCGACACGATGACCGACTTCCGCCACCCGGAGAGCGGCGAGCACATCATGGGCGATCCGCTGCGCCTCCGGACACGCTACCTGGAGCGCATGCAGGCGCACCTGGACCGGATCGCGGCGTTCTGCGGCAAGACCGGCGTCGACTACCTGCGGCTGGCCAACGACGACGACCTGGTCAAGCTGCTGTCGTCGCACTTCCTGAGGCGGCTCATCTTCCGGAGGTCCACATGCTGAGCCCGTGGATGCTGCTGGGCCTGGCCGGGCTCGGCGTGCCGATCATCCTGCACCTGATCCAGCGGCAACGCATGCGGCCGGAGCCGCTGGCGACGCTGCGCTTTCTGGACAAGGAAGTGGTCGCCAACGCCTTCTCCCGAGCGCCGCGCGACCTGCTGCAGTTGCTCCTGCGCCTGCTGCTCCTGGCGGCGTTCGTCCTGCTGATGGTGCGCCCGACCCGCACGAGCGACGAGGTGGGCCCGCGCACGCTGGCCGTCATCCTGGACAACTCCATGAGCATGCAGCGCAAGCTGCCGGACGGCCGGACGCTGTTCGACGTCCACCAGGCGCAGATCGCCGATCTGTTCCGCGGCATGCGCGACCAGGACCTGTTCGCGTTCCTGCTGGTGGGCGACGAGGTGTTCATCGACACGGGCTTCACGCGCGACCGCGCGGCGCTGGAGGCGGCGCTCGCCCGCGCGGAGCCGGGCGACGGCGGCGGCCGCGGCCTCTTCCGGGCCATCCAGCGGAGCCTCACGGAACTCCGGAACCAGAAGGCCTTGAACACCGCGGCGCTGGTCTTCTCCGATCAGCAGAAATCCAACTACGCGCCGGCCGCCGGGGACGCCGCCCCCGGCGATCAGATGAAACGCGGCCGCCCGGGCGTCTACCTGATCGCGGAACCCGGCGAGCCCGGTCCCAACGTGGCCGTCGAAGACGCCGCGTTCCAACCGGCCCGGGCCTTCCTGGGCGCGGGCAGCAAGGCGACGGTCACCCTCCGGAACTACGCCGGCGCGGAGCAAGCCACGACGGTTTCGTTCAAGGAGGGCGTCACGAGCGGCGAATCCCGCGACGTGGTCCTGCGCAGCAATGAAGTCGTGCGCGTGGACCTGCCGAACATCTTCGATTCTCCGGTCGATTCCGCCTGCGAGGTCTCCCTGAAGGATGACGGCTTTGACGGCGACAATCGCTTCCGCCTGCCCATGCGCATGCGGGAGAGGCGGCAGGTGCTCCTCGTGGCGCCGGCGAAATACGCCGTCAAGGAAGGAACGGCGCGGGGATACACGGGCGCCGATCTGCTGGCCCTCGCCATCAACCCCGAGGAGGCCCTGGGTCTTCCGACGGGCATGCACACGGCCCTGAAGCGGGTGTCCCCGGAGATGCTCGAACGGGTTCCGCTGTCGAGCTACGCGGTCATCATTCTGTACGGGATCGCGGATCTGCCGAACGCCGCGACGCTCAATGACCTGGCGACCTACGTGCGCAGCGGCGGCGGCCTGTGCATCGTGCCTGACCGCGAGCTGAGTCCGGTGCGGTTCAACGAGACGTTCGCGCCGCTGCTGGGGGGCTTCCGGCTGGGGGCGATCCGGCAGGTCGAGAAAGCCGGGTTTCTCGACAAGAACGAGGCGAACCTGCGCCATCCCCTGCTGCTGCCCCTGATCCGGGAGGAATGGGGGGATCCGGACGAGATCACCTGCGCCGCGTATTTCGACCTGGGCGGCACCGGCGACGCCGCCTGTGCGCTGAGCACCCGCGACGGCCACTGGCTGGCGGCGGTGTTGCGCCTCGGGCGCGGCCGCGTGTACGTCCAGACCTACAGTTGCAGCATTCTCGACACGTCGTTCCCCCGCAGTTCGGTCTTTCCGCCCATGGTCCAGGCGATCCTGGCGTATCTGGCCGACGACACGGCCGTGAGCGAGCGCGACGTCATCCGGGCCGGCGCGGTGCATTACCTGGATTTGCCGCTCCTCAAGGGTCTCGGCGGGAAGGCGGTCCTGGACGGGCCGGCGCGGTTCGAGTTTCCCATGACCGAGAGCGGCTCCGACGTGCGCGTCCACGGCCTCTACCGGGCCGGCAGCTATCGCGTGACGCATCCCCTGAAGAAGACGGACCGCGTCCGCTGGCTGGCGGTCAACGGCGACCCGAACGAGTCGGACCCCGTCCCGCTGTCGGATGACGAGCGGCAGGCCGTTTTCGGGGCGCGAAACGTGGCGCAACTGCCCTACCATCAGCTCGCCGGCCAGTTCGCCCGGCGCGTGGAAGTCGGAACACGGCTGTTCTACCTGCTCTTCGTGTTTCTGGCGATCGAGGCGCTGGCCGGGGCGTGGCAGTCGCGCCACAAGGAGAGCGCCGCCCAATGAACTATCTGCTCAGACTTTTGGGACTGGATGCGCTCAGCGATGTGCGGACCATCGACGCGGTCCACTGGCATGCGGCCCGCGACGTGCCGCCGTGGCTGTTGTACCTGGTTTTGGGGGGCGGCGTGCTGCTGGCGGCCGTCAACCTCCTGCCGTTCATCCGGATGCGGCTGGTCACGCGGATCGTGACCACGGCCCTGCGGCTGGGGATGGTGGCCCTGCTGGTCGCGCTGCTCTTCCAGACCGGCGCGCAGGTGCGGCTGAAGCTGAACGAGAAGCAGCGCTGGCTGGCGCTGGTGGACGATTCGGGATCGATGTCGATCGCCGACGCAGGCGGGAAGACCCGCTTCGCCGCCGCCTGCGCCGATCTGGAACGGCTGCGGCGCGGCGTGTCGGGCCGCGTGATCTTCGCGTCCGGCGCGTTCAGCGGCGGGGCGGTTCCGCCGGAGGCGGGCAGCGGCCCGACCTACATCGAACGCGTGGTGACCCGCGAGGCGCTGAATCGCGGACCGATGGACCGGCTGCTCCTGCTGACCGACGGCCGCGACGTCGAAGGGCGCGACTTCACGCGCCTCGGCCGGGAGCTTCAGGCGCGCGGAATCGCCCTGGACGTCCGCGTTTACGGATCCCAGGAGACGCCCCGGTACAACTTCGTGACGGCCGAGCCCGAGCGCAGCGTCATCCGGCTGGGCGAGGAACTGGTGGTGAACGTCTCCGTGGCCGGGTCGGGCCGCGAGGGGGGGATGCGCTTCACGCTCAGCGAGGACGGCAAGCCGGTGAAGACGCGGGACGTGGGGCGGGAGGACCTCCGCTGGTTCCAGATCGCCCACCGGCCCGAAGTCACAGGCAAACACCGCTACAGCGTGGCGGTCGCGGACCAGGACGCCCCGCCGGGCGGCCAGGCGAGCACCTTCGTGGCGGAGGTGCTGGACGCGAAGATCAAGGTGCTCCTGATCGAGGGCGTTCCGCGCTTCGAGTTCAAGCTGATGAAGGCGGCCGTCGAGATCGATCCGCTGGTTTCGCTGACGACGATCTGTCACATGCCGGGCGGCGGGCTGTACATCCAGGGGGCGCCCGAGCACGCCCGGCCGGAAGAGGGGCTCATCAACTCGCAGGCCGACCTCTACAAGTACGACGTGGTCATTCTGCGGGACGTGCCGCGCAGCCTGTTCCGCAGCGAAGGCGACACCTCGGAAAACCGCATGCAGCTCCTGGTCAGCTTCGTCCAGAAGCGGGGCGGCGGCCTGATGTGCTTCGGCGGCAAGGACGTGTACCGCGGCGGCGGCTACCAGGACAGCGCGCTCGCGGAGATCATCCCCTTCGACATGAGCGACCATTTCAGCAAGGACGCCCAGTTTCCGGGGCTGTTTTTCCCCATCGTGGTCAACGGCCTGTACGATCACCCGCTGCTCCGCTTCTTCACGCAGCCCGGCCAGAGCCGCGAGCGCTGGAACGCCCTCCGGGAGTTGGACGGCTGCAACAACGTCGGGCGGTTCAAGCCGCTGGCCACGCCGCTGCTGACCCGGCAGGTGAAGCTCCGGAACAGCAAGGGCGAGATGGAGCCCCGCGAAGTCCCGGTTCTGGCCTATCAGGCCGTGGGCGACGGCAAGGTGATCGCCTCGTCGGCGAACACGTTCTGGCGCTGGCAACTGCAGCCGGAGTTCGACGACCCGCCGCTGCAGCAGCTCATGGCCAACATGATCCGCTATCTCGCCCCGGACCCGCAGCGCCGGGCGGAATCGGCGAACGTGTCGCTGGTCAACCGCTGCCCGCAGGTGGGGCAGGAGGCCATCCTCTTCACCGAGTTGCGGGACAAGAACTACGACCCGGTCCGCCGCGCCGCGCTGGTCGTCACGGTGACGGCGCCCGACGGCCGGGTGTCGCGCCTCTTTCCGACCGACCTGCCCGAGCAGCCGGGCTACTACGAATACCGCGTGCCGCTCGACGCCGCGGGCACCTATGAGGTGACCACGGAATACGGCAAGATGCGCCGCACGAAAACCTTTGTGGCGGGGGCGTCGGGCAGCGAGTTCGCGAATGTGGCGGCCGACCCCGACGGCATGGCGAAACTGGCGGCGGCGGCCGGCGGCCGGGTCATCCAATCCCCGGATGCCTGGCTCCAGCCGGCCGACACGACTCCGGCCTCGCGCCCGGCCGTGCGAGACCTGCAGGTCTGGAACAGCCCGCTCGCCCTGATCCTCTTCCTGTTGCTGGTCAGCATCGACTGTTTCGTGCGCAAACGCCAGGGGTTGGTATAGCAGATGACGTCCCCAGTCCAGATTTTCACCCGCCGCATCCGCCGCTTCGCCGCGACGCGGCGGCGCGTCGCCAACGCGACGCGCGGCGGCGCAGCCCTGACCCGGGCCGCGGTCATCGGGATCGCCGGGCTGCTGCTGCTCTCCGGGTGGATCGCGAACGCGTTCGTGAACGCGGGCCTCTTCCTGATCGGGGGGTGCGCCTGGCTGGCGATCCTCGTCCGTTTCCTCTGGCAGATCGAGCGGCGCCGCACCGATCTGCGGGAGGCGCTGGGCATGGAGACGCTGGCCGGCGGCCTGAACAGCCGGCTGATCAGCGCCCTGGACTTCCTCGGCCGGCCGCGGCAGACCGAACTGACCCAGGCCGTCATCGACCGCGCGGGCGAGGACCTGAACGTTCATTTCGAGGGGCTGCTCGATCGCCGGCCCCTGCGGCGCAACCTCACGCGCGGCGCCGTCGTGCTGGCGGTCTTCCTCGGTCTCGGATGCACGCCGTGGTTCCACTTCGCGCGGATCGCCGCGACCTGGCAGGAGTCGTGGTTCGCGGTTCACGAACTGATCTTCCCCACGCGCTACACGCTGACGCCTCCCGCCGGCCCGGCCGTCATCCGAAAGCTCGGCGACGCCGTGCCCGTCTCGATCCGGTTCTCCCGGAAGGGATACTCGGCCGTCACGCTGACGGACCAGGTCTCGGACAAGGACGTGACGCGGACGAACCTGACCGTCGATGCCGCGCTGACGGCCGGCACGCAGCTGCCGGGGAACGTGGAATCGCAGCACCGCCTGCGGTTCGAGTTCGGCAAGCGCCGCTCCGAGGAGGTCACGGTGATCTTCACGCGGCTGCCGGCCCTGGTGAACATGCAGACGGAGATGATCTACCCCACGTATACGCGCCTGTTGCCGAAGGATTTGGAGGGGATCCAGGACCGGCTGACGGGCCTCCCCGGTACCAAGATCACGATCGGATTCACCTTCTCGAAGGATCTCGACTGGGCCACGCTGACGTGGGATAATGGCGAGAAAGTGCCGCTCGACGTGGTGGGGCGCTTCGCCTCGGCCAGCCTGATCCACAAGCGGCCGGGCCGCGCGACGCTCGACGTCGGCGACGTGCACGGGTTCGCGCTCGAGCGGCCGCATGCCATCCAGTTCGAGCTGCTGGACGACGAGCTGCCGCGTCTGTTCGTGCCCGGCAATCTCAAGCCGAACATGCCGCAGCTCGCCGACGTTCTCAAGACCTTCGGGTTTGGCGTCCGGGCCGAGGATGACTACGGCATGACCCGGGTCGTGCTGAAGTGGAGCAAGGCCACCCTGGAGAACCGGGACGAGGTTCTGGAGAAGGGAGAGATCGAGCGCTTGATCACGCCGCCCCGGCAGAAGGTCACGGTGGAGTTCCAGAAAGCCTTCGAAAACGTGTCGGTCCGGCCGGGCGATCTGATCGCGTTCCAGCTCGTGGCCTACGACAACCGCGAGCCCAACCGGCAGCAGGCCTCGTCGGCCACCTTCTCGTTCTTCATTCACCAGACGGAGCTGGGTGACATGTCGCTGCTGGGCGACCCGAGCTTCGGGGCCGCGGCCGGGATGCGCGGACGCTTCGGCAAGACCAAGCGGGACACGGGCCTGAGCGAACCCATGCCGCTCAAGACCCGGGAACAGGTGCGCAACGAGTTCGATGCCGCGGTCGTCGGTCATGCACGGCTGCCGGCCCTGCGCAGCGACAACAGCAAGACGGTTCAGAACTATTTCCAGGCGCTCGCGCCGGCGAAGTTCGACGAGAAAGAGGAATAGCGCCATGTTCAGGATAACGAAGTCCGACGCGCGCTTCCAGAAGCGTGCCGTACGGTGGTCGGTCGGCCTGCTGCCGGTGGCCCTCCTGGCCATCGGAGGCCTGCTCCATGCCCAGGAGACGCGCCCCGCCCGGAAGATCCGCGTCCGGCTGGTGGCCGCGGACGCGCCGGCCAGGCTGGTGAGCGACCTGCACACTCTGGACCCGGTCACGGCGGGGAGTGCGGCGGCAGGCGGCGACTCCGCGAAACGGCCGGACGCGGGCGGCGCCCCGCAGGCGGTGGGCGCCAACGCCACATTGTGGGTCCGCGGCGCGACCATCAACCGCACGTTCGGCTTCGAGCAGTACTACGAGGGCAAGTTCGTCAAGCGCGAGGGCCAGCGGACGATCGACCTCAACGAGCTGGGCGTCGGCGAACACGTCATCGACCCGGGGGACCACCGCTTCACGATCGACGCGCAGGGCAAGATCACGTCGAACGATCCGGACATCACCATCGACGGCGACACGGTCAACCTCAAGCTCTACCGGGTGGACATCCTGCCGGTGGACGGGCGGAAATCGGGGCCGCCGGCCAGCCGCCTGACCCCCCAGAAACTGGGCGTCTTCCTGACGGCCCGGGACACGGTGGTCACCCCGACGCAGCTCCCGGCCCTGGCCACGAGCGGACGGGCGACCGGGTGCCCGAGTGTCGTCAGCGACCCGGCCGCCTTCTGTCCGCTGCGCATCTATCTGCCGGCGAACACGGTCGGGCCGGGCTACCTGCTGTATCCCAGCTACCAGGCCTTCCACGTGAAGCCGGGCGGCACCGTCGCGTTTGCCGGCACGCGAGTGCCGGGAATCGACGCGCAGGGACTCGAGATCGTGATCCCCTACTGCGAGTTCCTGGCGACGGTCAACAGCAAGAGCGGTCTCTCCGGCGCCGTCGGACAGGCGCTGTTCGACGCCAGGAAGCCGTTCAACCCGCTGACCCTGAGCCCCGTCTTGAAGGGCCACTTCTTCACGGCCGGGTTTGGGCGGCCGTCCACCACCTTCGGGCTCATGGTGGACAGCGATTTTACGAAGCAAAAGACCCTGGTGTTCCTGGCCGACAACATGACGCCCGACATCCAGGCGGTTCGGCTGATGGTCCTGGAGCGCGGGGGGGAAGCCCTGGAGAGCGGGAGCACGGTTTCCCTGACCTTGCGCCTGACGGAGAACTTCGTGGAGTTTTTCGAGGGGGGCATCGCGAACTACCGGCCGGTGTTTGACGCCTTGCGAAAGCCG
This sequence comes from uncultured Akkermansia sp., assembly GCA_964506575.1. Classification (GTDB taxonomy): domain Bacteria; phylum Verrucomicrobiota; class Kiritimatiellia; order RFP12; family JAAYNR01; genus VGWG01. Next base: position 25,133 of record CAZDLY010000013.1, on the reverse strand, counting down.
GCGGACGCCAAGGAGGGGACCGGCCTGGCGGGTTGGCTGCTGGGGCATGTGGCGAATGACGAGGACCTGAAGGCGATCCAGGCCTGGCAGGCCACGACCAACGCGCCCGAGCCCGCTGCGGCCGCGAAGGCGGCCGTTCTCGCCATGCTGAACGGCGCGCTGCGCGATTCGCGTCTGGCGCAGCAGGTCACCGTTGCCGGCGTGACCCTCTCCGAGGCCGCGCGGGCGCTGCTGGCCCAGAGCCCCGGAGCCGACGGTCCGGATGCGCAACTGATCTTCAACCGCAAGCTCCTGGCGGAGCTGTTCCCCGGCGCCTTCCGTCCTTTTCAACCCACGGTGCGGAAACCGGTGGTGCGGATGGGGTACAGCCGCTACAACCCCCATAGCGTGTCCGAACGCCGCTGGACGGAGTTCGAACCGCTTGCGTGGACGAACGGGGTCCTGACCTACAAGGTCCCCGAGCTGCCCTTCGACTTCTACCGGTTCCGGGTCATGGTCCGCGACGCCGAGGATCGCGAATCGGTGAGTTCACTCAGCCTGGAGTTCCCGGCGTGCGTGATCGGCCCGGGACAACACGGGGCCGCCTCGTTCATCAGCAACAAGGGCCGGGATGCCTTCGTGGCGGGCGAGGAGATCCGGCTGAGCGTGGCGATCCGGTCCGCAACCCCGCGCGCGGCCGGGCCGCGCACGGTCGCGCTCCGGCATCCCGGCGGCCGGACCGAGTCGTTCCCCGTGAACGATGCGGGCGGCACGTGGTGGACGCAGCCGCTGGTCCTGCCCGCGGACGTGACGCGCAACCTCAAGCCGGGCGCCTACGAACTGAGCGTCACGAACCTGCCGGCGGGCATCGCCCAACTGCCTTTCCGCTTTGACCTGGTCAGCGCCGAACGGACGAGTCCGTACCTGATCATCAAGCCCTCGAAGTACACCGGGCCGATGTATGGGCTGGCGGGCAGCCAGGTCGAAGCGGAGCCGAACAATCTGGAGCGGGCCGTGGCTTCGCTGGCGGAACTGGGGTACAACCGGATCGACCTGATGCACTCCGGCGGCCACGAACGGCCGAACAATCAACGGGAGCAGATGGCCGCCGCCGACGAGCGGCTCATGGCGCCGGAATCGGTCTTCACGCCGTCGCCGCGAGACCAGATGCTCAACGCCTGCGTCCGGAACCGGATCGAGATGTCCGACGTCCTGCTGACGTACAACGATTTCCACCTGCCGCGGTACATCGGGCCCTACATCGACGCGAGCCGCCGCTGGATCACGCGCGAGTGCCTGGCCATGCGCCACTCGCCGGCTTTCGCCGGCATGATGCTCTACGACGAGATGTACGAATGGGGGCTGATCGGCGTTCCGGAGATTCACACCACCCTGTTTCCCAAGATCCGCAACGAACTGGCCGAGCAGGCGATGGGCCGGAGCCCGGCCAAGATCCGGTCGGAGATGTCCCGCGCCGTCAGCCGGCCGCCGGGCCAGCGCGACCCGGACGTCGTGAAGCGGTTCCTCGACCTGCGACGGTGGGAAATGCACGGCTGGGGCGACTTCAACACCCGCGTGGCCGCGGCCGCCCGCGAGGTGGCGCCCAAGGCCCGGATCGGAACGTATCGAACCTCGTTCGTCTATGTCACGACCGGCTATGGCTCGATCGTTTCCGGAACGGACTTCGACTGCGGCTATCACCCCGACGTGTTCGAGAACCTGGACATCGCCTCAAGTATACACTACTGCGACGGCCCGATCAGCGGCTGGGTCCATTCATCCATGACGATTCCGCTGCAGCGCTTCGGCGGCCGGCCGCGCCAGGTGTGGGCCAACATCCCGCTGTTACAAGAAATCAAGTCGAAGTATGACGGCCAGTATTCCCGGCATATGGCCTTTGCCATGCTCGCCCAGGGCGCCGACGGGGTCTCCCTGTTCGGGCTGCCCCACGATTTCAACGAAGGGCCGAATCCGGGGATGATCGCCGGCAAGGAGTCCACCAAGCACCTCAACAACGAGATTCTGGCCCCCTTCGGCGAACTGGTGACCCGCACCGACCCGGGCTACGACAAGGTGGCGATCGTTTACACCCTGAACCAACTGAGCCTGAGCGAATTCAAAGAGATCCGCACGGCCAACCAGGTAGAGGAACTCTGGATCGCCTGCTGGCGGCTCGGCTATCCGGCGGTCTTCCTGCGGGAAGATGCGTTCGAAAAGAGCCTGGATAAGTACCGCGTCATCTTCGTGCCCGGCATCCGGTTCGAGGGCGAGCTCACGCCGCCCATGCTGGCCCGTCTCCAGGAAGCGATCAACGCCGGCTGCAAGGTCGTGGTCGAACGAGGCAGCACGCTCGATCTCAAGGGGATCACCCGGCTCGAGGATTTCACTCTGCAGAACTACTTCCTCGGCGCCGCGTATGTGCCCGCCAACGAGGATGACGAGCTGTACCGCGTGTTCAGCAAGTCGCAGGCGGCGGTGGACTACTTCGCCGACAAGTTGCCGACCTGGGTCGAGCCGACGGCAAAGGGGCCGTTCACGGTGGGGCCGAACTGGCGCTCCAGCGGCGATATTCACTACCTGGTCATGGCGAACTTCGACGACCCTGACTACCATTACATGGTCGCCCAGTTCATGGCCAAGCCGGTGCGGATGCCCCTGACGGTGTCCGCCTCCCGCGGCCGGGCGGCGTACGATCTGCTGGCGCAGAAGCCGCTGCCGCTGGCCGCCGCCACGAACGGGACGGAGACGTCCCTGGAAGTCGATATGACCCGGGTGCAGGGCGCGCTGGTCGCGTTCCTGCCCGAACCCGTCGGCAAGCTGCAACTCGACATCGGGCAGACCCCGGACAACCGGCGCGTGCGCATCTCGGCCACGCTCATCGGCGCCTCCGGCAAGCCGATCGCCGGCCTGTTCCCGACGACGATTCGCTTGCTGAACGAACAGGGCGCAGCGGAGCAAACCTACCACCGGGCCTTGGGCGGAACGGCCTCCTTTGACCTCGATCTCCCCGGCGGTCCGCAGACCATCCCGTACCGGCTGGAAGTGCGCGAGAATATATCCGGGCAGACCGCGCTGGCGCCGGTCTCCACCCCCGTAATCGGCGAACCCTCGGTACGCGCGGAAGGGAACGACCCGCTTATCCCCTATCCGGACGAGGTCCGCCGCTTCCTGGCGAACAACAAGGAAGCGATCCTGGCCGTCGGCTCCGGCATGCCCGAACTGAAAGCGCTGGCCGACGAGCTGGCCCGGGGGCTGGCGGCCAAGGGGATTCGCGTGACGGTCACGAACGAGTCCCGAGTGGGGAGTTTCCCCGCCGGCAATCCCGATTGGCCGGATTCCAACGCCAACGGGTTCAACTCGTGGCGGGGGGGCGCGATCACGCCGGCCGTGGCCGTGGACCAGCCGCTCATCCTGATGACCACCGCCACGGGATCGTCCCTGCTTCACGAGCTGGCCGTCAACGGGTGCCTGACGGAATTGCCGAAGGGCCGGGCCGGGTTATCCGTTCAGCCATCCATTCAGGTCGCCGCGCGGGCGTTTCATCCCGACCACGACACGCTCTGCCTGGTGGCCAACGATGCCGAGGGCCTGCGCAAGGCCGTGGCCGCCCTGCTCGGAAACATCCCCGCGTCCGCCCAACCGCCCGCGCCCGCGCCATTCGCCGGCAAGAAATCGGTCGTGAGCGCCGAAGCCACGCCGGTCACGCCGGCCATCCGCTACATGGGCAACAACGAGCTGGTCAACGACATCCGGTTCGATGCGGCCGGCAATCTGTATGTCATCACCTGGGGACACGGCGACAATCTCTATTCCCTGGATCCCGCGGGTCAGGTGAGGTTCACGCGGTTTCTGCCGGAAATGGGCGTGTCCCGGCTGGACATGGGCCCTGACCGTCTGTTGGCGTTCACCTCCTGCGGCAACCGCTTGTACCAGGTGGGACTGGACGGCAAGCCCATTTCGCAGATGCGGCTGAGCCAGGATCCGGGGGTCAGCTCGGGCGAGCGCGCCTATCACCTGGCGTATGCCGGTTACCAGTATCTCCCGCAGTTGGGCTGGTTGCTCTTCAATGGCCGGGCGATGACCCTGAACGGTGAGATCGCGGGAGGGTGGCAGAGCAAGACATACGTGGACAAGGATACGTCCGACCGCGAGTTGAGCCGCGGCATGCACTCCCTGGCGCTCAGCCCGGACGGGAAGCGCCTCGCCCAGATCGAGTCGCAGATGTACTTGACCAAGCAGCCGGGCCCGAAGGGCGACGTGATCGTCCCGGTCTACGACAGCTACCTGGTCCTCCGCGACCTGCAGGGGAAGATCCTGGCTGAATACCCGCAGAGCCTGGAGAACAACATGGGTGTCTCCGCCACCGTGACGTGGGGCGCCCGGGCGCCCGGACCGGCCGTGGTTGTCGGCGGGGAGCGCTTGCAGTTCGACGCGGAACTCACGCTCCTGGAGCGGAAGCCGGCCCTTCCGGCGGGGCTGTTCTCGTTCGGCGCCCAGGGACGGATCGAACGGGATGGCAGGGCGCTGCGTTACATCGGCGGCGACGACCGTGAAGTCAGCCGCACCGAACCGTTCGATATCATCCCCACCATCGCCAGGATCAGCCCCGACGGGAAGGCCCTCGTGTTCCTCGACGAATACGGGCTGGCCACCGTCATCGAGACGGCGAGCGGCAAAACCCTGGCGAAGATCACCGTGCCGGAGCTGGGTGACGTGCTCGTCTTTGCCCCGGACTCCAGCCGCTTCTACCTGGGCGGGCGCCGCGGGTCGGTGATGGGCTACGACCTGGCCGGCAAGCCGCTCTGGCGCACGGAACTCGGCCCCCACAACAAGAGCCTGGCGAAGCCGCTGGCGCTCTACGACCCCACGTTTCCTGATTTCACCGGAAAGCTCTGGCAGGAACAACGCGACCTGCCCGGAGACCTGGACAAACTCGTGCGATTCGACGGCAACCGGCTCGTCAACGGCGCCTGTGAATCGAAGGATGGCTGGCAGGGCGAGCAGGTGGCATACGCGGACCTGGGCCGCGAGAGCGGGCACAGCCTCCGGGTCGGCGCGTCGCCTGTCAGCCAGAGCATCACCAATTACATCGGGAACCACTTCACCTGGGTGCTGGAGTTCCACTATCGCCAGGCGCCCGGCTCGAAAGCCTCCCGCCTGCTGGCGGGGCTGCGCATGGAGAGCCAGGACTCCGCGGCCGTCGGCCGCCAGTTCGCGCCCACCGATGCCTGGCAGTTCGCCCGCGTCGTCATCAAGAGCGGGAAGAACCCGAAGTCGTTGCTGGCCGGGTTCAGCGCCGAGGGCGGCGAGGTGCTGGTGGATGACGCGACCCTGCGCCGGATCCGTTTCCCGAGCGTCAACCACCTGCTCCACGAGCCGGTCTACGAGGCGGATCCGGTGGTGCTCACGAATCCGCTCTTTTCCGGCAAGTATGACCCGCTGGGGACGCTCCCGGAAGAGATTCCCAACCGGCTGCTCATCCCGGCTCCCAAATCCGGGGGCGGCCTGCTCGTCGAAGCGGCCTACCTGCAGAACGCCCGTCTGAACGACACCACGGCCGACTGGTACGTCAAGCCCTGGCCGGATGGCGGCGACCTGAAGATCGCGATCGGTTTCAAGGAACCGCGCTGGGTATCCATGATCGGCGTGTACTTCAACGCCTATGACGAGAAGCATGCGACGCCGAACTTCGACATTTACGTGATGGATGCGGATACGACCAACGAATTCCTGTTTGCGTCGGTGCGCGGCAACCGGAAGTTGTTCCACCTGGCCAAGGGCGAACCGCGCCGGGCCGCGCTGATCACCATCACGCTGGTGAACGCGCTCTGGAACCAGTACACGATCACGGAGGTCGAGGCCTACGGACCGCTGGGCGGCAGGGAGCAGGCGGGCTTCGGGGACGCCGAGGGGCAGAACACCTACATGGGCAACTTTGCCCGCGTGGACAAGCGGCCGAAGCCCCTGGACATGGGAGCGCTGACCGCCCCGTGGGTGGGTGGCGGAGCGGACTGGAGTTTCCCCCATTCGCAGATCCTCGCCGCGGACGGCGAGATCTACACCAGCCGCGCGCTCGGGTACGGCGACCGGCGCACCGTCGGGGCCCCCGGCAACGTCCTGAGCATCGCGCGGGCGGGGACGCTGGGGTTCGCCCCGCACGTGACGCTCTACAACGGCGTCCTGCTGAAGCCGGGGCTCGACGGCAGTCTCTATTGCATCGATCCGCGTTCGAGCCGCCGGTTGTGGGTGGCGCCCCTCGGCGAGCGGCTGAGCAGCGCGCCCGTGGCGATCGGCGACGACCTGTTCGTGGCCGACGACCACAGCCGCCTCCTCACGCTGGATTTCGCGAGCGGGGATGTCATGCGGCAGGTGACGCTCTCCGGCGCCGCGCGCGGTTCGCTGGCCTGCGATGGAACCAACCTGTTCCTGATCACCGAAGATGGCCTCCTGCAGTGCATCCCCGCCGCCACCGGCAAACCGGCATGGACCGTGCCCGTGGCGAAGTTCAGCCTGTCCACGCCGGCCGTGGACAACGGGATGGTCTACCTGGCCGACGCCGCCGGCACCGCGAAAGCGGTGGACGCGAAGACCGGCCGGGTGGTCTGGTCGGCCGAGTTGGGCCAGGAGTTCACCGGCTGCCCCGTGGTCATGGAGACGCGGATCGCCCTCGGCTGCCGCGACGGCAAGCTCGCCGTGCTGGACCGCGCCACCGGCGGCGTGCTGTGGCAAAAGCAGTGCGCCGATCACTTCACCTACGATCCGCTGCCCGTGCAGGCCCGCTACACCACGCCCGAGAAGAGCCGGTACGAAGATGTCCTGGTGCATCTCGACACCGGCGCCATCACGATCACCCGGCTCGACAACGGGACGAGCCGCCGGGAAGCGGCACCCCGCGCCGTCACGGTCACCCGGCTCGAGGACGGGACGAGCCGCGAACTGATCACGGGCAGGACGAGACGGAAAGTGAAGGAGGGGGCTGTCGAGTTTGAGGAGGACGTGCAGATTCCGTGGACGATCGGAAGCGGACTGCTCGCGCCGATCAGCTACTACAGAGGCGCCTTGTTCTTTGTGCCCAGGAATGGTGATTATGGCAGCATCGCTTATCAGTCTATCTTCATGGGCCACGGCAGCGGGGGTTTCTTCCAGGTGGTTCCGGCGGAGACGAAGAAGTAACGCGGGCCTGCGGGCGGGAGGATTTCGAGCATGAAGAAAAAACATTGGCTATCAGCAATCCGCGCGGGCCGCACGCCCGTCGTCTCCCCGCCCGTGTGGCTCGCCGTTCTGGCCCTGTGGCTTCTGCCGTGCAGGCCGTCCGAGGCGGCGGGCCTGGGCGCCACGTGCGCCGTGACCTGGGCCGAGGGCGTTCCCTGGATCGAAGTGAAAGTGACCCCCGGAGAGGGATCGGCGCCCTCGGGATCGGTGGCCGCGACGGTGAGCCTTCACACCGGCGACGGCAAACCCGTCTGGCAAGGCGCAGTCCCCGTCAGCTTCAGCAATGCGGCGCCGTGGACGGGCAAAGCTAAAATGTCCGGCACGCCCCTGGGCGTTGATGCGCAATACCGCGCCGAGGTCGGCTTGAACCGGCCCGACCTGGGCCTGGTCCATGCGGAGACGCTGGTGTTTTCCGGCCCGGCCAAACCCATGCTCTTCCGGGCGCTGCGGCGAAGCGGCGCGTTTCCGAATGAAACGATCCGGCTGGCGGTCCGCATGGCGGGAACCAAGGCCGGGACCCTGAAAGGGGCGACGCTGGACTGGGCGCTGCGCGACGCCGCCGAGAACCTGCTGGCCCAGAAGCAGGAGCCCATTCCCGGCGCCGAGCAACCCACCGACTGCGAGGTGGAGATCGTTCCCGACCGTCGGGCCGTGGGACCTTTCAAGATCGAATGCACCCTGACCAGCGATGCCGGCCTGGACCTGAGCTGGGCGGAGAGCTTTGCGTATGCCACCGCGCTGGTGCCCGTCAGCAGCATGGAAACCGACGACATGACGGAATGGTACCAATCGGTCTTCCCGGATCCGCGGGCGTTCAGTGTCGGCAACACCCCCTTCAGCGCAAACGCGACACCCACGCCTGGACCCACGCCGGCCCGGTTCGACGACCAGGCGGCGCATGGCGCCATGCGATCCCTGCGTCTGGACTACCCGGAGGGGCAGCCCGCCTGCGTGTACGCGGATGTGGCCTTGCCGGGGTTCCCGATCCGGGCGCGCGTGTGGGTCAAGGGCAATGGCTCGCGCGACCGGCTGGTCGTCTACTGGCACGACCGCTACATGCCGAATGCCGGGGTCGCCGACTATGGGATCCCCATCCTGGTGACCGAGCGCGTCGTGCTGGGCACGCTGGATTTCGACGGCTGGCGCTGTTTCACGGTTCCCGTGCTGGGCGGCGGCATGCAGTCCGTGAAGAAGTCCTTCATGTCCCCTCAGGGGGGGGCGTTGATGTCGGGTGACGGGCGGCCGCAGGTCCCGATCGTCCTCTACGCCTTCGGGGTGGAACCGGAGTCGCCGCCCAGGGATCAGAAGCCCGGCAACGCAATCCGGACGGTCTGGATTGACGACCTGGCCGTGGAAACCCAGGTGCCGTTCGACCGGCGGGTGACCCTGGAGTTGCGCGGCGACACGCCGGACCGGCGCCTGCACGACAAGGCGCAACTGGTGGTCAGCATCGGCAATGGCGGGGCCGCCTTCATCAAGGGCGGCCGGCTGAGCCTCTCGGTCAAGGACCGGGACGGCAAGACGGTCGGCGAGATCGAAGAGACGCTGGACATCAAGGCCGGCGAATTCGCGGCGAAGTCGATTCCCCTCGCGGACATCGCGCGCCAGGCGGCGGAGGGCCCGATCGACATCGACGTGCTCTTCACCGATCCCGGCAGCGCGCTGCGGGTCGCGAAGCGTGTGGTGTTCAAGCGCGCCAACAGCGCCGCGCTGTGCTGGGACTTCGAGCGGCCCGACACCTTCAACGGAGGCTTCGAATCGGCCGGGCAGACCTTCAGGCCCGTCGGCGGCGGCGCCGAAGGCTCCGCCCTGGCGCTCGCGGTCAACGTGTCGACCGCGCAGGTTTCGGTGGTGCTGCATCCGTTCCTGCCCGGCATCACCGACCGGATCGAGGCGCAGGTCAAAGGCGGCGCCGCGCCGGTTGACCTCTACCCGATCCTCCTCGACGCCGGGAGTCCCATTGTCGGGGTGCCTTTCAACAAGTTCCAGTTGCCCCCGATCCGTGTGGACTGGCAGGGGTGGCGGAAGATCGAATTGGCCGCTCCGGCGGTCCCGGCGAACTACGACGACGCGACCGCCGACTTCCTGCTGAAGGCGCGCCATCCGCTCAACCTGGTGTTTGCCGTCAGGCCCATCGACGGCAAGCCCGTCGATATCCGGATCGACAACATCCGGGTCTGGACCCACCTGCGGCCGGCGGAGCGGCTCACCCTGGACATCGATTATCCGGATGACCTGCGGATCCATCCGCCCGGCAGCCCGTTGAAAATCGCGCTGGTCAACTTCGCTGACGTCGAGCGGAAAATCCGGCTGAAGTACAGGCTGCGCAACTTGCGCGACGTCACCGCGCCGGAGAAGGAGAAGGATGTCGTGGTGCCGGCCGGCGGGCGAAGCACGCCGACACTCGAGGACGCGCTCGCGCCCGGCCTCTACGAGCTCAGCGTCGAAGGCCCCGACGGAAAAAAACTGGCCGGAGACATCATGGTGTTCGATGCGAAGGCGGTTTTCGGCGATCCGCCCGGCAAGGCGCTCGGAAATTTCCGGGCGCTGGAAAAATCCCTGGGCATGATGGAGCGGAAAGCCTATCTGGACTGGGACAATCTCGAAAAGGTGCCCGGCGTCTTCACCTTCAGCTTCTTCCATAATGACGTGGGCGCCTTGCGGGCGGCGGGCTACACGGTGCTGCCGGTGCTGGGTTTCGCGGCGGACTGGGCGGGGCAGGCGAATCAGGAGAGCCTCGCGAAGGGCGAGTATACGCGCTACATCGGCAATCACCTCCAGACGCCGGCCCGGCTGGCGGACTGGCGCGCCTATGCGCGCGAAGTCATCCGCGAGTACAAAGGCCAGTTCCCGGCGTGGAGTTTCTGGGAGAACCCGGACACCGTGGATGGCGTCACCGCCATCGCCCCGGAGCGCTATCCGGCCATGCTGGGCGAACTGAAGCAGTGGCTGACGATGTACGATCCGAAAGCCAAGTTGATCGCCGGCGGTTTCAACTTCGACCGAATCCTCCCCTTCCTGGACAAGATCCCGGAGGCGCACAAGCTGCCGTTCGACATGATTGGAATCCAGATGGGCATCGGCGATCTCTCGCCGGAACAGGCCGACTTCGAGGGCTTGCTGGCGGAACTCGACGTCATGCTGAAGCTGCGCGAAACGGGACGGCGGGTCGTGGTCCCCGAACTCGACTGGCGCGTGGGGCGATACGTGTCCCTGGCGGACCAGGCGGCCTACCATGCCCGCGCCCGCTTGATCCTCCATGCGTTGGGGGGGGCGCCGTACCAGTGCGGACTGGCCAATCAGTACGAGTCCAAAGAAGGCTTCGGTCTCTTCTACAAGGTGCCGTTCGGAAACACGGGCAACGTGACGGGCAATCGGCCGGCGTATGTTCCGAAACCGGCCTATTTTGCGCTGATGCAGACCCAACGCTTTCTGGCGGAGTGGAAATTCCTCAAGAGCGTCCGCCTGCCGGATACCGACTTGCAGGCGAACCGCGCCTACGTCTACGAAAACGGTGAGGGCAGGCTGGTGACGGCCCTGTGGCGTGCGGACCAGGGGCAGCGATCGTATGCGTTTCCGGCGGGCTGGAAGGGTGGCCCGGTGGCCGATGTGTTTGGCTACCCCGTTCCTGAGCCGAAGGCCATCACCTGCACGCCGATGCCGTTGTTCGTCCATCTCCCCGCGGGATACCCGGCCGCACAACTGATTGACGACCTGCGGACGCTGACGCCAACCAACGGGGCGCCGCTGGTGTTGCGGGAACTGCACCTCGCCGAGGCCGATTCAACCGCTCGCGCCAGGTACCGGCGGACGGGCGCCACCACGGAGGCCCGGCGCGTGGGCCGGATCGCCGCGGCCGGCTCCTGGGACGAGACCTTTGTGAACGGCATCGAGTCGGAACAGTTCGACTTCACATGCCCCAAGGCCGGAAATGCGCTGCTGATCCGGTATGGGTTCGCCGACGGAACGGCCGGACAGACGTTTCGGGTCAAGCTGAACGACGGGCCGGAGCAGGCGTGGGACCTGTCATTCCCCACGAACGAAGCGCTGAAGAAATTTTACCCGCCGGGTATCCGGCGTTCGACGTTCGTGCTGCGCGGCTGTCGCGCGGGAACCAATACGGTGGCCCTGCGGTACGAGGCGCCGGGTTCCTGCTCCGTCTACCGGATCGAGCCGCTGGCAGCCGATTTCGTGGACCTGTCGCACTGGGGACTGCTGACCGCGGTGCAGAGCAAGGGCGACGTCCAGAAGAACCAGAGCGCTTCCGGCACGCCGCTGACGATCGGGAAGACCCGGTACGAAACCGGCCTGGGGACGCACGCCGCCGCCCTGATCGAGTGCCCCTTGGACGGCCAGTTCGCCCGTTTCGAGGTCCAGGTGGGAATCGACGGCGTGACGGACGGCAAGGGCAGCGCCTTGTTCCGCGTCCTGGTGGACGGCGTGGAGAAGGCGAAGACCGGGCTGATGACGGGCTTCAGCAAGGCGGAGAAGGTGTCGATTGACGGGCTGGAGAAAGCGCGGCGGTTGACGCTGATCGTCGAAGACGGCGGCGACGGACAGCAGAACGATCTCGCCGACTGGGCGGACGGGAAGCTGTTCCTCGCGGGCGGTCAGGCCGCGGCGGCGCCGGATGCCGACAAGTAGCCCAGCTTGACGGACACGACAATGGATGCGATAATAGAGCGTATCGAAGCAGACCGTGCGTGCGGCACAGCGGGTGGGATCGCCGCTCAGGCGCCCCGCCGGCGGAGGTAGGATGCCATGAAACGGAAGTCGGTTCTTGTTCTTCTGGCCCTTTTATCCGGGCTGGGCGTGACGTCTCCGGCCGCGGGAAACTGGCTGGCGGACGCGGCGAAATCACCCGTCAAGCAGTTTGACGGGATCACGCCGCTGCGACGGGGCGACCAGGGGGTGGATCGCCGCGACAAGGTCGTCATCCGGCGCATCAAGCCCCAGTGCTATTCCGACTGGAACAACGACCCTACGGCGCTGCCGTCGCTGACCTATCAGATCCAGGAGCGGACCCGGAATGGGGGCGAATTCCCCATCTATACCGATAACACGGGGCTCGAGCTCCTGGGTGATGAGATGTTCGACTACCCGATCATCTATTTCACGAGCCACTACCCGTTCGCGTTCACGGACGAGGAAGTCGAGAACCTGAAGAAGTACCTGGCGCGCGGCGGCACCCTGCTGCTCGACGACTGCACGGGCTCGGGGCCGTTTACGGACTCGGTCTACCCGAATGTGCAACGGATCGTGCCGGGCGGGGAAATGCACCTGATGCTCCGCAGTTCCAAGGAGTTCTTCGACCTCTGGAACATGGTCTACGAGATGCATCACCTGCCCCAAATCTGCGCCCCCACCCCCCAGCCGTTTCAGGCCGCGTACGTCAACGGCCGGCCGGCGATACTCCACTGCCCCAACGACTATGGCTGCGGGTGGGAGATCACGGTTCCGCCCTCGGCCATCAACCCGCTCGGGGGTGGCGACGGGGACCGCGAGGCGATATTCCGGTACAGCATCAACTGGGTATTGTACGCGCTGACCCATTGAAGAATCTGGCGTGACTGAGTCGTAGGGTTGTTGACCCCCACGTACAACTCGCCCTGGGGGCCGGTGGTCGCGCCGCTGCCGGACCCCTCCAGCGGCAGCTTCTCCTTCACCCCCGCCGGCGCCGGCCGGTCGTAGTCGTCCAGGCCGTCCCACAGGCAGGTCTGCTTGCCCGCCGCCATCGGTTCCGCGCCGAGGCAGGTGCGGATGATATGCCCCTCCTTGTCGTACACCGCCAGGCTGACCTTCGTCGCCTGCGCCAGCTCGAACATAATCGGGATGTGCCCCGCCGCCCGATCGACTTTCAGTTTCGGCGGCTTACCCCACGTGCCCCTGCCTTTCACCTCGTAGGCGTAGGCCTTCGGCGCAGCCGTCATGAGACAGACGGCCACCACCAGGACCAACAAGACTGTGTTGCGAAGCATCTGCGTCGAGTTGTACATCGGTTCCTCCTGAGCGCCCAACAAGTCTACTCCACGATCCACGTCCCCAAATCGTTCGGGTGCATGCGCGGCGGGGACGGCACCCCCGTGAGCTTGTACGGGGTTGTACTTCACGGCTTCCGCGCCAGCGTCCGCTACTCACGTGCACAGCCCCGCGCGAAGTACCATTCGCGCTCCAGGTCAACGATGTCGTCATCCAGGGCCTCGCTGTGCAGTTTCGACTGGGTGCGCCAAGGCGTCAGCGCGAGTCGGTGGATTTCTCCGAGCTTGTAGTCGAACGCGGGCGTGGGTTTTCGGTCCCTGATGCTGTGCTGGATGACGATGATCTTCGGTTCATCAAGCCGGCCTTCGAGGACCTGGACGATCTCATACTCACTGACCACCAATCGGTGTTTGTATTCCGCATTCTTGAGCGGCTTGGTATGACGAAGCAGCTTGGCTCGGACCACGGCCAGCGTGGGAGCTTTCTCGTCCATAGGCGCTGCTTTCGGCAATCCGGCACCTTCAAGCGCAGGCTGCACGAGCGGTTGCTTGACCCAAAGCGCCTTGGCCTGCTCGACGACCTTGAGTTGCTGGGCGAACGCCAAGGCGCGCTTACCCCAAAGCGCATCTCCCTCCGTGGTGAAATGGTGAGTATCGGACGTCGGTATGCCCTCCACGGAAATGACCGCCAATTGTTCGCGCTGGCCTGGCAGGGAGCTATAGAATATGTCCAGCCAGAAAAGGGTGGCGGATTCGTCTTTGAGCGGAGGATAGAGCCGGCCTTCGATTTGCGAGGCAAACACGGGAAGCTCCGGCGCCTCGATCGCCGCGCGCAAGTCGTCGATGAACCGGAGATAGTTCTCCTCGAAGGCAGTCGCCGTGGCTTTGTCACGGCTTGCAATCACCTGTTCCATCCAGCCGAGGCAAGAGGCGACACCGCCGATGACAAAGCCCTGCCTGCGGGCCTCTTTGACACTTTGGACGATGGTTCGAAACATGTCCGTGTTCTTCTGATAGTCTGCCGCACGGATTCCGTTCCGGCACACGCGAATGGCGCCGAAGCGGCACTCGGGATAGGCCTTTGCCAGCTCCTGCAGAAACGGCTTGGCGGGCCCGGTACCTTGACCCTCCGCTGCAGCACCTTTTGAGACAAAACGCCGCCAGATACCTCGACCGTTGTCGAAATCCCAGATGTCCAGCCCCTCCTGATCCGGGACGGTCTCGCGACCGTCGCCGCGCATCACCGAGTGGCCCACAAAGATGAAGGCGATAGAGGGCTTGGGAGCCGTTGCTCCCTTGTCGTCGTCGTCCATCATCGCCTGCACATCCGCGGCGGACAGCGCACGGCCGTAAATCCGGAAATCGTCGAGGGCACCGTTGAAAAAGCGGCCGCCGGCGAAGCCGCTGCCCAGCCGGAAGTTCAGGTTCGGATTCGGCGTGATCGGGTTTACGCCTTTGCCGCGCGCGGCCTCCTTGCCGTTGAGGTAGATGATCACCTCCTTGCCGTCGCAGACCACGGCCACATGCTGCCATTCGTTCGCCGTTAATTGCACCGGACCGGTGCTCGATAAACCGTAGAAAAACGTGTATAGATTGTGCGCCGGGCCGTTCTGCTGCATCACCATGCCGTACTGGGAGCCTTCGATATTGCCGAAAATGTCGGCAGACTCGCACTGGGTCGCCGCCGGATTCACCCAGAACGCGAAGGTGCACGGCAACGCCAATCCCTCCAGGTTCCACTTCGTATCCACATACTGGCCCTTGCCGTTCAGGCGCAGCGCGCCGCCGTGCCTGCCCGCCTCCCAGGTCGGGTCGCCGACCAGGGTGCCCGGGACGTTGCCCCACGCATCGGCGGCAGTCGTGCCGCTCTTTTCATCGAACTTCCAGCGGGCCACATGGATCAGCCACGGAGCGGTCCCGCTGATCGAGAAGGCCTTGTCGGCCGCCGGCGCGTCAGCGGCGAAACTGCCCGCCGCCCCCGCCAGCCAGAGGGTGACCATCGCCACTGCGCTCAGTATTCGGTTCGTTCCTGCGGTGTTGTCGGCCCGTTGCATGGCATTGCTCCTTCGCTTCGCGAAACCCGAAACCTGACACCTGAAACCAAGTCTCGCGCCCCGATTCATCTGGCGGCATCGCGTCAGAGGCCATACTGAACACTTCCCCTAACTCTCACTCCACCACCCACATCCCCAAATCATTCGGATGCATGCGCATCTCGGTGGGCACGTCGTTGTTTACGTTCATCGCCGGGGTCTTGTCGCTCCACAGGTAGCGGACAGCGTTGACCGTGCCGCCGTCGTTGCCGTAGATCACGCCCACGTCGCCTTTGAACTTCAGTCCGGGCGCGGGCTTGAGGCCGATCACGCTCCAAGGTACGCCCACCTCCACTGCGTAGCTGTCCTTCTCGGCCTTGCAGTGCATGGGCAGGTCGTTGATCTCGCTGACCTCGTCGACCTTCTCCTTCCACACGGAGGAGAAGTACTCGTACTGCTTGGGCTTGTCCGCGCCCGGTGTGCGGTAGCGGATGATCGCCGCGTTCATCTTGTCGTCCTTTGTGCGAACCACCAGGATGCGGGTGTCGCCCACGCGCATCTCCTGCTGGTTCTGGCCGTGCTCGGGCCGCGTCCCGGTGTCCGTGCAGAACTGGATGTCCAGTGCGTCGCCGGTCTTGAAGAGCGTGCGGTAGTCCGAAGCCTGGTTGCGCAGCGGCGACTCGTCGGCGACCTGGAAGCGGAACCAGAGATACTTGTCGTCGTAGCCGAGCTGGGCCTGGGCCATGCGCTTGTCGGCGACCAGGACCGTCTGCGGCTGGACCGTCGCCCATTCGCCGTAGTTGCCGTCGGCCGCGGCGTTGGCGAGCTTCTGCAGCTTGAACGCGCGCAGCAGCCCCATCGACGATTTCTCGGCCAGCTTGTTCTGCTCGGCATTCTGGCCGGCCTGCGCGACCTGCGCGGCGTTCACCTTGAGCTTGCCCTCGCGGATCTTGTAATCCTCGTAGCCCTTGAGTTCCCAGATGCGGCAGTCGGCGTCGCCGCCGGAGAAGTAGGTCTTGCCGTTCTTGAGATTGTTCCAGATCGTGCCGTTGAAGTTCTCGGTCAGCACCATGGTGTGGTCGTGCGTGTAGGGGGAGCGCTGGTCCTGCCCCAGCGCGGCCACGAACAGGCCCGTCTCCTTGTCGAGCAGGAAGTACTGCCCGTAGTAGCCGGTCACGCCCCACAGCCGTTTCGTCGAGGTCAGCAACACATTGAAGGCGCCGACCAGGAAGCCGGGCCTGTAGGCATCGCTGGTCCAGGCAAAGCCCCCGTGGAGGTTGCGGTATTCCCACAGCTTGCCGCCCTTGCCGTCGTAGCAGGTGATCCGGCTGCCCCGGCTCTGCGCCCGCTGGCCGCGCTCGATCGGGAGGCCGCCGATCATCATCATGATCCGCCCCTCGTCGTCAACAGCGACGTATTCGCCCAGGCCCGCGTCCCCGGGAATCGTGTCGGTCGCCACGACCTCGGGCTTGTCAAACGCCCAGGTCAACTCGCCCTTGTCGTTGAAGCCGGTGAACTTGATCCGCTCCATGACCGGATAGGGCGGGATCGGATCCAGATTCTTGGCAGTGGACATTTCAATGTGGGGGCCGCGAAACCGGTAGAGGTTCAGATGGGAATCCATGATGGTAAAAGCCCCCGAATATCGCGGCACGAACTGATCGTTCACGATCTCCAGGATGTGTGCCCCAAACCTGGACCCGAACCAGACGAACTCCCGGCCACCGACGTTGGCGAAGACCGTGTCCTTCGCCCCGGGCGACACCCCGACCCCTTTGATGCCGCGCGACATGACCCGGTCCATCTCCCACGTGCCCTTCTCGTAGTCCACCTTGTAGCGCATGTTCGGGTTCACGTAGACATACTCCGGCTTCGCCGGGTTCACATACGCCCCCGACGAATAGGCCAGCGAGCCGAAGAACTCCTTCCAGAGCGTGCCGTCGGCGTTCCACACCGAGTAGCGCTTGGGCTGATCGTCAAACTCCGCCACCCAGATCCGGCCGTTCTTGTCCACCGCCACGTCGTAGGGCTTGTACATCCCGCTGGGGTCGAACTTGCCCTCCGCCGGCCGGCCGCCTGGTTTGCCGATCTTCTGGAGGAGCTTGCCGGCGGGCGAGAACTTCCAGACCTGCATCGCCGGCTCCCAGATGCACGCATAAATATTGCCCTCTGCATCGCAGGTGAGCATCCGATGATCGGGCAGCTTGTCGGTGAGCGGCTGGAACTTCTTCGCCTGTAGATCATAGCGACCAATCCTGTCGCCGGACACCATGTAGAGTTCGCCCTTGGGCCCCGTTGCCGCACCCCAGCCGGGAGCCTCAACCGGCAACTTCTCCTTCACCGCCCCAGTTTCTGTGTCCACCAGGTACAACGCACCGTCAGCCATGCTGACCACGGCCAACTTGCCGTCCACCACCGTCATCCCGCCGGCCCCCGTGTTGATACCCGTCGAAACCTGGCCGCGACCGTCCGCGAACGGCTTGACCTTGCCCTCGCGGGCGTCGAACCGGCTCAACTCGCCACCCCAGCCCGTGAAATAGCCAGTCCCATTCTTGAGCGCCCAGAATCCCTTGGAGCCCCACCCTCCGCCCCATTGTTTCTGGCCCTCGAGCGTAGTGCCAATGGTCTTGACCGCCGCCTCGCCGTCGCCCGTGCCCAGCACCACCTGGTCGCCATCGATTTTCACGACCACCGGGTAGGCATAATCTCCCGCCCAGCCGCCTGTTCCGTCCTCGGTCTGGTAGGGCGGGTTGCCGCTCACACCCACGTCGCAGACGTACTTCTGCTCGAATCCTTCCTGGGTCAGCATCTTCCAGCGGTACTCGCCCGCCGGGACCGGCTGGTCGGAGTCGTCCAGCCCGTCCCACTGGTAGGTCTGCTTGCCCGCCTCCATCGGTTCCGCCCCCATACAGGTGCGGATCAGGCGCCCATCCTGGTCGTACACCGCCAGGCTGACCTTGGTCGCCTGCGCCAGCTCGAACGCGATCGGAATGTGCCCCGCGGCCCGATCGATCTTCGTCTTCTTCGCGAGCTTCAGGTTGCCCTTGCCGTGCACGATGCCGGTGCCCCACGAGGTCGGCCCCATGTAGCCCAGGTCTTTGCTCTCTTTCACGCGGACGTCGGTCATGCCGGCGATACCCCGCTCGCCGAGCGGGTCACCCCAGGTGACCTGCCACTGCGTCTGCACCTTGTCGCCGTCCTTCCACGCCTTCTCCTGCCGCAGGATCTTCCACGGGATCCGGTACTCGAACGTGTACCCCTTGCCGTCCGCGTCCTTCTTGTAGACGGCCTCCACCTCCTTCGGGTTGAGGTTCAGGTCCTTGAAGCCGAGCGTGTACATGATCATGAAGCCGGGCTTCTGGTCGCGGGTCGAATACCACAGGAAGATGTAGCAGAGGGATCGCTGATCCGCCGCCGGCATCAGCGCCCCGGTCATGTTATTGATCGAGGCCCCGGACTTGACCGACGGGTCGGCGATCAGGTAGAGCTGGATGCAGTCGGCGTTCCAGACCTGGCTCAGGTCGCCGGCGAAATCGTGCGCGTTCACCATCGGCGTGGGGTCCTTCACGCGGCCGCCGACGTAGAACGCCTCCTGGTCGTACATGTACGCGCCCTGGACGCTCATCGTCGCCCGGCTCGCCTCGTCCAGAAAGAGATCGACCGTGCCCGACAGGTCCCAGTCCTTGAGGTCGCCGTCAATGACGACCTTGCCCGGCGCCGGCACGATGTGCATCTCCTGGTAGTCGGTCTTGTTCACCGTCGCCAGGTAGGCATGCGCCGTCATCTCTAACCCAACCAGGAGCCCGGCGAACGCTGCAATTCTCGTGATTAATTTCATGTTGCACCTTTTCGTTGCTGTACGATCAACTGAGGCTCTTGCAAACCACCCCCCGGACGCTGCGCCTGACGGCTTGCGTCGCGGGGCGTTTTGTAAGTTGAAGAGCCGTGTCGCCCAGCGTGGACTCGCCTGACTCTCCAACCGACGTCCCGTCGTTTTCTGCGCGGCAGCATACCGCGCCCACAACGAACGGGGAAATAGTCGCACATTCCGAGGCGTTTGTCTATCGCCCTATATTTATTCTTTATATAGTTGTATACTATTGCAGTGCAATATTTTATAAAGTCTAAAGTTGACCCTGATTGCTCGCAATCCGTGGGTTACACCGTGTCCGGTGTTCCGGAGGCGGATTCACGAAATACCGTGCGCGTGCGGTTGCCCTTGCATGCGGCCACGAAGGAAGCGCAAGGCTCCATCTCGATGCGCCCCCAGGAACCGTCCAGGACGAGGCGGCGCGGTTGGCCTCCGTGCGACACGCCCGCCAGCAACTGCTCCGCGCCGCGGCGATAGGCAAACAGGACCCAGCCGGGTGATACCTGCGCCGCGGTCAAGCTCTTGGCCAGCAGCACCAGATTCCGCCGATACACGTGCAGGTAGTTGCCGGCGAAAGTGGCCATGGCCCGCCAGTTGTACAACACGGCGGGACCCCTTCAGGCCCGTCCCGAATGGCGCTAAGTTAAGCGATGCTTCCAATCATAATCATAATCGTAATCGTAATCGTAATCCGTGCTCCACCAAGAGATTAAGATTAGGATTAAGATTACGATTAAGATGGCAATAGCCCCTTAACTTAGCGCTATTCGGGACGGGCCTGAATGGCGCTTCGATGCCATGCCGCATCATGGATCCTTCAACTCCCTGCCGAGGGTCTCACTCCGTCAGCAGATAGGTTATCTGTTCGGGGGTCAACACCGTATCTTTCCCCGCAAGGCTATCCAACAGGTGGTCCATTTTTCCTGTATAGATGATCGGCACGCCCATGAATTCGGGCTGGGAACTGATGAAACTGAGGCACAGCGCCGCAATACTGTCGCCGGTTCTTGATGAAAGCTCTTTCAGCCGCTGGTACGCCTTCCGATTCCGGTCGTTAAGATAGTGGAAGCGCAGATCTTCGGAAAGAGCCTCCTCGCCAAACTTGTCCAGTATTTGAAAGAATCCCCTTGCCTGAGATGTGAAGGCGAGAACCGGGAAATGCGTGTCCGTGTGGAACTTGTACGTCTGCGGATCCATAAAAGGCAGCGATGTGTCAATCGGGCGCTCCGGCATGAACATACGGGCGAGGCTCCACTCAATCTGGCTGGCGATGAACGGTTGGAGGCCATGGGCATGCGCGTAGGCGTTTGCTGCCACAATCCGGTCGGTCTTCCAGTTGGAGCAGCCGATGTACCGGATCCGTCCGCTCCGCACCTGCACGTTGAGCGTGTTGATGATCTCATCCACCGGGCGGCTTCGCTCATCCCGGTGGAGCCAGTACAAATCGATATAGTCGGTCTGCAAATTGGCAAGGCTTTCCTCAATGTCCTTGTCCAAATCTTCCTTTGAAAGTGATATTGGGCTGTCCGGAAGCGTAAAGTCGATTCCGCCCTTGGTGGCCAGAACAACTAATGAACGGTTCTTCCGTTCCTTCATCCAGTGTCCGATAATCTTCTCGCTTCGGCTGATCTCACCGGGTACCCAGTCGGAATAGCAGTGTGCGGTGTCGATGAAGTTCCCGCCCCAGGAGGCGAACGTGTCCATCAGCCGAAAAGCTCCGTCGCGGTCCGGTCTCAAACCGAATTCACCCGATCCCAGGCAGATCTGTGAAATCTTCAGATCGGTTGCCGGCAAAGTCATAATCCGCATGGGGATACTCTCCTTGTCTTGTGTTCCCGCCCAGTCAAGTCGAACGTCGGCGCTGAGGTTCGGCGAGCTTGCGAGCCGTATCATCGGGCGCTTTGTTGGCTGCCTTTTTTTTCCAGCGCCAACAGCATCGCCTTGTGTCTTGCGACGATGTTATCAAGCCCCGCCAGCTTGTTGGCGGGTGTTTATCTGTTAGCATTCTATCCCACGGCGGCCAGTGTAAGGCGGTTTCGAATGAGGAGCAAGCGGATTTTGTCGTTTGAGGCGCTACAGATTACCTCTGCTGCGAACTTGCTACCGGCGTTGGGGTATGATACAAGGATACCATGTTCCGGCCCCGTACAACCGTGACCGGCGGGGCGTCCGAGCCCGATCTGACGCAGGCCGTCCTCCGCTTTCTCAACCCGTTCAGCGCCCGGCCGAGGTCGCGATGGCGCATCCTCTTCCTGCTTGTGTGGCTCGTTGCCGGAGTGCTGCCCGCCTTGCGCGCCGAGGTCTCGTCGGCTGACGCGCATGCTTTCATCATGCATTCCGGCGTCAATCTGCCCTGGATCAACTACGGCTGGGATCTGGGCGTGAATCCGTGGGGCGGCGCGCCGGGAGGATTTCACGTCAACCGCGATCTGCTTGAGGCGGATTTCGCCACGATGAGAACAAACGGCATCAAGATCTGCCGCGTATTCCTTTTCGGCGACTTTCGTAGCGGCCTGGACCGGAGCGGGGACGGCCAGATTCTCGGGCTGGATCCGTTCGTTGTCCCGGACATGGAAACCTTGCTTGCCGTCGCCTCGACCAACGGCGTCCGGCTGATTCCGGTGTTGATGGACTATCTGCTGGCCAACGGGGTTGCGCACGAAAACGGCATCCCGGTGGGCGAACACCCCGAATACATCACGAACGCAGCGATGCGGGCGCAACTGCTGACCCACGCGCTACAGCCGTTCCTGGAGCAGTTCGGCGCGCATGAAGCCGTTTACGCATGGGACATCATGAACGAGCCCAGCTTGGCGACGGCGGTATCGCAGCCGGACATCCTCGCCTTCGTCGAGGACGTCACCGCGGTGATTCGAACGTCGGCCCCAAGCGCGAAAATCATGATCGGGCACTATGATCGCTATCACTTGGAGGAATACGGCAATGCCGTTGCAGCCGTGACGCAAATCCATTACTACGGACACATGAGGGGGTACTGGAATTTCGATACGCCGGCCGCCGAGATCAGCGACAAGCCGACGTTTTTCGGTGAAGTCGAGCCCGTGGGTATCGCAGGCAAACTCGACACGGCGCTCACGAATGGTTATGCGGGCGTCCTGTTCTGGAGCCTGAACGGCAATGACGGATTTGATTTTCGTGCGGTTGCGGAGGAGTATGCCGTCTGGGTCAAAGCCCTATTTGCCAAAGTCCATGCGGACCTGCGGATCACCGACGTGGACGTCAGCCGCGATCCTGCGGCGGTCAACATCCGTGTTTCGCCCACATACCCGAACGGCAGGTATCGGGTGGGCGTTTGCGACGATCTGAGCATCGGCCATTGGCGGACGGTGACGAACTTCAGCGCAGACCCGGATGCGCCATCGACGGCGCTAGCCATCCCCGGCGGCGGGGAGAAGCGGCTGTTCTTCCGGATCTGGACAGAGCTATAGACGCTCGCGCCACACTCGCCAATGAAGAATCCCCACACAAACCCGGAAGGACCCTGAAGCGACAGACGGGTGGCACGAAGACAACGGGCCCGCCTAGATGTACGTGATCACGGGATCCCAATCGGCCCGTTCCTTCTCAGCATCGGCGACGGCGCCGATTTTGCTGACGACGAAATACAGCGTGTCTCCCGGAACCACATCCACCGTCAGATCATGGGACACGGGCTGCCCGAACAGCACCCGCCGCGCCGGCCAGAGATCGGGGGCGCGGTGGCGCAGGATGGCCACGTTGACCCCGTCGCCTCCCGCGTGGGCGAGCGCGACCCGGCCTTCCACGCGGATCGTCCCGCCATGGGGGGCGACCCACGCACGCACCGCATCAATGCCGGTGTTGGGGATCATCAGGGCGTGGCCGATCGCGCATTTGCCATCGCCCGGGTTGTTCCCGTCGCTGACATCAACCCAATTGGGATGCTGGAACCGCATGTTGGTGTATAAGGGATGATGGAGCGGTGAGATGGCGCCTTTCCATTGCAGGTAGTACCAACCATTTTTGCCCTGCACGGAGGAGAACCCATCCGAGGCCCGGTAGCTTTCGGCGGCATATTCCAGCACCATGTGCCGAATCATCGTTCCCTTGGACCGCGGGTTATGGTCGGCACGCACCACAATCCGGATGGTATGCTGCCGTTTCGGATCCAGGCCGGTCTTGATGAAACCGAACGGATACGGTGTGGCGATCGCGGCATAACAATCAACCGTCCGCTCCAGCCGGCCATCCAGGAACACATCGGCTTTGCCGCCATCCTCGGCGTGAACCGCTCGCCAATACACGGCGGCGCCGCGGAAGGAAAGTTCGACGCTGCTCCCCGGGGTGGCGCTCGTTTTCGCCTGCTGTTCGTACCAGATCTTGTTGGTTTCTTCGGCCCAGAGACCCGTATAGGACGTCTCGGGATGCGCGGCGGAAACGCGGCGTGTTCGTCGGCTCTCGACCGGATCGGCGGATTCGAACAACGGCTCAAAAGCGTAGGCGTCCAATAACGGATGGGCCGTCTCGAGCGACGGCGTTCTCCCGGGGCCAAGGTCCAACTGGAAGGCGCCGCCGAATTTATTACCCCAATAGGTGTACACATACAGGGTGCGGCCACCAGTGGCGATATCCTTTTTGTCCGTGTTGGTGATATGCGCCGCCCACACGTCGTTCGCCATCCAGATGTCGCCAACCTTACAGGGCGCGCTCCAGTCCTGCTTGGCAAGATCGGTGCAGGCCGACAGGTAGCCCAGTAGATCGAACGAGAGGTATTTTTTGAGAGTGGTGTTATACATGACATAATAGCCGCTGACGTTCGAGCTTCGCCCCCCGAGTCCCGGCTCCGACCAGTTGCCATTGTGGAATTTGTGCCACTTGCCCGGCGCCATCTTGTCGCGAATCGCGCAGCGCGCGACACGATGACGCATGAATCCACCGACTGCCGTCCATCCGCCGGAGGTGACGCCGGGTTTGGGAAAGGTGTAGTGATTGGAAAAGAGATAGAAATAGCCGCCTTGGCGATCAACAAAAAGCTGGAAGTCGCCATCCCCCCCGTCCCACCACAAGCCGGAGAATTCCGACCCTGCCTGATACGGCTTGGCCGGATCATCGCGGGTGACGAGCGGCCCTTCGTACTGCCAGGTCAGCCCTTTGTCGGTGCTGGTGGCCAGATGAATCTGCCGATTGATGGTGGGCGAACTCGGTGCCGGGTTGTCAGGCGTGGGATACCCCGGTGTTTCGCAATGCAGGGGGGCATAGAGCTTCTTTTCCGATTCATCATACCACATGCCGCCGAGCATATAGGGGCGATTCACGGGGAACGGACGATGCGAACCGTCGGGTTGTTCGACGGCGTTCTCGATCGTCGTTCCTTTGAAGCGATGGATGCGGTTTCCGGCCGGACTATGAATCACCCACAATTCCCCATCCATCGAGACGACGCAGGGCGGGTAATCGAATGTCCAGGGACCTCCCAGATAATCGGGCAGAGGATCCGGTTTCTCCAGCGGCGAAACGGAGAGGGTGAATGGAAGAGACGGAAGCTCGTCACGGGTCTGTTCATCCGGCGTAACCGCGGTTCCGGCAACTGTTGGAACGTTCGTCATCTGTAGTTCTCCATTAGGCATGCCATTTGAGGCTTTTGCAACCCCCCCGCAACGCGGCGCCTGACTGCTTGCGTCGCGGGGCGTTTTGTAAGTTGAAGAGCCGCGTCGCCCAGCGTGAACTCGCCTGACTCTCCAACCGACGCCCCATCGTTTTCGGCGCGGCAACATACCACGCCCAAAACGAACGGGGAAATGGTCGCACATTCCGTGGCGTTTGTCTATCCCCTTATATTTATTCTTAAAATAGTTGTATGATATTGCAGAGCAATAGTTTATGGCTGCACATTGGACGGTGAAAAAGCGTCACCGCAAAGATCGCAAAGAACACGGAGAGGCTATAAGGGAATCGGGGATCAGGCAACTGGGGGATGCTGATCCTCCGGCGCGGCGGGACGCCGTCTCCCTGCCTCGCTTGACCCCTTCAGGCCCGTCCCGAATGGCGCTAAGTTAAGCGATGCTTCCGATCATAATCTTA
>CAZDLY010000012.1:0-49265 GCA_964506575.1 uncultured Akkermansia sp. | reverse complement strand
TAGGGTTGGTCCGCGGCCAGCCCGTCCGCCGCCGGTCCGCCGCAATTGACGCCGATAGCGCCCGCCCACCGGACCCGCCGCTTGTTCCGTACCTGCCTGCCTGGATTCATGTGCTCTTCGCTCACGACCACGCCGACTCGGAGGGCCTTCCGGAAGGACGCGGCGATCATTGCCGGCATGCCGGGGGCCGTTAGGCCTTGACCCCGTTGACGATGTTCGGCAGTTTCCCGCCACGTACCGCCAGGGCTGCGATGGCGGCCGCGTCGGTGCGCAACTTCTTGACCGACTGGGGTGTGGCTGAGGCATCATGCGGGGTGATGACGACGTTGTCCAGTTTCAGCAGCGGATTATCCGGATTGATCGGCTCCGGATCCGTTACATCCATCGCAGCGGCGGAAAGCTGCCCGCTCTGCAATGCAGCCACCAGGGCCGGCGTCTCCACGAGCGTGCCGCGCGAGGCGTTCACCAGGATTGCGCCCTTCTTCATCTTCGCGAGGGTCGTCGCGTTGATCATGTATTTCGTCTTTTCGGTGCTCGGACAATGCAGGCTGACGAGGTCACTCTGGGCCAGCAACTCGTCCAGGGTCACCGGCACGCAACCGGTATCCTTCACCGCCGCGGCGGGCACCACGGGATCAAAAACCAGGATGCGGCATTTGAACGGCTTGAGACGCGCGGCCACTTCCCGACCAATCCGGCCAAAGGCGACCAGGCCGACCGTCATGTCTTTGAGCGCGTGCAGCGCCGCCAGCGGCACGGGCAGTTTCCATTGTCCCGCCTTGATCACAGTGCTACAGGGCACGATCTGACGCGTGGCGGCCAGGATCAGTGCCAGGGTGTGGTCGGCCACCTCGTCAATGCAGTAGTCCGGGATGTTGCAGACCGGGATATTTTTCGCCGCGGCGGCTTTTAGGTCAACGTTGTCCACGCCGATGCCGTAGCGGACAATGACACGGGCCTTCTGCATGGCGCCGATGATCTCGGCGGTGATGGGCGCGAACTGCGTGATGACCGCATCGGCGTCCTTCACCAGCGCGGCCAGCGCGGCCGGATCCTTGCCGGATTTCAGGGCTTCGACCGCACAACCCTGCGGCTCCAGGACGCCCCTCTCGATGTCCACCTGGTCAAACGAATAGTCCGTAATAACAACTTTTTTCATTTGTGTCTCTCCTTAACCTTCCATTGCAATCGGGTTCTTCAAAACGCCAATCCCTGCGACGTCCACCTCGAACACGTCGCCGGGTTTGAGATAGACCGGCGGCTTACGCGCAAACCCGACACCCGCCGGGGTTCCGGTCAGCAGCAGCGTGCCCGGCAGCAGGGTCATGCCGCGCGAGAGGTAGCTGATCAGGAAGGGGATGCTGAAGATCATCAGGGCCGTCGAGGCATCCTGCATGGTCTGCCCGTTCAGACGCCCCTGCACGCGCACGTTGGCGGGGTTCAGGTCCGTTTCAAGCCACGGCCCGATCGGGCAGAACGTCTCAAACGACTTGGCGCGCACCCACTGACCGTCGTTGCGCTGGCAGTCCCGCGCGCTCACATCGTGGGCGCACGTATAGCCGAGCACATACTCCAAGGCGCGGTTCTCGGGCACATGACGCGCGGTCTTGCCGATCACCAGGGCGAGTTCGGCCTCGTAATCCACCTCGGTGGGCGCGATCTTCGGGATGATGATCGGATCGTTGGGCCCGATCACCGACGTCGTCGTCTTCATGAACAGGATCGGCGCCTTGGGCAGCTTGTCGCCGCCCTCCTCGACGTGCGCCTTGTAGTTCTGGCCGATGCAGAGCACATTCACCGGCTCGACCGGCGCCAGCAGCTTCACGTCCGCCAGAGCCACCCGTTTACCCGTGGCCTTGAGGCCAATCAGCGGATTGCCATCCGCCGCGGCGATCATGCCGCCCTCGATCATCCCGTATTGCGCCTGGCCCGTCTTGTCACTGAATCGCACGATTCTCATTCCGTCTCCTTATTGTTACTGAACCTTTTTCCTACCTATACTTCACGTACGCCACCTTGTGACGCGTGAAAAACTCGATTCCGGTCTTTCCGGCTTCCGGAAGGCCGGCCCCTGACTGCTTGATGCCGCCGAATGAAAGCTGCGGCTCCTTGTATGCCGTCGGCAGATTGACATGCGTCAGCCCCACATCCGTCGCCTCGACAAAACGCCACGCCTTCTCCATCGAGGTCGTGAACACCGATGAACTGAGGCCGAACGCCACGTCGTTGGCCAGGCGCACGGCCTCGTCGAAGCCGGCGACCTGCATCAGGCACAGCACCGGCCCGAAGATCTCTTCGCGCGCGATCACCATGTCCGGCGTGACACCGGTAAACACCGTCGGCTCAATGAAACACCCGTCGCCCAGACGGCGCCCGCCGACCGCCAGCTTCGCGCCTTCGCTCTTTCCGATCTCGATATACCGGAGAATATCCCCGACCTGCTGCTCGCCGCACACCGGCCCCATGGTCGTCGCCGGATCCGCGCCGCTGCCGACCCTGATTCTGGCCACGCGGGCCAGCACTTCCCGCTGAAACCGATCGAACACCGACGCCTCGACAATCGCGCGACTGGTGGAGGTGCACCATTGTCCCGCGCACGCGTACGCCGCCAGCACCACGTCATCCGCCGCCGCCTCCAGGTCGGCATCGGCCAGGACCACCGCCGGATTTTTCCCGCCCATTTCGAGCTGTGTGCGGGCCAGCGTGGCCGCCGCCTTTTGATGAATCCCCATCCCCACCGGCGTGGAGCCCGTGAACGAGATCGCCCGGATCACCGGGTTGACCACCAGTTCATCGCCCGCCGTGCTTCCGGGGCCGGTAATGAAATTGAGCACACCGGCCGGCAGCCCCGCCTCCTCCAGCGCCTCCACGAAGCAGGCCGCCGTGCGGGGGGTCAGGCTGGCCGGTTTCAGCACCACCGTGTTGCCGCCCATCAGCGCAGGGACGCATTTGCGGCAGACCACGTTAAACGGAAAGTTCCACGGACTGATGACGCTCACCACGCCCAGCGGCTGCCGGATCGAATAGGCGAACACCCCATCGCGCTCCACCGGGATGGTCTCCCCGTACAGACGCCGGCCTTCGCCGATCAGCCAGTCCATCTCCTTGACAGCCGCGGCCACTTCGCCTCTGGACTCGGCGATCGTCTTGCCGTTCTCCCGGGTGATGGAGGCGGCAATCTCGTCCTGACGCCTGACGATCACGGCCTGCGCCCGCGCCAGGAATTCCGCCCGCTTCGGCGCCGTCATCGCGCTCCACGCGGGAGAGGCCGCCTCCGCCGCCGCGATCGCGGCGCGCGCATCCTCGCGGCCCGACTGCTGGAACCGGCACGTCACCACCGACAGGTCGGCCGGATCGCGCTGCTCCGCCACGGAACCTGTCGTGGCTTCCACCCATTCGCCGCTGATGTAGTTGCGGAGCACCGGAATGTCAGTTGTTTTCATAGTTGTATTACCTGAATCGGATGGTTGGATCGTCAGTCATTGCCTCACCACACCGTATACCCGCCGTCGATGAGCAGCGTGCTGCCGGTCATGTATGACGATGCGTCCGACGACAGAAAGACAATGGCGCCCTTCAACTCGTCAATCCTGCCGTACCGCTTCATCGGCGTGTTCTCGATGTTGCGCTTGAGCGCCTCCGGAATGGCTGCCGTGGCCGCCGTCTGATCGGTATGAATATAGCCCGGCGCAAGGGCATTGACCCGGATGTTCCGCGGCGCCCATTGCGCGGCCATGCTCTTGGCCAGGTTCGCGATGGCCGCTTTCGCCGCGCAGTAGGCGGCGTTGTACCGCGGCGCGATATTGCTGATCACAAACGCGTTGATCGAGGCGATATGAATGATGCTCCCGCCCGCTTCACCCGCCGTCATCCGCGCGGCCGCGCGCTTGCTGAAGTAAAACACGCTGGACAGGTTGACCTCCAGGATTTCGCGCCAAAGCGTGTCATCCAGGTCGGACAAGGCGCACCCTTCCGATGGCCGCGCCGCGTTGTTGACGAGAATGCGGATGGGACCCAGATGCTTCTCCACGTCCGCCACAAACCCGTCGATCTGGTCCGGCTTCGTCACGTCCACGTTGCCGAACCATGCCTTCACGCCCAGCGCCTCCAACTCCCGCCGGGTGCGCTCGCCCTCCGTGTCCAGCAGGTCGCAGATCGCCACGTCGGCCCCGGCCTCCGCCAGCGCCAACGCATGCTGGCGTCCCAGTCCGCGCGCGCCGCCGGTGACAATCGCCACGCGCCCGTTCAAACGAAAGGTGTCCAGTACATTCACCGCTCGACTCCCGGCCAGGTGGCCTCGCCGAACACGCCCTTCCAGTCTGCCATAAACCCGTTCAGCCGCTGCTCCGTGTACGGATGATCGAACAGCAGCTTCATGAACTCGAACCGCATCGTGCAGATGTCCGTTCCCGCCTCCGCATAGTTCCCGAAGGCGCGCGGAAACCGGCCGCAGGAGAGGATCTTGGTCGTAAAGCCGTAGTGGGCGTAGATCTTCTTCACGGGCGACACCAACTCCACCTCCTGATCCAACGCCAGCTCGAGCGGCCCGTTGAAGATCGCCACGATGTCGGCGCCGAACTTCCCGGCCAGGTAGGCCTGGGCCACCGACGAAACCAACGTGATCGCGATCCGCATCTCCGGAGTTTCGCGTTTGAGGTCCTGCAACGCGCGGAAACCGGCCACGCTCGCCGGCAGCTTGACGATGATCCGATCCGAAAACTGGTGCAGCCAGCGCGCCTGTGCTTTGAGCGGCGCCATATCGCGCGCGCCGATGGCCTGGCAGAGCACGACGCCCGGCGACGCCTCGATCACCTTGCGCAGGGTCGCCTGCATGTCCGCCCCCCCCTTCGACATCAGCGTGGGGTTCGTCGTGACCCCGGCAATCAGCCCCCACTCGCGCGCCTGCCGGATCTCGTCCGGGCTTGAACTGTCTATGAATAATTGCATTTCGTGCCTTCCTTTCTCGTTACAACACCCCGAACAAATCCGCCGCCAGCCCGCACAGCCGCTTCGCGACCCGCTTGCCATAATCCCGGCGAAACGCCTCCGGCAGTTCATAGAACCGGTCACGATTCATAAACCGCCCCGTCGGGTCGCGCCGCCCCACGAACGCGAAACTGTAATGGTGAAACACCGGGTGCAGCGGCGAGGGCTTCCCGTCCCCGGCCTTGTCCGCCCGCAAACAGTCGGCCGCAAAGGCCGAACCCGCCTCCGCTTCGCGCCGGGCATAGGCCCGCGCATCCTCCCACCATTCGCGAAACAGGCGCGGCTCGTGATCCGCGAGCGTCCCGGCAAACAGAATCTGGAGCGACGGCGAAATCTTGTAGTGGATCCGCCCGCCCGTGGCGCGACGGATCACCTGGCGGACCGGCCTCGAGAAATCATCCGCCGAATGCACATCCAGCATCACGCCGAACGAGTCGGCGATGGCCAGGTGCTCGCGCATCCGCGTCTCCAGCCCGTCCAGCCCGTCCGGACAGCGGTAGTCGTGCCCCTTTTCCTGCCCCAGGTTGGGAGCCACGTGCGTCACCGGCAGTCCCCGCCGCCGGATCTCGCGGAGCACGAAGCACAGCTCCTCTGCCGTGGTCAGGCAATCGAACGCCGCCACCTCCGGCGGATGCTCGTCGATCGTGAACTCCAGATCGAAGGCTTCGCCATCCTTGAGCCGGCTGATGGTATCGCCCAACTCGGTCAGGGCCGCCAGCGCATCCCAGTATTTGCCAATCAGCCGGCGGATAGTCCGTTCATCGAGCACGTACCGGCGATTCCCAATGCGCAGCGGCTCGCGGTGGCACGCCATGACCATCCGCTGCGCACGGCTGTCCGACAGCCGCCGCTCGCGTCCGCTGTAGTCCAGGATGTCGGCCATATCGAGCGTGTAGAACGAGTAGTAGCGTGCGGCCTCCACCCAGCGTCTGGCGCGGGCAAGCCCGCGGGCGCCCCGCTTGACCTGCAGATGGTCGGCGTCCGCGCCGTAACGTACGGGCGTGGCATTCTGCAACGCGGCCAGCACGCCGGAAACCCAGAGCCCTTCCCACGTGCTGCCGGTGTAGCCCGTCTCGATGGTCCCGAAGCCGCAGGCGTAGTTGGTCGGCGCCGGCCGCGCCGCGAGCAGATCGTCGAGGAAGTTCAACTCCCGCACCGAGTTCTGGATCGTATTGGCCGCAAAGTGTCCGCGCCGCATGGCCTCGAACATGCCGGGCCAGACCGAGGTGGTCATGCGGCAACCGATCCCGAGCCGCGGCGTCGCGCCCATGGCGCGCGGCCGGTTGTGCGGACGCAAGATCCGGCAGTAGCGGTCCACGACCGCCGCGTCGGTCGGATAGGCCGCCACGCGCAGACCGCCCTTCAGCGTCAGCTCGCCCATCGGCTGCCCCAGAGACGCGCCTCCATGCCCCAGTTCCACGAACACCTGCTGGCCGTCCGGCAGGCGCGCGAGATCGAAGACCGCCGACCCGCGCCGGACACCGGCCCCCGGACTCGCGACATGGGTCGCCCAGCGCTCGCCGATGTCGCGGACGGCCCGCCACGCGGCGGCACGGTTCCAGGTCGCGGTGTCCAGCACCGCCGGGTTGCTGGCCGGGTTGAGTTGGAGATGCTGAAACTTCATAGATCCAATGCCTCCTTCAGTTTCGCGTCGAGCATCGGCTAGTCCGCCGGATGGAGCGAGATCAGCTTCTTGCCCTCCTGCTGGTGATGCCGCCTGAAGTTGCCTTCTGTTTATTGTATTGCCTGTACCGGACTCGACTCGCATCACTCGTCGCGTCCGGTCAACTGACGCGACGACTAACGGGAGTCGAGTCACGGCCCCCGCCACAACTCTCCGTCGTTTTCTCCTGGACCAAGCGACTCATCGTTGCACCCGTCCTGATTCTCCCGTTGCCACCAGTTGCTGCACGTCATCGATGCTCACCAGGTTGAAATCGCCGGGGATGGAGTGTTTCAGACACCCCGCTGCGGCGGCAAACTCGATCCTCTTCCGACGCGGCAATCCCAGAAGTATGCCATAGATGATGCCGCCGGTAAAGGCATCTCCGCCGCCGATGCGATCCACCATCTGCATGTCGTAGAAGCGGCTGACATCGCAACCCTTCGCTTCGCAGAGCAGGCCGCCGAAACGATTCGCGGAGGCGCTGGCCCCTTCGCGGAGGGTGTAGGCGACCGCCTGGAACCCGAACCGGCGTCGCAACAGCGCGGCGCTTTCCGCAGGCTGCGCGTCGATGCCGAACATGGCTCGAGCGTCGTGGTGCGTGCCGACAAAGACATCCACGTATTCCATGAGCCCCTTCAGAACCCGCGCGGCTTCCTCGCGCTTCCAGAGCGTGCTGCGGTAGTTGCAGTCGAAACTCACCGTGACCTTCTTGCGCTTCGCCGCCTGCAGTCCGTCCTTGAGGACGGCCAAGACGTTCGGGCCCAGAGCCGGCGCCGTGCCCGTGAAGTGAAACCAGTCCTTGCCGCGCAGGATGGCGTCCCAGTCCAGCTCGCGGCGCCGGATGCCGCGGAAGCAGGTGTGATCGCGGTCGTAGACGACCTTGGATGGGCGCTGGGAAGCGCCGGTCTCCACGTAGAGAATGCCGAGCCGGCCGGGGCCGCGCACGATCCAATCGGTATTGACATTGAACCGCCGCAGGTAGTTGACGCAGGCTTGGCCGATCTCGTGGTCGGGCACCTTGGAAACGGCAAAGGTCTTCACGCCCCATTGCGCCAGCTCCGCCGCCACATTGGCCTCGCCGCCTGTGTAGCGGGCCCCGAATTGCTCAGCCTGCACGAAACGCTGATGTCCCGGCGTGTCCAACCGCAGCAGCAACTCGCCGAAGGTGACAACTGACTTTCCCTTATCCATGTACACCTTCTTTCCTTGCGTTCTCTGCGTTCTTTGTGGTGAATTACTCTTTTTCACCCAACAGCCCCGCACTCATCCCCAGATCCTCCGCCAATCCCTGCAGACTGGCGCGCACATCCTGCGGCAAGGCAATCCCTTCGGCGAGCGCCTTCGTGCGGTACTCCCATTCCTTTTCGCCCGGCAGCCAGATGCGATCCGATCCCTTGGCTTTCGGCGCGTCCTTGATCTGTCGGATCAGGGTGTCCGTCCGCCGCTTGAATTCCTCAATGGGTTCAAAGACGCCCACGTTGATGGCAATGAACGTGTGCGACTGATTGACCGGCAACACATCGCCGAAAACCCAGCTCCGCACATCGCGGCCGAACGCGCCGCCGGCCAGCACACCCGTCAGCAGTTCCACCATCAACCCGATGCCGTAACCCTTGTGCCCGGCCATCGGCAGTAACGCTCCAGCGAGCGGGTAGTTGCCGGGATCCGTGGTGGGCAGGCCGTCTCCGTCCACGATCCAGCCCTCCGGCAGCGGTTTGCCAAGCTGGCGCAGCGCGTAGATCTTGCTCGCGGCGACCACGCTGGTGGCGATGTCCATCATCACCGGGTGTTCCTGGCCCGCAGGAACCGCGTAGGCCAGCGGGTTGGTGCCCAGCACCGAACCGCGCGAGCCCGGCGCCGCCACGCCGGGGTCCACGTTGCTGAAACTCAGCCCGATCATGTCGTGTGTCGTGGCCAGCCAGGCATAGTAGCCGGCCGCGCCGTAGTGGCCGCTGTTGCAGACCGTGCTGATGGCGATGCCGGTGTTCTTCGCCTTGGCGACGGCCGTTTCCATGGCCCGAACCGACGTCGGCATGGGCATGCTCGCGTGCCCGTCGAACCGCGCCCAGCCGGGACCCTCCCCCGTCAGCTCCGCGTGCGCCCGGATGTCCATGCGCCCCTCGCGAAAGTTTTTCATCAGGTTACGGATCTGCTTGGTGCCGTGCGTGTGTGTGCCCCAGGTGTCGGTCGTCACCAGCACCTCGGCCGTCACGCGCGCGTCGGCGTCCGTCATGCCGGCGCGGCGCATGGCCTCAATGCAGAAACTCTCCAAATGCTCCCGCGACACGCGGGCGGTGGTTGTGGTCTTGCTCATCGTTCGTGGCATTCCTTTCGATTCCTTTCCCCGTCGTGCTCCTCACCGTTTGATCGATTCGCGCAAGATTGCCGCCAGCCCGGCCGCATCCGTCGGAACCGGGTCCGCATCGACGCGCGCGCCGAAGTTCGTGCGCACCTCGGCGGCGATGGAGTCAAAGTCGGCCTCGGGAACGCCGTACTCCAGCGCATGCTTCTTCATTCCGATCCGTCGAATAAAGTCCTCGATGGCGCCGATGGCCGCGTCCGCCCGGGATTCGTCGTCCCGTCCACCGGGGCATCCCAGCAGGCCGGCGATATGTGCGAGCTTGCGCACGGCGCCCGGCCGGGAGTGCCGCAGGCACGCGGCTGTCACGGTGGCGATGGATCGCCCATGGGAGATTCCGTACCGTCCGCCCAGCACCATGCCGATGACGTGCGGGATCACCACGGCATTGGTCGCCAGCGAAATGCCGGCCAGCGTGTCGCCCCATGCCATGCGATTGCGCAGGTCCGGATCGTCCGGCTTTTCGAGCACCCGCGGCAAGGTGTCGAAGATCACCCGCATCGCCTCCTCGGCGCACAGGTTGCCGAGCGGATTCTCGGAGCGAGACAGGAACCCCTCCAGCGCCTGGGCAAACGCGTCGAACCCGGTGCTGGCCGTAACCTCCCGCGGCATGGTACGCAGGATGTCCGGGTCGCAAATGGCGGCCCGGGGATACAGGCAATCGGAGATCAGCGCCCGCTTGATCTTCTTCCTGCGGTCGGACAGCACGGCGACGCGGCCCACGTGGCTGCCCGTGCCGGAGGTGGAACTGATGGCGATCACCGGCAGGGTGGCGCCGGTGATGGGGCGCGGCCCATTCACGATGTACTCCATGATCGGCCCCGGATGCGTGGCCGCCACCGCCACCGCCTTGGCCGCGTCCATGGCGCTGCCGCCGCCGCAACCGATGATGACATCGGCGCCCATCTCCCGGGCGCGTTGACCGGCCGCCTCGATCTCCGTGTACTCCGGCTCGGCCGAGAGCTCGTCGAACACCGCGTGCGCGATTCCCGCGCCCGCCAGCGCGGCGCCCAGGCGGTCGGTGACCCCGGCCGTCTTCATGGCGCGCCGGCCGGTCATCACGAGCGCCCGCCGCAGGCCGGGGAGATACGCCGGCAGTTTGCCCAGCGCGCCGGCGCCGAACTCCACCGGCACGGGCATGCGCAAGGTCCACGGCAGCATGTGCGCGGTCATAGCTTGCCTTTCTGCTCCTCGCAACCGCGCAGGATTTCCCGCGCCTGCTCCAGAATCAGCCCGACGCGCGTCGCGCCGGCTTCCATCATGCTCATGTAGCGAAAGAAGTTGCCGACGCGGCCCGACGCCTTGATGCCCATCTTCGGCCCGACGGTCTTGCGGATCAGGCGCACGTCCTCGTAAAGCGCCAGCGGGTCCGGGCTGGCGCCCGTGCAGGTCTTCACGAAGGCGGCGCCGCCGGCTTTGACGATCTTGGACGCCTCGATCTTCTGGCGCATGTTCAGGAACGGCGTCTCGATGATCACCTTCACGGGCAGCCCCTGGGCGGCCTGAACCACGGCGCGCACGTCCGCTTCGGCCTGTTTGAAGTTGCCCGCGAATAGCGCCCCCAGGTCGAGCACCATGTCGATCTCGCCGGCGCCCTCCTCAACCGCCGCTTCCGTTTCAAACACCTTGACGGCTGTCTTCACCGTGCCGTGCGGGAAGCCCACGCAGGAAACGACCTGCACCTTCGATCCCGTCAGCGCCCGCGCGGCCGTCGCCGTATGGTTGGAATTCACGCAGAAGTAACGGTATCCGTCCTCCCGCAGGGTCTTGGCCAGCGTCTCGATCTCCGCCGTCGTCGCCATGGGCTTGAGCAGCGCCACATCGAGGGTTTGCTTGATCTGCCTCACTGTTGTCTTCATGATCGGATCCTTGCTTTGGTTGTTACCGTTCACCCATCGCCTCTTCGAACATCCGTCGAACCTGGTCTTCGTCAAAGACCGGCCGGTACTGCGACACCGGCCGCCCCATGTAGGCGAAGACATCCTTCGCCAGCCGGGCGGGCATCGCCGGATCCACGCCCACGCCGTTCCACAATCCCTTCAGTCCAATCTGTTCCACGAAGCCGTCGATCCAGGCGACCATCGCCTGCGCCTTGTCGCGGACGCTCATGCCGGGCCGGGCGGCCCCCACGGTTTCCGCCAGCGTCGCGCACCGTTCCGGCTGCGCCTCCCAGGTATGCGCGAGCACCACCGGCTGCAGCAGCGCCAGCGCCAGCCCGTGCGGCGTCCCGAGCCGCGCGCCGAGCGGCAGGGCCATCGCATGCGCCACGGCGGCATTCGACAGGCCAATGGCCAGCCCGCCGCAGGTCCCCGCCCACGCCATCGACGCGCGGGCCGCATGGTTGCCGCCGTCCCGCACGGCAAGGGGCAGGCTGGCCGCCGCGCGGCGAATCGCCTCCCGGGCGAACACCTCCGACGCGGGCGTGCTGCGCTGGACGTTCAGGAACGATTCGATCCCGTGCGTCAGCGCGTCAAACCCGGTCATGGCCGTCGTGCGGGGCGGCATCGTGTAGGTCAGTTCGGGGTCCACCAGCGCCACGCGCGGATACATGCGCGGGCTCAGCAGCGCGGCCTTCATCTCCAGCACGGGGTTGTCCAGCACCGAGCCTTGCGAAACTTCCGAGCCGGTTCCGGCGGTCGTGGGGACCGCGATCAGCGGCAGCAGGGAAGCGCCCAGCGGTTTGGCGTTCGCGCCGGTGTACGTCACATACTGCCAGATCGGCCCGTCGTGGGTCGCCGCCGCGGAGAGCGCCTTGGCGAAATCAATGGCGCTGCCGCCGCCCAGGGCCACGAGAAGATTCACTCCGGCTGCGCGCACGGCGGCGGCAGCCTGGTCCACGGCTTCGCAAGTCGGGTCCGGCTGCACGTCGTCGAAACGCGTCACGATCAGCCCGGCGTCCCGCAGGATGGTCTCGGCGCGGTCCGCCACGCCGAGGTTCACCAGGTCTTTCGTTGTCACCACCAGCACGCGCTCGCCGCCCAGAGCTTTCGCTTCATCGCCCAGCGTGGACAGCTTGCCCGCGCCGAACAGGATCCGGCCCGGCCAGTTGACTTGAAATGTTTCCATGCCCTCGTTCATCGGTTTTTCTTCCCCCTGTTCTAACACGTACTCCCCTGTGATGAGCCGCACGCGCGGAATGTCTCGACCATGCAATCAATGTTGACCGGCGGCGCCCCGAGCCCTGGAAGATCGCCCGGAATGATGCCGATCAGGCCGCCGCCGCGATTCCCAAGACATTCCGCGAACTCCCGCACCTCCGCCCGAATCTGCTCGAGGGTCCCCGAAATGCCGGTCGTCTGATAGCTCACCGGACAGGCAAAGCAAATCTTCCCCGAGAAGGCCTCTCCCATCCGTCGGATGTTGTTGATGTTGGGCTGGCCGGGGTTCAGGATGTCCAAACCAATCTCGATGAGGTCCGGGATGATCTCGTAGATGTAGCCGCAACAGTGGAAATAGACATCGAGGCCGCAGGCATGGGCCAGCTCGAATTGGCGCTTGTAGCGAGGCTTGAAAACCTCCCGCCAGAGTGCGGGCGAGATAAAGAGACTGCTTTGCGTGCCCCAGTCATCGGCCAGTCCGACCGAATCGAACCCTGCCGCCTTGAGCTGACGAATGACCCCCTCCTCGAATCCGAAGACGATGTCCGCCAGCGCCTCGACCTGCTCCCGCTCCAGGTAGAGATCCTCCATGAGCTCGGAGAACCCTCGCAGAAAGGTCATGACCGTAAAGCCGGACAGGACGAAGTTCGCCTTGTAGTGCTTGTCGTCGCCCAGTTCGCCTCGGATCTTCTTCATCGCGTCGAAACGCGCCGGATCGCAGGGGTCTGGCGGCCGGTACGTCGCCAGATCAGCCCAACTCTTGAGCCGCGGCTCGCGCGGCTGGCCCATGGTCAACTCGTTCTCCATGTGGGCCCATTCGAAGCCCCACTCGGACTGACGCTTGTCCGGCCCCATGAAGTTGCGAACCACCTCGACATTGACGATGTCCGACACCCGCAGGTCGTACGGATAGGAGAGCGGAATCCGGGGCGGATTCTCGAAGTGTGCGGCGCGGTGTACGAGTTCTTTGCTGGTCATGATGCGATCCTTCTATCGCTGCACCCTTCCGGATCCGTCGCCTTGCACCAGGGCCTGGATCTCGTCGAAGCTGACCAGGTTGAAATCGCCGTGAATGGAATGCTTGAGACAACCGGCGGCGGCGGCAAACTCCACGGTATCCTGCAGGTCCTGCCCGGTCAGCAGCCCGTAAACAATCCCCGCCGAATAGGCGTCGCCCCCGCCAATCCGGTCCACGATGTGGTCAATGTGGTACGAACGGCTCACGTACGCCTTCTGGCCGTCGTAAAGCATGCCGGACCAGTCGTTGACGGTCGCCGACTTGCTGCCGCGCAGGGAAATGGAGACGTACTTCAGGTTAAATTTCTCCTTGAGCTGCGCCGCCACATCCTCGTAGCCATGGCGGTCGAGTTGCGCCGACTGGACATCGCTTTTCCGCGCGGCAATGCCGAACACCGTCGCCGCCTCCTCCTCGTTGGTGAAGAGCACGTCCACGTATTCCATCAGGCCGGTCATCACCTCCCGCGCCTTTTCCTTCGACCACAGCTTGCTCCGGAAGTTCAGGTCGCAACTGACCGTGAGCCCGCGTTTCCTGGCGGCCGCGCAGGCTTCACGCGTCATGGCGGCCACGCTGTCGGCCTGCGCGGGCGTGATGCCGGTAAAGTGAAACCAGTGCTTGCCGGCGAAGATGGCGTCCCAATCAAAGTCGCCGGGCTTGAGTTCGGTGATGGAACTCCCCTTACGGTTGTACAGGAACGTCGAGGGGCGCTGGGCCGCGCCGGTCTCCACGAAGTAGATGCCCAGGCGGAACCCGTTCCGCTTGACGTGGTCGAGGTTGAGCTTGAACTGGCGCATGTAGGCCAGGCAAGCCTCGCCCACGTCATTGTCCGGCACGCTCGACACCATGT
The DNA here is from genome assembly GCA_964506575.1 of uncultured Akkermansia sp. GTDB lineage: Bacteria > Verrucomicrobiota > Kiritimatiellia > RFP12 > JAAYNR01 > VGWG01. Next base: position 35,291 of record CAZDLY010000012.1, on the reverse strand, counting down.
AGCTGTCCACCCCGAGCGCGATCAGCCCGACCCCCAGGTTGGCCTCCGCGCCGCTGTAGAGCACGTCGAACTCGCGAGCCTGAACCATGCGCTCATGGCGCTTGGTCGAGAGCCGCATCATGAGTTCGCCGAACAGCACCACCTTCTTGTCCGTCTTGATCCGTTTCATGCCATCCCTCTTTGCGTTCTTTGCGCTCTTTGTGGTCAATCTTCCAGTCTCAGGAACGCCCCACCCTCGCCTCGCGCACGATCCGCGTGAAACGCTCCGCGTTTTCGGTGATTTTCGCGTAGTCTTTCGCCGCCATGAGCGCCTTGTTGACCAGGCAACTGCCGGTGCCGACCGCGATCGCCCCGGCCTTGATGAAGGCCGGCGCGGTTTCAAAATCAACCCCCTTGGTCGGCATCAGTTCGATCTGGGGCAGCGGTTCCTTGAGCGTCTTGAGATAGTCGGGGCCGCCCATGTCGCCGGGGAAGATCTTGACCACGTCCGCCCCGCTTCTCCACGCATTGACAACCTCTGTCGGAGTCAGCGCCCCGGGCATCACCACCACGCCGTACGTGTTGCAGATGCGGACCACGTCGGCGTCGAAGGCTGGACCCACGACGAACGCCGCTCCCGCCAGGATCGCTGCCCGCGCTGTTTCGCTGTCGAGCACGGTGCCTACCCCCACCAGCATGTCCGTGTCTTTCAGTTGCGCCGTGGCATCGCGGATGATCTCCAGCGCGCCGGGGATCGTCATCGTGATCTCAATAAACTTAATTCCGCCCTTGTGTAAGGCCCTGGCCACGGCCACCAGATCGCCCGGGTTCTCCGTCCGAATCACCGCCACCACGCCGCTCTCCCGGAGAGCAGCCATCACTTCATGTTTCGCTTTCATTTCAGACTCTCTTTCTTTGCGTTACTTGCGTTCTTTGTGGTGAATTCACTCTCATTCACCCCTCGAGCGGATACTTCCCGAACTCCCGCACCGCCTCGCACATCGCCACCACGTTCTCCGGCGGCACGTCCGGCTGGATGCAGTGCACGGCCGCGGCGATGTAGCCGCCGCCGGGCGCTAAGTCACGCATACGCCGCCGCACTTCAGCCCGCACGTCGTCGGTCGTGCCGTGCGGCAGCACCTCGCGCGTGTCGATCGCGCCGCAGAAACTGAGCCGCCTGCCGAAATCCCGCTTGAGCTTCGCCGTATCCCGCATCGGGCCGGCGGAGACCTGTACCGGATTCAGGAGGTCCACGCCGATCTCGATCAGGTCGCCGATCACGGCATGGATGTTGCCGCAGGAGTGAAAGAAGACCTTGGCCCGGCTGTTCTCGTGAATGGCGGCGAGCACCTCAGCCTCGTGCGGCTTGATCAGGCTCCGATAGGTCTCCGGCGACATCAGCGTGGCGTCCTGCGAGCCCAGGTCGTCGCCCGTGCAGATCACATCCGCGTACGGCCCGACCTGACGACAGAGTTCCTTGAGATACGGAACCGCCATCCGCTTGATCCGGTCCTGCAACGCCAGGTAGAACTCCTCGTCGCCGGCCAGGTCCATCAGGCATTCTTCGACCCCGCGCAGCATGTAGGCCTGCTCGAACAGCGTCACGCCGCTCATCAACACAGCCGCATATCCTGCGTCCTGGATGGCCTTGCACCGCGCGGCCAGCCCCTCGAAGCGCGACGGATGCACCAGATCCGGCCACGGATAGCGGTCGAGGTCGTCGAGGGTCGCGTGGCGGAGCGGCGGGTCCGTCACTTCATAGTACGGCACGCCTTCGCGCCGCACCCACCGGCAGCCCCACGCATCCACCAGCTCGGTCTCCGAAACTTCACGGGCGAGGCTGGACAATGGCGGCCCCGGCCTCACGGGCCGGCCATCGGACCCCAGCCGTTCCATCACCGCTTCGTCCGGCCACACGTACTGGAACTGCTTGGCGATCCACTGGGGCGGACCGCCCTTGATTCCCAGATGCGCCTTCAACTTTCCGTAACCGGCCCCCAGGATCGAGGTCACCCCAGAGGTGCCAAAAAACAGCGGCACCCGATCCGGTTCCTCGTGATTGAGGGCCGTCAGCACTCGCTCTCTTGGTGTCATGCGCTGCTTCTCCTTACTGGCGGCCAGGAATGGCCGCCACCGTCACTGCGGAACGCGCTCTTTCACGTACAAAACCGGGGTAGTTTGACACGCGCACGGCGGTTACGCAAGGCAAAAGGGATCGTACAACTCGTCACCGCAGATGCAGACTTGAGACCCGTTGAGTTCTATGACCTGGCGATCAGGTATTTTCCAAACTGCCGCATCACCCTCCATCACTGCATGTGGCAGGCCTCGAACAGGGCCTGCAAGTTCGCCGGAGATATCTCCGGGGGGATGATGTTGCTGGGCGCCACGATATAGGCGTTCTTGAAATCCTTGCCCAACGTGGCGATGGCCCGCCGGACATGTTCCTTGACCTGCGCTGGAGTCAGGCGGTCAAGCGACTGGTCGCTGATCCCGCCGCAAAACGCCACGTGGCCGCCAAATTGCCGGGCCACCTCCTGCAAGTCCATGGAAAGCCGCTTCAGGCGCACCGGGCAACGTGCGGCGCCCTTGCGATGCAAAGCCGCACGAACCGTCTTCTTGTCCGGCGGACTTTTCCGTGTCGCCGCATCCAGACGCTCATTGAACCGCTGAATTTTTTCCGACGTTCCAGACGACTCATTGTTTCCGTCATGCGCGATCTCCTGACATCACTTGTATGTCCCCATTTCCAGCCCTTTTTCCACAAAATACTTATAGGTCTCGTACTTCACGCCGAGCGGCACGCTGTGGTCGGCTTGGAGGATGTACCCGCCACCGGCCATCGCCGCCGGGAGTTTCTCCTCCAGCTCGGCGCGCACGACCGCGAGGTCGTTCGTCAGCAGCGCGCGGGCATCCATGCCTCCGCAAAACGACAGGCGGTCGCCGAACTGCCGCTTGATCCTGACCAAGTCCATGCCGGCCTTGGCTTCCAGCGGCTGCAGGCAATCCACCCCGGCCTCAATCAGAGACGGGATCAGGGATTCCACGAACCCGTCACAATGGAGGATGACGGGCAGTTTCCGGCTGTGCGCAAAGTCAATGACCCGTTTGTGATACGGCATCACCAGCTCGCGATACATGGCCGGGGACATGAAAGGGCCGTTCTTGAACCCCAGGTCGTCCCAGATCCAGACGCCGTCGGGTTCCCCTTCGGCCGCGAAGAGCGTTTCCATCATTTCGATGTTCGCCGTCGCGTAGGCGTCCATCATGGCCGTGCTCCAGTCCGGATCCAGGCCCATCCCCATCAGGGTGTATTCGTGGCCGCACACGAGGTTCATCGAGTCGAACGCGCCCGCGACACCGCACGAGAGAAAGAGGTCATGCTTCCGGCAATGATTGCGCCACTTCCGGTAGAGTTCCACGTTGATGCGCTGCCGGTACAGGCCGCGGTCCGCAATGCGCGGCCGGATATGCTCCTCCCACGCGGCGCGGTCTTTCACCAGGAAGTCCACGTGCTCGACCCCGCCGATACCCGATTTTGGCGAGCGCAGCAGCGCGCCGTTGCCGTCGCGGACCAGACGCCACTCGGCGGTTTCCTCCACCACCTCCGTTACGCCGGGGTTGGCCGAAAGGTCCAGCAGCGTGGCCAGCGGCGTGACGTTGCCGCTGGTGCGGCGAAGTTCGATGTTAAAGTGGTCCTCGGCCTCCTCCGGCCTGGCGAAGTGGCCGGCATCCACCCAGCTTTGCGCCGTCGGTCCCCAGAAAACCTCGAAAAGCCCCACCCGATCCGTTTTCTTGCGGCGCAGAATGCGACCTATCCGTTCCCTGCTCGTCATCATGGTGGTTCTCCTACGCCTTCAGCGGATACTGGCCCGACTTCCTCACCTCATCGAACATGGCGACCACGTTCTCGGGCGGCACGTCCGGCTGGATGCAGTGCACGGCCGCGGCGAGATACCCGCCGCCAGGCGCCAGGTCACGGATCCGACGCCGCACCTCGGCCCGGACCTCTTCCGTTGTGCCATGCGGCAACACATGCTGCGTATCAATCCCGCCGCAGAAGGTCAGGCGCTTCCCGAATTCTCGTTTCAACCGCGCCGTGTCGCCCAGGCCGGCGGTTGACACCTGCACCGGGTTGAGCACGTCGAACCCGGCTTCGATCAGATCGGGGATCAGCGCATAGACCTCGCCACAGGAGTGGAAGAAAATGCGGGCCTTGGTGCGAGCCTTGATCGCCGCGCACAGTTCCGCGTGGTAGGGCTTGATCATCTCCCGGTACATCGCCGGCGACAGAAAGGGAGCCGACTGCATGCCGAGATCGTCGGAAACCGTGATCAGGTCGATGTGGGGGCCCACCGCTTCCAGATAGGTTCTGGCCCAGGCCACCATCAGGTCCGTGACCTTCCGGAGGAGGGCGTGAGCGAACTCCGGGTCGGCCGCCAGGTCCATGAGCCACTGGTCCGTCCCGCGGAGCATGCACCCGGCGTCAAAGACCATCATGTACCCCAGAGCGATGGTTGCGTACGGCGTTTCCGCGCGCATGCGTCGCGCCTCTTCGCCCAGTCCCTGGACGCGGTCAGGATGCGAGAGATCCGGCCAGGGATATTTCGCCAGGTCGGCCACTGTGGCGCTTCGCAGGGGAAAACCGGTCATGGTATAGTAGATGGACGACGGTTCCCGTTCCCAGGTCACGCCCCAGTCGTCCACGATCTTGTCCGGTGAGATCTCGCGCCGCAGCGCGGCCGGGCCCGGCTTCGGGAACAACGGCCGCCCGTCGCTGCCGAACCGCTCCATGATGTCTTCGTCGAGCTGGGCGTACTGCTGGACCTTGCTGAGCAGGCGCGTTTCGCGCCGGATCCCCAAGTGCGCCTTGAGCCGCTCGTAGGCCGGCACCAGCATGGAGGTGGGCGAGGAGGTGCCGAAAAAGATCGGCACCTGATCGGGTTCCTCGTGATTCAGCGCCATCAACACTCGTTCGCGCGATGTCATCATGGTTGTTCTCCTACGCCTTCAGCGGATATCGGCCCGATTTCTTCACCTCGTCGCACATGGCCAGCACATTCTCCACCGGCACATCGGGCTGCAAGCAATGTACCGCGGCGGCGATATAGCCGCCGCCGGGGGCCAGATCGCGGATGCGGCGGCGGACCTCGGCGCGCACGTCCTCCGGCGTACCGAAGGGCAGAACCCGCTGGCTGTCGATCGCGCCCAGGAACGACAGGTTCTTCCCAAACTCCCGCTTCAGCCGCGCCGTGTCGCCCATTTCACCGGCGGAAACCTGGATCGGGTTGAGCAGGTCCACCCCCATTTCAATGAAGTCGCGGATCAACGGATACACGTTGCCGCAGGAATGAAGGTAGATTTTTGCCTTGGTGTTCGCCCGGACGGCCGCATAGAACCTGGCGTGATGCGGCTTGATCAGCCGGCGGTACATGGCCGGAGACATCATGGGTCCGGCCTGGCTGGCAACGTCATCGCCCGTCACCACGATATCGACACAGTCCCCGACCTCCTTCAACGCGGCCAGCAGGCAATCGGTGAACAGCTTCTCCAGCTTCGTCATGAGCGCGCTGGCGAAGTCCTCGTCGCCGGCCAGGTCGAGCAGCGTTTGCTCGACGCCTCGCATCTCGTAGGTGGGCGAGAAGATGCCCATGCCGGTGAAGAGCAGCACGGCCTGGCCTGCAGCCTGCAAGGCCTGGGCCTGGGCCCGCAACCCCTGGAAGCGCGAGGGGTGCGCCAGGTCCGGCCAGGGATAGCGGTCCAGGTCGGCCAGGGTGGCGTCCTGCAGCGGATGCTTGTGGATCTCGTAGTAGATGTTCCCCGGCGCCTGGCGCCAGACGGTGCCGAAGGCGTCGGCGAAGCTGTCCGCCGACAGATCCCTGGCGTGGGACGACACCGGCGGGCCTGGGATGATCGGCTGGCCGTCCGAGCCAAGCCGCTCCCGGATGGTCTCGTCCACCATCACCTGCTGGGCCGAGCGGCTCAGGAACCGCGTCGGACTGGTAACGCCGAACCGCTCTTTGAACTTTTCATAAAGCGGCGTCATCATGGTGGTCGCGCCCGTGGCCCCCAGGAAAAGCGGCACCCGGTCGGGCTCCTCGTGGTTCAACGCGCACAGCACCCGTTCACGTGATGTCATCATGAAGTTGCTCCTTTCTTGTTCCCTTGCGCCGCCTGCACCACGGCCACGCTCTTGCAGCCTTCGGCAATCGTGCAGGTAATTCCGGCGGTCCCGGCCGCCGCTTCCAGGAATTCGCGGTCTTCCGCGCGGAACATGTCGTCGCGATCGGTGGTCATATCATCCGCGTCCCAGGATTTCCGCGCCTCTTCGTATACGGACACCGTGCAGCGGTCCCACCGGGCGAATTCGACGGTGATCACGCCGGCCGTCCCGATCAATTCGATTTGCCGGCGCCGCGGCCGCTGGAAGAAGTCCAGATGCACGCTGGCCAGGCATCGGTCTTCGAAGTCCATCAGGATTTCCACCACATCCGGGGCCTCGATCCCGATGTCGCTGTAGGTTCCGTGCAGGGCCTGAACGGTTCGCACCGGCTGGCCGGCAAACCAGATGGCCAGGTCAATGTCATGCATCAAATCAAACGCGCCGCCCTGCCTGGCGGAGAACAAATTCCGATAGTCGGGACGCACGTCCGGCAGGTGCTCGCCCATCAAGGCGCGGACCGACACCAGGCGCCCGATGCGCCCGGCCTCCAGATAACGCTTGGCTTTGAGCAGTCCCGCATGGAACCGGAAACACAGGGCCACCATGACGATCTTCCCGCGCTTCCCGGCCAGCGCGGCCAGTTCGTCCGCGCCGTCCAGGCGGTCCGACAACGGCTTCTCGGTGAGGACATGGCACCCGGCATCGAGCGCCTGCCGGGCCATGGGGATGTGCAGGGCGGGCGGCGTGCAAATCAGCACCGTATCGGGCCGTTCCGCCAGGCCGCGTTCGAAGGACTCGCACAGTTTCACCGACGGCACCTGTTCCTGAAGCGATTGGCGCTGTTCGGCGGACGGGTCGCACGCCCGGAGGTCCCGCACCCCTAATCCGCCCAGCACGCGGGCATGGCGCTTGCCAATGCTGCCGCAACCGGCGATCAACACGCTGAGATTCTGCCAATTCTTCACCATGCGGTCATTCCTCCATCCACGGGCAGGTTGATCCCGGTCACATAAGAGGATGCCTCCGAAGCCAGGTAGACAACGGCGCCCTTGATCTCCTTGCCATCCTCGCCCATGCGGCCCATGGGAACCAGATTGCTGTATTGCCGGACGAACGTCTCGGGCTGGCCGCGCTGGAAGCCGCCCGGGCTGATGCAGTTGACGCGAATGTTGTATTGGGCCAGCCAGCAGGCCATCTCGCGGGTCATGCCGATGACGCCGGCCTTGGCCGCCACGTAGTCGATCGTCACGCCGCCCATGGGCGTCCCCTGATAAACGCGGTGATCCTTGCCGAGCATGCCGGCCACGGAGGCGATGTTGACGATCGCGCCCGTACGTGCCGGTTTCATGGCCCTGGCCACGACATGCTTCGTGCACAGGAACACGCCCTTCATGTTCACATCCACTGTGAACTCCCACTCCTTGAGCGGGCGTTGTTCCAGCGGCTTGTTATCCGGCGTGCTGACGACGTTGCCCGCGTTGTTGACCAAAATGTCAATTCTGCCGAACGCCGCCAGCGTCCGTTCGACAAGGGCTTCGACCTGGTCCTCGTAGCGGACATCGCAGGCGAGCCCCAGCGTCTGGCGCCCCGTGACGCCGGCAATCTGCCCGGCCGCCTTCTGCGCGCTGTCCACGGTGCGGCTCGTGACGGCCACGTCCGCCCCGGCTTCCGCCAGCGCCAGCGCCATGTCATACCCCAGGTTCCGCGCCCCGCCAGTGACGAGAGCGACCTTCCCCTTCAGATCGAACAGTTCCCTGATATTCATTTTGCCTGCACCTGTTGCTCGGTTAACCCGGAGTTGCTCCAGCCGCCATCCACCATCAACTCGCTTCCCGTAACATAACTGGCAGCCTCGGACGCCAGGAAGATCACGGGGCCAACCATCTCCTCCGGTTGCGCCCAACGGTTGAGCATGTTCCGCGAGGCCCGCGCCGCCTGGGTTTCCGGGTTGCTGTAGGATTTCTCCGTCATTGCGGTCCGTGTGTAGCCGGGACAGAGGGTGTTCACGCGGATGTTGTACTTGGCCCAATCGGTCGCCAGCGCCCGCGTCAGTTGGATCACCCCGCCCTTGGACGCCTGGTAGGCCGGGTTGTTGGGAAAGCCCAGCACGCCGCCGATACTGGAGAAATTGATGATGGTTCCGGAGCGCCGCGGAATCATCTCTTTCGCCACCCGCTTGCACAGCCTGAAAATGGCCGTCAGGTTGACCTCCAGCGTTCGGCCCCAGTCCTCGTCGGAATACGACTCGGAGGGCGCCGGCCGTGTGATGCCGGCGCAGTTCACCAGAATGTCCACGCCACCGAAGGCGGCGACCGTCTGACCGACGATCCGGTCGAGGTCCTCAGCCTGGCACAAGTCGGCATGAATCCCCAGGCACTTGCCGCCCGCCTGGGCGATGGCCTGTCCGGTCCGGCGCAGTTCATCCGGAAGCGCGTCCACCAGCGCCACCGACACGCCCACGGCGGCCAACCCCTCCGCCACGGCGCGCCCGATGCCGCGGGCCGCGCCGGTGACAATCGCACGCTTGCCTTTGACGTCGAAAAGCCCGTTGGCATTAAATGTTTTGTTTGCTTCCATGTTGCTGCCCTCAGTCCATTCGCAATCCGCCATTGATGGCGATGATTTCGCCCGTGATGTATGCCGCATCGTCCGAAGCCAGGAAAGACACGACCCGGGCGGTTTCCTCGGGCATCCCGATCCGCGCCAGGGGGATCGTCTGCCGCAGTTTCTCCAGCGACTCCGGCGTATTCGTCCGGTCGTGTATGGGGGTGGCGATCAAGCCGGGAGCCACGCCATTGACGGTCACTCCGAACGGTGCCATCTCCTTGGCCAGCGCCCGCGTGAACCCCTCGAGCCCGGCCTTGCTGGCCACATAGTGGGCCGATCCGGGACCGCCTCCGGTTCGGGCAGAGATGGAAGTGATGTTGATAATGCGGCCGATCCGCCGCTCCTTCATGGCCGGGATGCAATGCTTGGCGCACAGGAAGGCGCCGCCCAGATTGATGGCCATGACTGTATCCCACAATTCCTTGTCCATCCGGTCCACCGTCGTCGGCTGGAGATTATCCCCCGCGTTGTTGACCAGAATGTCCACGGACGCACCGAAATGCCCCACCACCGCCGCCACGCCGTCGCGGACTTCCGCCTCGTTCGCGACGTCCATTCTGACAAGCCAGACGTTCTTCCCCTGCCCCGCCAGTTTTCCGGCGAGCGCTTCCGCGGAGGCGCGGCTCTTGTTGTAGACGCAAGCCACGCGGGCCCCGAGCGACGCGAGCCGTTCCACGATCGCGGCCCCGATCCCGGTTCCGCCGCCGGTAACCAGCGCGACCTTGCCCTCCAGATTCGCATGTAGATCCGTCATCATGCCCTTGCTCTCCCTTACGCTTCCTCACAAGTCGGGACGGCTCGCACAGAACCCCAGGGTCAGGCCGCCGTCAACCACAATACTGGCGCCGGTCATATACTCGCAGGCGTCGGAACACAGGAACGCCACCAGGCGCGCGATTTCCCCGGACTGGCCGATCCTTCCGGCCGGAATGGCCGACAGCAGGATAGACTGCCGCTCTTTCGGCGTCATCTCCGTCGCGATGGCCCCGACGACCAGGGAGTTCACCTGGATGTTGTCGGCGGCCAGTTCCAGCGCCATGCACTTCGACAGATTTTCGAGCCCGCCCTTGGAACTGCTGTAGGGGGCGAAATTCCGCTTGGGCGCGATCGCGTGAACCGAACTGATGTTCACGATCTTCCCCGCCCCTTTCACCCGCATCAACGACGCGGCCCGTTGCGCGCAGAGAAAGGGAGCGCGCAGGTTGACCGCCTGGACGAAATCCCAGTCCTTGCTCTTGACCTCCGAAAACGCATCGCGAATCTGGGTGGCCGCGTTATTCACCAGCGCGTCCAGCCTGCCGAATGTCGCGCGCACCGTCTCGAACATCGCATCGATTGCCGCCTCATCCGCCAGGTTCGCCACAGCCGGAATGGAGGCTGGATGGCGCTTCCGGACATCCGCCAGGGCGCTATCCAGATGCGGCGACGCGGAGGAACCATGAACCACCACGACATAGCCACGGTCCGCCAGTTCCAAGGCGATGGCCCGTCCGATGCCCCGGCTGGAACCGGTGACCAGTGCGACTTTCTGCTGGGTTTTTTTCATTCGATCTCCTCCGGCAGCCATAGGGGCTCGGCCGGTTTCATCACACGATAGCGGACCTGCCGCGCCCGGGCAATCCTTTCAAACTCCCGCACATCCGCGGTGTTTAGCGTAAAAGTGTCGTAGTGCATCGGGATGGTCAGACGCGGCTGAACCGCGGCCGCAAAATCAACAGCTTCCTGACAGGTGAAGTTGCCCTCGAACTTCAGGCGATGCCGGAACTCGTCCCGCCCGTTAATCGGCACCAGGGCCACGTCGATCCGGCGGGCGGACACCTTGGCGACCTGTCCCTCGTACGGAATGGTATCCCCGGCGTGAAACAGGTTCATTCCCTCCAGGCCCAGCACATAGCTCAGGTAGGGATATCCGTGCCGCGAATCGTGATCGAACTGCTCGTGCTTCGCCGGAACGGCATGAATCGCCAGGCCGTCCAGTTCCACGGAATCATCCCCGGCGAGCGTGACGATTCGTTCCTTCGCAATCCCGAAACCCAACAGGGTATTCTCGGCGCACCGCGGCACCACAAAACGGGCCTTCGGAGAACACCTCGCGATGACGGGAATGCCGTCCGGGTCAATGTGGTCCGCGTGGTCGTGCGTGCAAAGCACGAGGTCGGCGTGGTCCACATCCTCCGGTTTCAGCGGCGGCGGAACCATGCGCACATGCTCGTTCGGCTGTCCCCGGGTTGTCCGTTCGGCATAGTCGCTCAGATAGGGATCGATGTAGACCGTCAGCCGCGGAGTCTTGATCACAAACCCTTCCTGGCCGATCCACCAGAGGCGCACGGCGCCCTTGGCCACGGCAGTCGCCTTGATGTTTTCGGCCAAAGTGTTCATGACTGGCAATCCAGGACGATCTTGATGGCGCCGGACTGCTCCTTGCCGCACGCCACCCGGAACGCCTCGACCCCCTGGCTGAGCGCGAAACGATGCGTCACCAGTGGAGTCACCTTCAGCAGTTCCGTGCGCAAGAGGTCGAGCGCCCTGGGGAAATCGGAAAACAACGCGTTCGACGACGTCCGGATGGCGCGCTCGCCGGAGAGCATCAGGGACGGGAACCGGATGTCCTTGTCTTTCGTGGCCATGAGCACGAGCACGCCGCCGTTGGCCAGCAACCCGAGCGATTCGGCAATGCTTTCGCTCGAACCGACGGTGTTGAAAACCCGCTCCACGCCATAGCCGTCGGTCGTGCCCATGACCAGATCGCGCAGGGTCTGACCCGAGACAGAGACGTTCACTGTCAGGTCCACGCCGACCTCCCGGGCGACGGCCAGATTTCTCTCAGCCACATCCGTGATGTAGGTACGCCCGGCGCCGCGAATCTTCGCCAACTGCGCGATCAGCAGTCCGATCGGCCCCGCGCCCAGGACCACCACGCGGTCCAGCATGTGCGGGCTGCCGACATCCACGGCGTGCAGCGCGGCGATGATCGGATCCAGAAACGTGGCTTGCTCGTCGGAAACGTTCTCAGGAAGTTCATAGACCTGATCCGCGGACACGGGGCAATACTCGGCCATGCCGCCCGGATAGTAATCCATCTTTCCCCATCCCTGCCCGTGGCCCAGATGCTTCGTCTGTTTGCAGAAGTTCTCCTGGCCGGCACGGCAGAAGCGGCACCGTCCGCAGGTGGTGAAGGTGTTGACGCCCACCCGCTTGCCGATCAGGCCGCGGTCGGCAGCGTCCCGCGCGTCCACCACCGTTCCGGCGAATTCGTGCCCCAAAATGATATTGGGCGGATTGGGAATCTCCTGCTGCAGGGTCTGCTTGGCCCAGGGATTTTCGCCGTGAAAATAGCGCACGTCGCTCCCGCAAATCCCGCACTTGCTGACCTTGATTAGGACGTGGCCGGCCGCCAGGGACGGCGCCGGCACCTCCGCCACTTCCAACCGTTCCTTCTCCCGCAGAACCAGCGCTTTCATGGACGCCTCCAGCCGGGGATGCCGGCGTTCTTGTCCGCCCGGATCATCGCGTCAATCCCCGCCCGGCGCTTGGGTTCGGCGGGTTCGAGCGGGGAGACCGGCTTGCCGGAACAGAGGCCGAGCACGGACAAGGTGTATTTCATCCCCGCGATCCACGAGGCGCCGGAGAGAAGCATCGTCTCACGAATGAACATCAGCCGCGGCATCAGGGCAGCGAGCGCCTTGCGGTCACGTCGCAGCCCTGCCTTGTAGATGCTGACGTAGAGACCGGGATCGTAGTTGGCGCAGACCGGCACAACCCCCTTCGCGCCAGCGAGCATGGTCTGGTCCAAATGAGGCTCTTCGCCCGAAAGGACGCTGAGTCCGACCTCGCCGCCGCGCTTGATCATATCCAGCGTGTATTTGAGGTCGCCGGAGCTTTCCTTGCAATACCGGATCCAGCCGCGCCGCGCCATGTCAACCAGGGTGTCCACCGCGATCACGGACGCCGTGCAGGAGGGAATGTTATAGGCCACCAGGTTCATCTCGCCCGCCGCCTCGCGAGCCGCGCCAAACAGCCGCAGATGCTCGGATTGCGACTTGAGTGTGGTGTAGTAGGACGGCGTCACGACGACGTGTTGATACCCGCACTCCCGCAGCGCCCGGACCTTGGCGCAGACGCGCGCCGACGAGGTGTCCATGGCCCCGCCCAGAAGCGGGATGCGCCCATCCACTGTATCACACGCGATCGTCACCATCCGGCGCCATTCGCGGTCCGTCAGCAGCGGGCCTTCGCCCGCCGACCCGCCCACGAAGATGGCGTGAACGCCGGCCTCGATCAGGCGGTTCAAGACCGCGCGGAACGCCTTTGCGTCCACCTTGTCATTCTCGGTAACCGGCGTTATGGCCGGCACAACGACGCCCTGTAGTTTGCTCATTCTGTCCCTCGCTTGTTGTTTTGGTTGTGTAGCAACCGATTGGGTCCACAATACGTTTCGAATGCCTCGCGAATATGCACCGATTGACTGGGTGAGGCGCCAAGAAGCGTCATTCTTTCCAGTACCATACCAATCAAACCTCCGTGAGGCGTGGCGCAGTAGTTCACAATATCCTTCACTTCCTGAAGTATCTGTTCGCGGGTACCGTTGACGCCGGTGCTTTGATAACTTACCGGGAACGCGAAACACACTTTGCCCGCAAACTGCCGCCCGACTCTTTCGATGCCATTCAGGTTCGGCTGTCCAAGGTTCAGGATATCGACGCCCATGTCAATAAAATCCTGGATAAAGGGATACACGTTGCCACAGCAGTGGAAGTAAACATCTTTTCGGCTGATGTTCACGTCGAGCGCTCCTTTGGTGTTGGCGTTTAGCTCCGTAGAACGAATGTTGATCGTCCTGGTCTATAGGTTGATCGGGTACTTCCCGTATTCGAACACGGCCTCCCGCATGGCTTCGTAGTTCTCCATCTTCACGTAGTACGCAATGCCGGGGTTCGCCCCCACCGCGTAGCCGCCGCCCGGCGCCAAATCCTTGATCCGCTGCCGCACCTGCGCCTTGACCTGCGCCTGCGTGCCGCGGACAAGAAGGTCCATGTCAATGTTGCCGATAAGGGCCAGTTTGTGACCGTACTTCGCCTTGACCTCGTTGATGTCCATGGCCTTCGGCTCGATGGGATGCAGGGCGTTCAGTCCAAGGGCTATCAGGTCGGGGATGACATCCCAGAGTTTGCCGTCGGAATGAAAGATGAACGGCATGTCCGCGCCATGCGCGATCGATGACAGTTCCTCCATCCAGGGGAACAGGTGCTTTCGATAAACCTCCGGCGAAACAATTGACGACTCCGTATAGGCCAAGTCATCGCCGTACCACGCCGCGAAGACCTTGTTCATCTTCACGACACGGCGGAGCATGGCGCACTGGATTGTCCCGACCCGCCTGAAGACCTCCGCCACCAGTTCAGGCTGTTCGGACAAGGCAATGCAGAAGTTTTCCAGTCCAAACAGCATCCAGGTCCGGGTGAAGATGCCACCTACACCGGAGACGATGCCCATGCCCTCCGGAAGGCAATTGGCGGCTTCGACAAGCGGCTTCATATAAGCGTCGCTCTGCGGGTCCGGCCACGGATACTTTTCCAGGTCGTCAAATCCCGCGATGACGCCCGGCCCACTGAGGCTGATACTGCCCTGCTTCTGCTCCTCACCGCCGGCGCCCGGCGTGCCGGTGGTGGTGCTGGACGGCATGGTGTGGGGAAACTCGTAGGCGGGCCGCAGGTAGAGGTAGTCGTAGCCGGCGCGATACCAGCACTCGACATCGTCCTCGACGGTCAGCACCGGACGGCCGAGCAGTTTCGCCTTGATCGGGGGGTCTATGCCAAGTTCAGCGATCGGTACCCGGTCGGGTTCCTCAATCCGCAGCGTGGTCAACAGCCGCCGATAGTCCGGCGCCGGCATCCAGTTTGGGCGTTCCATGGGTGTTTTTTTCGGTTTCATTTGCTCTATTCGCCTCCCGGCAGGTTGTTCTTCTTCAGAAACGGGTAGGCCTCCAGCAGACACACGGCAGCGCGCGGGCCGGAAAAGAACGCCCATCCGTACCCCGACTTGTTCACGAAATCTCCCATCAGCCTGTTGGCCATCCGCAGCGCCTTGGCCAGATAGAGCTGATTCCCCGTCATTTCATACGCCTTGACGTAGGCTTGGACCACGCCGCCGGCCGTGAACGCCACGTCCGCTCGATCGCGGGACTGTTCCAGGACGGTCCCGTCCGCCTCCCAACGAATGAACCAATCCTCAATCCAGCGGACGATCTCCTCGCCCATGGCCGTGTATTCCGCGTTCTTGGTCCTCGCCGCGCGGTTGAACAGGCACATGGCGATCTCGGAAGCCGCCAGCGCCCCCTGGCTCGAACGCGGACCGGGAGTGGCATCCCAGTAATGCGCACGGAGATCGAGAGGTTTCACCTGATTCTCCAGAACCCATTGGAACGCCCGGTCGGCGGTCTGCTCATAGTCGCGAACGCCATACTGAGTCGCCAATCGGTCCAGGAACCAGATGGTCAACGCGGGCGGATAGTCAATTCCGAAGGATTCGCCGGCAACCGGATGGACGCGGTAGGGCCATGTGCCCGACGGAAGCTGGGTATCGCGCCAGGCCGCCGCCAGACGTTTGGCCGCCTCCAAATACTTGGCGTCCTTGGTGACATCGTACATATCCAGGTACATCAGGCCCGGGTCGCCGGACCGACTATCCCACATCATCGTGTAACCGGCCGCGCTCTGCGCGTGCATGTCGGCCAACCATTCCTCGTAGCTCTTCTCGCCGGCCAGATACGCTTTCCAGTGCGTCCCCGGACCTCTCATCATGTTCGCGAAATTCGCGTATTTCCAGCCGGGCGGGTTGGACGTGTTGATGATCGTGTCGGCTGCATTGCGCGCAGTCTTCAGTGCCAGTGCCACTTCGTCAGGGTCCCTGCTTTCCCTGGCCAGGAAGGTCATCGAATCGCCCACCACGATCCCGCCGGGCAAAAAGGTCGGCTCGATGCCGGCGAAGCGCTTGGCAAGTTCCGGCCCGCGTCCGGCCTCGATGGGCAGGCGGTGGTCTTTGTAGAACGTATACATAGCCCCCATCCCCTCGGCCATCGAATGCCGGATGGCCTGCATGCACGCCTCTCGCAAGGTGGTCTTGGGTTGCTCCAAGGGCCCTTGGAAGGGCTGGCTCTTGCGGAATTCGAGCATTTCCGCTGTGCCGATCTTCGCCTTGCCAATGGGTTTGCCGCCCGTAGCGTCCAGTCCCTCGACGGTCAGTCGCAGCCACGTGTCGCCGCTCTTTTCCGGCCGATTAGGCGAAGACCCACACCCGGGCATCAGGCAGACGGGCAGTTCCGTCCACACCGGCGTCAGCGAAGCCCACGGTTCCGCCGCTTCGAATACCCACGTCTTGTCTCCCAGAACCTTCTTGTCCGACCGGAAGACCGCCTCGCGTTCCTTGCCGTCATCCACGGACACCATGCCGGTGCCGTGATGTGCGTCCCGCAACCCGTAGAGTCTGACGCGTGTACCGGAGAAACGTATCTGCATGCTGTCGCCCGCCGTGTTTGAATAGGAAGCATCGCCTTCGAGGCAAGCCTCGGCGATCGCGGCGGCCCCGCGCCCGTGCGTCCATTTGCCCACATACTCAAACTGATTCGTGCCTGCGCCGACGGTTGCGTCGTTTACTCGCACAGTGTTGGTGGCGTGTTCGCCGGACGGCGTGTCGATCTCCACGTAGTCGGGCACACTATACCCATTGGTGACCCGCAGTTTGAGTGTGTGCAGGCCAGCGGGCAAGACAGGACTCTCGTACACCAGGACCCTGTACTCGCGGCGGGGCCCATCCCAGTGCGCCACGGTAAACCGGTAGCGCTTGGCCCCGGGAACGGGGGCGAAGTCGAAATTCGGCGCGTACATGTGTCCCTGGTTGTGCTCGCGACGCACGTTGAGAAAGGGAAACTTGCCCGGGATTCCCGGGCGAACGGGGTTGGTGTATTCTGCCAGCGCCTGCGCGTTCAGCTTGGCCCAATCGAACCTTGACCAGTCGGGTTGCACGTTTTGAGTCTCTGCGGAGGGCGTCGCCGGCTTCTCCGCCGCTCGCGCCAAGACGGGCGCAAAACAGACGGCAAGACTCATGCAAAGCACGGGACAAAAGAATGCTCTAACTCGAATTTCACGGCTCATGACGCGATCTCCTTGTGTTCAGGTCTGCCCGTTGTCAGGGTTGCCGTTTGGCCGGCGACTGCGTCGCCGGTCCGTCTATCCAGATGATCTCCGAGGCGTTGGGCCCCATGGGCACAGCCACGCCCTCGTCCATCAGTTGAGCGCCTGTCGAAGCACCATTCTTCTCGATCGCGTCTTCGAAGGTCAGTTTGTAGGTTGCGCCACGGTTGAGGCCTTTCAGTTTGATGACCTGGGACGCCGGACCGCCGTTCTGCCATAGCAACACGGAACCCTTGTCGATGAAGGTGTTGTGATACTGGATGCCGAACCATCGCCCACTGGCCGGAGGCGGCAGAATCCGATAGACGTCCGCGCCGCGCAGGATCGCCCGTTGCTTGGCATTGTACAGAGCATAAATCCTTTTAACCTTGTCGAAACTCCCGACAAACCCGGCGTTGAAAGGGCTGCTGCCCAGGATGGCCCCCAACAGATATCCCCGAGTGGAGGCCGTATCGTTCGCGCCAACCGCGTAGTCGCATTTCAATTGGATGGGCGGCATCATGTAGGACCAGTGGTACACATTGACGAAGAACGGTATCAATCCGGAACTGTCGCTATGCGTCATGAAAGTCATCCTGCGGCAGATGTCGAGCGAACGCAGATTACCTCCATTGCAGCAGTTCTCCCAACCCACGCCGACCTCGGCCAGTTTCTCCAGTTTGCGTTTGAACTCCTCCACGGAATGGTAGTTCCTCATGTCAAAGGCTGGACCTCTGCCGTAGTCGTCGGAACGGTAGTAGTCGAACCCGGACTTGGCGCGTTCGTCGAGCAGGATTTTCAGGGGGATGACCCCGTTGAAGTACAACGAAAGTTTGATGCCCTTGGCATGGAGCGCCGCGGCGATCTCATCGCTCCGCGCATGGCCCTTTTCCCAATGCCAAGCGTCCGTCTTGAAGCAGCCGACGCCCCAACTCGCGAAGTCCGTCGTCTTGGCCTGACGAACCAGAACATCCGGTTGCCCGTCCAAGTCGGGTTCATTGCAGATCTCGATCGGCGGTTCTTGCGGGTTGTTCTTCAGGCTAGGCGTGATCTCGTAGTTCCAGAACCATCTCCGGAAGTGGTTGGCGCCATCATCCTCATCGCCCTGGTAGGTCTGGATCATGATGCCGGGACAGCGGAACGTCTCGCCCGGCGCCGTGGCGGTGTTCTGGATGCCGGCGGCCCACCACCGGCTGGCGATCTGGTTGTCGGTGACGGTCGTGGCGTAATTGCCGCACCCGTAGTCGTACGCCAGATAGACGCCATGCGCCGTGCCGACCTGGATCATCTGGTACGGCAGAGGCGTGTTCTCGCCATACCCGACGCCGCCCGCTGCACCCGGGAAGAGATGCGCCGCCTGATCGGAGACGAGCTTCAAGTCTGCCGCCACCAGGTCCTTGTCGGCAAAAGCGACCGCGCCGGCGCTGTTGTTCCTGATGGTCTGCTGGTGTTCCACGGGCCCCACGCCTGGCCGCGCTCGCCAGACGGATTTCAACTCCAGCGGCGGATTGGCGCAGGTGAACCGCAGCGTCACCATGTGGCTATCGTCCGTCTTCGTCTCCGCCGCATCAGCGAATGTCCACTCGACCTGCTTGCCGTTCACGCCCGGCAACGGCACCGGCGACGGGGCCGGCATCCAGTTCCACCCCTGCGCCGGGTTCTTCAGGACCGTGATCAACAGTCTGTTCTCGCGCACCCCCAGCTCCAGGTGCGTGTCGTCCGTCTTCAGCGTCCAGGCGTTCTCCGCCGCCGAGACCGCAATCCCCGTAAAGGTCGAAGCCGCCATCGTTGCCACCGTCGTCAGAAATGCTGCGTACGGTTTCATGTTTTGTGTTCGCCCTTGTCTTACAACCATTCCGGCTTCACTCCGACGTCCTCGGCCAGGCCGCGCAGGCTGGCCAGAACATCCGCGGGCAGGAGCATTCCCGCCGATAGCGCCTTCTTCATCTTCTCCGCCTCGATCTCGCCCGGCAGCCAGATGCGGTCGGAACCTTGCGCCTTGGGCGCGTTGCGAATGCGCCGGATCATTTCGTCCGTGCGCTTCCTGAAGTCCGCAACGGGGATCATGGCGCCGATGTTGACCGCGAGAAACGCGTGGCTGTGTCCCGTGGGCTTCGAGGGATCGGCCAGGCCCCAACTGAGGATGTCGCCCAGCATTCCGGCGCCGGACGTCAACGCGCAGAGCGTCTCGACCATCACGGCCAGCCCGTACCCCTTGTGGCCCGCCATCGGCAGGAGGAAAGCGCGCAGCGGGTAGAGGGCCGGGTTGGTCGTGGGGATCCCGTTTTCGTCGGCCAGCCAGTTGTCCGGGATCGACTTGCCCGCCGCGGTGGCCGCGTCCACCTTCCCGGCGGCGACCATGCTCAGCGCCATATCGAGCATCAGCGGCGTTTCCTCGCCCGCGGGAATGGCGTAGGCCATCGGATTGTTCCCGATGATCTTGCCCTTGCCGCCGGGGACCGTCATGTTGACGTCCGCGTTGCTCATGGCCAGGCCGATCATGTCGTGCTTGACCGCCAGTTGCGCATAGTAGCCGGCGGCTCCGAAATGGCATCCATTCCGCACGCTGACAAAGCCGATGCCCGCTCCCTTGGCCTTGGCGATGGCGACTTCCATGGCGCGGCACGAGGAGACCATGGCCAGCGCGTTGTCGCCGTCCATCACCGCCCAGGCGGGACCCTCCGCCACCACGCGGGGAACGCCCCGCGCCTTCAACCCGCCGGCCCGCATCCGCCTGAGATACGTCCGGAGCGCCTTGGTGCCATGCGTATGCACGCCCCACAGGTCCGTCGTGACCAGGACATCGGCCGCGAGCCGGGCGTCGGCTTCCGTCATGCCGCAACGCCCCATGGCCTCGACGCAGAACCGGTCGAGTTGGTCACGAGAGACTGTCTGAACACCTGTTGTGCGCTGAGTCATCGAGGGCTCCTTCTGGCAGGGTGATAGCCCGACCTTGACTTCACCAGGCAAAGGGTAGCACAATGCATTCGTGAACGTCTTCCGGGATTGAGGACTCATTCTTCCAGGATAGCAACCTATGGCCACTCGTCGTGAGCATGACACGGACTTCGAATTCCAGGACCCCGGTTTTTCCGCCTTCTGCCACAGGCCCAACCAGAGCGTCGCGCACCGCCACGACGATCTGGAGTTGTGCGTCAATGAGCATGGGGGAGGTGTTGCACTGTTCGGCGGGCAGAAAGTGACCTTCATTCCGGATCGCCTCGTGGTCATGTGGGGCGCGATTCCGCACAAGCCGCTTGAAACGGACCCGATTACCGTCGCGTATGGGATTCGCGTGCCGATGCACTGGGTGCTGCAATGGAAGCTGCCGGATACGCTGACCCGGCGGCTGCTCAACTTCGACGTGATCGTGGACCGCAGATGCGAATCGCCCTGCTCCGATCTGAGGCTGCTCAAGCACTGGGTCCTCCTGATGCAGAGCGGCCGGCGGGAAGACCGGGAGATCGTGTTGCTCGAAGTGCACGCGCGGCTGCTCCGGCTGGCCGATACCATCGCCGCCACGGACGGCAAGGCCGCGGCCGGCGCCGTAGAACCGTCGGCCAGGCAACCCCCCGCCTGCGGACTGTTCGAACGGATTCTCCGGATCGTCTCCGAACGTTACCGGGAGCCCCTGAGCATTCCGACCATCTCCCGCGAATTACATATCAGCCGCACGCATGTCATGCGGCAATTCCGGAAGGTCGCGGGCATCACCTTGCTCGAATACATGACCCAGCAACGCGTGTCCTGCGCCCAGCGGCTGATGATCACCACCGACGCAAAGATCCTCGACATCGCGCTGGAGTCGGGGTTCGGCTCGCTGGGCCAGTTCTACGCCTGCTTCAAACGCATCACCGGCCAATCCCCGGCGCGCTACCGCCGAATCCTCCGCCGATAGGGACGCCGTTCCGGTTCCGTCCGCCGCGCGTGCCTCGGATGTCAGGACAGCGTCCACCGTGGAAGGCATCCGCTCGACGATTCGCAATCCGCCCAGCGCCATCGTTTGTTCGCGGCTCAGCCGCGCGGCTGGCCGGCCGCTCACCCGCGATACCGCCCCATCTCGAGCCCGCGTTCGACAAAGAAGCGGTAGGTGTCGTACTCGACCCGGTTGCTCACGCTATGGTCCACCTGCAGCACATAGCCGCTGCCGGCCATGGCGCCCGGCAGCTTGTCGGAAAGCTCGCGCGCCACGGCGGCAAGATCGTTGGTCTCCAACACCCGCTCGTCCATGCCGCCGATCAGGGCGATCTTCTCGCCGAAGTTCTTCTTGATCCGCAGCAAATCCATGCCGGCCTTGATCTCGATCGGCTGCAGGCAATCGATCCCCGCCTCGATCAGCGACGGGATCAGCGCCTCGACAAAGCCGTCGCAATGCAGGACCACGGGCAGCTGGCGGCTGTGCGCGAATTCGAAGAGTTTCTGGTGCGCCGGCATGATCAGCTCGCGGTACATCGCCGTGGACATGAACGGCGTGTGCTTATAGCCGAGATCGTCCCAGACCCACAGGCCGTCCGGCAGCCCCTCGCGCTGGAAAAGGACTTCCAGGAGGCGGACCATGAGGGTGCTGTAGAGGTCGGCCATGCGGCGCACCCAGTCGGGATCGGCGGCCATGCCGATCAGCAGGTTCTCGTGCCCGCACATGGGCGACAGGGTGTCGAACGCGCCGAGCACGCCGCAGGTCATGAAGCGCTGGTCGCGGGCGCATTTTTCACGCGTCTCCCGGTAGGCGGCGAAGTTGATCCGGCGTTCATAGGTCTTCTCGTCGAGCAGGTGCGGCAGGATATGTTCCTCCCATCCCTGCCGGTCCTCAACCCGGAACCCCACATGCTCCGGCCCTCCGGCGCTGTTCTTGATCCAGCGCAGCAGGGCGCCATTGCCGTCCCGCACGAGCTTGGTCGTTTCCGTCTCCTCGACCAGCTCGTCCGTGACATCCACATTGCCGACCAGATTGATCAGGCGGTAGTTCCCCGGCGTGATCTCGCCGCCGGTGCGCCGCACATCCAGACCGAAGTGGTCGCTGATATCCTCCGGTTTCGCGAAGTGCCCCTCGGCGCTCCACTTTTCCGCCGTCTCCCGCCAGAAGACCTCGAACAACCCGATGCGGTCCACGGGCTGGTGTTTCAGGATTCTGGATATTCGTTCTTTGCTGGTTAGTTTCATCGGGTCTCCTCCTCACATTCCCGCCGTCGGCGGCATCGGCACCGCCGTCTCGCGGCTGATCTTCTCCAGCGAGGCCACGGTTTCCGCAAAGAGCGGCACGCCCGAGCGTTTCACTTCGGCTTCGTGCTCGAACTCCTTCTGTCCGGCAAAGTACACGCACTCCGCGCCTGCCGCCGGAGGACTGAGCCTCAGGTCGCGTAGCATCTGGTCCATATCCTTGCGGAACTCGACCGGATCACGGAAGGCGCCGATCTTGATGGCGCCGAAGAAGTGGCTCACGCGGGCCGAACTGGTGGCCGTGTCGCTGACCTGCGGGCCGAAGGAGGCCCCGCACAGCACGCTGCACAGGATATCCACCATGATCGCCAAGCCATACCCCTTGTACCCGCCGAACTGCTCCCCCTCGCCGCCCAGCGGAAGGATGCCGCCCCCGCGCCGGTGCAGCAGATTGTCGATCATCGCATGCGCATCCGTCGTGGGCCGGCCGTCGCTCCCGGCGGCCCAGCCCTCCGGCAGCGGCTTGTTCAGGCGGTCATACACCTCGATCTTCCCGCGCGTCACCACCGTGGTGGACATATCGAGCACAAACGCCTTTTCCTCCCCGGCCGGCGCGGCAAAGGCCAGCGGATTGGTGCCGTACATCACCTGCCGCCCGAACGTCGGCAGCCCCAGGGCCGCGGTGTTGGTCGCGGCAATCCCGATCATGTCGTGGTCGAGAGCCTGCATGGCATAGAAACCCGCAATGCCGAAGTGGTTTGAATCCCGCACGCAACCGAAGGCCGATCCCTGCACCGCCGCCTTCCCGATGATCCGGCTCATCGTGTCCACGCTCACGGGAAAGCCCATGCCGCCATGCGCGTCCACGACCAGCGAGCCGGGCGTGTCGGCCACGATCTCCGGCTTCGCATCCACCAGCATCAGTCCCGACTTCAGTCCATTCACGTACCGCCACAACCGCCCGATCCCGTGCGACGGAATCCCGCGCACGTCGGCGGCGACCATCACCTCGGC
The DNA here is from genome assembly GCA_964506575.1 of uncultured Akkermansia sp. Lineage (GTDB taxonomy): Bacteria > Verrucomicrobiota > Kiritimatiellia > RFP12 > JAAYNR01 > VGWG01. The sequence goes on along the minus strand of CAZDLY010000012.1, from coordinate 12,203 downwards.
CGACTGGGTGGCTTGTTCCCGGTTCAATCCGCAGACCATGAAGACATCCCGGCAAAAGTCCTCTAAAGCCTGTACGTCAAAACGCATTGTCGTCGTGTTACCTGCCATATCGCTCGCGCCTCCGCACCGCCATTGCCATGGTTCTCAGGGCTCCCTCTTCTGAACCATCGCCCTCGTCGCTCCCGTCGACATTCCGCCATCCACCAGCAGGGTCTGGCCGGTGACATAGGAGCTGGCCTCCGAGGCCAGGAAGAGCAGCGAGCCGTCCAGTTCCTCCACCTGCCCGGGCCGTTTCAACGGCAGGCGGTCGCACAGGTAGGAGAGCCACTCCCTGTTCTCGTACAGCGCGGCAGTCTGGTCAGTCCGGAACCAGCCGGGAGCCAGGCAATTCACCGTGATGCCATGGGAACCCCAGTCGTCGGCCAGGCTCATGGTGAGCTGCTTCATTCCGCCGCGGCTGGCGCAGTATGGCGCGATCCCCGAGTAGCCGAATACACAGGTCAGTGACCCGATGTTGATGATCCTGCCGTACTGGCGGGAGATCATCCCCGGCGCCATTGCCTGGGCCACGAAGAACGCACCGCGCAAGTTGGTGTCCATCACCTGGTTCCAGTCGTCCCAAGTGATCTCCAGAGCCCGTTTGCGGATATTGCAGCCGGCGTTATTCACGAGGATGTCGATCTTCCAGCCCGCGGCATCCACCGCGCCCGCCATCCGCCGGATGTTGGCGTAGTCCGTGACATCCAGTTCCAGGCACAGTGATTGGCGGCCCAGTGCCTGGATCTCCTTGGCCGCCGTCGCCAGCGCGTCCGCGCGGCGCGCCGTGATGACCACATCCGCACCCGCCCGCGCCAGGGTCGAAGCGAAACGCCGCCCGAGTCCGCGACTGGCCCCCGTTACGAGCGCTGTACGGCCCGTCAGATCGAACAGTTGCTTCATCCGCTCTTCCCCACCTGTTGCACAACGCCCGGCGTCCGGCCATCGCTGCCCGGGGCGGGCTGCAGGATCTCAACCACAAACCCGATCAGCTTCTCTGTATCGTAGTTCGCCCAGTACGACCCCGCGCGGATACCCGCGCCCTCCTGCGTCTTTCCTATGCCCTTGTCCTGCAAGTAGGCGGTCAGCGCCTTCTCGTCAGGCACATTGAACCGGATGTGATGAATGCCGGGGCCTCGCTCGGCGAGGAAGTCGGACCAGATCGTCTGTCCCTCCAACGGCTGAATCAGCTCCAACTCGACCGACCCCAAATCGGCGAACGCCTGCCGAGTCCGGAAGCGCGCCGGCACACCACGATAGAACTGCTGTTGTTCGCGCTCCGGCGGCGGACAGTCCACCACCCGGAACGGGCCGATGCCGAAGATGGACGTCAGGGCCGCCATGCTCTTCTCGATGTCGCGCACGACCACGCCGACCTGGATCGCAGTCCGAAACGGCTTGGCGACAACATCCGGTACATCTTGCATTCTGTCACCTCCCCGCTTCTTCAAGTCACCCTTATCCAAGATTCTCGATCCGCTCCCGCACCGCCTCCAGGAACCGCGCGGCAGGCGCGCCGTCCACGATGCGATGATCGAAGGTCAAACTCAGCCACAGGCGATGCCCGATCGCCAGTTTTTTCCCGCTCACCACCGGCTCCTCCGTAATCCGCCCGACGCCCAGCACGGCGCACTCGGGCCAGTTGATGATCGGTGTGAAGGCATCAATGCCCGCCATGCCCAGATTAGTGATGGTGAACGTCCCGCCGCTCATTTCTTCCGCCGCCAGGCGGCGCGTCTTGGCCCGTTCCGCCAGATCACGCGTCAGATCCGCCAGCTCCTGCAGCGCGCGATTCGGCGCGTCGCGCACCACCGGCACGACCAGCCCCGCCTCGGTGTCCACCGCAAACCCGATGTTCACGGAAGCCGGATAGCGCAGGTGGTCATCCTCCCAGCGCGCATTGAGCGCCGGGTGTTCCAGCAAGGCCTGCGCCACTTCGCGCATGAGGATGTCGCCGTAGGCGGGCAGCGTCTTCTTGCCCTCCGCCTTCATCCCTTCGCGCAAAGCCACCAGCGCGCCGGCGTCAACCCGCGTCGTCAGCGTCACCGGCGCGGTGATCGTCTTGCTGCGGTGCATGCGGTCGGCGATGGTCCGGCGCAGCGTCGTGATCTTCTCGTTCCGACCGGGAATCGACGGCGCTGCCGGCGTGGCCTGCTCGGACACCGTCGCAGCGGAAGCCGTCTTGCCCCGCAGCGCCGCCACGATGTCACTCTCCCGGATACGCCCCCCCTTGCCCGTGCCCGGCACGGCGCGCAGATCCACCCCCTCCTGCATCGCGCGCCGCGCGGCGCGCGGGGAGACGGGTCGTCCCGCAGGGACGGCGGCTACCTCGGCTGCCTCAACGGCCACAGGCGCCACCGCCTGGGCCACAGACGCGGGGGCCGCACTGACTTCCGTCTTGGAAGCCGGTTTGGCAACCGGCGCTCCAACCGGCGTTGTCTCCCCCGCCGCCACCAGATACCCCAGCACGTCCCCCACCCGCACCTTGTCGTCCTTCCTGGGCGAGGTTGGCGTCAGGCGCAGGATGCCCGCGTCCAGCGACTCGATTTCCTGCACCGCTTTATCGGTCTCGACCGCGAATAGCGGTTCACCCGCCTTGACCTCATCGCCGTCCTTTTTCAGCCACTCGACAAAAGCGGCCTCTTCCATGGACCAGCCCTGCCGGGGTAGTGTCACTTCAAATGCCATAGGGGTGCTCCTCTTTACTGAAGGTTTCAAAAGTCCTCATCCCCGGTGTCCTGTTTCGTCCCACATCCGGTGATACCGCTCCACGCCCAGTAACTCGTTCAGCGCGCGGTAAGTCATCAGGTCGTCAAAACGCCGGCCGGTGTCGCCGCTTTCACGGAGGTCCGCCATCAGCCGGTCGAGCGCGCCTGCCGTCGCCAGGATGCTGGAAATGGGATGAATCGCCACGGAGTAGCCCATAGCCTTGAGATCGTCTGCACGCGTACAGGCCGGCGCATTGACTTCCACGATGCTGCCGACAAGCCGCCCTCGCACGCCCTCCCGTATGCGCCGGAAATCTTCCGGCAGGCTGACCCCGTCCACGAACAGCAGATCCACGCCGGTTGCGGCGTAGAGGTTGGCCCTCCGGATCGCCTCGTCCACGCCGTTCACCCGGAAGGCGTCGGTGCGCCCGATGATCAGCATGCCGCCGTCGCCCCGCGCGTCCACGGCCACGCGCAGTTTGGCGGCCATGGCATCGGCCTCGATCAGCCGCACCCCGCTCGTCTGCCCGCAGCGTTTCGGACTGGCTTGATCCTCCAGGTGAATCGCCGCCACGCCGGCCTGCTGGTAAGCCCGGACCGTGCGATCCACGTTGGACAGCCCGCCGTAGCCGGTATCCGCGTCCGCGATAACGGGAATGCGCACGGCCGAGACCATCAACTCCGCCTGCCGGACCATCTCGGCCATGCCGAGGAGTTCCAGATCGGGCCGCGCCAGCAGCGATGCCGTGACCGCCAATCCGCTCATGTAGACCGCGCCGAACCCGTGCTGCTCCGCGATGCGCGCGCTCAGCGCGTCATAGCATCCCGGCACCACCACAAAGGTCCCCGCATCCAAAGCCTCGCTCAAGCCATTTTTCACCACGTGATCCTCATGTTGCACGCCTTGCCTGACACCTTCTGCCTACCCATGCCCGCCATCGGTGACCACCGGCGCAATATAGGCGCCCTTGGGCAGACACAGGATGCCGGCGTCCTTTCCATGGATCGCTATGGCCTTCTCGATCGCCTCCTCCACGGTCGTCACGGGCACGAAACCGAATTCCTTGACCATCTCCGCCGGCAGCGACGACTTCAGGAATATCTCCGATGCCTTCTCCAAACCGGAATGCAGGATGTCAGCCATGAAATGAACGCGCTCGCCGGCCTCGACCCGCTTGAAGAACTCGTCGGAGTCCATCCGCAGGAAGTGATCCAGTTCCTTGTCCCCGACACCGTCCTTGCACTCCGCCACGAGGATGACGCACCCGCCGCGTTTCATCACCAGGTACGACTGCTGGTAGGCTTTGAGCGACTGAAACACCGTGTCGTCGGCCGGGGTTCCGCCAGCCGAGGTGACGACGATCTCAGGACGACGGGCCAGGGGAACGGTGAAGTGCTTCTGCGCGAACCGCACACCCTCCATCCACGCCTGCACCAGATCGCCCGCCACCGCCTTGATCACCTTGAGCTTCAGGTTCAGCACCACGTTCGCGATGAAATCCACCTTGGCCAGATGCGCCGCCTCCAAGGCGTCATCGTGCATCACGTTGTGCTCGATATTCCCGAAGTTGGCCTTGGTGATCCACGCGTGCCGGTGGTTGAAGTAGATCGTGTCCCGGCCGGCCACGGCCGGCAGGACGCTCTTCCGTCCGCCCGAAAAACCGAAGCTGATGATCCCGATCTGGCCGGTCAGCACCTTGACATCCGCCTGCGCAAAGATCCGGTTGACCCAGACCGCGTTGCCGCGCGATGTCATTCCCAGGAACACCAGGTTGTCCTTGTCGTCCATGTTGTGGTTGACCACCCGGTACCGCGCCGTGACATCCTTCCCCAGGAGTTTGTCCATTTCCTCCCGCGTGCAGGGGCGGTGAGTTCCGCAGCCCATGATGATCGTGATGTCCTCGTCCCGGACGCCGGCATCCTGGAGTTCCGCCAGGACCGCGGGGACCACCTTCCATCCGACAATCGGACGCGCAAAGTCGTCCGTCACGATGGCCACCGTGTCGCCCGGTTTGGCGATCTGGCTCAAGCGTTTCGACCCGATGGGATTGAGCACCGCTTCGCGCACCATCGCCAGTTCGTCGCCCGCCTCGGGGATTTCCCCGGGTTGCACGATCGCCAGCAGGTTCGCCTGGGGGCACGTGACGCTGATCTCTCCACTGCCGTAACAAAACGGTATCTTCATGACTGACCTCCGGAACCTGACACCCGACACCCGACACGCTCTTCCTTACTCTCCCATCAACTCCCGCACAGCCCGCGCAATGGCCTCCGCGTCGGGCACCAACTGCTTCTCCAGCGGGGGGCTGTACGGCACCGGCGCGAACGCCCCATGCAGGCGCTTCACGGGCGCGTCCAGGTCGTCGAAGCCTTCGGCAGCCGCGGCTGCGGCAATCTCGCTCGCCACGCTGAACGGCGCAAAATCCTCGTCCACAATCAGCAGCCGGCCCGTCTTGCGCACCGACGCCAGGATCGTCGCCGTGTCCAGCGGCGCCAGGGTGCGCGGATCGATCAGTTCCACGTCGATCCCCTCGGCCGCCAGCGACTCGCACGCCTTTTTTGCCTGGTGCACCATCATGGCCAGCGCCACCACCGTGACATCGCGCCCGTTGCGCACGATGGCCGCCTTGCCGAACTCGATCTCGTAGTCGCCTTCCGGGACGGGGCACTTGAAGCCGATCAGTTCGCGGTGTTCGAGGAAGAGAACCGGATCGCGGCCGCGCAGCGCCCGCAGGAACAGCCCCTTGGCATCATACGCCGTGGCGGGCATGGCCACCTTCAGGCCGGGAAAATGCGCGAACATCGAGCCATAGTTGCCCGAGTGATGCGTCGCGGCGCAATGACCGATGCCGATGCAGCCGCGCAGGATCACCGGCATGTTCAGCCGGCCGTCGCTCATGTAGCGCATCTTCGCGATCTGGTTGATGATCTCGCCCACGCCGTCGAGGACGAAGTCGGCGAACATGAAGTCGATCACCGGCCGCGCGCCGGCCATGGCCGCGCCGCAGGCCAGGCCGACGAAGCCGCGTTCGCAGATCGGCGTGTCGCAGACCCGCACCCCGCCATGCTTCTGGAACAGCCCGGTTGTGGTGGCGAAGTTGCCGCCACGCGGCCCCACGCCTTCACCCATGATATAAATCGAGGGATTGCGGTCCATTTCGCCGGACAGCGCTTCGAGCGTGGCGCGAATGAAATTGATCTCCCGGGATCCCGCGGGCCGTTCCGGCGCAGGCGGCGGCGGATTCTCGTCCAGGACATGCAGCACGGCGGTTTCCGGGCCGGGCCAGGGATCGCTCTCGGCCTGCTTGAGCGCCGCCGCCGCAACCTCGGCGCGCTCCGTCTCCAGGGCCGCGAGTTCCTCCTCCGTGAACACGCCGTCCTCGATCAGGCGCCTGCGCAGGGCCTGGATCGGGCACCGGGCCTTCCACGCTTCGACCTCCTCCCGCGTGCGGTAGGTGTAGTCGCCCATCCCCTCCGCGTGGGGGCGCGTCCGGTACGTCTTGCACTCGATCAGCGTGGGACCCTCGCCGGCGCGCGCGCGGCGCACGGCTTCGCCGGCGGCCGCGGCGACCGCCAGCACATCGTTGCCATCCACCGCCACGCCGGGGATGTTGTAGGCGGCGGCGCGTTGCGCAATCTCGGGGTTGCCGCCGGAGTAGCTGAGCGGAATCTCGGTGGCATACTGGTTGTTCTCGCACACGAACAGCACCGGCAGTTTCCAGATGGCGGCCATGTTCAGCCCCTCGTGGAACGCGCCGTTGTTGGAGGCGCCGTCACCGAAGAAGGCGACGGACACCCGGCCGTCCTGGGCCAGCTTGGCCGCGTAACCGGCGCCGGCGGCCTGGAGGATGCAGGGGCCCACGATGCCGGTGGTGCCCAGGAGGCCGATCTCCGGGGCGAACAGGTGCATGCTGCCGCCGCGGCCGCCGGAGCAGCCCGTGGCGCGGCCCAGCAGTTCGGCTATCAGCGCGCGAGGATCAAGCCCCTTGGCCAGCGCGTGCCCGTGCCCGCGGTGCGTGCTGAAGACCGGGTCCTGAGGCCGCAGGTGCGCGCAGACGCCGGCCGCAACCGCCTCCTCGCCGATGTACGTGTGGCACGCCCCGTGAATGATCCCCCGCTGGTGGGCGCGCAGCAGTTGCTCTTCCGTCAGCCGGATCGTCAGCATGGTGCGGTAGAGGGCCAGCGCCTGCTTCCGGTCCATGGGGGCCGCCCTCTGGGTCGTCTTCGTCGTTGCCATGGTGTCTCCCTCGTCAAGGGTTCAGGTGTCAGGGTTCAGGGTTCTTTATCGTAATCATAATCATAATCTTGCGAGCCTTTAACCGGACTTCGAAACCCGATTACGATCAGGATTCCGTGTCCTTTCCTGAAACCTGAAACCTCTTCTCTAGAAATCCCTCGAATACCCCGCCGTCCAGCCGCCGTCCACGGTCATCACCGAGCCGGTGACATAGTCATTCTCCGGATCCACCAGGAACAGGGCCGCGTTGGCGATATCCTGCACCTTCCCGAACCGGTGCAGGGGAATGTGCGACAGCATCGCCTCCGTCCGGGCCTTCATGATCGGATCCGTCCCGACAAACAGCCCCGACGTCCCCGCGATCGGGATCGATCCCGGCGCAATGGCATTGACCAGCACGCCGCGCTCGGCGAACTCCAGCGCCATCGCCTTGGTCAGATTGACCACGCCGGCCTTGGCGGCCACGAAGGCGCACTGCAACCGCGCCGGCACCAGGCCGAAGACCGAGGCGATGTTGACGATCCGCCCGCCGCCGCGCTCGAACAGCGCCGGAACCGCGACCCGGGTCACCCGGTAGCAGCCGGTCAGGTCGGTGTTCACGATCCAGTCCCATTCTTCCTGGGGGAACTGCTCGAGCGTGACGCGGTGCTTGGCTGTATTCACGCCGGCGTTGTTGATGAGAATGTCGATGCCGCCAAACGTCTCGCGCATCCAGCGCACACCGGCCTCGACGTCGGCCTGATTCGTCACATCCAGACGCCGCCCGGCGCAACCGGGCTTCGCCGCCGCGGCCTGCTGCGCCCCGTCGGCCAGAATGTCCGTGTACCCCACCCGCGCGCCATTATCGGCCAGCGTGTCGGCAATCGCCTTGCCAATCCCGCGCGACGCACCTGTCACCAGAGCCACTTTGCCGGTCAGTTCCGCTTTCAGACATCACCTCCTGCTGCATGGTTGCCAAGGTTGATTTCGGATTTCGGTTTCGCACATGCGTTGTCGGGGTCACTTTAGCAGGTGACTATTTACCTGTCTTGACCATATTGATACAAATATTTTATCATATTGTGCCATGAACGACAACACGAGCGTCCAAACAGCAACCCCCATCGGGATCACGTCCGTATCGCATCCCCCGTTGTCGCGGCCGAACCGATCGGCGGGCGCCGTCGAGGTGCATCAGCACACGGAGATCGAGCTGACGGTCTATGAGCACGGTTCCGTGACCATGCTTTTTGGCGGAAGAAAACAGAAGATCCAGCCGCATCAGTTGACCGTGTTCTGGGGTGCCATGCCGCACCATGCCCTGGAGGCCGATCCGAAAACCATGGCGCATGTCCTGCGGATCCCGATGCCGCTGGTCCTGCAATGGGACCTTCCGGCCTGGCTGATCCAGCAGTTGGTCAATTTTCAGGTGCTGGTGGACGCTCCCGTCCAATCCCCCTGCTCGGACAGGGACCTGATCAAGCACTGGATTCGACTCGGCCGGCGCCAATCGATCGAGGCGGACCGGATCGTCATGCTGGAGGCGGAGGCCCGCCTCAGGCGCCTGGCGCTGGATCGGCGCGCCTCGCCCGCTCTGGCGCCTCGCGCCCCCGGCGCCGGGCGGCTGGAGCGAATGGTTGAAACCATCGCCCGGCGCTGCCTCGGACGCCTGCGGATTTCGGAAGTGGCGGGGGCGGCCGGGCTGACACGAGCCTACGCCATGCGCCTCTTCCGCGCCAGCATGGACATGACGATGCTGGAATACATCACCCGGCAGCGGGTCTCCCACGCCCAGCGTCTGCTGGCCACCACCGATCGGCGCATTCTCGACATCATGGAAACCTGCGGCTTTACATCGTCCACCCGCTTTTACACGGTCTTTCGCGACATCGCCGGCTGCAAACCGGGCGACTACCGCCGGAAGTTCCGGTTTATCGGAAAGAAAAAGGACGCGACGGCCCGCTGACGGGACGGCGTGAGGGATCAGGCAATCCCATCGCCGCCCAGCAACTGCCGGGCGGCACGGGTGACCGCATCCCGGGGACCCCGGAACGCCCAGACGCGCGACTCGTCGCGGCTGACCGCCCCGCCGGATCGGGCCGCTGCGGCCGGAGCATGGTACTCCAGTTCATTGAAGCGCTCGGCGCCGTTGCGCACGCAGCAGGCCTGAAACGCCCATCCGGTCTCGTGAGGCGGCTCCCACAATGCGTCCACGTAATCGCGCTCCGGCCCCACCGCGAACTCGCGCACCACGAGTTCACAGGTGCCGCTTGTCTCATGGAGGTGGCCGGCACGCCCCGTCAACGACTGCGGCTTGAGGCTGATCTTGGCATCTCCGCCGGGAGGGGCCATGTTCCAGCGCACGCGGCCAGGCGTCACTGTGAGCTCGTCTGCGGCCGGCGCGCCAAAGACGACATGGGGCCGGGCCGGCGCACGTGTTTGAATCAGCATGGCTCCGGGTTGCGGCAGTTGCAGCAGGTTCCAGATCCCGAGCCGGGGCGGCACATCGGATTGCGACTCCACCTCCAGCGTGGTGGCCAGGGTATAGCCGGCATACTGCAACCCGGCCACGTCCCGCAGTGGGTTGGCCGCGGCGCCGTACCTCTTGGTCAGGCGCACCCCGACGTCGCGGTTCTGCCGGTGCAGGCGCACGCGGGTTTCGTTGACCAGGCTGACTTCCCCAGCGGTGGCCGATTCCAACATCCAGTGGCCGGGATCGAGCGCGGACTGCACGGCATAGGTTTCGAAAACCCGCTTCACGTCGCCGATGAAGGTCTCAATTTCCGGCGCCAGCCAGGTGCGGTCGCCGCCGGGGTTGGGCCAGCCGGCGCGGGCAAAATAGGCCCGGGCCAGGGTCGCATCGCCCAACACGGGATTCGTCCAGAGGAAGTTTTCGCCCGCCTCATCGGGGTAGAGCCCGAGCAGACGCCCGTGTTCCGGCAGCAGCAGCAAACGGGAGCCGTCGGGAAACGCCAGCGGCACCGGCGTCTTCCCGGCCCGCGTCACTGTGTCAGACAACGTCTTCATCCGCGTCCCCATTCGATGTTCGCCGTCCGCAGCCCCCTACACGCCCGGCACATACCCCTGGCCGAACTGGGCGGTCATGGGCTGCTTGAAATCCTCGCTGAAGTGCATCCACGACGTCGTGCCGCCGTCCGCCACCAGCGTCTGGCCGACGATGTAGCGCGATGCGTCCGATGCCAGGAAGATCGCGATGTTGCCGATGTCCCGCGGCGTGCCGGCGAACCCGCTGGGAATGCTCTTACCGAATTCCTTGATCGCCCGCTCCATGTCCGCTTCCGAAATGCCCTTGCTGAAGTGGCTGGAGACCGGCACCGCGCCCGGCGCGAGGCCCACGACCCGGATGCCGCGCGGCGCCAGCTCGATGGCCAGGTTGCGCGTGAAGGTCACGATCGCGCCGCGGGTGCCGGCGTAGACCGTATGCTCGATGAACGCCTGAAACGCATGGATCGAGGCGATGTTGATGATGACGCCCTTCGACGTCTCCAGTTCCGGCACCAGGGCCTGGCTCAGAAAATAGGGCGCGCGCACGTTCACCGCATACAGCGTGTCGAACTGCTCGACCGTCGTCTTCTCGAACGGCCGGTTCATGGTGATGCCGGCGTTGTTGACCAGCACGTCCAGACCGCCGAGGAAGGCGACCGCCTCGCGCGCCAGGGCCTGCAAGGGCGCCACTTCCCTGAAATCCGCCTTGAACGCGGCGGCTTTGCCGCCCGCCGCCACGATCTCCCGAACCGTCGCGTCGGCGCCCGCCGAGCTCTGCGAGTAGTGCACCGCCAGAACCGCGCCGCGCCGCGCAAACTCCAGCGCAATGCCGCGCCCCAGACCGGTGCCGGAGCCTGTCACTAAAACTCGTTTGTTCTTCATGTCGCTCATGGTTCCGATCCTCCTTTTTTTAAACTCTTTTCTCAACCGTCAGCCCCTCGCCGGGTCGCAGCAGCAGGGCCTCGACGCCGGGACACAGTTTGGCGCACGCATGGATGAATCCGCCGGGATCGCCACCGCCCTGCTCGGCCAGCGTCCAGAAATGACAGGGGATCGCGATGCGGGGCTTCGCCTCGGAAACCAGCCGCGCCGCGTCCACGTGGTTCATGTTGCCGAACACGCCGTTGATGACCGGCAGCACCACGTCGGGGTTCAGGTCGTAAAGCGGCTTGAATAGAACGGGCCGCCACGACGTGTCGCCCGTGGCCATCACGCGGACGCCGCCGAAATCGAGAACCAGCGCCACGGCGCTCGGCGCCAGGTCGCCGTGATCGGCCGGCACGGTGTGCACCACGAGATCCCCCAGATCGTGGCGGCGGTTCGGTTCCAGCATGACGCGCCGCGCTGCGGGCACGCCGGCGGCCTCCAGCCCGGGCATGCAACCGGCAGGCGCGGCAAAGCGGCAGGCGGGATTGTTCCGCGCGATCACGGGGATCGCGTCCGGATCGAGATGGTCCGTGTGCTCGTGCGTCAGCACCACCCAGTCCGCCTCAACCGCTTCCGGCCGGAGCGCCGGAAGCGACAGGCGTTTGAATCCGTGCAGCCGCTCGCACGCATCCGACAGGTACGGATCCAGAAAGATCCGCCGCCCCGCCGGCGTCCGGAAGGCAAACCCCGCCTGCCCCAGCCAGTACAGCCGCACCCCGCCGTCGGGGACGACCGCCTGCCGCAAATCATCTGTCCATTCGCTCACACTCACGCCTCACCTCCCGGCTGGTCCATCGCATCAGGTTGCCACATTACCACACGCCGCATCCCCTAGCAACTCCACAATGCGTTTCTACTTGAAGAAGCGACGCCCGTTGGGATACACTGGACGGCACGTGCGGGCGGTTCCGTGCGGAACAGAGGAGGAGCACCATGAGCGATGTGATCCGGGTTGTGCTTTCGCAGGACGAGATGCCCAAGGCGTGGTATAACCTGGCGGCTGACTTTCCCAAGCCGATGCTGCCGCCGATAGACAAGGACGGCCATGTGGTCAGGCCCGAGGCGTTGACCGCCATCTTCCCCGAAAACCTCGTGGAGCAGGAGGTCTCGACCGAACGGTGGATTCCGATCCCCGAGCCGGTGCGCGAGCAGCTCTACCTCTGGCGTCCGACCGTCCTGCGCCGCGCGCGGAACCTGGAGCGGCTGCTGCAGACGCCGGCGAAGATCTACTTCAAGGACGAGTCTGGCTCGCCGGCCGGTTCGCACAAGTCCAACACCGCCGTGGCGCAGGCCTACTACAACAAGGTGTT
>CAZDLY010000011.1:0-52822 GCA_964506575.1 uncultured Akkermansia sp. | reverse complement strand
CCGCCGCCCTACCCGCGCTGCGCGCCCGCACCGATCCCCGATGACTTTTGCCGCAACGTCAGGGCGACGGCGTCCCCGCCGCGCCGCTGATGATGGAAGAGCCAGTCGGCCTGCTGCGCGAGCAACTGTTGACTCGCATGGTACTAGTATAGTACTATACAGACATGCCGAAGAAAATCAGAGAGTTGATCCGCACCCTCAAGAAGGCAGGATTTGTGGACCGCGGTGGCAAAGGCAGTCACCGGAACTTTTCGCACGCCTGCGGCTCAAAGATCACTCTCAGCGGGAACCCTTCGCATGACGCGAAGTGGTATCAAGAACGAGATGTAGAGAAAGTAGTTCGCGAGGTGACAGAATGAAGACGAGTGATCAATACCTCAAGATTGTGGAATGGTCGGAAGATGATCAGTGCTACGTTGGCACATGCCCTGGACTTATGCTTGGCGGTGTTCACGGCAACAACGAGGCCAAGGTCTATAAAGAACTCTGTCAGGCCGTGGAAGAGTGGATCACAATCTATCAAGAGGATGGAGAGCCCCTTCCCGCAGCCACTGCGGGCAGGGAATTCTCTGGAAAATTCGTTGTCAGAGTTGGCAAGGATTTGCATAAGGCTCTTGCTGTCGATGCTCTACGACACGGTGAGAGCCTGAACTCCTTCTGCGTGGATGTCTTGCGCGAGGAGAGAGCACACTATGGGGAGAACAAGCGGGTGCAACGTCTTTCTGGAAGGGCGTGCCCTTCCAGAAAACACTGACCCAAAAAAAACTTCCCTGTCTGAAAACGCTTGCATTTCCGACCGGTTTCCGCCATGATCCGCAGCGTTCGCCTTTCTGTATTGGGTGCTTTTTTTTCATTCAGGGGAGGCGCAACGGCGAAAAACGTGACCCGATCTCGTTCGGTTATTTACCGGAAAGAATCCCCTCATGAACAAACCTGTCGCACTCATCACCGGCGGCTCGCGCGGCATCGGCCTCGGCTGCGCCCTCCGCCTGGCCGACGCGGGCTTTGACATCGCCATCGGCGACGTGCGTCCCGAAGCCGACTGCGCCGAGGCGCTCGACGCCCTCCGCGCACGCGGCGCCAATGTCCTTTACGCGATCTGCGACATTTCCGACGGCCCGCAGCGCGCCGCGCTCATCGCCCGGATTCGCCAGACATTCGGCCGTCTCAACGTGCTGGTGAACAACGCCGGTGTCGCGCCGAAGGAGCGCAACGACATCCTGCAGGCGACCGAGGCGTCGTTCGACTTTGTGATGTCGATCAATCTCAAAGGCTCCTATTTCATGACCCAGATTGCGGCGAACTGGATGATCGAGCAGAAGCAGGCCGATCCGGCCTTTGCCGGCTGCATCATCAATATCTCCTCCATCTCCGCCACCGTCGTCTCCGTCAACCGCGGCGAGTACTGCATCTCCAAGGCCGGAATTTCCATGGCGACGCAGCTCTGGGCCATGCGGCTGGCCGAGTACGGGCTGCCGGTCTACGAGATCCGCCCCGGCGTGATCGCCACCGACATGACCGCCGGCGTCAAGGCCAAGTACGACGCCATCATCGCCAACGGCGGCATCCCCCTCCGTCGCTGGGGCACGCCGGACGACATCGCCCGCGCCGTCACCTCCCTCGCCCGCGGCGACCTCCCCTACTCCACCGGCCAGGTCATCCTCGTCGATGGCGGCATGACCACCCAGCGGCTGTAGCGGCTTGGTCGTTTATCCTTGCCCATCCGCCGCCGTAGGGCTACTCTCTTCCCATGGCCACACCCCGTGCAGACGCCGAAGATATCGCGATTGTCGGTATGGGATGCCGTTTCGCCGGCGTCTCAGGTCCGGCAGCGCTCTGGGACCAGGCGCTGGCGAGCCACGCCGATTTTTCGGACCATCCTGATCCGGCCGCGCCGCAGGCTGTCGATCCGTCTTCGTCCCGCTTCGACCGGCTGCCGACGAGCCGGGGCGGATACCTGAGGGGGTTGTACGCCGTGGACCCCGAGTTGCCGGTCCTTGCGGCCGGCGATATCGGCCGGGAAGATCCCGACGCGCTGTTTCTGGCCCAACTGGCCGCCGAGGCGCTGCGCGACGCGGGCTTCACGGTGCGCAACGCCCCGGCGGGCCGCGTGGCCCTGGCCGTGGGCTATGCGCCTCCGTTCACACCCGCTTCGACCGCCTGGCTGATGCAGACGTTCGTCGCCGACCAGATCACCGCTCTCCTGCACCGGTTCTTCCCGGACGCCTCCGACAACGACCGTTTTGCGCTCCTGACGCAGCTCAAACAGGCCATGCCGCCGGTCGGCGAGCCGGTCATCCGGCAGGCGTTTCCGCATGCCCTCGCGGCGCACACCGCCAGCCGCTTCGGGTTCACCGGATCCGCCACCGTCGTCAATGCGGGGTGTGTATCGGCCCTGGCCGCGATCCGGGCGGCGGCCGACGACCTGCTGGCACACCGCAGCGATCTGGCGCTGGCGGCCGCCCTCCAGGGGCCGCTCTCGCTCGCCGCGCTCTTCGGCATCGCGGCCATCTACCCCCTCACCCCCCTCGGCGCTCCGCAGCCCTTCAGCCGCGATGCGGCGGGCACGCTCCCCGGAGAGGGCGGCGGCGTGCTCGTGTTGCGCCGGCGCGCCGACGCCGAGCGCAACGGCGAACGGATCTATGCGTTGATCAAAAGCATCTCGATCGTCTCGGGAGGCCCCCCCTCCCCGGCGCCGTGCGACGCCGCCACCGTCATCGAGCGGGCGATTCGCGAGGCGTTTCGCGAGGCCGACGTCTCCCCCGACACCTGCAGCTATGTCGAAACGCACGGTTCGGGGATCGCCGCCGAGGATGCGGCCGAGCTGGAGGCGCTGACCTCCTTTTTTGGCGGACGGAAGGGCTTTCGCCGCGCGCTTGCGCTCGGCACGGCCAAGGCCTCGATCGGGCATGCGTTGGCCGCGTCCGGCCTCGCCGGCGTCTGCAAGTCGGCCTGGGCGCTTGCGCGCCGGGTCATCCCGCCCGCCATCGCCGTCGAACGCCCCCATCCCAGACTGACGCAGCCCGGCGCCCCGTTCTACCTTCCGGCCGAACCCCGGCCGTGGATCCACAGCCGCAACCTCTCGCCCCGCCGGGCCGGCGTCAGCGCCTGGGATGGCGAACGCCTCGCCGCGCACTGCCTCCTCGAAGAACACCCGGAGGCGCCATGACCCCGAAACGCGCGGTTCATCCGGTTTTGGACTCGGAGTTGTGCCTGATCGGCGCGCCGACCGACGAGGCGCTGCACGGCGCGGTCGTCCAGACGCTCACCTTTCTCGACCACGCGCCCGCCGTCGCGCTCCCCGATGTGGCCTTCACCACCTCCCAGGCGTCGCGCCAGCTCCCGGCCGTGCTGGCGGTCGTCGCCACGTCCGTCGCGGATCTGCGCGACAAGCTGCGAGCCGCCGAACGCAAGCTGCGCGAGGGCGTGTCGCGCATCCGCGACAAATCGGGCGTCTATTACACCCACGAACGACTCGGACAGCAGGGCGGCCGCATCGCCTTCGTCTTTCCCGGCGAGCTGTCGCCCTATCCACAGATGTTGAGCGACCTCTGCATCGCCTTTCCGTGCTGCCGCGCCGCGTTTGACGAGACCGACGACGCCTGCGCCGGCTTTCCCGACATGCTGCTGATGAGCGAATGGGTCTTCCCCTCCTCGGCCGCCTCCCGCGGCGAACCCGGCAACCCGCTCTTCACCCTCACCGGCGCCATGCTCGCCGCGCACACCGCCAACACCGCGCTGGCCCGCCTCTTGCACCGGTTCGACATCCGGCCCGACGCCGTGGTCGGTCACAGCATCGGCGAGTTCGCCGCGCTCGAGGCCGCCGGCTGCTATGGCGATCTCTCCCGCACCCGCCGCATCGCCATGCTGCGCGACGGCATCTCCCTGCTTTCACAGCTCGACAATCATGCCCGCATCCCCGAGGCGGTGATCCTCGCCGTGGAGGGCGCCTGCAGCCGGGAGCGGATTGCCGGCTGGGTCGCCGGTCACCCCGGCCGCATCGCCACCGCGATGCAGAATGGTCCCTCGTTCACGCTCCTGGCGCTCGCGCCCGACATCGCCCCCGAGATCCGCGCCGCGCTCGACCGCGACCGTGTCCGCCATACGGTCATGCAAATCCGCCTTCCCGGCCACACCCCGTGGTTCGCGCACGGCCTGCCGCCGATCGAGCAGCATCTGACGACGTGGATCACCCAGCCGCCCGCCCTTCCGCTCTACTCCTGCGCCAGCGCCGCCGCCGTCCCCGGCCGCGCGTCAGGCGTGGTCGCCGCCTGCCTCGGGCAATGGACGCAGACCGTCCGGTTTGACCAGACCATCGAGGCGATGTATGCCGACGGCATCCGGATTTTCATCGAGGTCGGTGCCCGCGGCCTGCTCGCGCCCCAGATTGTTGAGCAGCTGGGCGACCGCCCCCATCTGGCCCTGGCGGCCAACCGCATCCACCGTTCCGGCGTGCTTCAGCTCCACCATGTCCTGGCTCAACTGGCGGCTCACGGCGTCGGCTGCAACGCCACGGAGCTCCACCGCAACCGCGGCTCGCGCCTCCTCGCGTTTGACCGGCCCGATGCCGTGCCGCCGCGCGCCGAAGCGGCCGTCTCCCTGGTCGCCAAACTCCCGGACATCCGCCCGTTCGACCTTCCGTTTGCGATCGGCGGGCGACCGGTTGCGCGCACACCTCACGCCTTTGCCTTTCCGGCGAAGCTCAGACGCAGCGACTTCGGCGCCGAATGCCCGCTGCTCGTATCGGCCGAGGTGGTCTCCGAAACCCGGGGCGTCGCGATCGATCTGATCAAGACCCTGACGCCCGACGACTACCCGTTCATTCGCGATTGTTCGCTCGGCACCGACCGCGCGGCGACCCCGGAGACGCGCCTGAACGGCCTCGCCTTCCTCTCCATCACCACCGGCCTGGAGCTGATGGCTGAGGCGGCGCGGCGGCTGGTGCCCCGCAAACGGCTCGCCCAGGCGCTCAACATCCGCGCGCAGCGGTGGGTCGGTTTCGTCCGCAACGCCAAACGGCTGAACATCAAGGCGGAGGTCGTCGAATGGACTGACAAGCGGACGATCGCCGTGCAGGCGCGCCTGTTCGACCCGGACGAGGCCCTGCAGTTCACCACACACTTCGCCGAGGCGACGTTCCTGTTCACGAATTCCTCCGCCCGCGACGAACGCATCCTGCCGCCGCCCCTGCAGGATCCGCAACCAGCCGACTGGACCGGGAGCGACATCTATCCGGACCGGCTGATCCAGGGCCCGCTGTTGCAGTCGGTGCGCCGCGTGACGCAGCGCGGCTCGGACGGTCTGGATTATGAGCTGACGGTCCTGCCGCGCGCGGGCCTGGTCCGCCACACGCCCATCCCCCTGTTCACCTGCTGGCCGCAGATTCTGGACGGCATCGGATCGGGTGTGATGCTGTGGAATGCGGCCGAGCCGTTCAATGGCTCGATCTCCCTGCCGTTCCACATCCGCGGCATCCGTTTTCTGACCGCCGCGTTTGCGGAGGGAACCCCGCTTCGCTGCTACCTGCGGATCAAGGCCACCACGCCGAAGTCGCATGTCGCGAACATGCAGGTCACCGACGGCCACGGCCGTCTGCTGATCGATATCACCGGCTGGGAGGATCTCCAGTGCCGGGTGACGCAACCGCTCCACCGGCTCATCATGCGGCCCCGTGACAGTTATCTCTCCCAGGCGATGCCCAGGTCGTTGTTTGGCAACGTGGCCGCGCCGGTGGCCGGCGGCATCGTGGCCGGCATCCCGATGCCGCTGTTCGAGATGCACCAGGAAATCTGGCTGCAGTCGCTCGCCTTCACGATCCTCAACGCCGCCGAACGCGAGGAATGGTTCTCGATGACGGGCGCGCCGGGACGCCGCGTCGAATGGCTGCTCGGCCGGGGCGTGGCCAAGGACTGCGTCCGGCGCTACCTGCTGGATTGCCATCAGCAACTGTGGACCTCCGCCGACATCCCCATCTGGGCCGATGACTCCGGCAAGCCGCATCCGCACGGCGCGTGGCAGGACAAGACACCCCTCTTCATCGACCTGTCGATCGCCCACACGCCCGGCCTCATCGCCGCCGCCATCGTCGCCAACGCCCGGATCGGCATCGACGTCGAGCGGGTCGGCCGCGACCTGAGCGAAGACCTCACCCGCGGGGTCTTCACGCCCGAGGAACACGAGCTGGCCGCGCGCTCCGGCGAAGGCCCCGTCGCCATCCTCCGTTTCTGGTGCGCCAAGGAGGCGCTCTCCAAGGCCCTGGGCACGGGCATCCGCTACAGCCCGAGCGATTTGCGCGTCCGCGAGATGGATGTCGCCACCGGAACCCTGAGCCTGGCGGTCACCGGACAGTGGCTCGACGCTTTCCGCCAGCTCCGCGGGCACTCCATTCCGGTCAAGACCACGCTGTTCCAGGAGCACGTCTTCGCCTCCTGCGTCCTCCCCCTCGGTATTTCGGGCGGCGTCGTCTGATCCGCGTTACAGCCGGATCAGATCGCGATGCGCGCCGTCGTCGTGAGGGTTGACGTGGATCATCACGTCGCCCACCTCCGGGTGGTTGCGGAAGACCTGCTGCTTCACGCAGTCGGCAATGGCGTGCGAGGCCAGCACGGTCATCTCCGGGTCGATTTCCAGCTTGAGGTCGATGATGAGGAACTGCCCCGAACGGCGGCCGCGGATCTCATGAACATGCTCCACCCCCGCGACGGCGGCCGCGTCTTGCCTGATCGCCTCGAGCGCGAGGCCCGGCAGCGCCGCGTCAACCAGATCGTCAAACGCCCGTTTGAACGTTTGGGCGCCCATGCGGATGATGAACAACGCCGTCAGCGCGGCCATCGCCGGGTCGAAATAGAACCATCCGCACGCCGCCGCGCCCGCACCGACCGTAGTCGCCACCGAGGAGAGGGCGTCCTTGCGGTGATCCGCGGCCAGCGCATTCAGCGTGGGGCTGCCCAGCAGCTTCGCGCGGATGCGGGTGTAACGGGCGGCGGCCTCCTTCGTCACGACCGTCAACAGTGCGACGGCCGGCGCCGCCCAGTGGACGGTTTCGACCCGGTGAAAAAGGATCACATGGACGGAATCCGTCGCGAGCCACAGACCGGTGGCCAGAATGCCGATGCCGACCAGCAGCGCCGCCAGACTCTCGATCTTGCCGTGACCGTAGGGGTGGTCCGGATCGTACGGCTTGCGGCTCATCCGCATCGCCCACAGCATGGCCGCCGAGATCAGCAGGTCACAGCCGCTTTCAAACCCGTCGGCCCGCACGGCGGCGGAACGCCCCCAGATGCCGGCGCCGAATTTGGCAAACAGCAGTACCACATTGAGGGCCACACCCAGAAAAATCACCCGGTCGGCCAGATCAAAGCGGTCTTTGCGCTCGACATGTTTTTCCATGATGGCCCATGTGGGTTGCCTGTGAGTGGAGTGCCTCTCGCCGGAATGCTTGAGCAAAACCCCGGTTTGTGCAGATAGTACTGTGCGAACGCTCGGGATGTCAACGGATTACTCCCGAATTGACTCCAGTCCCCCTTCCGCATACACTACAGACGTTTGGCCTACCAACGTCTGGAAGGGTACGAAGCCGGAGGCTGCGGATATGGCGTCGTCACGACACTCTCTTTTTCTGATTCCATTCGGCCTGATCTTCCTGGGCGTGGGCGCCGCGTTTGGTTTCTTTTCCGTGCGCACGCTCCTGCGCGCCGAGGCGATGCGCGCCTGGCGCGAGACCCCCGCCACGGTGCTCGCGTGCAGCCTGGACGTTTCCCGCGGCTCCAAGGGAGGGTCCACCTATCGCGTGTCGGCGTCCTACCGCTACGAGGCGGACGGCCGGTCTCACACCAGCGACCGGGTGACGTTTCACTCGGGATCGGATAATATCGGCCGTTTCCACCATCGGGTCCATGCGGCGCTGGAGGCCTGCAAGCGAAACAACCAGCCCACGACCTGCTGGGTCAATCCAGCTGACCCGACGGAGGCGATCCTGATCCGCACCATCCGCCCCGAACTCATTGTCTTCTTTCATCTCTTCGTCCTCGCCTTCGGCGGCGCCGGTCTCGGAATGCTGGTTTACGGCCTCTCCGTGCTGACCACCGCCAGGCCGGGCCGCGACGGCCGGATCCCCATGCGCTGCCCCTATGCGCACCGCGGGCTTGTCGCCGCGGCCGTAGCCGCAAACGGCTACATCGGCTGGACGCTGTGGATGGAATGGCGCGTGCTGCCGCCCGGCCACATGCCGTGGTATGTGTGGCTTCCCGCCGCCGCAGGCGGTCTGCTCGCGATCCTTGCCGGTCACCGCTGGGCGCGCTTCCGCCGCTTCGGCGTGAGCGTGCTGGCGCTGTCGCCCGCGGCCGTTGGGACCGGCGGGCCCCTCTCCGGCACGCTGCGGATACCCGCGACGCAGGCGTTCGACGCCGACGTCGAGATGAAGCTGACGTGCGTCCGCCAATACACCACCGGGAGCGGCAAGCACCGGAACACGCACCGCGATGTGCTGTGGCAGGATGAGGCCTGTGTGCCCACGCACGCGGCCGGCGCTTTCGAAGTTCCCGTGCCGGTGCGATTCGCCCTTCCAGCCGATCAACCGGGCACGACGGCCGACGGCGGCTGCGACGGCGTCTACTGGCAATTGACCGCTTCCGCCCGCATGGCGGGGGTGGATTACAAGGCCGTCTTTGACATTCCTGTGTGCAAAACCAGATCGTCCGTCCATCCGTTGCCGTTATGAAAACACTCCCCTCCGAACTGCTCGCCGACCTTCCCCTGCGCCACGACAAGCTGCGCGCGGCGCTCGCGGCCGCGCAGGCCGACGCATTGATCCTCACGCTGAACGCCGATCTGGTCTACGTATCCGGAACCGTTTTCGGCGGCTGGTTCTACCTGCCCGCCTCGGGCACCCCGGTCTTCTTCTTCCGCCGCCCGTCCGACTTCCCGGCGCGTATTCCCGGTTTCGAAGCTGTCGCCGTCCGCCGCCCCGACCAGATTGCGGAGCATCTCGCCGCCGCCGGGCGCCCCGTCCCGGTCCGCCTGCTGCTGGAGGGCGACGAACTTCCCGCCTCGGAATGGTTTCAATTCGCGCGGATCTTCCCCGGTGCCGAGCTGCTCAATGGCACCCCGCACATCCGCCTGGCGCGGGCGGTCAAGACCGGCTACGAACTCGCCCGCATGCGCACCTCGTGCCGCCTGCACGCCGAAACCATCGCCACGTTCCCTGCGCTCTACCGGCCGGGCATGACCGACCTCGACTTCTCGATCGCCCTGGAGCACGCCATCCGCCGGCGCGGCAGCCTCGGCCTCTTCCGCGCCTTCGGCGGCCGCATGGAGCTGTTCATGGGGAGCGTCCTCGCCGGTGACAACGCCGAAACGCCGTCGGCCTATGATTTCGCCCTGGGCGGCGCGGGTCTGGATCCGGCCATCCCCGTCGGCGCCAACGGCGCGCCGCTCAGGCCCGGCACGACGATCATGGCCGACATCGGCGGCAACTTCACCGGCTACATTTCCGACTGTTCCCGCGCCTACGCCATCGGCGCGATACCGGGCGTCGTCCGGGATGCGCACCAGGTCTCCATCGCCATCTGCGAGGCGCTGGCCGCCGCCGCCCGCCCGGGCGTCCGGTGTGACACCCTTTACGCGCTCGCTCTGAAACAGGCCGAAGCGGCCGGATTCGCCCGCCATTTCATGGGCTTCGGACAGCAGGCCAAGTTCGTCGGCCACGGCATCGGCATCGAGATCAACGAGCTGCCGGTGCTCGCGCCGCGATCCGACGCGGTGCTGGAAGCGAACATGATCCTGGCGCTCGAGCCCAAATTCGTATTCCCCGGCGTCGGTGCCGTCGGCATTGAAAACACCTACGCCGTCACAGCCGCCGGTCTGGAAAAACTCACCTGTTGCGACGAGTCGCTCGTCACGCTTGCCTGAGGCCCGCCATGTACAAACTCACCGTTTACGTCCCGGCCACCCATCTGGAAGCGGTCAAGACCGCGCTCTTCGACGCGGGCGCCGGCCGTCAGGGCGCCTACGACCGGTGCGCGTGGCAGGTGCTCGGGCAGGGCCAGTTCCGTCCGCTCGCCGGCAGTTCGCCGTTCATCGGACAAGCCGGCTCAGTCGCGACCGTCGATGAATACCGCGTCGAGATGCTCTGCCCGGAGGATCGGGCCTCCGCCGTGATTCGCGCCCTGCGCGCCGCCCATCCGTACGAGACGCCCGCCTTCGATCTGGTGCGCCTGCAGGCAGGTGCCCAACCGGACGCCTTCGGCGCCCGTTCGCTTTAACGAGAGGATGACCGTGGAATTTCAGCCAGACTACCGGCATTTTGCAAACGTGATGCTGAACCAACGCCCCGTTCGCCTGCCACTATACGAACATATTGTCAACGCGGCCTCCATGGAAAAGATCCTGGGCCTGCGCTTTGCCGAACTGGAAGGCGGAGATGCGAAGGATCGAGCCGAGTACTTCCACCACCACTGTCGGTTCTTTCGTGAGATGACCTACGATACGGTTTCGTACGAAGTCTGCATCGGCGGAACCCTGCCCGGTCACCAGGCGATTTGCGGCGGCCAAGGTCCCATTCAATCACGCGCGGACTTCGATGCCTATCCCTGGAGTGAGTTGCCCCGGCTCTATTGGTGTCACGCTCGTCCGCGCCTGGACGCCCTCGTTGCCGCGCTGCCACCCGGCATGAAGGCAGTGGGTGGCGTGGGCAACGGCGTGTTTGAACTGGCGGAATCGTTGGTCGGTCTGGAGTACCTCCCGTTTATGGAAGTGGACGATCCGGATCTCTACGCCGACTTGTTTCGCGCCATCGGAAGCATGATGTGCGCGATCTGGGAGGAATTCCTGCCTCGGTATGGCGGCCAGTTTGCCGCCTGCCGTTTCGGCGACGATCTCGGCTTCAAGTCGTCGCTGCTGACCAACCCGGCGACGGTTCGTAGGCAAATCCTTCCACAGTATCGCCGGGTGATTGACATCGTGCATGCCGCCGGCGGACGGTTCCTTTGGCATTCATGCGGGTGCATTTTCGAGATCATGAACGATGTGATCGCCCTGGGGATCGACGCGAAGCACTCGAACGAGGATTCCATCGCACCGTTTGATCGCTGGATCACGGACTATGGCGACCGGATTGGCCTGCTGGGCGGCTTTGATATGGATTTTCTTTGCGTGAATGCTCCGGACATCATCTACGACCAGGTGCTTGAATGGGGCCGACGATTCAGAAAGTCGGCGCACGGGTATGCCCTGGGTTCGGGGAACTCCATTCCCGACTATGTGCCGACGGAGAACTATCTGGCCATGATTCGCGCGGCGCAGACGTTGCGGCAGGATGAATCCACCTGAACAGGACATCGAAGCCCTGTCCAACTGGCCGTGGACTGCCAATCCCCTGGGCGGGGGGTCTCCACGAGTATGATTACGGATCAACGACCCTCATCAGAACTGCCATGCGCCCGGCATTTCGGCTTAGCCGACGTTGCGCTTGACATCCCCACGCTGATTGGGCATCCTTGTCGACCATGAAGGCGCTTTTGCAGGCCGGGTTTCCAGGCACGCGCCCGGGCGCCTTGAAAGCGTTTTCCTGTCCAGTCTGGAGGTGTGCATGATTCGCAATTTCAAACTCGATCAGGGCCGCGTCATCGAGATCCTCGACGGCAGTCCCGCACAGGTGCTGCTGTGCGTCGCACCCACCGAATCCGAGCGCGCCATGCTGGTGAACCAGTTCCAGATCGACGAGCACAACCTGACGTCGGCACTGGACCGCGACGAACTGCCGCGTGTGGAACTCGATGTCAACCATCTGGCGGTGATCTTCCGTCATCCGAAGCGCTATTGCGCCAAGGACAATTTCCTGTTTCGCATCAATTCGGTCGGTCTCTTTCTGTTCAAAGACAAGCTGATCATGATCGCGCCCGATGACATCTCCATCTTCGAGGGACGCGCGTTCAGCAAGGTTCAGAATCTGCAGATGTTGTTCCTGCGCATTCTTTCGGCGTGCGTCTCGCACTTCTTCTCCCATCTTGACGTGATCAACGACATCGCGAGCGAGCTGGAGCCCAAGCTCGTCAAGTCCATGGAAAACTGCCAGTTACTGCAGATGTTCACCATTGAGAAAAGCCTGGTGTATTACGTCAACGCAATCAGCGCCAACGGACGGGTGATCGAGCGGCTGAAGACCAATGCCAAGAACGCCCAGACGGACGGTCTGTCGCCAGAGATGCTCGAGTTTGTCGACGACCTGGCCATCGACAATGCCCAGTGCCTCGAACAGGCGCAGGTCTACGCCAATGTCTTTGGCGGCCTGATGGACGCGCGCGCGTCGATCGTGAGCAACAATCTCAACGTGCTGATGAAGCACCTCACGGTCATCAACGTGGTCTTCATGCCGCTCAACGTGATCGCCGGCGTGGGCGGGATGTCGGAATTCACGATGATGACGAAGTCCCACGGCATTCCCTGGCCGGTCGCCTATGGGGCCTTCATGGCCGGCCTCCTGCTGCTGGGGTGGTCGACGTACGTCGTGCTGCGCCAGGTCGAGCGGCGGGCCATATTCAAGTAGCGGGGCCAGACGCCTGAAACGGCGGGAATCCCGCGTTTTCCCCGATCAATCCAAGGACCGAATGAAAACGAACTACGTGCTGATCGATTTCGAGAACGTCCAGGTCAAATCGCTCGCGCTCCTGAAGGACGATCACTTTCGCGTGTATGTGTTTCTCGGCCCCCACAACGCCAAGCTGCCGGTGGATCTGGTGATCGCCATGCAGGGGATGGGATCGCGGGCGGCCTACGTCACGCTCGAAAAGCCGGGCAACAACGCGCTCGACTTTCACATCGCCTACTATCTGGGCGTGCTGTCCCAGGCGGACCCCGCCGGCGCCTTCCATGTCATATCGAAGGACAGCGGCTTTGATCCGCTCATCCAGCATCTCAAGAAGATCCGGATCCAGGCCTCGCGCTGCCCGTCGATCGAGGCGATTGCCGGCCTGACCGCGGTCTCCGCTCCGGCGCCGCACACGATCACGGCCGGTCCGCCGGCTCCGCCGGGACGCCAGGCGCCGCGCACGGCACCCGATCACGCGGAGCCCGCGCCCGTGAGCGACACCGACGCCCTGGTCAAGATCGCCCAGAACCATCTGACCAAGCAGCGGACCTCGCGTCCGCGAACGCTCAAGACCCTGCTGAGCACCCTGCACGCCACGTGCGGCAAGGAGCTCTCCGAGCATCAGATTCAGGCGGTCTGCCAGTCGCTCGTCCGGCGCGGTTATGTCAAGTTCGATGGCACGCGGGTCGCCTACAGCCTGCCTGCGTCATAATCGGAAGCGCCCTCACCGCACCATCGTCCGCAGAATGCCCGGCGTGACGTCGGTGAGGCTGCGCACCCCGACCTGGAAGGCATCGGCCTCGGGGCCGAACACCACGAGCGGCACGGGGTTGATGGTGTGAGAATGGACGGACAGGTTCTCAATGTTGCCGTGGTCGCTGGTGAGGATGAACAGCAGGTTGGCCTGACGCGCCATGGCCGCCAGCGGACCGATGAACGCGTCGAGGGTTTTCAGGCAGGCGACCGCCTCTTCGATGCTGCTCGAGTGGCCGGCCAGGTCACTCTGGAAAAATTCGAACAGCGTGAAGTCGTGGGTGAGGGCGATCTGAATCAGGTGTTCGGCGGCCTTGGCCGGGGTGACCACCGGACCGCTGTAGCCCTTGGCCAGCAGGCTCTCGCGCGTGATGTCGTGAAAGACGGCCTGGTTGGCGAGCATGTCTTCGCGGTAACTGAACACCTGCGGACAGGTCAGTCCCATGACCGTGGTGACCGACTTGAAGCGCCGGGCTTCGATCTCCTCGACCCGTTCGGCCGTGTAGGCGTCGGCGAATTTGACGCGCAGCCCCCGGCGGTGGAGTTTCAGGAACAGGTTGTCCTCGTTGAGCAGGCTGCGCAGCGTCGGTCCGGGAAAGCCCTCCATGTGGCGCCCCACGCGGCGGGCGGCGTTGACACCGGTGTAGAGCGACGCCTGGCCGGTCGCGCTCTGCGGCAGCCCCGGCATGCCGAGACACGCATCGATCAGGCACCCGCTCGCCTCGACGAGCTCGCACAGGTTCGGACACACCGCCTTGTTGACGGGATTGTCCGCCGAGGGCCCCCGTATGCCGAGCCCGTCGACAAAAATGAAAAGTGCTTTCATGTCACCCGGAATAAAGCGCGCCGGCGCACCAGGCCGAGTCCGTAGAGATAGCCCGCGACGCCGCCCGCCAAATGGGCGGCGTAGGCGATCTGCGAGCGCAGCAGCACCGCTTCGATGATCGTGGCCAGGCCGAGAAACACCGCCAGCGTGCGCGCCCTCATCCGCACCGGAAAAACCAGCACCAGCATGACCGTCTCGCGTCTGGGAAACAACGCGGCATAGGCGCCGATGAGCGCGAAGACCCCGCCCGAGGCTCCGATGCAGGTGCCATAGACGCCCGGCTGCGTCCGCAGGGCCAGCGCCCGCGCCACATCGGGAAAGGCCGCGGCCAGCGCCGGCTGCATCGCATCACACGCCACCCAGCCCAACCCGCCAATGGCGCCGCCGGCGAGAAAAACGGTCCAGAACCGCCTGCCGCCGATCTCCATCTCCAGGCCGGCGCCGAAAAGCAGCACGGTCAGGAGGTTCAAGGCCAGATGCAGCAAGCTCCCGTGAAGAAACAGATAGGTCACCGCCTGCCAGACAAACCCCCGGGCCAGCAGTGGCGCGTGAAGCCCGAAACACTGGGTCAGCAGCGATCCAAACGAATAGCCATCGATAAAATCAACGCCCGACGCCACCCGCTGAATCATGAAAAAACAGACGGACAAGACGGCCAGCGTCACCGCCGCTGGCGAAAACGCGAGCGCGCCGACGATGCTCGCGCCGACCGTGCGCAGGTTTTTAAACATGCCCAGACCGATCCGCTCACTGGAACTGGTACGCCCCGAAATCCATCACCTGCAAGGTGACCAGCAAGCCGTATACGATCAAGGCGATGATTGCGCAGATGCCCGCAACCGAATAATTCGCGGTCGGCCTGGCTGTGATCGTGTCCAGCCGGTGCCGATCGGCAAGGAACGCGCTTTGCTTGACAATCCCCTGTACATCTTCCGCCATTGGAATCCTCCCACTCCCGTCTGACCAGCAGACAGGGTCATTTAAGCAGATTTCCCGCATCTTGGAAAGGGGAAAGTCGTGCGCCCGAATTGCCGTCTTGTCACGGCAGCGCCCCGCGTTGTAAACTGCGGCCTGCACACGATGCGTGCAGACGGGGAGGCGCGAAGGAATGGCTGCGGGTCAGGACGATGTGACGCCGATGATGCGGCAATACCGGCGCATCAAGGGCGAGTTGCCGGAAGGGGTGGTGCTCCTCTTCCGGCTCGGTGATTTTTACGAGATGTTTTTTGAGGACGCCCGCCGCGCGGCGCCGATCCTGGGCGTGGCGCTCACCCAGCGTGGCGGCACGCCGATGTGCGGGGTGCCCTATCACGCGCTCGACAGCTACCTCGCCAAGCTGATCCGGGCCGGCGTGAAGGCCGCGGTCTGCGACCAGATGGAGGACCCCGCCGCCGCCAAGGGAATCGTGCGGCGCGAAGTGACGCGCGTGGTCACACCCGGCACGGTCACCGAGGACGCGATCCTCGACGCTACGCGCAACAACTACCTCGCCGCCGTCTGCGCCGGCCCCGGCGGTTTCGGCATGGCGCTCTTTGACCTCTCCACCGGCGTCTTCACCGTTGAGGCGGTTCCCGGCGCCGAGGCCCTGCGTGAAAACCTGCGGCGGCACGCGCCCAGCGAATTGCTCGTGGGCGCCGAGGCCCGGCGCGGCGCGGCGCTGGCCGGGGCGCTCGCCGACTGCGGCGCGGCGGCGGTGACCGAGGGGGACGACTGGACGTTTGACTATGACGCCGCCCATGACCGGCTGGTCCGCCACTTCGCGGTGCATTCGCTCGAGGGATTCGGCTGCGAAGGCGCGCCGCTTCTGGTCGGCGCGGCGGGCGCGCTGCTGCATTACGTGGTGGACGAGTTGCACCACCGCGTGGGGCATGTCCGCCGGCTCCAGGTGCGCCACGGCGAGGACTTTCTACTGCTTGACGAAGCCACCTGCGCCAACCTCGACATCCTTCCCGGCCGGGGCCGCCCGGCCCAGGCGACCCTCCTCGGGGTGCTCGACAACACCCGCACACCGATGGGCGCCCGTCTCCTGCGGGCCTGGCTGACCCGTCCGCTACGGCGGATCGATGCCGTCAACGCCCGGCTCGACGCGGTGGAGCGCCTGATGAAAGACCGCCCCCTCCTGAACGGGTTGCGCGGGCTGCTGGCGGCGGTACGCGATCTGGAACGGCTGATCGCCCGGATTGACGCGGGGCGCGGCAACGCGCGCGACCTCCAGGCGCTGGGCGCGTCGCTGCTGCCCGTCCCCGGCTTGCGTGCATTGGCTGAGGGCGCCGGCGACGGACTCCTCGCGGCGGCCGCGGCCGAGCTGCATCCCCTGCCCGATCTGGTGGACCTGATCGGACGCGCCATCGCCGAGACCCCGCCGATCGGCCTCCGGGACGGCGGCCTCATCCGCGCCGGGTACAGCGCCGAACTCGACGAGCTGCGCCGGCTGGCCGGCGAGGGACACGCCTGGCTCGCCCGCTATCAGGCGCAGGAGCAGGAGCGCACCGGAATCAAGACCCTCAAGGTGCGCCACAACAAGGTCTTCGGCTATTATATCGAAGTCTCCAAGGGGCAGGCCGGCGCCGTGCCGCCCGAGTACGAGCGGCGCCAGACGCTCGTCGGCGCCGAGCGATTCATCACACCCGATTTAAAGGTCTACGAGCAGAAGATCCTCGGGGCGCAGGACCGTGCGCAGGCGATGGAGTATGAGATCTTCTGCACGCTGCGCGACCGGACGGTGGAACAGACGGCCGTCATCCAGCAGACGGCCGACGCCGTGGCGCGGCTCGACGCGCTGGCCTCGCTGGCCGATCGCGCGCTGGCCCTGGATTACGCGCGGCCGCAGATGCATGCGGGTGACGAGCTGGTGATCCGCGAGGGGCGCCACCCCGTGATCGAGCAACTGCCCGGCGCCGAACGGTTCGTTCCCAACGACACCCGGCTGGATGGGCGCCGCAACCAGGTGGCCGTGATCACCGGACCGAATATGGCGGGCAAGTCGACCTACATCCGGCAGGTCGCGCTGATCGCGGTGATGGCCCACGCGGGCTCGTTCGTCCCCGCGCGCGAGGCGCGCATCAGCCTGCTGGACCGCATCTTCACGCGCGTCGGCGCAGGCGACGACCTCGCCCGCGGCCGGAGCACGTTCATGGTCGAGATGCAGGAGGCGGCCAACATTCTCAACAACGCCACGGCCCACAGCCTGATCGTGCTCGACGAGATCGGCCGCGGCACCAGCACCTTCGACGGCATCAGCATCGCCTGGGCGGTGGCCGAATACCTGCACAACACGCCGCAGGTCAAGGCCAAGACGCTGTTCGCGACCCACTACCACGAGCTGACCGATCTCGCGCTCACCCTCGACGGCGTCAAGAACTACACCGTTCAGGTTCGCGAGCATGGCGACGGCATCGTCTTTTTGCGGAAGATCGTTCCGGGGGCGGCCGATAAAAGCTACGGCATCCACGTGGCGCGGCTGGCCGGCATGCCCGGCGAGGTCGTCGACCGGGCGCGGGAGATACTCGCCAACCTCGAGGAGGGGGAAATCGAGGCGGGACTGCCCAAGTTGGCCAGGACCGCACGTCGCAAGGCGAACGAACTGCCGGGACAGATGACGCTGTTCGAACTTTAGATCAGCTTCACCCGCGGCAGATCCTGGATATCCACGCAACCGACGAGCCGGCCGGCGTCATCCACCACGGGCAGGTCGTCGATCTTGTACTTTTCAAAGATGCGCAGAACATCCACCGCGAGCTGGTCTGATCGGACGTGGATGGGCTTGGGAGTCATCACCGATCTCAGTTCCTGGGCGAGGACGCCGGGATTGGACGCCAGCAGCCGGCGCAGATCGCCGTCGGTGAAGATGCCGGCTAGAAGCCCGTCCGGCGTGGCGATGCAGGCCGAGCCGCATTTGGCGCCGGTCATCGCCATGATCGCATCCTGAACGGTCTTGTCGGGGGCGAGGACGGCGATCCGTTCGCCCGTGCGCATGATGTCGCGTACACGATAAAGGAGGGCGCGGCCGATGGCACCTGCGGGATGGAGCAGGGCGTAGTCCTTCTTCTCAAAACCCCGGGCGTCGATCAGCACCATGGCGAGGGCGTCGCCCATGGCGAGCGTGGCGGTGGTAGAGGTGGTGGGCGCGAGGTTGAAGGGACACGCCTCCCGCTCGATGCAGACCTGCAGGACGATATCGGCGCATTTGGCGAGCGAGCTTCCCGAATTGCCCGTCATGGCGATGATCGGAATACCCAGCCGGCGAACCGCGGGGATCAACGCGAGCAGTTCGTCCGACTCGCCCGAGTAACTCAGCGCGAGCAGGACGTCCGTGGCCGAGATGATGCCCAGGTCGCCATGCAGGGCCTGCGTCGGGTTGAGCATCACGCTGGTCGATCCCGTGCTGGCCAGCGTGGCGGATATCTTTTCCGCGATGTGCAGGTTTTTGCCAACCCCGGTCACGACAATCTTGCCGCCTTCGGAGAGCGTGAGGAGCAGCCTGTCAATCGTTGCGCAAAAACTGTCGCCGAGGGCCGCGGCGACCTGCTGCAAGCCCTGTGCCTCGGTTGCAAGCACCTGCTGCGCGCGGGCAATGTATTGTGTTTTTGTCATACCACGGTCATCTTTCTGGTTGGCAGGACCATCCGGCCACGGAAGCAGCGCCGGCGTGATGTCCATCTGCGTCACTCGGGGCATAAGAATAAGCCGCTTCTACTGCTTCGTCAATACGGCTGTTCGGAAATCGGCTTCGACAAAACCTCGCAACCGGTCGGGGTGATGAGCACCACGTCTTCGATGCGAACCCCCAGTTCACCGGGCAGGTAGACGCCGGGTTCGATCGTCACCACCATCCCCGGGCGGATCACCGTCTTGCAGGACGCGGCAAAGGCGGGTGCCTCATGCACCTCAAGCCCGATCCCGTGTCCGAGGCTGTGACCGAAGGCCGCTCCATACCCGGCGCGGTCAATCACATCGCGGGCCAGGGCATCCACCTCGGCGCCGGTCATGCCGGGCCTGAGCCGGCGGATGGCGGTGCGGTTCGCGCGGGAAACCAGCGCATGGATCTCGCGAAACCGCGCGGAAGGCCGCCCGCAACACACGGTTCGCGTGAGATCGCTGCAATACCCGCCGAGTTTGAGTCCTGCGTCGAGCAGCAGCGGCTGCCCCGGCAACCACGGATCGTCGCCCGGCACGTGGTGGCATTCGGCGCCGTTGGCGCCGACGCAGACCACGGCGTCAAAGGCCTCGCCGTCGCCCAGCGTGTCGGCTTCACGCCGCACCGCATTGCGGATATCCCGTTCGGACTGCCCGGGACGCGCGCCGCGCAGCACCCGCTCAAACAGGCGGTCATTCGCCCGAATCACCCGTCGCAGCGCCGCCTGTTCGGCCGGCGACTTGATGGCGCGCTGCCCGGTGATGAGGCCGTCCACATCGGTCCAGCCGGCAATCCGGGGCAGGGTCTGCTGTTGCGCGGCGTGGGCCGCCACCGCCAACGAACCTTCGTAGCCCGCCCGGCGCCAGGACCGGGTCAATCGCCGCAAGATCCGTTTGGCCTCGTCGCCGCGGCCGCAGTCGCCGCACGGCATCCAGGCGAGGGCGCGGCGGGCGGCGATCAGATAGCGGAAATCGGTGAGCAGCGTCGGGCCGCCGCGGACGTCCACCGCGAGAATGCCGTTGGACGAGGCGAAGCCGGAGTAATAGAGCCGCGCCGTCGGCGACCGGACGAGCGCGCCGTCCAGCCCCTTGCGGCGCAGCGCCGCCATCAACCGCTCGCACCGGCTGCGGCATTCCGCCGCCGAAAACGCTCCAGCCATCATCCCGCCCCCCTGAAGAGCTAGTCCGATTCACCATATTTTGCCAGCAGTTCCCGCTCGTGGATCTTGAGTTCCCGCTGACCCAGCGAGAACCGGTACCCCCGGATCCGCCACCATCCGCGGTTGCGCAACTGCCAGAGCAGCACCCGCTCGCGCGTCTCGCCCATCGTACCGGGCGCCAGCCGCATCCAATGCTTGTAAATGCCCGACAAATCGATCCACTCCAGCCGCTTGCGCAGGAGGCCGGGCAGCCACCGGGTGTCGACTGCGGATTGAAAATCGAGCAGCATCGGTGTTCCGGATGCATCCATGAGGATGTTTCCGGCGTTGCGCAGATCCAGGTGGGCAATGCCGCGGCCATGCATCTCCCGCACGATCGCCTCCAGACGTTCGAAGAACGACACCGGCACGCGGCCGGCGGTGAGCGCCCGCAGCGGAGACCCCTCGATAAACCGCTCGCCCAGGGCGAACCGATCCATCCGGAACGCCCCCGCGGGAATCCCCGGCAGCCCGTTCAGCTTGCGCAACACGCGCAGCTCGCGCCGCACGATCCAGACGCCCCAGGTCCACCGCAACGGCGCCGCGCACTTGCGGAAGTCTTTCACCACCCAGGGGGCGCCGCCCGCCTCCACGCGCCACACGTCGGCATTGCACCAGCGCCCGTGTCGCAGCTTATCCCGGGCGCCCCCGTCGAATCCGTTGCGGGTGAACACCTGATCCCTCATCCTTCCGATCTGACCGGATCCTGCCGGGCGCACGAGGCGGCCCCGCACCGCTGGCAGCCGCCGCCGCACGAGACATCCTCTCCCGTCCAGCAAAACGTGCAAATCTTGCCGCGCGGAAGGCTGATCGCATCGGCCAGGTCCTGCACGCGCTGATACTTGAGCGACGTCAGGCCGAGCCGCTTCTGGATCCGCCCGACCATCTCCTGGTGCCGCCCGCCATCGGGATCGACATATTTCCGGATGTCGGCCGTGTCGCCCTCGAGTTCCTTGATGGTCCGGCGCGCGGCGAGATCCTGCTCGCTCGTGGAGCGGGAGAAGTTGAGGAACTTGCAGCCGTAGAGCAGCGGCGGGCAGGCGATCCGCATGTGAATCTCTCGCGCGCCGTCGTCGTAGAGCCTGTGCACCTGGTCGCGGAGCTGGGTGCCGCGGACGATCGAGTCGTCGCAGAAGATCAGGCTCTTGCCGCGAATCAGGTCGGCAACCGGAATCAGCTTCATCCGGGCGATCAGCTCGCGATGCTCCTGAACGGAAGGCATGAAGCTCCGCGGCCACGTGGGGGTGTATTTGACGAACGGCCGCGCGAAGGGTATGCCCGCCGCGCGGGCGTACCCCAGCCCATGCCCCATGCCGGAATCGGGAATCCCGGCCACAAAATCGGCGCGCAACCCGCCGTCGTGCTTCGCCAGCGCCTCGCCGCACCGGTAACGGACGCTCTCGACGTTCTGCCCCTCGTAGGACGACGCCGGGTACCCGAAGTAGACCCACAGGAAGGCGCAGATCGCGAGCTCCGCACCCGGCGGACGGCAGGTCTCGACACCGTCCTGCGTCAGCCGCACAATCTCGCCCGGACCCAGGTCGCGCACCGGCAGATAGCCCAGATTGGGCAGGCTGCACGACTCCAGCGCGAAGGCCCGCGCATCGCCCTTCTCGCCCAGGGTCACGGGCGTCCGGCCATAGCGGTCGCGGGCGGCGAACAGGGTTCCGTCATCCTTCAGCACCAGCATCGAGCAGGAGCCGCGGATCCGCTCCTGCGCATAGCGGATGCCCGCCTCGAACGAATCCTGCGTGTTGATCAACGACGCGACCAGCTCGGTCGGATTGACCCCGGCGCGGCTCATTTCCGAAAACTGCACGCGGTGCTTGGCGTAAAGCTCGGCCACCAGTTCCGGCAGGTTGGTCACCACGCCGACCGTGACGATCGCAAACGTGCCCAGATGCGAGGCGATGATCAGCGGCTGGTCTTCAAAATCGCTGATCACGCCGACGCCCGCGCGGCCTTTGAAGAGGTTGAAGTCGTCCTCGAACTTCGAGCGAAACTGCGACGTGCGGATGTCGTGGATCACCCGCGTGAAGCCGTCATCACCCAGAACGGCCATGCCGCCCCGCATCGTGCCGAGATGCGAATGGTAATCGGTTCCGTAAAACAAATCGGTCACGCAATCGTGCTTGGCCACCACGCCGAAAAAACCGCCCATAGGAACACTCCCGTTCAGAGTCAACAACTCGTACCTGTACTGAAATGGACAGAATAACCTACTTCGCCGGACGGCTCAACCCTAAATCACCTTAAATCACCCCTCCCCAAAAACCCTCCGCCCGCAGCCAGGGGCCGCGGGCGGAGGGTTCGTGCCGTCTCTGGAAGCCTGCGCTACTCGCCGGACCCCGGGCGCCACTCTTCGCTTTGCGCGAAGGCGTCGTCAAAGGCAGCGGCGAGACCGACCAGGTTCTCGCCCGGCTTCAGGTCGGTCTGGTTCAGCTCCTTGGCCATTTCGGCCAGCTGGGTTTCGTCCATGGTCATCGCCTTGATGCTCAGGCCGATCCGGCGCTCGTCGCGGTCGATCTTGACGATGCGCGCTTCCACGCTCTGGCCGACCTTGAGCGCATCCTTGACCTTCTCGACGTGCTGGTCGCTGATCTGCGAGATGTGGACCAGGCCGTCCACGCCGTCCTCCAGCTCGATGAAGGCGCCGAACGAGGCGATCTTGGAGACCGTGCCCTTGACCGACTGGCCGATCACATAGCGGGCGGCGATCGTGTTCCACGGGTCGTCGCTCGCCTGCTTCAAGCCGAGGCTGATACGCTGGTTGGCGGGATCGACGTCCAGCACCACCGCCTCCACCGGCTGCCCCTTTTGCAGAATCTCGCTCGGATGGTTGATCTTGCGCGTCCACGAGATGTCGGAGACGTGGATCATGCCGTCGATCCCCTCCTCCAGCTCGACAAACGCCCCGTACGACGTGAAGTTGCGCACCTTGCCCGAGATGCGGCTGCCGACCGGGTAACGGTCCTGCACGGTGTCCCACGGGTTGGACTCGGTCTGGCGCATGCCCAGCGCGATCTTCTGATCGGCCCGGTTGATGCTCAGCACCACCACGTCGACCTCGTCGCCCATGTTGAGCATGTCCGAGGCGCGCGTCACCCGCTTGGTCCACGAGAATTCCGAGACGTGGACCAGCCCCTCGATGCCCGGCTCGATCTCGACGAACGCGCCATAGGGCATCAGGTTGACCACCTTGCCACGGAGGCGGCTGCCGACCGGATACCGGTTCTCGATCCCTTCCCACGGATTCGCCTGCGCCTGCTTGAGGCCTAGGGACACGCGGTCGCGATCCAGATCGACATCCAGAATCATCACGTCGAGTTCCTGACCCACGCGCACCAACTCGGAGGGGTGCTTGATGCGGCCCCAGCTCATGTCGGTGATATGCAGCAGGCCGTCCAGACCGTCCAGATCGACAAACGCGCCGAACTCGGTGATGTTCTTGACGCGGCCCTTGCGGATCTGGTTCTTCTGCAGCGTCAGCAGCAGATCGCGCTTCTTGTTGGCCTGGCGGTCCTCGAGCAGTTCGCGCCGGGAGACGATGATGTTGCGGCGCTCGTCGCTGATCTTGATCACCTTGAAATCATACTTCTGATTGATGTACGGCTCGGCATCGTGAACCGGGGTGATGTCCACCTGGGATCCGGGGAGAAACGCCTCAACGCCGTCAATCATCACAATCAGGCCGCCGCGGACGCGCGAGGTGATGACACCTTCGACCACGCACCCTTCCTGATACTTCTTCAGCACCGATTCCCAGCGGAGCTTGTCATCCGCCTTGGACTTGCTGAGCACCACCATGCCGTCTTCGCCTTCGAGCTGCTCGAGCAGGACGTCAATCCGGTCCCCCACCTTGACCTGTGCGATGTCGGCAAACTGGCTGGCCGGGACGACCCCTTCGGATTTGTAGCCGATGTCGATGAAAACTTGATTGCCGCTCACGCCGCGGATCGTCCCCTTGACGATGCCGCCCGGTGTGAACGTGCTGCTCTGCTGCTGCAAAGCGGCCTCCATCGCGGCATACATGTCTCCGGTCTTGGGGGCGAAGGTGGTGGGTTTGTGCTTGGCCATTGGAATTTTTCCGTGAAACGGGAACTGCGGACCCGCGGCGCGCCGCCGGCCCGTCAATTGAAACCGCCGCCCGCATGATGCGGCGCGCCGGTTGTCCCGGCCGGACTGACTGCGCAGCCGGCCTCCTGCCCGTCTCGTGATTGCTGTTGTGGGTTGTGTTGCGGTCGGCTCGATTGCCCGTACGCCTCATACGGCGACCCGAACGGCCTGCCGCCTGGTGACGGCAAGGGGGATCGTTTATATCAAATCACCGGATGGAAAACAAGCCGTCATTTTTTCTCGCCTTTTTTTGCGCATACTAACGGTTTGCGCTCGCGGCAACAATCCGGTAAACTGCTTCCCATTGTTTTCGCCCCAACGCAGGGAAACCCGCCAACCCGGAGATGTGCCAACCGTGTCCGCTCAATCATCCAAGCCGGCAGCCGAACCCCTCTGGACGATCCGCACCGAAAAGGGCGCGCTCTTCGGTCCGGCCGCGCACGAAACCCTGCGGGGGTGGGCACGCGATGGACGGATCGCCCCGACCAGCGAGGCGTCGCAGAACGGAACGGACTGGGTGCCCGTCACCACGCTCGGGCTCGACATGGACTGGATTGCCGAGATTGCCCCCGCGACCTTTTATGGGCCGATCCATCGCCATGCCCTGGACGAATTGATCCGGGAGGGCTCGCTCAAGGCCTCCGCCGGCATCTTCCGGCGCGAGCAGGCCGACGCTCCCGCCCCCGCGCTCCAGCAGGCCGATCTGCTGGCCGCCGTGGCTGCACGCCGCGATGCGCTCGCCCGCGCGGAGGCGTCCGACCAGCGCGCGGCCACCCTCCAGAGCGCGCTGAACCAGGCGCAGTCCGATCTCAAGGCGCGCGACCACGAATTCGACGCCGAACGCCAGGAGCTGAAGGCCGCGCAGAACCGCCTGCAGGCCGAGGGCATCAAGAAGGAGGGCCGGATCGCCGCTCTGGAAGCGGAGATCGCCCGTCTGCAGGGCGCCGCCACGGACGGTCACGCCCTGCAGACGCGCGCCGAAGCGCTGGAGGCCGCGCTTGCGCAGGCCCGCCGGGAGGCCGACGAGGCGAAGCGCCAGACCGGACTGGTCCGTCAATCGCTCCTCCACGCCGAGCAGGAATGCGCGGCCGCGCGCGCGCAGGCCGATCACGCGCGCCGCGAACAGGCGGCCGACGCCGGCCGCTTCCAGGCGCAGACCGCGCGCATCGAGAACGCGCGGCGGCTCTCCCAGCAGCTTGCCGCCTCCCTCGCCGCCGGCGACCCGCCCGCCACCGAAGACGCCTGCATCGTCACCGAGCCCGACGCGCCTCCCCCGCCGATCTCGCCCCCGACCGGCAAGAAGACCGCCGCGTCCCTTTCGCTGGCCGACCTGGAGGTGCAGGCCCAGCGCGAGCTGCGCAAGATCGGCGAAACCAACGGCGGCATTTTCAAAGGCCAGAAAAAACACCACACGCCCAACACCTCCCGCCCATGAACGCCGATAAAACAGACACCCGCCAGTGGTTCCTGCGAATCGCCGGCAAAACCATCTTCGGCCCGGTATCCACCTCCG
The DNA here is from genome assembly GCA_964506575.1 of uncultured Akkermansia sp. Taxonomy (GTDB): domain Bacteria; phylum Verrucomicrobiota; class Kiritimatiellia; order RFP12; family JAAYNR01; genus VGWG01. Next base: position 27,194 of record CAZDLY010000011.1, on the reverse strand, counting down.
GCATCGTCGTGTGGGCGGAGCAGGGCCGCATCCTGCCGGGCCACGAGGTCTCCTCCGACCAGACGACCTGGCTACCGGCCGAGCAGGTCGCCGAACTGGGCATCGCCTGGTACATCGACGACGGCGCGGGCAACCTCCGCGGCCCCCTCAACCGGACGGCCGCCGAAGCCATCCTCACCAGCGGCAAGGCCCCTCCCGACGCGCGGCTCATCCACGCCGACAAGGCCGACCCGGCGCGCGTGATCCGCCCCGGTGCCGAACCCCGTGCCACCGGCGCCCCGCCGGAAAAACCCTCCAGGGACGGTGACGCGCTCCGCCACCGCGTCGCCACCCTTGAAGCCGAGATCGCCCGCCAGAAAGAGACGCTCGCCGCGGCGAAACAGGCCGCCAAGCAGTGCGCGGCCCTCGAACACGAACGCGACAGCCTCCGGCTGGCCCTGGCCGAAGCCGAAAAACGGGCTGTCTCCGAGTCCGAGGTCGCCCGCCTTCGCGAGGCCGCCTCCGCCTCCGAAGGCCGGCGCATCGCCGCGGAACAGGAACGCGACGCCTGCCGCGCGCAGGCGGCCGAAGCGGCGCGGAAGCAGGCCGCCGCCGAACAGCGCGGCGCCCACGCGGAGCGCCTGCTGGAAGAGACGCGCGCCCAGGCCTCGGCCGCCGAACGCGCGCGGGCGCAGGCCCTGGCGGACGCCGATGCGCTGAAACGCGAGCTGGCGGCGGCCCAATCCGCCTACTCCGATCTGCTCACGCTCTCGAACACCCGCGAGACGGAACTTCAGGACCGCATCGACGAACTGGAAAAACCGCTCTCACCCGTCGCGCGCGCCGCCGAGGCCTGCGCCGCGGACCCGCTCGGCGCCCTGGCGCAGATCCTCAGCCAGGAGGTCGAACGCCTCGAAAATGATCTGGCGCTCGAGCGCGAGGCCGTCGCGGGACTGCGCGACTGGACCACGCGCCGGCAGGAGGCGATCCAGGGCCGCATCCATGAACTGACACGCATCCTCAGCGGCGAGATGGAGACCGGCGCCCCGCGCCGCCCCGCCACCGAACCGGGCGGCCGGCGCAACCCGGCCGATGCCGTCCGCCTCCAGGCCGAAATGGCCACGCTCCGCGCGACCCAGGCGCAGGAGGCGCGCCTGGCCGATGAGCGGGAGTCCGAACTTAACCGCAAGATCCGCGTGCTGGAGGCCGAAGACGCCCGCCTGCGCACGCGGATCACCGAAACGGACAAGCTGACGCGCCAGAACCAGGAACTGGCCGAAACCATCCGCCGGCGCGAACAGGATCTGAATCAGGAGCGGAAGCAGCGGGAGGTCGAGCGCGAACACCACGCCTCCACCCAGCAGGCGCTCCTCCGCCGCATCGAACAGCTCGAACACACGCCGGATTCGCGCGCGGACGAGACGCCGCCGTCCCCCCAAGCCGGCGGCGACACCCGCACGCCCGCGCCGTTCGCGCCCAACCGCGGCAAGCTCTCGTCCTGGATCCGTCTGAAGAGGTAGCCATGCATGCCCGTGACACCATCATCGAACGCCCGGCCGCGCTGGCCGACGCGATCCCGATCTACACGCTGATCCGCCAGCATCAGGACGATCTGATCGTCCGCCCGATGAGCGACGTGATCATGAACATCGACCGCTTTCACGTGTGCGAAGACGGCGGGCGGATTGTCGCGTGCGCCGCTTGGCAGATTCTGCCGGAGGTCGGCGATCCATCCAAGGCGTCGGTGGAGATCCAGTCGGTCGCGGTCTGCGCGTCCTGCCGTCGCCAGCACATCGGCACGCGCCTGGTCCGGGCCGTCCTGGCGCGGGTCGAGGCGTTCGCGCCGACCCAGGCGATCGTGCTCACCTTCGCCCCCGAGTTCTTCCGCACGCTGGGCTTTCACGAAGTTCCCAAAACCTCGCTGATGCACAAAATCTACATGGGGTGCATCAATTGCACCAAATACTCCAACCCGTTCACCTGCCCCGAAATCGCCATGGCGCTCGACCTGCACGGCCCGCGGACCCGCGCGGCCGCATCCGCCGCCGCGCCCACACCGGAGGCAAAACCATCATGAAGACCGCGAGGCGCGCCCGCGCGCGAGGATTCATCATGCTGGCCGCGCTGACCGCGCTGGCGGGATGCGCCACGACACGGCCGCCCGCGGCCGCCCGCGCCACGCCCGCCGATCTGGCGCTGTACACCGATGCCTCGGACCGGGTGTGGTTCAATGGCAAGCCCTACCCCGTCGAGCGTCTCGCCTCCGCCTTGAAGGCGATGCGCGTGCCGTCCAACCAGCCGATCCGGATCAACATCCCCGACATCAAGAAACGCGACCTGATGGCCCGTGTCTCCTCGGCCCTCCGCGCCGCCGGGTATTCCCGCTGCTTTTTCGTCAGCGAACAACATGCCGAATCCCACGTGAAGGAACCCGGTGTCCCGGACAAGCCGCCGCGGCCGGATGGAAAACAGGATTGAGACCCGGTGTATCGGGATCGAAATCGGGGCCGGGCTCGATTCCGATACGGATGGACGGCACTCGCGTGAGCCGGATCGAAGCCCGCGCGGTTAAGGGTAAGCGGGTAAGCGTAGGGGGCGATTTTCATTGATCAGTCCGATCGTATCATGCTATAAACACGGCCTTCCCCTCCGCCAGGGTGGCGAAATGGCAGACGCAGTGGACTCAAAATCCACCGGTGGCAACACCGTGAGGGTTCGACTCCCTCCTCTGGCACCAAGCAAAAATAAGCCCAATTATATTGGGCTTATTTTTTTATGCATGAGATCGTTGCCGAGGATATATTCGCCTATTGACGATGCCGGCACGTTTCTCCACTCAGAACTCGTGGGCGACCATGAATTCGCGGTACAGCCGGGCATAAATGCCGCCCTGACGCAGCAACTGCCGGTGCGTCCCGCGTTCGGCGATGCGTCCCTGGTCCAGGACCAGCACCTGATGGGCGTTGCGGATGGTGCTCAGCCGGTGGGCAACCACAAAACTGGTGCGTCCCGCAAGCAGGCGCGTCAGGGCCGTCTGCAATCGGGCCTCGGTGATGGCGTCCACCGAACTCGTGGCTTCGTCGAGAATGAAGATGCGCGGGTTGGCGAGCATGGCACGACTGAAGCAGATCAGTTGACGCTGACCGAGCGAGAGGCCAACGCCCTGTTCGCCGACCCGGGTTTCCAGCCCCTGGGGCAGGGCTTCCAGCAGGTCTAGGATGTCCAGTTGGCGGGCTGCGGCCTCCGCTTCCTCCGGCTGCGCCCCGGGGCGGCCTACGAGAATATTCTCGCGCACCGTGCCGGTGAAGAGAAAATTCACCTGCAGCACCATCCCGAGGTGACGCCGCAGGGATTCGCTCTGCATGTCGAGAAGGTCGCGCCCGTCCAGCAACACGTGGCCGGCCGTTGGCAGATAGTATTTGTTGATGAGGTTGGTGACGGTGGACTTGCCGCTGCCGGTGTGCCCGACCAGAGCGATGCTCTGTCCGGGTTCGGCGGTGAAGCAGACATCATGCAGCACCGGGCGTCCCGGCACATAGGCGAAACTGACGTGCCGAAATTCAACGTGGCCGCGCAGGTCCGTCACCGGCTGCGCCGTGGGCCGGTCCAGCCAGTCAGGCTGCGTATCCAGGAAGCGGAAGACGCGCTCCGCACCGGCCATGGAGGTCAGGGCCTGATTGTAAAAGGCGGCCAGGTTCTGAACAGGGGTGAACACGTACCCGGAGAGGAAGAAGAACTGCAGCAGCACTGCCATGTCCAGGCCATCGCCCGGATGCAGCACCCGCCAGCCGCCGATGGTGATCAGGGCTGCGAGGAAGAGCTGGCTGTTGATCTCCATCAGCGGCAGGAACACGGACTCGGTCTGGGCCACCCGCAGGTTGTAGCTCGAATGATCCGCCACGAGGTCGCGGAACATGGCCGCATTCATGTCCTGGCGCGAGAAGCCTTGGATGACGCGAATGCCTTTGACCGATTCCGCCACGGTGGACGTGATGCGGCTGAAGCTTTCCTGCACCTCGCGGTAAGCACGGACCAGACGGGCGCGGAAGAAGCGGTTGAGACCCCAGAATATCGGCATCATGGCCGCCACGACGAGAAACAGTTTCCAGTCGTAGTAACACATCATGACCATCGCGACCAGCATGCTGCCGGCCTGCACCACGGTCATAAACAGGACGTTCTGCACGCCGGTGCGGACGGCTTCGACGTCGGAGGTGAAACGGCTGATGATGCGGCCGAGCTTGGTGCGGCTGTAGAAGCTCATGGGCAGGCGCAGCAAATGCTGGAACAGATCCCGCCGCAGGTCGTGAATGACCGCCTCCCCCAGTTCCAGCGCCAGCCGGTGCCGAAAGTGCATGGTGAATTCCGTGAAGAGCGCCAGAGCCATGAAGCCGGCAATGCCCCAGGCGACGCCAGGCGGGTCCTGACGGGCGATCGGACCGTTGACAATGGCGCCGATGGCCCAGGCCATGAGCGGCAACTGAATGGCACGCAGCACCACCAGCAGAATCAGCCACCGGCGCTTGGCCCGATAGGGGCGCGTATAGGCAAACAGACGCCGGAACAGGCTCCGATCCAACGGCCGCGTCGAGACATCGCTCTCGTCATCGGCGTTGGCATACGCAAGTGCGGGTTGTCGGTTTTTTTTACTCATGCCTGATTGGTCCGGAACTCAGCCCCCGGGCGCCAGCGGCGGCAGATTCTCTTCTTCGTTCTGGATCCGGGCGGAGCGACGATAGTGACCCTTGACACGGATGAGTTGAGCATGTGTCCCGCGCTGGACAATACGCCCTTCATGCAGCACCAGAATGAGGTCCGCCCGTTTCAGGACACCGATGCGGTGCGTGACGATGACCGTGGTTCGCCCCTGCATGGCGCTTTCGACCGCAGCCATGATCTCCCGTTCCGTCTGGGCGTCCACCGCGGCGGTCGGATCATCCAGCAGCAGGATCGGCGGTTCGAGAAGCAGGGCGCGCGCAATGGCCAGCCGCTGCCGCTGGCCGCCAGACAGATCGGCTCCGCCTTCACCGAGAATGGTATCGTAGCCCTGCGGCAACGCGGTGATGAAATCATGGGCGGCGGCGATGCGTGCCGCACGCTCAATCCCTTCGCGCGTAGCCCCGGGATGCCCAAAGGCGATGTTCATGGCCACGGTATTACTGAACAGAAAGCTTTCCTGAAACACCAGCCCAACCTGCCGGCGCAAATCCCCGAGTTGCAGGCGCCGGACATCCACCCCGTCAATGCTCACGCTGCCGCCTTGCACGTCGTAGAAACGCGGGATCAGGCTGAGCAGCGTACTCTTGCCGGAACCGGTGGTGCCGAGAATGCCCACGCACTGGCCGGGAGCAACCGCAAACGACACGTCCGTCAGCGCCTGTTCACCGGGCTTGTACGCGAAGTGGACTCCGGAAAACGCGATGGCGCCGGTGAAGTGCGGCCGGGATTCGGCGTCCGGCGCCGTGGCCACCTCCACCGGTGTGTCCAGGATCTCGAACACGCGCGCCGCGGCGGCCATGCTCTGTTGGATGCTATCGGTAATGGTGGTGATGGTGTTGATCTGGCCGGAGAAGCGTTGCAGCAGGCCGAGGAACACAATGAGCCCCGTGCCGAGCGCCAGGTCACCCCGAATCACCAGCCAGCCGCCATAGCCCAGGAGCACCGCGACGTTGATGTGCCCCAAGATGCCCACGGCCGGTACGTAAAGGCTGGTTTTCCAGAAAATACCCATCTTCTGGTCGCGCACGGCGCTGTTGGCTGTTGCCAGCTTGGACAACTCCTGCGGTTCGCGGGCGAAACCTTTGATCACAGGCATGCCCTGCACACACTCGGCCAGCGCCAGGATCATGCGGTCAACCAACTCGCGATCACGGGCATAGGCGGGCTTCACGCTGCGTGCGAATGCGTGCGAAAAAAGCCAGATCAGCGGCGTGGTGGCGAGACAGGCGAGAGTGAGCAGGGGGTGGATGCGGAGCATATAGACCAGATACACCAGCAGCGAGACCAGGAGAGTGATCGTCTGGAGGACCACCCCGTCCACAAAGAGGCGGACGGACTGTACGTCACCGGTAATCCGGTTGATCAGCGTGCCGCTGGCATTGGCATCGAAAAAACGAAAACTCAGCCGCTGTAGCTTGTCATACACCTCGGCGCGCAGGTTGACAACGATTCCGCCCTGCACCAGTTTGACGATCTCCGTGTTGTAGAAGTACGTCAGGCAGGCGCGCACCAGGGCCAGTCCGACGGCGGCGACCGCGAGCAGGATGAGCACATGCATGGCCGACCCATTTTCGGGCGGCACCAGGTTGAACGGCCAGTGCGGTGGCGGCTGATTCGCCAGGGCTCGGTGGCGGACGTAATCGATGGCCAAGCCGGTCACCTGCAATCCGAACAGGGCCAGCACCAGCAGCGCCACCTGCAACAGGATCGCCTGGATGCAGCCGCGCCGATAACGCCAGGCCAGATTCAGGAGCCGTCGCGTATGTGACATCCCTTGCGGAGTGGGGATGGCCTGGTTGTTGTTGCCGCCCTGGCTCATAACGAGTAGTGATAAGCAATCGAGGCTCTTGCAAAACCCCTCGGACGCAAGCCGTCAGGCGCAGCGTCCGGGGGGTTTTGCAAGAGCCTTATGTAATTAGGGATCAACGTTCAGCAGTTTCATCATCCGGCGGGCAATTTCCACATTCTCGATGAAGCCCGTGAATTGCTCGGCGCCCGGGCCAAAGGAGTAAACCGGAACGGCCACCGCCGTATGATCGCCCGAGGCAAAATGCGCCGACACCCGGCCGGTCTGGCAATCGCCGCCGCCGAGGGTCATCCCGCCCGTTTCATGATCGGCCGTCACGATGACCAGCGTTTCGCCATTGGTGGAGGCGAAGCGCAGGGCCGCCCCGATGGCCCGGTCAAAGTCAAGGGTTTCGAGAAGAACCCCGGTGGTGTTTTTTTCATGGGCCAGGAAGTCGATTTCCGATCCTTCCACCATCAGAAAAAAGCCCGTGGAATCTCTGGACAAAAGCCGTATGGCCGTCTCCGTGGCCGGCACCAGCACCTCTCCCCGTCCCGGCTTCGGCGCATCATGCTCACGTGCAGTAAACCCGGCCAGCTTGCCGCTTTCCACCTGCTGAATATCCGAAATCGTGTACATGACCTGATAGCCCTTGGCCCGGAGATCCTGGCTCAGGTTGCGTCCGTCTCTGCGTTTCTCGAAATGATCCCGTCCCCCGCCAATGAACACATCAATCTGCGTGTTCAGAAATTGTGCCGCGATCTCCTCGTAATTGCCGCGCGATTCGGTATGGGCGATAAAGGAGGCCGGCGTGGCATGGGTGATGGCCGATGTGGAGACGAGACCCGTTTTCAGCCCCTTCTTTTCGGCCAGGTCACGAATGGAGGGCACCGGTTTCCGGTCGGGCCCCACGCCAATGGCCCCATTATAGGTCTTCACTCCGGCCGCGAGCGCCGTTCCGCCAGCCGCCGAATCGGTGACAAAGTCACTCGACGAATGAGTCTTCGAAAAACCGATATGCTTGAAGTTCTCGAGATAGAGATGCCCGTGGTTGGCTACCATGGCTGCATAAACATGAGCCAGCCCCATCCCGTCGCCGATCATCAAGATGATGTTTTTGGGGGGCTTCTGGCTTTGAGGTTGCGCAAACTGCTCCACCGGATAGACGGAAACGGCCGGCGCGTCCGCCTTCGACGGAGGGATTTGGAGAAGCGGGTGCTCCTCCTGGGCACAGCCCCACCGGAGAAACTGAAAGAGAAACAAGAACGACAGGACCAGCGAAGAGCATGCGCCAGCAGTCCGACGCTGGCGCCCCCCCTCTGGAACCGACGCCCCACTACGGCACGCGGTAATCAGTGGCGAATTCATGGTTGCCAGCATGACAAAAATCCGGGGGGCTGTCAAATGCCACTCCGTCCTTGCGTCCGGACGGTCTCAATCGGTACACTGCCGCATGCCCCTTCCCGAACTTCTGGCCCCCGCAGGCGGATTTGACGCCGCCGTAGCCGCCTTCCAGTATGGCGCGGATGCCGTCTACACGGGCCTGGACCGCTTCTCGGCGCGGGCCGAGGCGCAGAACCTCTCCCCGGAACGGCTGGCCGTCCTGCTGGCTCATGCGCGCAGTTTCACACCGCCGCGCAGGGTCTATTGCACCTTCAACACGCTGCTGCTGGAGGCCGAGATCCCCGCGGCGCTGGAGACGCTCGACGGGCTCGACGACCTCGGCATCGATGGCGTCATCATCCAGGACTGGGGACTGTTTGATCTGGCCCGCCGGCACTTTCCGCGTCTGCCGCTCCATGCCAGCACCCAGATGGCGGCGCACAGCCGCGAGGGTGTCCGGGCGCTCGCCGCGCGCGGCTTCACCCGCGTGGTGCTGGCCCGCGAGCTGACGCTGCACGAGATCGCCGCGACCGTCCGCGACCGCGCCGCCGAGATCGAGGTCTTCATCCACGGCGCGCTCTGCTACTCCACCAGCGGCCTCTGCCTCTTCTCCTCGCATGCCGTCGGCCGCAGCGGCAACCGCGGCCGCTGCGCCTACTGCTGCCGCGACCGTTTGACCGGGATCGGCACGCCCGACGCCGCGGCCGGCCACCCCTACTCCATGCGCGACCTGGCCTGGCTCCCCCACATCCCCGTGCTGGTCGAGACGGGGGTCGCCAGCCTGAAGATCGAGGGCCGGATGAAATCGCCGCTCTACGTCGCCGCCATCACCGACCTCTACCGGCGCGCCCTCGATGGCACGCTCACCCCGGCTGAGGAGGCGCGCAAGATCGCCGACATCCAGACCATCTTCAACCGGCCCTGGACGTCGTTCTACGCCGAAGGCGCCAACGCCGACCCGCTTACCATCATAGACCCCTCGGCCGTCGGTCACCGCGGTGCCCGCATCGGCACTGTCCAGTCGGTCCTGCGCGACGGCCGCGGCGGCCGCTGGGTGCGCTTCCGCACCGCGCGCGCCCTGGAAAAACACGACGGGCTCCAGATCGAGCCGGCGGCGGGCGGTCAGCCCGAGGGTTTCGCGGTCAACGCGCTGCGACGCTGCGGCGCCACGCGCGGCGAGATCTCCCTCCCCGCCGGAAGCGATGTCGAGGTCGAGCTGCCTCCCGACCTGCCGTCGCTCCCCGCGCCCGGCGCGACGGTCTACTGCTCGGCCTCCCAGGCGGTGCGGCGGGCCTATCCCGTCGAAACGGTCCGCGAATCGTCCCTCCCCCCGCTTCACGCCTGCGCCGTCACGGTCACGCTCGAAGCGGCCGGACTGGTCCTGACCGCCGAGGCGGCCGACGCCCGCGGGGACCGGGCCACCGTGCGCGTCCCGGCGGAACTGACGCCCGCGCGCAAGCCGGATCAGACCGACGCGGCGGTGCGCAAAGCCTTCGACCGCACCCGCGACGCCGGCTGGCGGGTGGACCGTCTGGAGGTTCATGATCCCGACGCCCGCTACGCCCCGCCCTCCCTCCTCAACGACGCCCGCCGCCGCGTGTTGGAGGCCCTCACCGCCGCCAAGGCCGCCCGCCGCCAGGCGGCCCGTGATGCGGCGCTTGCGCTTTTAGAGCCATCCCCGGATTCCCGGATGCCCTCGGCGTGCGATTTCACGGCTCATGAACGCGCCGCACCCCGCTTCACGGCCAAGGTGCACATCTCGCAGGAGCCGTCTGAGGCGCTGGGCGATGCCGACGAGCTGGTCGTGCAGATCGGCCATGCGGACGACGCGACCGTCTGTCGCGGTCTCGCGTCCTGGCTGACCGTCATTCCCCGTGATCGCATCAGACTGGCCGTGCCCCTGCTCGTGCGCGACAGCGAGGCCGCCCCCCTCTCCGTTCGGCTGTGTGCGCTGGCGGCGGAGGGGTGGCGGCGGTGGGAGTGCGCCGATCTCGCCGGTCTCGACCGGTTGCGGCGCTGCGCGGTTCAGGCCGGGGACATCACCGCCGACTGGTCGTTTTATGCGCTCAACCGCGCGGCCGGGACCTTTCTCCGCGAACAGGGGATTACGCGGCGCGTCACCTCGCCCGAGGAGACGGAGGCCAATCTCGCGGCCTGCGCCGAGGCCGGGGCGATCGAGGCGCTGGTCTTTCAGATCACGCCGCTCTTCATCTCGCACACACCACCCTGCGCCGGGCCGGGCGGCCCGCCCGCCGGGCCGGTCGCATGGGCCGACCGCCGCGGCCAGACCTGGCACGCCGGTCCCCTCGACGGCCGCTGGATCACGACCGGCGCCCGCCCGTTCTCCTGCGCGGACGCCATTCCCGGACTGCAACGCATCGGCATCCGCCACTTTCGTTGCGACTGGTCGTGGCGGCCTTCAGACCCCGCCGGGATTGCAGCGGCCTGGCGCGCCGTTCGCCGCGGCGAGACGCCCGCCGGCAGCCACCCGGCCAACTTCCACCGCGGACTGCTGTAATTTCTGCGACAGTAAATTTCTCCGACTGGACGAGCCGGGCGTTTTCGTGCATAATTAACGGCCAACGAAACCCCCGACCCCTCTGCGGGTCGCCTAGGAGGCCTGGACCGTATGCAAAACATTCCAAGCGTAAAGATGGGCATTGTCGCCGTCAGCCGCGACTGCTTTCCGATCGAGCTCAGCCGGGCGCGTCTGGATCGTGTCGTCAAAGCCTGCGCCAAGCGCAAAGTCGATGTGATCCCCTGCTCGGTGGTCATTGAATCCGAAGCCGACACGGTCAAAGCGCTCGTGGAGATGCGCGCCGCAGGCGTCAACGCCCTCACCATCTACCTCGGCAACTTCGGTCCCGAGGGTCCCTACACCATCTTCGCCAAGGAACTGGGCGTCCCCTTCATGCTGTGCGCGGCGGCCGAGGAATCGGCCAAGGACCTGATCAACGGCCGTGGCGACGCCTATTGCGGCATGTTGAACGCCTCGATGAACTGCGCGCTGCGCAACATCACCCCCTTCATCCCGGCGGTTCCGGTGGGCCTCCCGGATGATATCGTCAACCACATCGTCCATTTCACCCGCGTGGCCCGCGTGGTGAACGGCATCCGCAACCTCAAGGTCTTTGCGTTCGGTCCGCGCCCGCAGGATTTCTTTGCCTGCAATGCGCCGATCAAGCCCATGTACAATCTGGGCATCGAGGTGATGGAGAACTCCGAACTCGATCTTCTGCAGCTCTATCAGGGCGCCGCCAAGCGGACGAAGGAGATTGACGCCATCGCCAAGGACATGGCGAAGGAACTCGGCAAGGGCAACTGCTTCTCGGGCAAGCTGCGCGAGCTGGCCCAGTTCGAGCTGGCCCTGCTCACCTTCTTCGAAGCCAATCTCGGATCCCGCCAGTTCGGCGTGATGGCCAACAAATGCTGGCCCGCGTTCGAATCGGCATTCCGCTTCGTCCCCTGTTTTGTCAACTCTCGCCTCTCCACGCGCGGTATCCCCGTGGCGTGCGAAGTTGACATGTACGGAGCGATCTCGCAGTACATGGCCCAATGCGCCACGCTGCTGCCGACTACGATCCTCGACATCAACAACACCGTGCCCGCCGACCTGCCGATCAAGAATCTGCAGGGCGCCACGCGGGCCGACCTGTTCATGGGCTTCCACTGCGGCAACACCCCCTCCTGCTGCCTCTGTTCCGGGTGCTCGATGAAATATCAGCTCATCATGCACCGTCTGATGGAGCCGGGCCAGACGCCCGACATCACCGCAGGCACGCTGGAAGGACGGCTGCGGCCGGGTCCGATCACCTTCTTCCGTGTGCAGGGTACGGCCGATTGCCGTCTGCAAAGCTACATCGCCGAGGGCAACATCCTCGACGCCGACCCGCGCTCGTTCGGCGGCATCGGCATATTCGGGATTCCGAATTTTGCCCGCTTCTACCGCCACGTGCTGCTGGAGAAGCACTACCCGCACCACGGAGCTGTGGCGTTCGACACCGCCGGCGAGGTCCTTTTCGACGCGGCCCGGCTGCTCGGCATCGCCGATGTGGCCACCCCGAAACCGGCCGGCGCGCTCTACCCCAATGAAAACCCGTTCGCGTAGCGCGTTCAGGGCGTTGACCCGTGACCCCATCCAAACAGAAACACCACAACAGGAGTCGCATCATGACCACACAGGAAAATCTGATGGCCGCATTCGCGGGTGAGAGTCAGGCCAATCGCAAATACCTCGCCTTCGCCAAGAAGGCGGATGCCGAGGGCCGACCGCAAATCGCCAAACTCTTCCGCGCGGCGGCCGAGGCCGAAACCGTCCATGCCCACGCCCATCTGCGCGTCGCCAACGGCGTGAAGAGCACGGCGGAGAACGTGCAGGAGGCGATCGCCGGCGAAGGCCACGAATTCACGACGATGTATCCCGAGTTCGTCGCCGCCGCCAAACGGGAGGCCCATGCGGCCGCCCTTCGCTCGTTTGAATACGCCATGGCCGTTGAAAAGATCCACCACGGCCTTTACGGCCAGGCGGCCGCCGCGCTCCAGGCCGGGAAAGACCTCCCCGCCGCGAAAATCTTTGTCTGCCCGGTCTGCGGCAACACCGAGGTGGGAACGGCTCCCGGGCACTGTCCGATCTGCGGCATCCCCGGATCCAAATTCAGCGAAATCGTCTGATGATGGCTTCGCTGGTTCGCTCGGCTGCGGACGCCGACCCGATTCGGGCTTCTTGACTTGCCGGCGCGGCTTTCGTATGCTCGCAGACGGTGATCGGACTAAGAAGGACGATTTATGGCTTATTTGGTCTTGACAGCGGGTGATGGGAACGGACAAAAGTTCGACCTCAAAGACGGTGTCACGCGCATCGGCAGGCGCGCCGAAAACGATGTGGTCTTGTCTTATCCGTCGATTTCAGGGACCCATGCCGAGCTCGTCCGTTCCGAAGACGGTTTCGAGTTGCGCGACCTCGGCTCCACCAACGGCACGAGCCTCAACGGTGTTCGCATCCAGAGCTCGCGGGTTTTCCGGAACGACATCTTCTCCTTCGGAGACGTGGCCGTCATGCTTGATGGCGACGACGTGCCCACAGCGCCGCCCTCGGACGAGAATGACGCGGTGGACATTTCTTCGATTCCGCGCACGACCGTCAGCTTGCACCCGCGTGTGCCCGAGAACGCGCGGGTCATTCCACCCGCAGACTTCAAGAAGACGCACGGTTCGCGCACGCTCTGGCCGCTCTTCCTCGGGATGGTCATTCTGGCCGTGCTGGTCGCCCTGGTCATCTTCGTGATGAGCTTTTTCTAGAGCACCCACGATGCATAGGCGTCGCGCGACCCTCCCGCAACGGTATGCACGCGTGCGTCCCCCGATGCGACAACGCGGACTTCCACTGTCGGTCTCCCGCGATGGCCGCTGTAGGCCGCACATACCCGAACCGCCTGCGCGATGTCGGCGGCCGCGCGAACGCCGAAGGGGATCAGGAGCGTGGGGCCCGGCACGTTGACCGTATCCAGCAGCACATCGCCCTCCGCAAACGCCCGTTGCAACGCCTCGTTGTCGGCCTGGTTTCTGCCGATGATGCACGTGGAGCCGCCGGGCAGCCGCAGGTGCCGACCGATGCGCAATAACCGGAGCGACCGCAGATCCCGGATCCCCCGGTCGGCCAGCAGGTTGCCCAGCCTGCGGCAGAAGCCCTCGTCGGTGAGCAGACAGCCCCCGGCCGGCGTCGGATACTTCCGGATGCCGTAGGCGGCCGCCAGCGCCATCTGCGGCTTGCGCGAACGCCCGGAAAGCCCCAGCAGGCGTTCGCGGTCGATCAGGCCCTCCCGCTCCGGCCGAGACGGCTCCATCAGTTTCGCGCTCAGCGGCCTCACCAGGAAATCCTCCATGCCGCTGTCACGGATGACGATATCCAGCGAATGCCGGTTCTGCGACATCGGCCGCTGCCCCAGCACCTCTCCGGTCGCCACGCAGTCAAAGCCCAGGGCGGCCATCCGCTCCCCGGCGCGCCTGATCATCCGCGCATGACAATCGATGCACGGATTCATGTGGCCGCCGAATCCGTGTGGCGGATGTTCAATCAACTCCAGGATGTCATCGGTAAAATCCACCGTGTGCAGCGGCACGTTCAGTTCCCGCGCGGCGTGTTGCGCGGCGGCGGTGTTAAAGAACGGGCTGGCAAAACTCACCGCCTCCACATGCACGCCCTGCCCGCGCAGCACGCAGATGGCCAGCATGCTGTCCAACCCTCCGGAAAGCAGGCTGAGACACCGGGTTTGTTTGCCCGCACAGCCGCCGCACGCGGTTGTCGGCCCGCCCGGTTTCCCGTTTTCAGTCATCATGATGTATCACTCCGTGACTTACGATGTCTTCGCCAATTCCTCATAAACAGCCGCCACTCGCTCCACCATCTGCCGCAGCGTATAGCCCTCCATCCGCGCGCGCGCGCCCGCGCGGATGCGCCCGGCGAGTTCCCGGTCATTCACCAGCGCCAGCGCTCGAACCGCCAGGCCATCGACATCTCCAGACGGGCAGAGCAACCCAGACCCCCCGGTTTCCAAGACGTCGGCCATTCCACCGACCGCCGTCGCGACCACCGGCACGCCCGCCGCCATCGCCTCCAGCAGCGTGTACGGCAGCCCTTCCCACCGCGACGGCATCACCAGCGCGTCCATGTCCGCCAGATGCCCGGCCACCTCGATCTCGTCCCGGGCCGTTCGCAACAGGATGCACGCATCAAGCCCGGTCCGCCTCAGCCGCCTGTCCACCCATCCGAGCCAGGGGCCATCGCCCACCATCAGAAAACGGGCGTCGGGACGCGCGTCGCAGATGCGCCGCGCGACGGCCAGAAAGAGGTCGGGACCCTTCTGCCGGCACATCCGCCCGACAAAGCCGATCACCGGGTGCGGCCGCTCGGGCATCGGATGCGGGACGCCGGCCTCAATGCCATTGGGAATCAGCCGCACGCGGTCCGCCGGTATTCCGAGCCCGCGCACGCCATCGCACGCCCACTCGCGTTCCTCGCGGCTGGTCGCGATGAGCCGCCCGGTCCGCCGCGCCGCCCATCGTTCGCAGGCAAGATACAGGCCCCGCCACGGACTGTCGGAGAGAAAGGCGAAGGCATGGGGCGTATACACCGTCGGCACGCCGCCCGCAGTCCGCGCCGCCAGCCGGGCCAGCAGCCCCGCCTTGGAGCTGTGGGCATGGATGATGTCGGGACGGAGGCGGCGCACCAGCCGGATCAGGCGAACCAGCGCCGCAGCGTCGGCCAGCGGCGCGATGCGCCGCTTCATCGGCAGCAGATGAACGGCCACGCCTGCCATCCGGAACAGGTCGATGTCGCGGCTGAAATCGTCGTCACGCCCGGGCGAGGCGATCACCGTCAGCCGGAAACGGTTGCGGTCAAGACCCATCACCAGGTCGCGCAAATGGCGGCGCGTGCCGCCCGCCGTAGCCTCCAGCACTTCGATGATGTGAAGCGGGCGCATGCCGTCAGCCTCCTGTCACCGGCGGTTCGGCATCACGCAACTCACAGCCCGCGCGCCCCGTGAACGACTCATTCGGATCGGCCACGCCCGCCGCGACCGGCCACGGAAATGCGTGCAGCCGATTCAGAGCCTCTCCAGCAAGAAAGAGCGAACCGCAGACCACCACCGCGCCGCCTTCGGCCAGCGCCCATGCACGGGCCTCATCCAGCGCGGCGCCGAGCTCCGCCTGCCGGGCCGTCAGTCCGTTGGCGCGCATGAGCGCGCACACCGCGTCGCCGGCCAGCGCGCGCGGCGACGGGATGGTCACCGCCCAGGCGCGTGTGAACGACGATGCGAGAATCTTGAGGAACGCGCCGGCGTCCTTGTCGTCGCAAAACCCGGCCACCAGACCCAGGGGCCCCTTCAGACCCGACTTTCTGAGCGCCAGCCGCAGCGCCGCGGCGCAATCGGGGTTGTGCGCGCCGTCCACGATCACCGGCGGCTCGCGCGAGGCCAGCTGAAACCGGCCCGGCCAACACACCCCCGCCAACCCCTCGCGAAACGCCGCGTCGGGCAGGCGCAGCCCCAGCGCCTCCTCGGCAGCCTCGAGAGCGGCCACCGCCGTGGCGAGATTCTCGGCCTGGAACAGGCCGCCCAGCGGCAGCGAGACGTTTCCGAGATCGCGCGAGGCCGTCGACACCCGGGCCTCCAGACCCTCGGGACGCGACCGCACGGCCGACACCGTAACGGCCTCGCCCGCGTCCACCAGGCGGCACCCCAGATCCGCCGCCCGGCGCCGCACCACCGCCCGCGCCTCGTCGGGCATCGCGCCACAGATGACCGGTCGCCCCGGCTTGATGATCCCCGCCTTCTCGCCCGCGATTGCCGTCAGCGTATCCCCCAGCCATTGCGTGTGCTCCAGTCCGATCCGGGTGATCACCGAAACCAGCGGCGTCACCACGTTGGTGGCATCCAACCGGCCGCCGAGGCCCGTCTCCAAGGCCACCAGCCGCACCCCCGCCCGCCGGTAGACCTCGAACGCCGCCGCCGTGGCGCATTCAAAAAAGGTGGGTTCCTCCGCGCCCGCCGCGACCGCCGCACGCGCCGCCGCCTCGACCGCCAGGACCGCCTCGCCCAGCGCGGCGTCGGCGACCGCCACTCCGTTGACGAATATCCGCTCGTTAAAGCGCTGCAAATGGGGCGATGTGTAACGTCCGCACGTTAAGCCGGCGGCCCGCAGCACGGCATCGGTCATCGCCGCCACCGAGCCCTTGCCATTGGTTCCCGCGATATGGATGGGGGCCAGACCCGACTCGGGCCGGCCCATCCGCGCCAAGAGCGCCTCCATCACCTCCAGCGCCTGCCGCACGCCAAAGCGCTGCCGCGCGGCCAGGGCATCCAGAAAACCGCATGATGTGTCCATGCGCCCAGTGTACCCGGCTCAAGCCCCCGCAAGCAACAGGAAACGTGAATTGAGGCTCCTGCAGCCCACCCGTCATGTCTTCCTGTAGAACACCAGCCGGCTGGCCGGGGCGGTCTTCAGGGCGATGTGCAGCCCCTTCTCGACAAGTTCCCGACCTTTCACCCGCCACTGCCGCCGGGTGTCGGCATCGGTCAGTTCGTAGGTCGCCGCGGGTTCGAGCGCGCGCAACCGGAAGTCCGCCGCCACGAACGACGAGTCCTTGCGCCGGAAGACGAGCAGCAGGCCTTCGCCCACGTCCGGCCGATGCATTTGGAAAGCGGCCCAGACGTCGTTTTCGGCGGCATTGGCCGTGAGCGGGTAGTAGTCGCCATAGAACAACGGCCGCGCGCGCCGATAGTCGGCCAGCATGCGCCTGTGCCAGGCCCACGGGTACTTCGGGTCAATCGGGAAGCTTTCGTACGGGAAAATGCCGAACGAGAGCGCCGCGCTGAGGCTGCTGCGGAAGTTGTAGGTGTCGCCCGCCCGGCGACAGGCCGCCACGACGCCCGTGCCGCTCAGTGGCACCCAGTAGTTGAGCCCCATGGTATGGGTCTGCCCCGGCATGGGGTCGTTGGTCCAGACGCACTGATAGTCGCTGCGCCAGAGTGCGATGCTGCGGCTGATGGTCTCCAGATCGATCCGCCGGCCGCCTCCGGCGCAGTTATCGATCACCATCCCGGGCTGGCTCGCGAGAATCGCGTCCCAGAACTCGTACAATCCCTCGAGGTACCGGATCTCGGTCATGCCCTGCCGGTCCGGGGCATCGGCTGCGCGCCAGTACGGCAGGAGCCCGTCGAAGTTGGAGTCCTGGCGGTACAGTTGCACGCCCTGCTGCTTCATGAACGTGGTGATATACTCCGTCATCCACTTCCGGGCCGCGGGCAGGCCGAGGTTGAGCAGCAGGCCGGCGCCCGGCTTGGCTTCGCCCAGGAACCATTCCGGATGATCGAGGGTCAGCGGCGTGCCGCATACCGCGCGCTCGGGCTCGAACCAGAGCAGGAGCTTCATGCCGGCGGTCTTGGCGGCGTCGCTGATGGGGCGAAGCCCGTCGGGATGGGCGGTCGGATTGACGCACCAGTTGCCGGCGTGCATGAACCAGGCAATGTCGAAATCGCTCGGCGAGTAGCTCTCGGGGGGGCCGTACCAGCCGGCATCGATCCAATAGTACTCGTAGCCGAGTTTCTGCTTCCGGTAGGCCTCGATCCGATCCAGGTGGTGCGCGGTCTTCATGCCGCCCCAGTGCGGGGCCGTCAGCGGCGCCTGCAACGGTTTGCCGCCCGGCCGCGGCGTGTGGTGCTGGAGAATGAACCGCCGCAGGAGGTTGTGACCCGCCAGCGGCTCGCCGTTCCAGAACACGAGCAGGATGCGCGGGGTGCGGATCTCCTCGCCGGGATGCAGCTTGAGCTTCGTCAGTTCCTGGCCGGCGCGGACCCGGATCGGCGTTTCGGCGGGGCGCGCAAACTCCGCCGCCCACTGGCCGCTCCAGCCGATGCCGACCATGACGCCGACGTTGCCGCTCTGCAGGTTGAAGAACGGCAGCCAGGCATCGGAGGAGTAGCCGCGCTTCGGGGTCATGGCAATCGTGCTGCCGGTTGCCAGCGGCTCAACCCGGTACTGAAAATCGGTATCATGGCGCTTGCT
Source organism: uncultured Akkermansia sp. (assembly GCA_964506575.1). Taxonomy (GTDB): domain Bacteria; phylum Verrucomicrobiota; class Kiritimatiellia; order RFP12; family JAAYNR01; genus VGWG01. The sequence goes on along the minus strand of CAZDLY010000011.1, from coordinate 8,764 downwards.
TGCCGATCCAAGGGAGCGACGGAGCATCGTCTCGTCGCGGGTGAACGACCGGTCCTTGTCCGGCGCCCATTCCAGGTCCAGCGGCCGGATCTCCTCCAGCAGCGGCGTGTCCTGCTTGCCGGTGTTGCGGAAGCGCATGACCCACTCGACCGCCGGGAACTTCGCGAAGGTCTTCATCTCCAGGACGCATTCGAGTCCCGTCTCCGGATCATGCCAGGTCACCTCCCGGGTTGCCACGCCTCCCTTGCCGTTGATCTCCCGCGCCCCCCGCTTCCAGCCGGACAGCAGTTCCGCTGATGAACGGCCGCCATACCGGAAGGAAAACGGCACGATCGGATCGGTCAGCAATTCCGTCGCAAAGACACCGCCCGAGGTCGGGTGCACCTTCGTGCCGTCGGCCAGCTCGATCTCGGCATCCGCCCAGTCGGCGTGCCCCCAGTCGCTGTTGCCCTTCACGTCCCAGACCTTGAGGACCAGGACGGTGGCGCCACCCGCCGCCACCTCGACGCGGACCGGCTTGCTCTCCACCCCCAGCGCGGCGCTGCGCCACAGCTCGCGGCCGCCGGCTTCGACGGAGAACAGCAGCCGGTCGGGATTGTCGGCGTTGGCCTTGCGGCAGGCGGCGTTGTGGTCCATGCCGGCCCAGGCGCGAAACGCGCGGATCGGCTGGTTGGCGCGGATGCGGATCTCGCTGTCCGCGTGTGTACCCAGGCCGCGCGTGTAGATCGTGCCCGCCAGGTTCAAGGGCTCGCCGCAATTCGAACGGTCGAAGGCCAGCTTGCCATAGCCCTGGCGCACGCCGCGCACGAAAACGGCGCGCGGATCGACAGCCCCCCCGCCGCTGACGGCCGCCGCCCACTCCCGGGCAAAGGCCAGCGAAGGCTTCAAGGTATGGGAAGCGAGTGTAGTGTCCATGATTATTTTTTTCTCCTGATACGCATGCAAAACCGACATCACTAGATCAAGACGAGGACCCCGAGGACACCGTACGCGGTGTAGGGGATTTGCACGGCGCCGTCGGCGCCGATCTTCAGCTCTCCGAGGCTGTTCTCGAACAGATCGACCCGGCAGGCCTTCTGCGGCCGCTTCGCCAGGCGCAGGACGGCCGTGCCGCCGCCGCCGGAAACCTCGTGCAGCCGCAGGAGCAGTCCGCGCCCGGACTCGGCTGGGGCGACCCAGGCCGGGACCAGGCTTCCGAGCGACTCGAAACGGAATGCGGACGGCATGTCGAGCGCACCCGGGAAGACCACGGGGGGCGTGAACACGGCGTCAGCATCCGACGCCGTGCACGGCGCGGCTCCGTCGTCCTGGGAGACATACGCCCCCAGGGCCCAGGCCACCTCGTGGGCGCCCTGGTCGCCGGTGCCATGGCCGACGGCGCTGCGGAGCAGGGAGACGGAAAGGTCCCCCTCCCTGCACCGGAATCCGTACTTGGCCTCGGTCACCAGGGAAAGCCCTTGCCCGAGGTCGTCGATGGCGGCGGCCCAGCGGTTGCCGGGGACCTCCCACATCGCCTCGTCGGTCTGGCTCCCGGCGAGCTGGGGACGGAATATGCTGCCGAAGCCGCAGCCGAAACGGGCGAAACGGCCGCGGTACCCGGTCGGGACCCGGTAGCGCAGCAACCGGCGCTTCTCTCTCCACTCGATCGAGGCGGAGACGCGGAGAACCCGCTCCCCGGCATTCAGGGTGTAGGTGACCCGCAGCTTGCTCGCCTTGCCCAACTTCGACTCGCCGGAGAGGGACACCCGGACCGGCCCCTGCTCGATCACCTTCAACCGGAATGAGATGTCGGAATTCACCTCGAGCCAGTGGACCGACTGGTCAATGTTCCACTCCTCCCAATTGGCCGGATGGTCCTCGTGGAGGGTAAACCGGGCCGGGCCGACAAGCTGCAGTTCCTCGCCGTCGATCGCCAGCGACCGCAACTGCCCCTGCGCATCAAACCCGGCGCGCACGATGCCGTTGGCCAGACGCGTGGCGCCGGCCTCCATCTTCCGGTCCTTCTCCGGCGTGAAAGGCGTCGCCGAGGGGACGAGGCTCACGGACTCCAGGGCGCCGACCACCGGGAGGGCGGCCAGGATCTTCGAACCGCTCTTCTGGAGGGGCACGAGGGTCTCCCCCGCCCGCGCGCTGGATCCGGCAAAGTCTGCGGCGGGCAGTTCCACCACCAGCGGCCGCGCCACGGGCAAGGGATTGAAGACGGAGACCGCGCCTTTCCGGCGGGCCGCCCGGGCGGAAAGCGCCTTCCGCGAATCCGCCAGATGGCCGTGCGTCAGGGCCTTCAGTTCAGGCTCCAACTGCTCGTAGACGAGGGCGATGGAAGTTCCGGGCAGGGCGTCGTGGAATTGGCCGAACAGCAGCCGCAGCCAGGGCTCCGGACCGAGCGCCTTTCCAGCCAGCGCGGTGCGAACCGCCTCCAGGATCTGCAGCGACCGTTCGCACGCCCGGTAGGCCGACTTGTAGGCGCCTTGAATCGTGTAGGTGCCTCGGCTGTGTTCCAGATACAGCTCGCCCTGGTAGGCGGGGAGTTCATCCCGGACCTTCTCCAGGCGCCGGAAAAACGCCTCGGCGGTGGACCAGAAGGTGCGCGGGGCGTGCGCGAGGTCCGCCAGGCGCCGGGAACGCTCGATGTGCTCCTCCGTTGTACCGCCGCCGCCGTCGCCCAAACCGGTGGGAAACAGCAGCTCGTCGTGGACGTCGGCCTGGCGGTATGCCCGGGCGGCTTTGGTCAACTCCCCGAGATCGGCGTTTCCGTCATAGCCGGCGGGATGCAGATAGGTCAGCACCTCGGACTCGCCGTCCGAGCCTTTCCACACGAACGCGTTGTGGTTGAACTTCGTGATCACCGACCAGTTCATCTTGGTGGTGTAAAAGTATTTGATTCCGCCCAGTTGGAAGAGCTGGGGCAGGTAATTGGCGTAGCCGAAAACGTCCGGGATCCACACGCACTCGCTCATCCGGCCACCACGGAATTCGGCGAAGCGCCGCTGCCCGTAGAGCAGGCTGCGGGCCAGCGCCTCGCCGCACGGCAGGTTCGTGTCCGGCTCCGTCTCCATGCCGCCTGTCGCCTCCCAAGTTCCCTTCCGGATCTGCGAGCGTATCCGCTTGTACAGCCCGGGCTCCTTCATCCTCACCGCGTTCAGCAGGGCCGGCTGGCTCATGGTGAAGACGAACTCCGGATAGCGGTCCATCAGGCCCAGCATGGACGAGAAGGTGTGGATGCCCTTGCGGATCGTCACGCTCTCGGGCCACAGCCAGACCAGATCCACGTGGGAGTGCCCGACCAGGGCGCACCGGATTTGATACGGCTCCGCCCGCGCGGCGGCGTATACGTTCTTCAGCGCCTTGGACAGGGCTGCAAGGCCCTCCCGGTCGAAGGCGTCGAGCGCGTCATCGAGCCCCCGGAGCAGCTTGCGGAGCAAAGGATCGCATTTTTCCAGCGGCGGGGAGTATCCGATCCACGGCGACTCATGGCCGATATCCTGGCGCATGAGCTCCTGCAGCCTGCACAGCGCCTCCAGATCGTAATAGACGTTCCACGCCTCGACGTTCCGCAGCTTGAGGAACGCGCCGTGAAACCGGAGGCCGTACGGGTCCGGCGTGGCCACGTGGCCGCCCCAGACCGTATTGTGCGTCCCCAGGTCAACCCACACTTCGCAGGCCTTGTCCGGGGCGATCCAGTAGTGGTGCCCCGCGTCGCAACCCCCGCTCGGCTCGCCATCCACGTAAAAGGTGGACTCGCCCGGGCAGACCCAGAACACCGCCCGCCGCCCCCGCTCCCCCGCCTTCGCCCCGGGAAGTCGGAACCGGAACCAGCGCTGCTTCCAGCCCCCGTTCGGCGGCCCGAAACAGTCGCCCGGCCGCACCGGCGAGCGTTTCTGCGTCCGGGCCTTCGCGAGCGGCAGGAATTCGTCATTGACCGGGCCGCCTTCGACGGCCAGCGGCACCTCCCCGCCCCAGAGGATGCTTCTCAGGTCCTGGAGCGCCTTGGTGATGCGCTGGGGAATGACCTGTGGAATCGGTGTGGTTGTCTTGGCCATGGCTATATTTCCCTTTTTTCTGATGGTGGCAACGAATCAGGCGATTCCTGCAGGCTCAATCCAGCTTCACCGGGCTCGTGCCGCGGGCGTCCTGCTCGCCCAGCCACGCGGCCACGGCCGCGCGCTGCGCGTCCGGACCCGAGTCGTGCATCAGCAGCAGCGTCCGGGCGGACGGGATCTCGTCGGCCAGGTAGGGGCTGCCGAAGGCCGTGATCACGAGATTGCGGACTCCCGGCAGGACGGAGTTCCAGAATTGGAAAGCCAGGGGGCCCACCATCCGCACCGTGCCGGCCAGGCAGTGGGGCAGGATCTTCACATTCACGAAGACCGCCTCGTAATCCGCGCGCCGGGCGAGGGACATGTCATTGCGGGCATGCTCGACCACCAGCCCGCGGCGGCGCAGTTCCTCGTCCACAACCGTCAGGTCGCGATAACGCTCGCCCTGGTCCTGCCCCAGTCCGCTGCCGCTGTCGTATTTCAGCGTGATGGTCAGCACCTTGGCGCCCGGCTTCAGGCGCAGCGGGAGCACGCCGGCGAGGTTTCGGGTCAGGGTGGCGGCCTTGACGGCGATGGCGCGGGAGGCCGCCTGGTAGTCCGCCAGCTCATCCGCCGTCGTGGCCGGCACCGGCCGCCGCGTGTCCAGCGAGCCGAGCCACGCCTTCATGGTCAGCACGCGCCGGACCGCCTCGTGCAGACGTTCCTCGGTGATGGTCCCGTCTTCCACGGCGCGCTTCAGGGCGGAGAAATCGCGCTCGGGCTCGCAGAAGAGCACCACGTCCGAACCTGCCGCGACGTTGCGGACCGCCAGCTCGTCCCCCTTCACGTGGGAGCCGATGCCGATCATGGGGATCGCATCCGAAACGAGGCAGCCGCGGAACCCGAGCTCCTGCCGGAGGAGATCGACCTGCAGCCGGTGGCTGAGCGTGGCGGGGATGCCGCCGACATACCCCTCGCCGGGGTCCATGCACGGCAGCGCGATATGTCCCGCCATGATGCTCATGACGTCCTCGCGGATCACGCGCTTCCAGACCTTGCCATACGTCTTCCGCCACCGGGCCAGGGAGAAGGCGTTGACCGAGGTGCAGATGTGCTGGTCGCGGTCGTCCACCCCGTCGCCGGGAAAGTGCTTGGCCGTGGCGGCCATCAGGTTGTCGCGCTGCATGCCGCGGATCACCGCCGCGGCCAGGCGTGCCACGCGCTCCGGATCGTCGCCGAACGCCCGCACGTTGACGACGGGATTCATCCGGTTGTAGTTGATGTCGGCCACGGGGCTGTAGCTCCACTGGACGCCGGCGGCGGCGCCCTGCCGGGCGGCGGCCCGGCCCATCGTCTCGGCGAGCGCGTCGTCATCCGCCGCCCCGACGGCCATCTGGAACGGAAACTCGATGGCATCCGGAATGGCCGGCCCGGCGCCGTGCTCCAGGTCGGAAGCGATGAGGACCGGGAACGGCGTGCGCCGGTCGAGTTCCGCGGTCAGGGCGCGAATCTGCGCCGACGTCCAGTCATAGACAAACAGAGAGCCCAGGTGGAAACGTTCCGTAGTCTCTATTATTCGCGCCGGATCGTTCCGGAGGGCCGGCGGGGATATTTCCCAGCACAGCAACTGTCCGATCTTCTCACCCAGGGTCATGCGCTGCAGACGGGCGTCCGCCGCGCACTCCAGTTTCTTCCACATCGCTGCCTGCATGCTGTTGCCCTCTTTCTCAGAAAAGTGACCCACAATCGCTCTTCGACATACGGCGGTCGGCACCGGCCCACACGGACAGAAATCATGCCGGAACCGGGTTGACGCGGTGATGGCAGGGCGAAGAGCATGGCAGAAACCGGGGAAAGAATCAAGAGCACCGCGAACCGGCGCAGCAGTTCTACTTTTGGAGTTGCTGGAATGATGGGGGGGTAGACAAACGCCTCGGAATGTGCGACCATTCTCCAGAAATCCTGCGGATCTTTTCCAACACGCCGTCTAGTCCGCGGAAACCGCGAATCCATAAGGAATGCTGCATGTCTAATTCCTATCTTGGCATCAATATCGGCGGAACCGTCTGCTCCGTGTCGCTGGGTGCCCCGGATTGGCGGATCCTGCGGCGGGAGGCGTTCCCGACCGGTGGCGCGCGGGAGACGATCGATCGCTTGAAGACCCTCGCGGCGGCCCTGGTCGAAAAAGAGACCGTGGCCGTCGGCATCGCCTGCGGCGGACCGTTGGACGCGGAGGCCGGTCTGATCCTCTCCCCGCCGAATCTGCCCGGGTGGGAGCGCATTGCCATCGTTCAGGAGATGGAGGCCGCCGTCGGGCGCAAGGCCTATCTGATGAATGACGCCAATGCCGGCGCCGTGGCGGAGTGGCTGTACGGCACCGGCGGCGCCTGTCCTTCGCTCGTGTTTCTCACCTGCGGCACCGGCATGGGCGCCGGGTTGATCCTCGACGGCCATTTGTACGAAGGCGCCAACGGGAACGCGGGGGAGGTCGGACATCTGCGCCTGACCGAGGACGGCCCCGTGGGGTATGGCAAGGCCGGAAGTTTCGAGGGGTGGTGCAGCGGCGGGGGTTTTCAACAGTATGCCGGACAAAGCGCCAAAGACGCCGCGGCGGCCGCGCGGCGTGGCGACGACACGGCACGGCGGATGTTTGAATCGTTCGGTCGAAAACTGGGCCACGGCTTGGCCGCCATCATCGACACCCTCAATCCGCGACGCATCGTGCTGGGCGGGATCTATCTGCGCGCCGAGGATCTGATCGCACCGGCCATGCGGGACGTGCTGGCGCGGGAAGCCCTGCCGCAGAGTCTGGCCGTCTGCGAAATCACCCGTTCGGCGGCAGGCGAGGACATGGGCGATCTTGCGGCCCTGGCCGTGGCGCGCTATTTCGCCGAGGTCGATCCCCTGTTGTCCCTGGTGCGCCGTTATCCGGCGCTGGCCGACTGCCGGTCGGCCATGGAACGGATGACGGAGACGTTGTGGGATGTGTTTGCGCGCGGCGGCAAGCTGCTGATTTGCGGGAATGGCGGAAGCTGGGCGGATGCACACCATATCGCCGGGGAATTGCTCAAAGCCTTCAGGCGGAAACGCCCCGTAACGGCATCCTGGGCGGAGACGCTTCCGGCGGAGATCCACGACAAACTGGAGAACGGCCTGCCGGTTGTGGTGCTGGGCGCCGCCGGCGCGTTTTCCTCCGCTTTCGGGAACGACGTGGATCCCGCCCTGACCTGCGCCCAGGAGGTTCAGTCCCTGGGGCGGGAGGGGGACGCCCTGCTCGGCATCAGCACTTCGGGAAACGCGCGCAACGTTTGTGCGGCGGCGACGGTGGCGCGCGCGAAGGGACTGCGCGTCCTGGGCCTTACCGGAAACAGCGGCGGCGCGCTCGCGCCGCTATGCGAGACCTGCATCCAGGTGCCGGAGTCTGAGACGTACCGAATTCAGGAACTTCATCTGCCGGTATACCACGCCGTCTGCAGGATGCGCGAAGATCGGCTGATGGCGGATCGATAGCCGGTGCGACCTGCCGGGTGGGTGTGGGGGTTTTTCATCGGGCCTCTCCATCCTGAGGGCTTCTCCCCCATTCATTCGCGGCGTTTTCCCCGTTGGCGGCTACCGCTGGTAGATCGGGAGCTGGCGGTAGGAGACGCTCAACGACAGGATGGCCATGAAATATAACGCGAAATACGGTTCGTGCTCCCCGCCCAGGGAAGACTCGTTCTTGAAATTGCCGGCAATGCATTTCCCTGCCGCCAGGGTCACCTCGTCCCGGTGCCGGCCGGAGAGCTCCAGGCACAGCAGGGAGAGCTCCAGGCACAGCAGGCCGATGCCGGTCCGGGTCAGGTTGGGCGGACCGCCGGGATGGTAGGCAAATCCGCCACCCTGCTGGACCCGGCAACGCAGGATGAATTTCACGGCTTTCTCAATCGACTCCTTCGGGACCGGCGCTCCGTTGTTGCGTGAGGACCGCAAGGATGCCAACGCCCAACCGGCCAGGGAAATATCACTGTCGCCGCTGGTCGGCTCATAGCGCCACCCACCCGCGTGGGATTCACCTTTCGGAACATCCTGAGCCGCGAGAATGATGCGCAGGGCTCGCGGGAGCACAACGTCAATCCGTGCCTGCCGTTCAGGATCCACCATCCCGGACACCTCGGAAAGCATCAGGGTGGCGATGTTGTGACTGTACATCCGCCCGTTTTGTCCCATCAGCAGGCCGTTTGGCTGGGATTGTGAAAGAATCTGGTCTATTCCGCGGTTGATGACGTCGCCATGGGGGTGGTGGCGCTGCGCCAGCAGTACGGCCGGCGGCTGGCGATGATCGGCGGCTTCGACAAGCGCATCCTGGCCTCGACTCCGGCGGCGATCACCCGGGAGTTCGAGCGGCTCCGGCCCGTGCTCGAGGGGGGCGGCTACCAGCTCGCCTGCGACCACGGGGTGCCGCCGGACGTCCCCCTCGCGAACTACGCGCACCTCTGCGGACTGCTCCGCAACCTCCGCTGAACGTCAGGCCGGGGCCCTGGCCGAGCGCCTGTTCCCCGCCCGCCGCCGGCTTTCCGGGGGCGGCGCAGACGGAGAGTCTGGCGCCCGCCCCCGCTTCCTGGCAGCCGACCCGTAGACGGTTCCCTGCTCATGCACACGATCAGGAGATGTGCTGCGGAATCAGAACTGCCATGCGCCCCGATTACGCCGCCAACGTAATCGGTTAGCGACAGGGGGGGGCGGCAGTTCAGTGCGAGGAAAGGCGAAAG
>CAZDLY010000010.1:0-54219 GCA_964506575.1 uncultured Akkermansia sp. | reverse complement strand
CGTCGATCACCAGATGGCCGCCCGACTTGAGGCTGACCTTGCGCCGGAAGGCATCATCCAGTTGCCGGGCCACGCCATAATGCTCGAAGATCGGCAGCTGCCCCTCATAATGCGTGATCATCCCCTTGGCGCGGCGCGAGATCCGCCCGGCCATCGTGCGGATGCGCTCGTAGTCGTCGGGATCGTCGATCACCACCCGGTCGATCTCCTCCGTGAGCCAGTCGCGGACGATCCGCTCGATCAGGTCGGGTTCCTGATAGACGCAGCACGGTCCGGCCTTCTCCTTGATGTTCTTCTCCAGATCGGCCCATACGGCCAGCAGCCCGCGCAGGTCCCGGACGAACGCGCGCTTGCTGGCGCCGGCTCCGGCGGTGCGCACGATCAGCCCGGTCTCCGCGGGAATGGGCAACCGGTCCAGAATCCGCTTCAGGCGCTGGCGTTCCTTGCTGTCGCCGATCTTGCGCGATACGCCGCGCAGCTTGCATCCGGGCATCATCACCAGATACCGGCCCGGAATGCTCAGGTTGGCCGACACCCGCGGCCCCTTGGTGCCGATCGGCCCTTTGGTCACCTGCACGATCACCTCGGATCCCTGCGGGAAGCGTTTGGCGATCTCCTCGCTCGAAATGCGCCGCTTGCGCGACCGGGTCGAATCGTCGTCCTCATCCAGGAGGCCGTCGTCATCGGGGATCATGTCCCAATAGTGGAGAAAGGCGTTCTTCTTGAGGCCGACATCGACAAACGCCGCCTGAAGCTCATTCTCCAGATTCTGGATGCGCCCCTTGAAAATGCTGCCGACGAGCCGGTCCTCCATCGGATGCTCGACCTGAAACTCTTCGATGTGGCCGTTCTCCACCACCGCCACGCGGGTCTCCAGCTTTTCGGCGTTGACGATAATCTCGCGCTTCGGCTCCTTGCGCCGAAACCAACTGAACACGATATCCAAGCCTCCCATATGCTCCTCTCCCCGCCGCCTAAAAACGCGGCGCTGTTTCGCGACCGTGGACAGCCACACTCTGGACCAGTCCGTAAGCGGTCATCATGGTTAATAAAAAGGTCCTGCCGGAGCTGATGAACGGCAGCGGCACGCCCGTCACGGGCAACAGCCCGATGGTCATGCCGATATTCACAAAGAGGTGACAGAACGTCACCGTCGCAACTCCGACGCAAAGCAACCGCCCCGCGCCGTCCTGACACACATACGCCACAGCCAGCGTCGGCACGAGAATGCCGGCGGCCAGCAGCAGCACAATCAGGGATCCCGCAAACCCTGTCTCTTCCGCAAGCACCGAGAAGATAAAGTCATTGCTTGCCACGGAAGCGGGCAGATAGCCCAGCAGGTTCTGATCTCCTTTCAGATAGCCCTTTCCCCACAGGCCGCCGGAACCGACGGCGATTTCAGACTGCCTTTTGTTCCAGCCGCGGCCGAACGGGTCGCGATCCGGATACAAAAACACAACCAGCCGATCACGCTGATAGGCGCTCAACGGCAACATCTTCTGGATCCGGACGCGCGTCGGCGGCGGCACGTCTTCGCTTTCAGAAGCCACGAGCAGTCCCAGCACCAGCACCAGCACGAGCACGGCCGCACCGATCGTGGCCACTACCGCGCGCGGCGATACACGCGCCACGAACAGCATCGCAAAAACCGTCGGCAGGAAGACCACTGTCGTCCCCAGGTCGGGCTGCAGCCAAATCAGCGCCATCGGCGCGGCGGTCAGGGCCAGCGCACCCAGATACATGCCGACACCTTTCGACGCCTCGCGGCGACCGAGCAGATCGGCCAGAACCAGGATCGTCGCGAGTTTGGCCAGTTCCGAAGGCTGGATGCCGGCCACCCATCGCCGCGCCCCCATCGTCTCGTCTCCGATCAGCAGCGTCAGTGCCAGCAGCACCAGCGTTCCGGCGTAGAACAGCCATCGCGCGCGGAGGATGTCCTGATAGTTCAGGTAGGCCAGCCCGAAGCAGATCAGCAACCCGATCGCGCCCATCTGCGCATGGAGCAGGTAGAGGCGCCGCAGGACGTCGGCTTCCCGGATCGAACAGGCGCTATACACAAACGCCACGCCCAGCAGCAGCGCGCCGATGATTGACGCCAGCAGCGTCATATTCATTCGCAAAATCCAGCCGAAAGCCCGGGACGTGTTCATGTCTGGCCTCCGGTGGCGGCGTGTGCGCCGGCGGTCGGCGCCGCAGCGCCCCCGCCCTCCGCCGGCGGATGTTCCTCGGCCGCGCCAAAGATGGCGGAGAGCACCCGCCGCACGATCGGGCCGGCGGCCGACCCGCCCGTATCGGCGGCATCCTCGATCACAATGGCCATCGCAACGGCCGGATTATCGGCTGGCGCATAGGCGATCATCCAGGCGTATTTCTTCAGCCGCGTGCCCGTCCCGTACTCCGCCGTCCCGGTCTTGCCCGCCGCGGTCACGGCGCTGCCGAGCGCGTGGCGCGCGGTGCCGCGGCTCACCGCATCCTCCATGCCCCGGCGAATGACGGCGATCTGCTCCGGACGCCACAGGACGGTCCGCACCACACTGCCACCCTGCGCCTCGGACCGCACGATGCGCGGCCGCAGCACGCGGCCGCCGTTGGCGATCGCCGCAGTCGCCACGGCCATTTGCAGCGGCGACACAAGCAGGTCGCCCTGGCCGATGCTCATGAGGCACGTGTCGCCCACGCGCCACACGTCGTGATACAGCGCCCGCTTTCGCTCCGCGTCCGGCACCAACCCCGCATATTCGCCCGGCAGATCAATCCCCGAGATGGCGCCCAGCCCCAGCTCGCGCGCCATCTGCCGGATCGGTTCGGCGCCGATTTGCGCGGCGGTCTGGCAGAAATACCCGTTGCAGGAGACCTGCAGGGCCTGCCGCAGATCCACCGTCCCGTGCTGCGCGTTGTGCGAACACCGGATCGGCCTCGGCTTCATCTCATACACGCCCTGGCACGTATAGGTGCCGGTCATGAAAAAACCGCCTTCGCCCATCGCCGCGAGGCCGACAACCACCTTGAAGGTGCTCCCCGGCGGGTAGCGCCCTTGCACCGCGCGGTTGAACAGGATGTCGCCCGGATCACGCCGGATCGCCTCCCAGCGCGCCCGGGTCGGCGCGGGGGTCATCTCATTGGGGTCGAACGTCGGCGCGCTCGCCAGCGCCAGCACGTCGCCGTTGCGCGCGTCCAGCACCACGCCCGCGCCGATCTGCCCCGCGAGCGCCCGTTCCAGCTCCCGCTGCACGACGCTGTCGATCGTGAGATTCACATCCCGCCCCGGCTTGGGCGCCGTCCCGGTCAGCTCGAGCCGCCGATAGCCCGACACATCCACCCGGATCAACCGGCACCCCGGCACCCCCTCCAGCGCGGCGTTGTACTGCGCCTCGATCCCCGCGCGCCCGCACATCCCGAGCAGCATGAAATGGTATCGCTCGTCGTTCGCCGGCTCGGGCATCTCCCGGCCGGCGTAACCGAGCACATGCGCCGCCAGCGAGCCCTGCGGATAAACCCGTTCCGGCTGCACATACACATCCACCCCCGGCGCGGCAGCCACCCGTTCCTCAAACCGGGCCAGCGTCAGTTCGTCCACATTCTGCCAGACCGGCAACGGCAGCGGCAGCCGCTTGCGCACATGGGTCGCAATCTCCTCGCGCGTCAGCGTGCGTGGCTGCCCGATGATCGCCGCCACCGCATCGAGCTGCGCCTCGACCGCATCGATGGTATTGGCCCAGCCGCCCGGACGGCGCAGCTCTTCCATGAACACGGCCAGACACGGGTTCGGGCGGTTGTCGGCGAGGCATACGCCACGACGGTCATAGATCCGGCCGCGCGGGCTGGGAAGCAGCACCCGCCGAATGCTCTGGCGGTTCTGACGTCCGGCAAAAGCCGATGCGCGCGTGACCTGCACATCGTGCAGCCGCCATCCGAGGATGGCGATACCGATGGCAAAACCGATCCCCAACACCGGGATGCGCCAGCCGTCAACCGTTTGCGTTATGCCACGGAACTCCATCACCCGGTTCCGCTCCTTTCACGTTTCCGGCCAGTCCATCCAGCCACTGACACACATAAAAAACCGCCCATCCGACCCCCGCGCCAACCCCGGCGGTGGCGATCAGCCCGCGCAGACAGTCCTCCCAGCGGATCCCGCTCACGACCACCGCATACCAGACCGCCTGCCCCGGCGCCGCAATCGCCATGAGCGCCGTTCCCCGCCAGAATGCTTTTTCAGAAAAGAATCGCCGCACCGAGCGGATCACCCCGCACAGGATGAGCATCCAGACGGTGGTCACCGGGAATGGCAGGCCCGAGCAGACATCGGTGAGCGCGCCGAGCCATAGCGCGGCGATTAACGCCAGCGGCAGTTCGCGCGACAGGGCATAATAGGCGGCGACGGCCGTCAGCAGCGGCGGCTTGGTCGCCAGCCAGCTTGCGGAAGGCAGGAGTGTCTGAACCGTGGCGGCCACCACGGCGAGCGACAGCAGAACGGGCAGGTCGAGCCTCATGACCCACCCCCTTCGCGGACGAGGACGCTCACTTCATCGAGCAGCCCGGCGTCAGCCGCGGGCATCACCGACGCCTCGCGGTACAGGCCATCGGCCGTGATGCGCGTCTCCAGCAGATAGCCGACCGTCAGACCCCGCGGAAAACCGCCGCCCAGCCCCGACGTCACCACCCGCGTGCGCGGCGACGGCTCGAAATCGCGCTTCAGGAAGCGCAGCCTGAGGGGATCGGCCACATAGACCATCTCCAGCATCCGCGTCTCGGGCGAACGCCCGCCCGCCCCGCTTAAGATCCCGCGCACGCCCCCCAGTTCCGGCCGGCCCGTCTCCAGTTCGCAGGCGACCCTGAAATTGGAGTCGGTGATCAGCAACACGTCGGCCGTATGCGCCGAAACCGCCGTCACGCGCCCCACCAGCCCCGCCGCCACCACCACCGGGTCGCCCGCCGCAATCCCGTGATCGGCCCCTCTGCCGATCACCAACGTCCCCCACCACCCGACCGCACCGCCGCGTTCCAGAACCGGACACGCCACCGTTCGGAATCCCGCCGGCGGCGGAAGCTCCAGCATCACCCGCAGACGGCTGTTTTCCTGCGCCACCCGCTCCAGTTCACCCTCGACCAGACGCAGCCGACCCACCTCGCGCTGCAATTCCGCCACACGCTCGGCGAGATCGAGACGGGAAAGCGAGACGGCCACGCGGTTGACCACGTGGCGCCGGAAAAAGACAACGCCCTTCTGATACGGGGCCAGCGCCTCCCGCGCGGCGGGCCGCAATAAAATCCGCACGCCCCCCGCCAGTAATACAACCAGCGAAAGCGCAACCAACAGCCACACTCGTTTAGGCTTCACCCATCCGCCCCGTTTGCTCTTCTGAATCGGGGGGAAGTCAACCCGCGCTCAAGAAAAAGACATCCACGCCGCCATCAACTGTGGCGCATCACGCTGCGGGCCAGCAGCGACAGCTCGCCCAGGACCACGCCGGTCCCCTCGGCCACCGCGCTCAGCGGATCGTCGGCCAGCGTCACCGGCAAAGCCGTCTGCTCCGCGATCAGCTTGTCCAGGCCCCGCAACAGCGCGCTGCCGCCCGCCAGAACAATGCCGCGGTCGACCAGATCGGCCGACAACTCGGGCGGCGAATTCTCCAGCGCGTTGCGGATGACGTCGACAATCGCCGAAATCGGCTCCTGCAGCGCCTCCCGGATCTCCTCCGACGTGACATGAAGTGTCTTTGGCAGCCCAGCCACCAAATCCCGGCCCTTGACGGCCATCCGCATCTCCTCCTGCAGCGGATACGCCGAACCGATGGTAATCTTGATCTCCTCTGCGGTTCGCTCCCCAATCATCAGATTATAAACCCTGCGCATGTACTGCACGATGTATTCGTCCATGACGTCGCCGCCGACCCGAATACTCCGCGAACAGACAATACCTGCCAATGAGATCAGCGCGACTTCACACGTGCCGCCACCGATATCCACGATCATGTTGCCCGCCGGTTCCTGAACCGGCAGCCCCACCCCGATCGCGGCCGCCATCGGCTCCTCGATCAGAAATACCTCCCGCGCGCCCGCGTGCTTGGCAGACTCCTGCACCGCGCGCTTCTCAACCTCGGTGATGTTGCTGGGAACCGCAATGATGACGCGGGGCTTCACCAGCTTGTGAGGATGCACCTTGCGGATGAAATACCGGATCATCGCCTCGGTGATATCGAAATCGGCGATCACCCCGGACTTCATCGGACGAATCGCCTCAATGTTTCCCGGCGTGCGGCCCAGCATGCGCTTGGCTTCCTCGCCCACAGCCAGAATGCGCTTGGTCCCCTTCTGGATGGCCACCACCGAAGGCTCGCGGAGAACAATCCCGCGATCTTTCACATACACGAGGGTATTGGCCGTTCCCAGGTCAATGCCGATGTCGTTGGAAAAAAGATTCAAAAACTTGTTCAGCATGCGCGTTCTTCCTGCGGGTTCACGGAAACCCCGCCTGTGCAAAAGTACACAGTGCGGACTAGTGTGGAGTAAAGGCGAACACGGGTCAAGCCCAAAAACGCCCAATCATCAGATTTCGCCAATCGGGCGCACGGCCCTGGCCTTTTCCCGCAGGCGGGAAAGGTCCATTTTGCCGGTCGGCAGGAGCGGCAAAGCGTCGATGGGCACGCAGGCCTCCGGGCCGGGCTTCCACAAATTGGGAAGCGGGGCGGCGGCGATGGCCGCCTGGATCACCTCCACCGGGCCGGCGGCGGGCGTGTAGAACAGGACCAGACGTTCGCCGCGGCGGTCGTCCGGCGCGGCGGTCACGGCCACAACCGGCTCGGCCCGCCCCGTGGCCTGCTGGACGATCTCCTCGATCGCGCCGTGCGGCACCATCTCGCCGCCCAGCTTGCTGAAGCGCGCCAGCCGGTCGGTAATGCGCACAAACCCATCCTCGTCAATGCAGGCGATGTCCCCCGTGCGGTACCATCCGTCGACAATGGCCGCGGCCGTCAGATCCGCGCGGTTCAGGTAGCCGAGCATGACGTTGGGACCCTTCACCAGCAGCAGGCCGGGCGTGCCGGACGGCAGGCTGCAGCCGGTGTCCGGATCCACCACCTTCATCACCACGCCGGGCACGGGCAGCCCGACGGAACCCGGCTTCGAGCCGGACTGCCGCGCGCCGCCAGCCGACACGTCCGGCACGCTGAAGGCCGCCACGGGCGATAGCTCGGTGGCGCCGTATCCCTCGCGCGGCACGACGCCGAATCGCGCCTCGAACGCCTCGGCAACCGCGGGGCGCAGCCGCTCGGCGCCGGTGGCCACGAAGCGCAGACGGCTGAAATCGGCGGGATCGATCTTGCGCGTGTAGAGCGCCAGGAACGTGGGCGTCGAGAACAGCAGCGTGCAGGCGTGCTCCCGGCAGGCTTTGCCGATGCCGGCGGCGTCGAGCGGATTCACGTGATACGTCACCGGCACACCGCTGAGCACCGGATGCCAGATGCTGGCCATGAAACCGAAGGAGTGGAAGAACGGCAGCGCCGCGAGCAGGCGGTCGTCGTCGCGCGTCTCAAACACCATGCGCAGCGACTCCACGTTGGAAAACAGGTTGTGGTGGCTGAGCACGATGCCCTTGGGCGTGCCGGTGGACCCGGACGAGAAGAGGATGGCCGCCGGCGAGTCGCCGCCAAAGCCCGCCGGACGGCGCGCCATCAGACGCGCGGGCAGCAGGAGGGCGGCCAGCGCCGCGCGCAGGCGGCGGATGCGGGAGGCCTGCAGGATCGCGGCGATGTCGAGCGGTTCGGCGGGCAGATCCTGCACGCCCAGCCGAGCCAGCAGCGCGGGCGAGGTGACGACGACGCGCAGGCCGCTCTGCGTGATCGCCGAACGCAGCGCCTCGGCCGATGCGGTGGGGTTGAGGTTCACGGGAACCAGGCCGGCCACCTGGGCGCCGACGTTCGCCAGAGCCCCGGCCACCGAGGGCGGCAGCAGGATGCCGACCGGCGTGCCCGGCGGGCCCAGGCGCCGCAGGCGCGCGGCGCACAGGCAGACGGCTGCGGCGGCCGTCCAGCCGGTCAGGGACCGGCCCGTCGTGTCGGCCAGCAGCGGCCGCCAGGCGCGCCGCCGCAGGGCCCGCAGCGCCTCCTCGCCCAGCGGCCGGCGGCGCCCCTTGCGTTCCGCAAAGTAGTCGCACGACAGCTCGGCAACGGCCTGCTGCACCTGGTCGTGCGGCGTGTCGGTCGGGAGCGGCCGTCCGAAGAGGACCGTGAACGGATAGCGGCCGAGCCGCGGCAGACGCCGGATGCCGCTGCCCCGGTAGTAACTGCCCAGCGATCCCCACGCGCCGCCGAGATACACGGGGATGATCGGCGTGCCCGTACCCTTGACGACCTTCTCGAATCCGCGACGGAAGGCGCGGATGTGGCCGGTGCGGGTCAGCTCGCCCTCGGGGAAGATCACCACCAGATAGCCCTCCTGCACCGCCCGGCGGGCGGCCTGGATCGCGGCGGCGAGCTGGCGCGGCGGGTCATCGCCCGAAATCGGGATGCAGTTGAGAATGCGGAAGAACGGCCGCAGCAGGGGCCACCGATCATAGATCCCGCGCCACACGACAAACCGCAGCCGGCGCTGCTGCGTGGCAATCAACAGGGCCGCGTCCAGATAGGAGGCGTGGTTGCTCACGATCAGCGCGCCGCCGCTTTCAGGCACATGGGACAGCCCGGACACCCGCACGCGGCAGAGAAGGCGCGTGAAGACCAGCACGACGAAACGCGTGAGGAAGTCCGGCAGCACGCGCACCGCCAGCGCCCCGGTCACGAGGGTCAGCGCGCCGAGCAGGGCAAAGCCCTGGGCCGGCGTCAGCCCGATCGCCTGGTTGCCGGCGATGATTCCCTGTGCGGCCAGCACGCCGATCCAGCCGATGAACGAGGCGGCCGCGACGGCCTCGGCGCGGCGGTCGGGCGGCGCATCGCGCTGGATGAAGGCGTCGAGCGGAATCAGGAACAACCCGCCACCCACGCCGGTCAGCACCAGCAGCGCGGCGACGGGGGCGATGTCGTGCGGCGCCAGCCCGAACACCAGCGCGCCGATGGCCATCGCCAGCACGCCGATGGGGACGATGCCGAACTCGATCAGCCGGCCCGACAGCCGGCCGGCCAGCCAGCTCCCCGCGCTGATGCCGGCGGCGGCGACCAGGAACAGATAGGCGCTGCTCTCCTGGCTCAGGCCCATGTGCCGCACGCCGTAGGAGAGGATGTTGGCCTGCACAAACGCGCCCACGAGGCTGAAGAAGGCCGAGCCCACGATGGCGCCGATGAGGTAATCCCGCGCGCGCAAATCGCGCAGCGTGCGCCAGACATCGTCAACCACAAACCAGGAGCCCCGGCGCGCCGTTCCGGCGGCCGGCGTACGGCCGACCAGAAGCGAGGCGAGGAAGCCGACCCCGGCGAGGACGATGGCCACGACCTGCGCGTGGACGTAGTCGCCGTCGCAGGCTGCGACGACCCCCGGCGCCAGGCCCGAGGCGGCGATGATCGCCAGGTAGGTGCACACCGCAACCACGGCGTTTCCGCGCGAGAGCTCGGGCGGCCGGACCAGCTCGGGCAGGATGCTGTACTTGGCCGGCCCGAAGAGGGCGCTCTGCGCGGCCATCAGCGCCAGCGTCGCGTAGAGGCCTGTCGGGCTCTGCATGCGGAAGGCGATCCATCCGGACAGCATGATGAAGATTTCGGCGGCCTTGATGACCTGCAGCAGGCGGCTTTTGCTGAAGCGGTCCGCCATCAGGCCCGCGAGGGGCGTCAGCGCCAGGAACGGAACGACAAAGACAACGCCCGCAACGGCGATCACGTCGGGATCGGCCGGAACGCCGTGCAGACGGCTGATGTAAAAGACCAGCAGAAACTTGAAGAAATTGTCGTTCAGCGCGCCCAGCAGCAACGCGATGTTGAAACCGACGAAGTCCGCCGAACGGATTCCTGGAATCTGAGGCGCATCCGCGTCCGTCACATGATCTCCTTGATGTATTCCTTCTTGAGCAGACGCCAGAGCACCACGACGAAGGCGCTCAGGGGAACGCCGAGCATCATGCCGAAAAAACCGCCCAGAATCGACGTCCAAAACAGCAGCGAAAAGATGATCCCGACCGGGTGAAGCCCGGTGCGACGCCCCATGACCCGGGGCGTGACGACGTAGCTGTCGAGCGTCTGAACCCCCAGGAAGACCCCGACCACCAACCCCAGCTCCCCCATCCCGCCTTCGGCCAGGGCCATCGGCAGGGCGACCAGCAGCCCCACCAGATTGCCCATGTAAGGAATGATATTGAGCGCGCCGAGCGCCAGGCCGATGAACAGGCCGTAGCTGAGGCCGACGCACCAGAAGCCAATCCCGAACAGGACCCCCTGAATCAGCGCGACCAGCACCTGCCCGCGGAAGAAGGCCGTCAGGATGCTCAAGAACTGGTCGAGCAGGTAGACCACGTGGGTCCGCGTGGGCGCCTTGAGAAAGGGCAGGAACGACTCGATATCCGTGCCGGACACCGGCCGCCGCATCAGGAAGAAGCCGAGATAGACGGGCAGCACCATCCAGTTCAGCAGCCCGCCGAGCAGCTTCAGCACGCTCGCGCCCGCCTCGACGGCCCCGCCCCCGCGCAGATGTGCTTCACAGGCGTGCTTCACCGCCTGCGCCAGGGTCAGAAGCTGGTCGTTCAACCATCCCGAAAGACCGTACCGGCGCAGCACGTCGCCCAGGGCGGGTATCCGGCTGACCACCGATTCCTGCGTGCGCTCGACGATTTCCGGCAGATTGCGCAACAGATCGATTCCCTGTCCGACGATCAGCGCGCCGGCCGTCCAGGCGAGCAGCCCGACCGGGACCAGCGTGGAAACAAAGAAGACGATCAGGGCCAGCAGGTGCGAGCGGCGCAGCACGCGATGCAGCCAGTCATAATAGGGCTTGCACAACATCGCCAGCACCGCAGCCATCAGGATGGGCGCCAGCACCCCCTGAAGCGACGCGAGCACACGGCCGCCGAACATCGCCAGCACGGCCGCAAACCCGATGCTGCAGGCGACTGCAAGCACCGTCAGCCCCGTGCCGACGAGCGCCTTCTGCCGGTCGGAAAAAAAACGGTCGACCGCCTGTTCCGCCTCGGCGCGCGTGTCGTTCGCATCCCGTCGCGCCTCCCCGTTGGGTGTCATTGCGATTTCCCTCCTGTCACACATCGGCCACGGGAACGGCGAGCGCCCCGTCCAGCGCCTCGAGAAGCCTGGGACCGAGCTTCAGGATCGGCTCCCCCATCCGCTGCAAGCCCAGCTCGTTCGGCTGGGCGCCGTCCGCCAAGACGGTCTTCGCCACCTCGGCGACGGTCATGACCGAGAAATCCCGGCACGGCAGGTAGAGCCCGTTGCGGTCTTCGACCCGGGCCAGCACGCCGGCCCGCGTCAGATCCCCGAGCACGTCCTGGCTGAGCCGCGACGAAACCCGTCGGCGCAGCGCAAAGTCCTCCGCGTCAAAGGGCTGGCCCCGCTCCCGGACCGCCCGCGCCGCCTCGGCGCAAAACGCCGCCGCGAGCAGAAAACGGGTGTACGGGCTGGCGCGGCCGGCGGCCGACTCCATGCGGCATGTCGCGCCATTCTGCAGCGCAAAGGTGACCTCCGCGCCCAGCAGAATGATCTGCCAGCTGGTGTAGACCCACATCAGCAGGATCGGCAGCAGGGCGAACCCGCCGTAAAGCGCGCTGTACTTGGCGATCCCCACCTGCAGGCGGGCGCACACGACCAGCCAGCCGCCGAACAGCAGCGCGGTCAGGAAGCCCCCGGCGACGCCCGGCGCGAGCCGGATCCGCGTGTTGGGCATGAAAATCAGCAGAAAGCTGAACGTGACCGTGCCCACGCCAAGCACCAGCGCCCGCTTCAGCAGGGGCGATCCGACCACCGTGCGCACGGTGTCGGCCACGGCGGCCCCGCCCACCGTGTCGGCCCCGCGCGCCAGCCAATCGAGCACGGGCACCGTGGATGCGGCCGTGACCAGAAACGGCAGGATCAGCACCACGCTCAGATAATCGGTGAACTTCCGCCACAACGTGCGCGAGGCGGGCACGCCCCAGATCAGATTGAAGCTCACCTCGACTCGTCCGAGCAGGCCGATGACCATCCCGATCAGCGCGACCGCGCCGATTCCGCCCAGCGTCCCGAAGCTGATGGTATTGATCTGATCAAAGAGCTGGACGGCCCTGGCCTCCAATTGCCCGGCAAAGACCAGCGCGGCGGATCGGGCGGCCTCGTCGCCAGCGCCGGACTGAACCGCCATCTGGTTCAGGAACGAACCGAGATGCGCCGTGAATTGCCGTTTCACCATCTCGCCGCCGCCGAAGACCCGGCCCAGCGCCAACGCCAGCGCCAGGACCGGGATCAGCGCCATCAGCGTGTAATACGCGAGCGCCGAGGCATGCAGCCCGCTTTGATTCTGGCGGAATCCGCGGCCGACGGCGAAGGTGAACCGCAGGACCTGAAGCGCCACCCGCCGGGAGGCGGGTAGCGTGGCGGGAACGACATCCCAGAGGCCGCGCGAGAGGAACCGCTCCGCGCCCGCGATCCGGCGCCGGATGTGCAGGGGCGTCATGTGACGGCCCTCATCTCAGGCACCCACTCGTAAACCGGAACGCCCGCCTCGCGCGCCAGGGCCGCAATCTGGGCGCGCCGGCTGTCGTCGATCTGCATGGTGATGATGATTCGCGAGATGCGGTGCGTCTGCACCCGATCCGCCAGGTCGTCGGTCCGCCCCAGCACGCGGATGCCGTAGACCTGCCGGCCCTGCAGGTTGGGATCGTCGTCCAGCACGCCGATGATTGCCAGATCATGATTTTCGATCATCCGCGTCCGCTTCTCGCGCAGAAACATCCGCAGCCGCTCACCGCCGCCGCAGACCAGGGCGCGCGTGGCCGTCGGCTGGGTGGCTGAAACCACCCGTTCGATGGACGAAACCGTTTCACGCAATATTTCCCGGTAAAGCCGGATCACGATCATCGCGGGCAGGCTCATGATCAGAAACAGCAGCGACACGGACAGGCGGATGCGGTCGTAAGCCTCCCAGAAGATCGAAAGCGCGAACATCAGCGCCAGGCCTGCGACGAACGTCACCGCAAACGTCATGAAGTCGCGCAACAACGCGCGCGACCAGATTCGCCGATACGCGCCCGTGGCCGCCAGCAACACGAAGATCACCCCGATCAGCCCCGGCATGTCAACGGACAGCCTATGCGCGCCGACGTGCTCCCCGGCGATCCAATGGCTGATCACGAAGCTTCCAGCCATGATCAGGATGTCCGTCAGAATGTAGAGCGGCACGGAAATCCGGGCGGAAATCGATCGGTGCGACTTCGCCAGCAGGATCCGCCCCGTATCCCACAGCTCGACACGGGTCAGGTGCCTCACGATCAGGAACACGCCGACGATGAACGCCAGCATGAAGACCCCGTTCCGCCGCTCCTCGGCCAGCATCGCAAACAATCCGACCGCGACCAGCAGCGCGTTCAATCCGTACAGGAGGATTGCCGTCCGGCGCTGGCTCATCGTCTTCGCCAGCACGCGGTGATGGACATGCTCCTTGTCGGCCTGCATCAAGCCGCGAAGCCGTTTGGCGCCGGCCGCCGTGATGTCGGGAAAGAGCGTGCGCAGCGTCCGCCGCCAGATCGCCAGCGCCGTGTCAAAGATCGGGATGCCCATGGCGATCAGCGGCACGCCGAGCGAGGCCAGCAACTCCGACTTCTGGCCCGAAATCAACGGCAGCGCGCCCACCGCAAGCCCCAGGAACATCGAGCCGCTGTCGCCCAGGAAGACCGTCGCGGGGTTGAAATTGTAGCGCAGAAAGCCCAGGGCCGCGCCCGCCAGCGCGAGAAACGGAACCGCATCCACCGACAAATTCCGCAGGAACAGCGAACCGGCCAGGCCGAGCGAGGCGATCATCGCCAGGCCGGACGCCAGGCCGTCCATGCCGTCGATCAGGTTGAAGGCGTTCACCGCGCCGACGATCCAGAACACCGTCACTACGAAGTTGACGGGCTCGGACAGCGTCATGGAAAAACCGCCTCCCACGCGGAAGCCCGCCAGATACAGGAGCGTGGCTGCGGAGATCTGGCCCAGCAGCTTGACATAGGGTTTGATGCTGAGGGCGTCATCCAGCAACCCGACGCCCAGAAGCACGAGTGACGCCCAGAAAAAGGCCGTCAGCTTGTCGATGCCGTAGACCGGACGGAAGACCCCGGGAAAGAGCAGCACGCACAACAGGACCGTCGCGTGGAAGGCGATGAACACGGCGACGCCGCCCGCCCGCGGCGTCGGCTGCGTGTGGATGCGCCGGGTGTCGGGCTGATCGACCATCCCCAGCCTCCGGGCCAGCGCGCGCACCGGCGGCGTCAGCGTCAGCGAGAGGGCCAGCGAGGAGAAGAAGGCGAACAGGTAGGTCAGCATCCGTGACGAGCCGGCGGATGCCCACTGTTTTGCCCCCTCCTGATACCAGTCAAACATGAACATACCGATCACCCCCCTTCGATCCGAATCTGCGGATAAATGTCGGCAACCGCTTCACGCACCGTGTCATCCGCCGCCGTCGCGTCGGGCGGCAGGTTGACGGTCAGGGCGAACATGACCCAGCGGTTGATGCGATTATGCACCGAACGGGCCCACGCGTCGCGCAAAATCCGCACGGCGTGGGAGGACGTCTCCTGGTCGCGGTTCCTGAACCAGTAGCACATGATAAAGCGCGTGGCGTCCCGCTGGACGCTGACGACGCGGACCGACAACGGCCCGCGGCCCGGCAGCGGCACCGACAGGGTGCGCGCGCGCGTCATCGCAAACCCCTGCGCCGGCAGGCACAGCTCGGGTCTGTGGATGCTCATCCGGGAGCGTCCGCTGACCACGACGCTCATCTCGATGTCGACCCCGGACGCCGCCGTATAGAAGCGCTTCACGATCACCGTGTCGGCGGGAAGCAGCGTTGCCTCGCCCAGCGAGCGGTCAAACAGGGGGCCGCCGCATTTCGGGCAGGCCGGCGTATCGCCCCCGTCCGGAGGCGTCACGCGGAGCATCCGGTGCAGGCATTGCTCATTGTGGCAGAAGAGCGGCACGGCGCCGCGGTAATCACCGAACGCCGCGGGCAGTTCCGGAACCACGCGATCCGAGGCGTCCCCCGCCGGCTGCGGCAGCCGCGCCTGAAGGACCAGGATCAGGACCAGCGCCAGCGGCACGACGCCCGCGCGCACCCGGTCGCGGACGCGCCACGACGCGGCATCCGGGGCGGCGCCGCGGCCGGCAGCGTCCCGTTCAAAAAACGCCTCCAGGCGCCAGCCCTGCACCCGGCCGATCCAGTGGCCGGCCTGCACCATGAGCAGCACCGCAACCAGGAACACCACATACCCCGAGTAATCGTGGTAGAACCCGGTCGCCGCCTCGGACCCGAAGAATCGCGCGACCGCCGCGATCGACAGGATCCGCACGGTGTTGCCGAGCACGGCCAGCGGCACGGCCAGGAGGAAAAGCAGCACCTGCCGAAGACGGCCGCGCACCGTGAGATAGGCGTAGGCCGCCGTCAGGGCGGTCATCGCGAACAGCGAACGAAGCCCGCTGCAGGGGTCGGCGACATCCAGATTGAACCCCGTCCCGGCCAGGGCATGCAAGGCGGTCCCCTCGCGGACGACGGGTATGCCCATCCCGTTCAGCAGAACCGATGACGCCGCCGCGGTGATCAGGCGCAGCCGGATGGTGAAGAAATCGAGAAACCCCATGGGCATGGTGAACACCAGGAATGCCGCGGGGAACAGCATCAACCGCGCGACCCGCGCCCCGAACAGCGCAAACGGGATGGCCCACACCTCCAGCAGCAGCGCCAGATGGCAGAACCGCATCTGTCCGCCCCGGTTTCCCAGCCAGAACACGGCCAGCCCGAACACCGAGAGGCAGATGCCGCGCCAATCGGGCCGGCCGGCGGCGCACGCCTCTCGGAGCGCCTGCCGCCGCAACCCGATCACCACGGCCGAGAAGACGGGAACCGCCCAGCCGTGTGACAGGTCGTTCCGGGGCAACCCAAACTCATAGGTCATCCAGGAGAATGTCGGCGCGAACAGCGTCAGCGCCAGCGCCAGCGTCACCGCGCCGGCGATCCAGCCGTCGTGCCTCTGCCCGATCCATCGCGCCCTGGTCATCACGTGCCGTTCCTTCCGTCTGTCGGTTCGCCTGCCGCGTCTGAAAACTTCCCCTCGCTCCCTCACGAACCGGGATGCACCGGTTTTGATCCCGCGGCGCACAGGGGGCAATCCGCGGGCTCCCAGATCTTGGGAACGAGGTTCAGCAGGCTGTACGTGGGATAGTCGAACGCCACGGTTCCCGCGCTCCGGTCGACGAGCACCAAAATGGCGGCGACCGTCGCGCCGGCCTGCTTCACGATGTCGATGGTCTCCTGCACCCGGCCGCCGCGCGTGATCACATCTTCGGCGACCACGTACCGCGCGCCGCGCGCGAGCGCAAACCGGCGCATGACCAGCTGGCCGTTCTCTTTTTCGGCAAACAGGCTGGGCACATCGAGCGCGCGCGCCACCTCATGCCCCACCAGAATGCCGCCCACGGCGGGCGAGACCACGCCGTCCACCCGCCCGCAGCCACCCGCGACCCGCATCCGCCGGACCATCTCGCCGCAGAGCCGCTCGGCCACACGCGGAAACCGCAGGACGTTGGCGCATTGGAAATACCGGTCGCTGTGCAGCTTGGAGCGCAGCTCGAAGTGCCCCGACAACAACGCGCCCGACTCTTCCATCACCTGCAGGATCTCTTTCTCCGTCATCATGATTCAGCCTCCTTAGAAAGGGATGTGTTTGCGCACAACCGTGGGAATGTCCAAATCCTCGCCGTTGAAAATGGTCGACTCGATGTCCCGGAAGCGCCCCTTGCCGGTGTTGAACCCGAGTTTTGACTTGGATCCTCCGGCCGCGCGGCCCCGGCGGGCGCCACCCGAAAGCGTGGGCCGTGCCTCGTGCCTCCCGTCGGGCGCGGCGCCGCCCGTTCCCGCGCCCGTCTCGCGCCAGGTCTCAAAGACCAGCGCGATCACGCACAGACACCCGTCGTATCCGGCGTCGACAATCGTGCCCATGTCCAGCCGGCAGTCCGGGGGGAGGCTGCCGCCGACCTGATGCATGATTTCGCCGACTTCGGACAACCGCAAATCCTCCCCGGCCAGAATCCCGAGAACCACGGCCCGCGCTGGCGCGGCCGCGTCGGCCGATCCCACTTGCGCGAGCAGGCCGGTCGCGGCGTCGCGCGCGCGCGTCGCGCCGATCGCCTCGCTCAGACAGAACCGCGCCCGGCCGCGGCTGGCGAGCACCGCCCGCAGACGCGCGGGGTCAAACCGGATGAAGCCGGGCGTGAGCACCAGCCGCCATAACAGCGAGACCGCATGGCCGAACGTGCGGCATGCCTCGCGACGGGCGTCGATGAACGTCTGTTCGCCGCCCCCGTCATCCGCCCACAGATCGCTCTGGGAGATGACCACCACCGTGTCGGCGTTCTCGTCCAATTGCGGCAGCGCGCGATCGGCCGCCTGCCGCCGGGCCGCGTCCTCGAACGGGAACGGCATCAACGCGAAGCAGAGCGTGGTGATCTCCTTTTTCCTCAGCAGGCGAAGCAGTTCCGGGGTCGCGCCACCGCCCGTGCCGCCGCCCAATGCGACGACCACGACCGCAATGTGGACGCCGTCCCATTCGTGCGCGAACGTTTCGGCGTCGTCCTGCATCGCCAGGCGGCCCTTGACCGGGTCGCCGCCGGCGCCCAAGCCGTCGAGCCGCGGCGCGCCCAGCACCAGGCCCCGCAGACCCTCGGCGCTGTTGACCGCCTGCCGGTCCGTGTCCAGGCCCACCGCGTGCAGACGCTCGCCAAACGCCCGCCGCGCCGCGGCCGCAAACTGGCAGCCGCCGCCGCCGACACCCACCAGAATCATCCCGCTTTCCGTGCTCATCGCTTGAATATGTCCTCGATGATTTTCTTGACACGCGTGCGCATGGGGCGAATCCGCTCGCCGTCGCAACCATGCTCGAACCCGTACAGCAGAAGCCCCGCCACCGTGGCCAGGTCGGGCGCGGGCTCGACCGGCGCCGCGCAGGTGATGTTGCGCAGGACGCCGATCTGGCACGGCAGTCCAAACAGGTGCTGCGCCAGCGGACAGAGGTTGCGCAGCTGCGTGCCGCCGCCGGTGAACACGACGCCCGCGCCCAGCAGCGGCAGCAGCCCCTCTTCATCAAGGCGGGCCCGCACCACGCGGAGGGTTTCGTCGATGCGGGCGTTGATCACCGTCTGCAGCCCGCGCACGCCGAACGAGCGGGGGGGGAATCCCGGGCTCTGAGGCAAGGTCAGCCGCCGCCCCGAGGCGTCGGCGTCAATCACCGCGCTCCCCTCCTTGCGCTTGAGTTCCTCGGCCTGAACCGACGTGATGTTGAACGCCAGGGCGATGTCGTTGGTGATGTGGTCCCCGCCGACGCCGATCGAGCCGGCCGCGGCGATCACCTCGTTGACGAACACCGCATAATCCGTTGTTCCCCCGCCCAGATCGATCAGCAGGACGCCGTTCTTCTTCTGCTCGGGGGAGAGCACGGCCAGGGACGCCGCGCAGACCCCGAACACCGTGTCCTGCACACCCACCGACGCGTTGCGCAGCACCGCGACGGCATTGTCAAAACGGGCGCGGGCGCCATGCACCACCAGCACGTTCAGCGCGAGCTGCCCGCCCGTCATCCCCACCGGGTCGAAAATGCCCTCCATGTCGTCAACCGAGTAGGTCTGCGAAAAGGTGTGAAGGAGCTTCCGCGAATCGTCGAGATGCAGGCTTCCGGCCAGCTCGGTCACCTCGTTGACATCGTCCTGGGTCACCACATGATCGCGACCCTGGATCGGACTGTTGCCGACGTTGCCCACGGTCTGGATATGGCCGCCCGAGACGCCGAGCAACACCTGGGCGATCGTGAGATTGCCGCTTTGCTCGGCCTGGCGCAACGCCGCCACCAGGCCGGTCTCGGCCTGTTCAACCGCCACCACCTGGCCCTTGCGAACCCCGGTCGTCGGATACGTGCCGACCGCCGTCAAGACCAGGCGTTCATCGTCCTGGCACTCGCCGACCGCCACCACGGTCCGCGTCGTCCCCAATTCAACCGCCACCAATGGTTGGGTAGCCATAACCGCCGTTCCCGTCTGATTGTTGTTATTCCGATGCCGTGAACCGCCCCTTCACCGTCGCATTCCAGAACCGCCTGGTCCGCCCCGCGGGCGTGTTCATCGCGCGCGACAGCTCGCTCAGCTTCACCAGCAGGTCCCGGATCCCCTCCTGGGATCCGCCGCGAGCCTCCAGCATGCCGTCCCACGCGAGGATGACCTGCTTCTGGTCGACCAGCGTCAGCACCAGATAATCGGGATTGGCGGCGTCGATCATGGTGACCGGCAGCTGGAACGGCTTTTTTTCCAGACAGGTGACCAGAAAAACAGCCGCGCGGGCCATGCCCGTCAGGGCGCTGCCCTGCGCGGCTTGAATGCCGTCCACGCCCGTCAGCAGCGGCAGCCCGCTGACCGAGACGTAGCGGGGAAAGATGACGCCTTCGTCATCCACCACCAGCCCTCCGGGCTCAATGCGCATGATCGGGCGGCGCTCGACCAGCCGGACCACCAGCTTGTCGGGCAGGAGGCGCGTCATGCGCAGGGATTTGATGTTGAGCGCGCGCAGCAGAAACTCGCGGCGCGTGGCTTCCATGTCGAAACCGAACAGGGGCATTCCGATCACCACCCGGTTGCCGCCGCTTCCCGCCGCCAGCAGGTCGCGCACCAGGGCGGGCGACATCGTCTCGCCCCCATCCACGTCAATCTGGCGCATCACAAACGTCTTGTTCAGGACGAAAACGCCCCTGCGAAATACCCAGGGCGAGCAGAACAGGATGAACAGCAGCGCGAGAAAAACAACGGTTCCGATCATGAACGGGCGCAGACCCGTCCACACGGCGCCGGCGCCAGGCCCGCCGCGCTTGCGGTTCTCCTTCCGACCGCCCTTTGAATCCAACCGTATGACCCGCATCGCTCGGTTCCGTTCCAATCTGTCGCTCAGCCGCATCGGGCGGCCTCCACTATTCGCGCGCACAACTCCGGGAAGGCGATCCCCTGCCGCGCGGCTGCCTTGGGCAGCAGGCTTGTCTCCGTGAACCCCGGCACCGTGTTGATCTCCAGCACGTACGGTTCGCCCGCAGGCGTGATCCGGAAATCGACGCGCCCCAGCCCGCGGCACCCCACCGCGTGAAACGCCCGGCAGGCGATCTGTCCGCACCGGTCGGCCAGCGCGCGGTCGGCCGGATCATCCGGAAACACGATCCGCGACGCGCCGGGGGTGTATTTGGCGCTGAAACCGAACCAGCCGTCGGGCGCCACAATCTCCAGGGCCGGAAGCGCGTCGTCCAGGAGCACACCGACCGTCCACTCGCGCCCGGCGATGAACGTCTCGACCAGCACGCGCCCGTCCGGATCCATCCGGCGCGCCTGCGCCAGCGCGGCCTCCCACTCCCCCGCCTCGCGCACCAGGCCCACACCCACGCTCGAACCGTCGCACGGCGGCTTGACCACCAGCGGGAGCCGCATCGTCGCGCGCGAGCGCCCGGCTTCCAAAACCTCGTAAGGCGGCGTCGCGACCCCGGCCGCCTCGCACGCCCGCTTCGTCGCGATCTTGTCCATCGCCAGCCGGCTCGCCGCCGCGCCCGATCCCGTGTAGGGGATCCCCCGCGCGTCCAGATCGGCCTGTATCCCGCCGTTTTCGCCGTAGCCGCCGTGCAGGGCGATGAACACCGCTTCGCTGTCGCCCGGTAGAACGCCGTTGAGGGAATCGGATTCCAGAACCACGGGGCATGCGGAATAGCCCGCCGCCGCCAGTCCGGCGGCAATCGCGCGTCCGGAGCGCAGCGAAATCTCGCGCTCGCTCGACGTGCCCCCCATCACAACCGCAACCCGTTTGAACCGCATATCGCCCCTATCTCAACAGCCGCACCTCCGGCGCCAGCCGGACACCCCAGCGCGCGTCAACCGCCCGCGCCATCAGACGCATCAGCGCCAAGACATCCGAGGCGGTCGCTCCCACCTCGGCCACGATCACGTTGGCGTGACCGCCGAACACGGCCGCCCCGCCGACCCGCATCGCCTGGCACCCGGCCGCCTCCAGCAGCCGGCCGGCAAAATCGCCCTCCGGGTTCCGAAAAACCGACCCCGCCGTCCGCAGCCCCTCCAACGCCGTCCGCCGCAGACGAAACCCGTCGCGCCGGCGGCGCACCGCATCCGGCGAGTCGGCCTCCAGCCTGAACCGCACCGACAGCGCCACGCGACCACGCAGTCCGTCGCATCGCCGGTAACCAAATCCGCACCGTTCACGAGATAGTATAGCGGGCGTGCCGTCAAAATTCAAACAGCGAATCTCAACCACCCGCTCGCCGACCGAACCGCCGTGGGCGCCGGCGTTCATCGCCAGCCACCCGCCGACCTGCCCCGGAACGCCTTCCAGACATTCGAGTCCCGCCAGCCCGTCGGCCTCGAGACGGTCGAGCAGCGCCGCGCCCGCCAGGCCGCAGCCCACCTCCACCTCGCCATCGCCAACCCGCCGATACGCCTGAAACGCGGGCCCCGACAGGCGGATGACCAGGCCGGCGACCCCGCCGTCGGCCACCAACGTGTTGGCCCCGCCACCCAGCACCTGCACCGGCATCCCCCGATCCGCCGCGGCCGCCAGCGCCCGCGCCAGCGCCGCCTCGTCCGCGGCCCCCAGGAACCAGTCGGCCGCGCCACCCACGCCAAACGTGGTCAGGCGCCCCAGCGGCACCCCGGCAACGGCGCCGGCCATCGGCGGCTGCGCCGCGTCCGACGCGCATTCCCGCGCCCGGGCGGCCAGCGCCACGACATCCCCCGCCCCCACCACCAGCAGCACGTCATCCGGGGCCAGACCGCTCCGCGCCGCGTGCCAGGCCTCGTCATGCGTCTCGGCGAACAGCACCCGCATCGCCGGCCGCAGGCGGCGGAACGCGGCGTACAAATCCTCCGCGGACCCGCCCGCCAGCGGCTGCTCCGAGGCGGCATAGACCGGCATCAGGATCACGCGGTCCGCGCCGTCGAAGGCCGGCGGGAACGCATCCCGCAAGGCCAGGGTCCGGGTGTACCGGTGCGGTTGGAACACCGCCGTGATCGTTCCTCCGGCACACCCCCGCGCCTGGGCCATCAGCGCCCGGATCTCCTCGGGATGGTGCGCGTAATCGACGATCACGCGGGCGCCGCCGACCTGCGCCACGGTCTCGAAACGCCGATTGGGCAGTTCCGCGCATGCCGCCGCCAGCCGGCCGGCCGCCGCCTCGGGCGCGACGCCCGACACCACGGCGGCCGCGAGCGCGCCGAGCGCATTCAGGACATTGTGGCGGCCCGGCACGCCGATCGTCACGCGGCCGATCGGCCGCCCCCCGGCGCTCACGGTAAACGCGCACCGCTCGGGGCCGCAGTCCGCGTCTGTCGCGCGCAGCCACGCCGTCTCGGAAAACCCGAACGACAGCGCGTGGACGCCGTCGCACGCGCGCCCGCACACCTCCGCAGCCAGCGGGTTGTCGGCGCACCACGCCACGCCGGAACGGGTCGCGTCCACCACGCGCCGGTAGCACGCCGCCAGATCCTCGATGCCGGCGAAGTGCTCCAGATGGTCGACGTCGATGTTGGTGACGACCGTGACGCAGGGCCGGTAGAGCGCGAGCGTGCCGTCGCTCTCGTCGGCCTCCACCACGAAGCTGCACACGCCGCTGCCGCCGCTCCGCCCCGCACCCACGCCCAGGGCCGGAGATTCACCGCCGAGGCACCATTCGACAGCGCGTCCCAATTCGAGGAACAGACGGGTGACGAACAGGGAGGTCGTCGTCTTGCCGTGCGCGCCGCACACCGCGACGCTGTGCGGCGCCGCCGACACCCAGGCGGCGAGCGCGACCCCGCGGTGCAGAACCGGAATGCCGGCCGCGCGCGCAGCCGCAATCTCGGGTTCGTCGTCGGCGATCGCCGTGCTGCGAATCACGCACACCGGCAGGCCGGCCCGGCGCGCCTCGACCAGCGGCGCGAGGTGCGCCGGGGCGTGCGCCGAAGCGACCGCCAGGCCCGCCGCCTGCGCGCGCGCGGTCAGCGGATTGGGGGCGGCGTCGCACCCGTCGACCGTCCAGCCGCGGGCCGCGAGCAGCGTGGCCAGCCCCGCCACGCCCACGCCGCCGGCACCCATCAGATGGGCGCGCCCCGGGCTTCCGGCGGCCAGCGCCCCGGCGATCACCCGCTGTTCGTCATAATCGCGCATCCGCCACCTTCGGGGTTCATTCCACTCCCGGATTCCGGGTCATTCCTTCGCCGGGGCGGCGGCCCGGACCTGCAGACCCAGCCGGCCGGCCGCTTCGGCAAAACCGGGAATCTGCTCGTGATAACGCAGGACCAGCTTCTTGAGCGCCGCCCGCTGCCGCGGGGACAGGACCTTCTTGAAACCATACTGCCTGGCGAGGCTCTCGTAAAACGCATGGTCGTCAAAGGTCATCTTGCCGCGCTGGGTCGGCTCGCGCCAGGCCGTTACCGCCGCCATCATCTCCAGCAGCGGACCGCTTTCGTGGTCCACCTCCACCACCGCGTCCGCCTCCGCGATGTTCAGGCTCCCCTTGATCCGGTCAAAGTCGGGGATTTGCGCGGCGTTGCGGATGATGATGCGGTTGAGCGCCCCCAGCTGGTTATCGGAGAGCTTCCGCCCCACGCGGGTCTGATCACGCAGCGACTCGACGAAGCGCCGCTGCTCGTCGCTCAACTCGATGGCCTGCAGCAGCTCGAAGCGCCGGGCCGATTCCTCGTGCGACGGCGCGGCGTTGTCGGACGCCACCAGACGCTCAAACCCCAGCCGGATCAGCTCGCCTTCGCCGTCGGGAACCTGATCGCGATAGCGCACCGCGATGCGCGCCAGGGCCTCCAACTGCTTGTCCGAGACGGGCTTCTCCCCGTCGGCCTCCTGTTTGCGCACCGACGCCACGAAATTCTCGTCGCTGTATTTCCGCTTGCCCAGTTTCACCTCGGGCCCCCACACACGCACCTGGGCCAGGATAGTGAATATTTCCTGAACCTTCCGCGCATCGGCCGGCGGTTCCTTGGCGTTCGCCATCCACGCGCTGAACCGCGTGTAAAAGGCGCCCATCATGGCGGTCCACTGGACCCCGCCGTTCTCGACCTGATCGAGCGATTCTTCCATGGAGGCGGTGAACCCGACGTCAAACAGGTCGCCGAGCTTGGCGACGAGCAGGTCGTTGACCTGCATGCCGAGGGCGCTGGGAATGAGCATCCGCTTCTCGCGCGCAACGTAGGCGCGCGCATCGAGGGTCTCGATGATCGAGGCGTAGGTGCTCGGGCGTCCCACGCCGTTGGATTCGAGGGCTTTGACCAGCGCGGCCTCGGTGAAACGCGGCGGCGGCTTGGTCTCCTTGCGGTCGCTGAGCCACTCGACCAGATCGAGCGTCTCGCCGATCGCCAGGGGCGGGAGCTGGTCCACCTCGTCGGCCGCTTCGGACTCGTCGCCCTCCGCCTCCCGCGTCTTGCGGATGTCGAGCGCCATCACCTTCAGAAAGCCGGGGAACAGCACCTCGGACGCCGATGCGGTCAGCTCGTACCGGTGCTGCTGCGCGGGCGGGGGCTCCGAGACCACCACGGCGGTCCGCTGCTCGATCCGGGCGCACGCCATCTGGCTGGCCAGGAAACGCCTCCAGATCAGGTCGTACAGGCGCAGGGAGGGCGTGTCCAGAACCCCCTTGAGGCTCTGCGGCGTCCGCGTCACGTCGGTCGGGCGGACGGCCTCGTGAGCCTCCTGCGCGCCCGCCCGGCTCCTGAAGCCGTTGGGGGTCTCGGGATAGTACGCCTCGCCATATTCCGAAACGATGAAGTCCCGCGCCGCCGCCTGCGCGTCGCGTGAAATGGCGACCGAGTCGGTACGCATATAGGTGATCAGACCGACGATCCCCTCGCCCGCGCCGAGTTCCACGCCCTCGTACAGTTTCTGCGCGAGACCCATGGTCCGGCTCGGGGAGAAGCCGCACACGCTCGACGCCGCCTGTTGCAGCGTGCTGGTGGTGAACGGCGGCATCGCCCGCCGCGTCACCGGCCGCGTGCGGATATCGCCCACCCGCAACTGCCGCCCCTCCAGATCGCTCAACGCCGCAGTCGCCGCGGATTCGGCGCGGATGTCGGCCTTCTCGCCGTCAATCTTCGCCAGCTTGATCGTGAACGGATCGGCTGACGCGGCTTCCTTGCGCACCCGCGCCCCCAGGACCCAGTAGGATTCGGAGACAAACGCCCGGATCGCCTGCTCCCGTTCGCACACCAGACGGAGCGCCACCGACTGCACCCGGCCGGCGCTGAGCCCTCTGCGGACCTGCCGCCAGAGCAGCGGACTCACCATGTAGCCGACGATCCGGTCGAGGATCCGCCGCGCCTGCTGGGCGTCCACCCGGTTCATGTTGATCACACCCGGATTTTCAATCGCGGCGCGCACCGCGCGCGGCGTGATTTCATTGTATTGAACGCGGTAGAACGGCTTGTCCTTGGCGCTCGCGGCGAGCACCTCCTGCAGGTGCCAGGCGATCGCCTCCCCCTCGCGGTCGGGATCGGGCGCCAGATAGACCGCATCGCACGCCTTGGCCGCCTGGCGCAGCTCGTTCACCACCTTGGTCTTGTTCTTGGAGAGCACGTACTTGGGGGCGAAACCGTTCTCGATATCGACGCCGAGCGTCCGATCGGGAAGATCGCGAATGTGCCCCACGGACGATTTCACCTCGAAGGCGGAACCTAAAATCTTGCCGATTGTCTTCGCCTTGGCCGGCGATTCCACAATGATCAAATGCTTGGCCATGTCGCTTCGTGTCCTTTCCGTCTCACCGTCGCAAAACGTGTTCCCGTTCAATCCGCTTCACCATGCCCCCGGGCAGCAGGTGCACCATCCGCCGCAATTGCAGCCCCACCAGCAGGGCGTTCACCCGACTGGCGGCCAGGCCGCTCGACCGGATCAGAAAATCGACGTGCCGTTCCTCGTCGAGCAGGCCCATCACGCGGCGCTCGTCGTCCGTCAGCACCGGCTGCGGCGTCCGGGCCTCGTCTGCGGTCGCCGCCGGCGGCTGCGGCGTCGCGGCGGCCGCCGGCCGCCGCACGGAGCGGGGCAGCAGCTCCTGCATCTCATCGGCCACGTCGTCGGCGCACGTCACCAGCCGCGCGCCTTCGCGCAACAGCCGGTGACAGCCCGCGGCATTCGGCGAATCGACCCGCCCGGGCACCGCCATCACCGACCGGTTCTGGTCGAGCGCCTGCCCGACGGTGATCATCGTGCCGCTGTTCAGCGGCGCTTCGACCACCACCACGCCGCGGCTCAGCCCGCTGACGATGCGGTTGCGCATCGGGAACGTCTGCCGGTCGGGCTGCCGTCCAAACGGATACTCGCTCACCAGGGCGCCGCCCGCCGCAACGATCTCCCGCGCCAGCCCCTCGTTCTCGGCGGGGAAGATGCGGTCGAGCGCCCCGCCCAGCACCGCCACCGTCAGCCCCTTGGCCTGAAGCGCGCCGCTGTGCGCCTCGGTGTCGATCCCCCGCGCCAGCCCGCTGACCACCACGTAACCCGCCGCCGCCAACTGAAATCCGAACCGCCGCGCCGTCTCCCGTCCGTAAACCGTCGCCTGCCGCGTGCCGATCACCGCCACGCCCGTTCCCGAAAGGGCGGCCGGGTCGCCGGCCACGTACAGCACCAGCGACGGGTCGGCGATTTCCTTCAGGACCGCGGGATACGCCGCATCGGCCCACGTGACCAGCTTCACATTCAGCCGCTCGGCGCGCGCCAGCTCGTCGTCGCACCGCGCCGTGCGGAATTCGCGGTAAAAACCGGCCGCGCGGTCGGCGCCGACTCCGTACACCCGGGAGAGGTCGCTTTCCGAGGCGTCGAAGATGGCGGCGACCGACCCGAACGCCTCCTGCATCCGTTTCACGGTCACCGAGCCGATCCCCGAAACCCGGTTTAACGCGATCAGTGCCTCCCGCTCGTTCACGCCACCCCCTCCGTCACGTCCCCTGCGGCTTCTGCTCGCGAAGCCGGATGTGCAGCTCGCGGAGCTGCTTCTCCGTCACGTCCGACGGCGCGTTCATCATCAGGTCCTGCGCCTTCTGGTTCATCGGGAACGCGATCACCTCGCGAATGTTGTCCGCGCCGGCCAGCAGCATCACCATGCGGTCAACACCGGGGGCAATGCCACCATGGGGAGGCGCGCCGTACTTGAAGGCATTGAGCAGACACCCGAATTTGCTCTCCACAACCTCGGGACCGTACCCCGCGAGCGCGAACGCCTTGTACATGATGTCGGGACGGTGGTTGCGGATCGCGCCGCTGGAAAGCTCGATGCCGTTGCACACCACGTCGTACTGGTAGGCGAGAATATCGAGCGGATTCCGGGTCTCCAACGCCTCCATCCCGCCTTGCGGCATCGAAAACGGATTGTGCGAAAACGCCGTCGCGCCGGTCTCGGGGTCCTTCTCGAACATCGGGAAGTCGACGATCCAGCAGAAATTGAAGACGTTGGGATCGATCAGTCCTAGGTCGCGTCCGAGCTTGGCCCGGATATCGCCGCCGATTTTCGCCGCCTTCTCCGGCTCGTCGCACACGAAGAACGTCACGTCGCCATCCGCCATGCCTCCCGCCGCCGCGAGCGCCGCCAGCTCGGCGGGGGTGAGAAACTTCTGGATCGGCCCCTTGACCGCATCGCCGTCCCAGATCAGATAGGCCAACCCCTTGGAACCGATCCCCTTGGCATGTTCGAGCAGCTTGTCGAAGAAGCTGCGGGGCTTGTCCTTGATCCCCTTCACGGGAATCGCCCGGACGGCCGCGCCGCCCTTCACCGCCGCCGCGAAGGCGTTGAAGCCGGAATCCCGGAAGATCGCCGAGACGTCCACCATCTCGATGGGGATGCGCAGGTCGGGCTTGTCGCTGCCGTACTTGAGCATCGCCTCGCGGTACGGGATGCGCCGCCAGGGCGTCGCGTCAACCCGTTTCTTGGAAAAGGTGGTGAAGGTGCTGTGGAGGACGTCCTCGACCACGGCGAAAATATCGTCCTGGGTGACGTACGACATCTCCATGTCGAGCTGGTAGAACTCGCCGGGCGAGCGGTCGGCGCGCGCGTCTTCGTCGCGGAAGCACGGCGCGATCTGGAAGTAGCGGTCGAAACCGGCGACCATGAGCAGCTGCTTGAAGAGCTGCGGGGCCTGCGGCAGGGCGTAGAATTTTCCCGGGTGGATGCGGCTCGGCACCAGGTAGTCACGCGCGCCTTCGGGCGAACTGCAGGTGAGGATCGGCGTCTGGTACTCGTTGAAGCCCTTGTCCGTCATCATCCGGCGCAAATGCGCGATCACCCGCGAGCGAAGCACGATGTTGGCATGGAGCGACTCCCGGCGCAGGTCGAGAAACCGGTACTTCAGCCGCAGCTCCTCGGCGCAATCCTCGTCCCCGGCCAGGTAGATGGGGGTCTGCTCGGCGGCCGATTCGACGGTGCAGGCGTCGGCCACGACCTCGACCTCGCCGCTCGGCAGGTCCGGGTTGACGGTCGCCGGCTCGCGCCGCGTCACGATTCCCTCCACGATGATCACGCTCTCCAGACGCAGCTTGGTCAGCTCGTCAAAAAAAGTCCGGCTGGGATGAACCACGATCTGCGTCAGCCCGTAATGGTCGCGCAGGTCGATGAACAGGATCCCGCCATGGTCGCGCTTCCGGAAGACCCATCCGGACAGTTTGACGGCCTGCCCCGCGTGGGTCAGGCGCAGTTCGTTGCAGGTGTGCGTGCGATAGCTATGCATAGAGTGCTCCCCTGTAAAAAGTGGGTACTATAGCACGGCTGACGCAAGACGGAAACAGAAAAGACGATCGCCTAAGCGGTTCGCCACAGGGGGTGACCCTTTAGCGCGAGGGGATGAGAAAGGATTTCGGTGCCGCGCGTCGGTTTCAAGACGCAAGGTCCAATGCGGGCGCTTGTTGCTCGCGAACGAAGACGCTGGCGCGGGGGAGAAGCGATCAAAATGGAGAGGCCCATGGACAGGTATTATTTTCACCCGGGTCCGGGAAATTTGTTATTATTTGCATGTCCCCTGTTCCTCCCCTGTTCCGTGTCCCCTGTTTGCCCCTGTTTGCTTGGTTTGCACTCGGGGGTTTGGCAAGAGCCTCTCACTCATGAGGATTGTTTCATGTCCGGCATCCGTGTGCGTTTCCTGTTGAAAAGCGGTGTGGCGGTTGCCTGGCTGGCGGCTGCGCCAGGCTGCTGTTACCACGCGGTGAAGCCCCTGCCCAAGGGACTCTCCTACAGCAGCGACCTCCTGCCCGCCTCGGATGTCCGCTTCCTGTACGACCAGACCTGCCTCGACGGCGCGGGCGCGCGTCAGACCGACCAGCATATTTTCGACGAGGCATTCGCTATGATCGGCAAGGCCGAACACCTGGCGGTGGTCGACATGTTCCTCTTCAACCCGTTCATCGGCGCGGGGCCGCCGCCGAATCGGCACCTGTGCGAGGAGCTGACCTCCGCCCTGATCGCCCGCAAGCGCGCGGCGCCGGAATTGCTGGCCGTGCTGATCACGGATCCGGTGAACACGGTCTACGGCGGGCTCGAGGCCGGCCACCTGCTGCGTCTGCAGGAGGATGGCGTCGAGGTCGTCATCACCCGGCTGGACCGGTTGCGCGACAGCAACCCGGCCTGGTCGAGCGTGTGGCGGCTGCTCTTCAAACCGTGGGGCAACAGCAGCACGGGCGGCTGGGTCGCCAACCCGTTCGGCGAGGGCGAGGTGACCGTGCGCAGCTGGCTGGCGCTGCTCAACTTCAAGGCCAACCACCGCAAGGTGGTGGTCGCCGACGCGGGCGGCGAGCTGTATGCCCTGGTCACGTCGGCCAACCCGCACGACGGCAGCAGCGTCCACTCGAACGTGGGAGTCGTCTTCAACGGTCCGGCCGCGCGGTCGGTCCTGGAGTCCGAGCAGGCGGTTCTGAACATGAGCGGCAGCCGGGTTTCGTTGTCGGGCGCGGTGCCGACCAACCCGGCCGGCGCGTGGCCGGACCCGGCGCCGACAAACACCGTGCGGGTGCAGGTGGTGACGGAGGAGGCGATCGCCGACGCGGCCGAAGCCCTGATCGGAACGGCGGGAAAGGGGGACTCGCTGGACCTGGTGATGTTCTATCTCGCCGACCGGCCGATCCTCCGCGCTCTGAAGGCGGCGGCGCGTCGCGGCGTGGCGATGCGCGTGGTGCTCGACCCGAACAAGGACGCCTTCGGCCGGGAGAAGAACGGCATGCCGAACCGGCAGTCGGCACGCGAGCTGACCGCGGCGGGTGTTCCCGTCCGCTGGGCGGTGACCCGCGGCGAGCAGATGCACGCCAAGATGCTGCTGGTCAAGAAGAGCGACGGCACCGCCGACCTGCTGACCGGTTCGGCCAACTTCACGCGCCGGAACGTGCGGGACTACAATCTGGAGACCGACGTGCGGGTCTCGGGCCCTGGGGCCACGCCGGCGCTGGCCGATGCGGCCGCCTACGTCGACCGGCTCTGGACGAACGCCGGCGGCCGCGTTTTCACGACCGGCTATGAAGCGTTCCGGGATGACTCCCGCTGGCGCGTGTTCCTCAGTCGCTTCCAAGAGGCCACCGGCCTCTGCACCTGGTAGCATCGCTACTATTTACCTACGCCATCCAGTCGCCGGAGGACGTCCTGCACCACCAGACCGGCCAGATGGAAGCCAAAAATTCCCGTGATATGCACCAGCGAGCCGTTGATCTGGGCCTTTTGGCTGCACCAGGCATCGGTTGGCTCACCGTTTCGCCCTTTTTTCGGGCAGAGGCAATTTCCCGTGCCGCAGGCCGTGTCTTCGCCCCGGTTGGGGAATTGCTCTTCGCTGAAGAGGCAGAGGCAATCCCCGGAAACCTGGCGCTGGCGCAAGCCCCGCCGTACTTCGCGGGCCAGAGGACATCCCGAGGTCTTCCAGATGGACGCCACACGAATCCGGGAAGGATCCAGTTTGCAGGCGGCGCCCATGGATGAGTAAATGCGCTTCCCGGCGGTCATGGCTGTGGCCAGCAGATCGATCTTGCACGCCAGGCTGTCGATGGCGTCAATCACATAATCATAGGCGGACAGATTGAACGTGTCGCGGGTTTCGGCGGAATAGCTCTCGGCCCGCGCCTCGATCGATGCCTGCGGATTGAGGGACATCAGGCGGGCGCGCAGTTCGTGAGCCTTGAGCTGTCCGGCATTCCCGGCGGTGGCCTGAAGCTGACGATTGACATTGGTCAGGCAGATGACGTCATTATCGACGAGAGTCAGGTGCTGGATGCCGGTGCGGACCAAGGCTTCGGCACACCAACTGCCCACGCCTCCCACGCCGAAGAGAATGACGCGGGTGTCGGCCAGTTGATCCATGACAGGCCGGCCCAGCAACAGCTCCGTCCGATGAAAGAGGGCGGATCGCAGCGAGGGTCCTTTCACCCGCATTCACTCCCACACATAAGAGGCCTCTTTGGGCGGATGGGTGCCGTTCGCCGCTTGCGGAATAACCTGCCGGAAGGCGCTGATGGAGGGGTGGCTGACCGGTTCGGGCCCCGCCGGAACGGGCCGGGGTTCCGGCTGCGGGGCTGCGGATGGGAGCGTGCCCACCGGGGGCTTTGCCGGGACCGATTGCCTGGATACAGGCCGCACCGCGTCGGGAACGGGAACAACCACCGGCGCCGACTGGCGGCGGAAAAGGGTCTTATACAAGGATCCGGCCTGCTTCATGAGCCCCCCTCTGGGTTACCGGTTGCTGTGTGTGCGCGCGCGGGCAAAGTTGGATCGAAGGGAACCGGCGGCGCGAGCACAAATCCGGTGCCATCCTGAATGGCAAACGCTATCGGATTCGAAAGGTTATTCATCTGGCCGATGTACTTGATGACACGCAGGACCCGTTCCGTCTGGTTCGCATGGTCGAGGTTGATCGAGACCGAACACAGATCCTCAAGATGGTTTTTCAGGATCAAGGCGTCCGTGGAGACCGGCTTGGGCAGCGTCAGCATCACCGTGGCGCCCATCCGGTCGATGGCGTGGATGAACGAATAAATATGATCCGCCAGATGCGAGACGGGCTGGATCGCCACCCAGGGGAGGACGGGATCCAGGACCACCCGCCGGATGGACTGTGCCTCGATCATGTCCTGAAACTCATCGAACGCCTGCGGCGGGAGCATGATATGGCTGCTGGCGGCCTTCTCGGTGATGAACGCGCCATACTCCAGCAGCGTGAGCTGGCCGGAGGCAACGGCCGCGGCGAACGGCATGCCGAACCGCTCCGCAATCTTGATCGTGTCGGTTGTGCGATTTTCAGACAGCAACAGGGCCCGGTCGCCCTCGATGAGCGCCTGATTGACGAAGTGCATTCCGAGGATGGACTTTCCGCTCCCGGCACGGCCGTGACACAACGTCTGCCAGCCGCGGTAGACGCCGCCGAACACGTCGTCAAAGAAGGGTATGCCAAGCCAGGTTTTTGTGTTCATGAACCCCTCGCCCAACACGGTTGCGGGTCGTCAGGCCATGCTTTCAATTGAAGGCTTTTTGCAGGATGCGGCGGATAAACGTCAATTCAAACGGTTTGCTCAGAAACGTGGTGATACCGCACGCAGTTGCGCATTCATTCAACTCGTGCGACGGTGCGCCCGAAATGAGCACGACCATGCGCCCGGCTGCCGTCTGGGCGAGTTGCCGGATCC
Organism: uncultured Akkermansia sp.; assembly: GCA_964506575.1. Taxonomy (GTDB): domain Bacteria; phylum Verrucomicrobiota; class Kiritimatiellia; order RFP12; family JAAYNR01; genus VGWG01. The sequence goes on along the minus strand of CAZDLY010000010.1, from coordinate 21,417 downwards.
AGATCTCGGGTGGCGGCGAATCGGGAAGGAAGATGTCGGCGATCACGAGCTGGCAGCCGGGATCCGCCATCATTTCGAGTCCATCCATGGCGGTTGACGCGGTCACGGGGTCGTGTCCCAGACGGCGGATCAGCGTCGACAGATAGTCGCGTATGACGCTTTCGTCATCGATGATTAGAACCGTGCCCATGTTCAAAACTCCTTATCGTCCCCATCGACCGTGCGAACGCCAACCCGAACGGGGCTGAAAAATGGAGCGGGCGAAGGGAATCGAACCCTCGTGTTGAGCTTGGGAAGCTCACATTCTGCCATTGAATTACGCCCGCAGAAGCATGGAGGGAGTGTAACCTGATTGCCGGTCCCGCGTCCAGTGGAAATTTATCTCTTGCCATCCAGCTTGTCGGTCACGGTTCCGAAGCGGATGGTCTCGCGCGTTTCGAGGCGGTCCAGCTTGCCGTCACGGATCCAGGCGATGCGATCGGAGATCTTGAGCATCTTCACGTCGTGTGTCGCGGTGATGATCGTGCAACCGTGGTCCCGCTGCAGGGAGGCCAGCAGTTCGATCACCTCCTGGCCGGTCCGGGTGTCGAGGTTGCCTGTCGGCTCGTCGGCCAGAATCACCGAGGGCTTGTTGACCAGGGCGCGGGCGATGGCGACGCGCTGCTGCTGGCCGCCCGACAATTGCATGGGCAGATGGTCAAGCCGGTGCCCCAGTCCGACCTGCCGCAGCACCTCCTCGGCGGCGGCGGTCGCCTCGTCGGGGGACGCGCCCCGGAGGACGGCGGGCAGGGCGACGTTCTCGCGGGCGCTCATCACCGTGATCAGGTTGTAGGACTGAAAGATGTACCCGATCTTGTTGCACCGCACCCACGCCTGCTTCTCCTCGGGCATCTTGAAGAGGTCCTCGCCCATGAAGTGGATCGTCCCCGAGGTCGGGATGTCCAGCGCGCCGATCATGTTGAAGAAGGTGGACTTCCCGGATCCCGACGGACCCATGATCGACAGGTACTCGCCCTCGTAGATGTCCAGCGAAATGCCTTTCAGCGCCCACACTTCCTCCGCCCCGAGCGTATAGCGGCGGGTGACGTTCTCGGATCGCGCAATCACGTGTTTTGCATCACTCATGTTCGTTCCCGCTCCATCGCCGGGGTTAGTGGACTTCCTCTTCGTGCAGGTTCATCTGATCCGGCGTGGTGACCTGCGTGATCAGCCCGTCCTCGATCCACATGATACGGTCGGACTTCTTGAGCATCTTCAGGTCATGGGTAGCCGCAATGACGGTCACGCCCAAATCGTTGCACAGTTTGCGGAACAGCAGGATGATCTCCTCGCCGGTCTTGAGGTCGAGGTTGGCGGTCGGCTCATCGGCCAGCAGGATGTCCGGCGAGTTCGCCAAGGCCCGGGCGATGGCCACGCGCTGCTGCTGACCGCCCGACATTTCCGACGGCTTGTGCAGCGCCCGGCCGCCGAGGCCGACGAGATCGAGGATGTGCAGCGCCTTCTCGCGCGACTCCTCACCATCCAGCCCCGCGAACGCCATGGGCAGCATGACGTTTTCAATGCACGACATCACCTGGATCAGGTTGTACGACTGGAAGATGTAGCCCACCTTGCGGCAGCGCAGCCAGGCCAGTTCGTAGGGATCGAGCTGGGCGATGTCGACCTGGTCGATGTAGACCTTGCCATCCGTCGGCTTGTCCAGGCCGCCGATCATGTTGAACAGGGTGGATTTTCCCGAACCCGACGGCCCCATGATCGAGAGGTACTCGCCCCGGATGATGTCGACCGTCGCCCCGCGCAGCGCATGGGTCTCGGTATCGCCCATCCGGTACACCTTGCGCACATCGACGGCGCGGATGACAAACCCGCCGCGGGTCGAGGCGTCGGCATTCTCAAAAAACAGCTCGCGGTTGAAGGCCATGCCCTAGTCTCCCCTCGTCATCCTCACACGTTCGAACGCAACGCCGAGGCCGGCACCATCCGGGCCGCAAAGTTCGCCGGATAAATCGCCGCCATCATCGACAACAGCGTTCCCACGACCACACACCCGGCGCACGCCAGCGCCAGCCGCAGATAGGACAGCTCGTGGAACATCAGGCCAAAGCCGAACATCCAGCCGTAGATCAGGATCGGGATCAGCGCGCCCAGAAGCATCCCCACGACCGATCCGGCAAACCCGACGAGCGCGCTCTCGATGAGAAACAGGCGGCGGATGAAGGACGACAGCGCGCCGAGGCACTTCATGGTGCCGATCTCGCGGATCCGCTCGGTCACCGACATCAGCAGCGCGTTGGAGATGCTGATGATCGTGACGAACAGCGAGATGACCGCCACCCAGATCGTGCGGAACTGCGCCTGCTCGGCCTTCGCCTGCATCCGCACCATCTGCTGCTCGGTCTCCGGGCCGAACAACAGGTCGCGCTTCACGCCTTCGGGCGCCCGTCCCGCATAGGTGCGGCGCCCGACGGCATCCAGGATGCCGACGCGTTTCATGCCGCGCGTGAGGTCGTCGAGCGCGTGCGGGGAGGCCGCGTCCTGGCCCAGAACCACCAGCAGATACGCCCCGTCGCCCACGTCCTGAGGCGTGCAGGATACGCCGCGTGGCGTCCGCCCGCCGGTGATCCGGATCGCGTCAAACGGCATCGCGTCCAGACGGTTCAGAAACATCTGCTCCGTGCGATTCATCGCGCCGCACACCGCGACAGCCAGGATCTTTCCCGCGGCCGCACCGACTTCACGCCGGGTCAGCGACTCCATCAACGTCACAATCTGCCGCGTCTCCTTCTCGCTGGCCAGTGACGAACTGATTAACTGGCCCGCGACATTGCTCATCAGGAACGCGATGCCCAGCACCACGCCGCTCACCGTCACCAGCGAGCGGCCCAGACGGATGCGGATGCCCTGAACCGCGATCTGAACCGCCCGGCGCATCGGAAGCCTGACCTGTCTGCCTACCTGTTCTCTCATGCCTGCACACCTTGTTTGTTGTCGCTGCCCCTGCGCGCCTAAAACGGCGTGCCCGACACCGCGCTCGTGACCAGGTTAGCCGCCACGCCGATCAGCGCAATCAGCCCGATACCCGTTCCGTATCCAGCCATCAGCACCGGCACGATCTGCAGGAATCGCTTATGCCCGAACCGGGGTTGAAAATAGAATTTGCCGATCAACGCGCCAACCACCAGCAGGATGAAGCCGTGCGGCATGCCGCCCACCGACTGCACAAATCCGAAGATCGCCATGATCGGCAGTTGGAAGCACGTGAGAATCGTGAACGTGACCAGCGAAAAGCTGAACGCGCCGCCGATGACCCACGGATGCAACGCCTGAAAAAAGAGCGGCTTCCCCCCCGTCACCTCCATGGTTGATGAAAAAAGCAGCATCGTGTTCTTGGCGTTCAATTCCCACATCTTCTGCGCGTAGGGATACAGGTCGGAGGGGATCACGCCGCTCTTCCAGATAAACGACCAGAACAAGAGGCTGAGAATGAACGACAGCGGCAGGGTGAGGATGGTTAACTTCGCATAGGAGAAGAAGTTGGTGCCCGTCAGCTCGTTGACGCGGAATCCCACCGCCGATCCGGAAAACTGATCCACGGGGATCGGCGCCATCCAGATATCGATGCCCTTGTATCCCGACAGGATGATCGCCGCCTCCTTGATCATCGGGATGGATGTTTGCTGGCCGCAGATGCCGATCAGGCGGGCGTCGACATAAGACATGATTGGCGTATACACCAACGTGAACAGAAACAGGAAGTAGAGCGGAAATTTCGGCACCAGCAGATGCGCAACGGCCACGACGCACAACGAAGCGATCACATACAGGACGATGGCGATCCAGGGCGCGAAGTCTCCTCGTCCGGGCGGGGTCTGCCACAGACTGGCGCGATCCTGCCTGCGCATCCCCGCATCCCGTTGATCCGCCTTGTTTTTACGGAGGGCGCGGATCACATCGCGCCCGGTCTGGTAAAACGAGATGACCGTGATGCTCAGCGTGACCCCCAACCCGAAACTCCACCAGAAATCGATCGAATTGCCGAACGTTGTGGTAATGGTATCCATGCCCGGTTGCCAGCGGGTGAGAACCCCGAGCTTGTACAAGATGGGGTTCATGATGAGCGTCAGCAGGATCCCGCAACCCGAACCCACCACGGCCCAAAAGGGCACAATCATGCCGGCCAGCAGGATGCCCAGATCAAGCACGATCCCGAACGGCGTTGCCGGCAGCACCCCCTCCAGCAGACGGGTCATGTCGTACCACGGCAGCGGAATAATCAAGATGGGTTTGGTGAGAATCGCCCCGGTGATCAACGGTACACCAACCTGGATGATGCCGAAGCCCAATCCCAGCATAGCCCCGAGTGAGAACACCCGCCATTTCCACGTCGTGTGTTTCTCCCCCGCCTCGGAGAGCGCCAGGGTGCCGCTGGCCGCCACAGACGCGAAGGGGAACGGAAGCCGTTCGACATCTGACGTGACACGGAAGAAAAAATAGCCGAGGGTGTAGCTGCGAATGGTCCCGACGACCGAGAGAAAGACCATGAGCATGATCGGAATAAACCAGTCGGAATGGAACAGGTTCCGGCCGAGTATCGCCTCGCTCATGGGCTGGGGCGCGTACCAACTGGGGAACTTGCCGATGAGACCCATATCGCGGGCGGCATCGGAACGGATCAGGAATTGGCGCCAGATCAGATCACCGATCGGACCGCCGCCAGCCATCGTTCCCGCAACCGCCAAGAGCACGCACAGCTCCTGTTTGCTCAAGGTTTTCATCGCCCGGCGGGTCACCTCCGAAAAAATGATCAGCGTGACCCAGGATGCCGAAATACCGCCGCCGGTCATCAGACTCAGATAAATCGTGCCGGGCATCATCAGCAGACCGCAAAACAGGGCGCCGATGACGGTGACCCAGGTAAAGCCGTTTTTGAATTCGGAGGGCTCGTCAATGATCGAGCGGTACATCTCCAGCTCGGCATCGCCGCTCTTCCGTCTTTGATCATCCGCCATGGGACTCTCCCTCCACTCGCGCGTTCTGGATCAGGGTCTTCGCTTCCGCATACATTTCGCTTCGCTCCCGCTCGGTGGCCGCCCGCCAATTCAGGAATTGCTTGCGCAGCAGGCTCATGAACGGCTTGATCGTGCGTTCCCACGAGGCGGTGGTGCCGCTGAGACGGAGCATGCGGACCCGGGCGATGAACTCCCCGGTTTCCGTGTCGGTCGGCAGCAGGATCTCGACCCGCTGCGAGACACCGAGGTCATACGGTTTCAGCCAGACCGTCGCCACGACCGCCGGCAGCGCGCCCACATGGGCCGCCTCGCCCGGACATTCGCGGAGAATGACCTCCGGGGGAGCCGCAAAGAACTGTCCGACCCCTCCCTCGCCATGCGCATCCATCCAGCGGTGCATGTAGCTCAGAATCGCGACGCGGTCATACGGCGTGAAGGTGAACGGCAGATCGAATTCCAGGGTGTCGTTGATGACCGGCGGCATCTTCCACTCGCGGTTCTCGGACGGCGCGGCCAGTTTCGCCGCGCTGCGCGCGGGAATGATCGTGGAGAGCAGGACCGACAGGACAATCGTCGTCGAGGCATAAATCGTCTCGATCGAGCTGTAATTCATGTTCATCCCCCGCGTCAGATTCAGCGCGGTCAGCACGCGTCCGACTCCCTGGCTGAGCAGGTAGCCCATCATGGCACCGACCACCGCATACACGGCGGCCTCCGCCATGAACATGAAGAAGACATGATTCGGAGCGATGCCCACGGCGTTGTAGACGTAAATCTCGCCGCGCCGTTCGTAGACCGATCCGCGCATCGTGCTGAAGACCGTGAGCGCGGCAATAATGATCGGAATCAGAATCTGCAGCACGCCCTCAAACGTCTTGGCGCGGATCCGCGAACCGAAGTAGGCAATCCCCTCCACGCCGTAATACGCCGGCTCCCCCACCCGCTCCAGATATTCCAGCACCAACCGCCGTTGGTCGCTGAAATCAACCGGCTTCAGAGAATCGGCCAACTGCGGCATCGTGTACGCCGTTTTGGGGAAGACAACCTGACACGAGATGATCTTGATCTGCTCGCCTTTCGACGCCGGCGGATGCCGGTCGACCAGGATGACATCGCTGCCGGTCAGCCGTTTCACGTCCTCGGGAAGGATCGCCGCGCCCGTTTGATCCGTTCCCAGCGCCTGGATCGCGTTCAGATCATAGGGCAGCAAGCTTTTGCCGTCCATCCCCACATATTCGCTCAGGGACAGTGCATCGATGATCCCCGCCACACGGAAGGTCTCGCCGCGAATCTGCACGACGACATTGGTCCCGGCAAGGTCTTGGTCGATGATGTCGAGCGTCCGTGCCACGCTGTCGGGAAGGATCACGGCGGGCATGGCGCTATAGCCGGTGGCCAGCGCCGCTTGGCGCTCGGCCTGGGTTTGGGGCGGCCGGGAAAACCAGCGGCTGTTCGGGGTCAGCAGCTTGTCAATCCCCGAGAACATCGGCTCGCACCACTCCATCTGCACTGAACCGCTGACTTTCGTCCGCTTCTTGATGATCCGATCCCCGAGCGGGTAGGCGCGATCAATCTCGATCTCCGGGTTCTCCAGGACGGTGGAAAGCAAGGGCGACACCAGCCAGGAGTGGACCGTCACCGGATAACGCCGCGCATAGAGGTCGCGGATGTTGGCGACTTCCGCGGCGGACAGCGGCAGCAATCCGCGTTTCTGAATCTGCAGGCCGTTCCAGATCGTCCGCCCCGTGACGTTCTCGATGTTCACCAGATCAGACGAGACGGACGTGAAGCAGATCATGACGAAGGTGATCAGAATCAGCGTGATGCACGTCAGGGTTGTCCGCACCTTGCGCCGGCGCATGTTGTTCAGGCCGAGCATGAAGGCCGTGCCGATCACGCCGCTGCGGTTGACATCGGCCCCCTCAACCCGACCCTCCTTGCTCCGCAATTCCTTGATGTTCTGCTTGAACTTGCCGCCCACCATCAGTGTCACGACCACCGTCAGCAGGAACATCACGAAGCCGATCAGGATCATCATGGATGATCGGACCATCTGGAACGCGGGGTGCATCGCGCGCAGAAGGCCGAAGACCACCAGGAAGACGCCGCCCATCGCGGCCAACTGCTTGCGGATATCGGTGAAGCCGAAGACCAGTTTCTCAAAGAAGAACACAAAGGGGACGAGCAGCCCGAGGTACCACAGGATCCCTAAGACCGCCTGGGAAATCCGGGAGCGGATGACCGGATGGTTGTTGATCGCGTAAGACAGGCTGCGCCCGGCGTTCAAGATCGCGTCGAGGTTCAGGAATGCCGCGCGATTCTCGCGGGCTTGATCGAGCCACCCCCGGCCCCGCTCATGGAAATCGAGCATCCGCTCGTCGGCCATCCGGTACTGCTTCTGCAGTTTCAAGCGACGTCCGTGCGTGAACAACATGGACTCCGCCGCGTCGAAGTGGATGAAGGTGACGTTCGGCGTGTCTGCCGCCAAATAGCCACGGCCCTGAATATCCGACTCGACGCGGCTCTGCTTCTCGGGATCGAGATCCACGTTGAGCATGAAGGCGCGGTACGTTTGCACCTGCGGGTTGTCCGGCGCGCCATCCTGCAATCCCACGTAGAACCGGAAATCGGGCGGCAGAAAAATGCCGGCCCCATCCACCCGCATATTCGGCGGCGCGGAAATCCCCGAGGCGGACAGGAAGCTGACGCCGGCAAAAGACCGCATCGTCCGCGGATTGGAACGATCGGGAAACGCGACATGACTACAGCGGAACAGGGCGATATTGGTCCGCTTGCCGCCGTTCAGCGAGGAGGCCGCCGCCCCCGCGACATGTTCGGTTTGGAAGACCCCCTCGGCCGCCCCCCCCACATCTTTGAAATAGAGTATGCGCCCCGCGTCGTCATACCGGGCGGCATCCGCCCGCTTCACCCCGCTGATCGTCGCCTCCCGGTAATAAGCCCCGTAAGGATTGACCCACAGCGGCGGATAACAGTCAACCCCGGCCGTCAGCGTGGCCGACGACCCGGCCGTCAGCCGGACAAATGTGTTGAATGCCATCGGATGCGAAGGCACCATCTGACCGGTTCCCGCCGTCCCGAAGGCATACCCCTTCAATTCAGAAATGTTGCCCCCGCGGTCAAGCGGCACCTTCTGAAACTCAAACCGGCCGTACGCCGTATCGAGCAGGACGGGGGCGATCACCTGCAACTGACTCACGGGGACCGCCGTCGGCAACCCGCCGATTTCGTTCTCGGGAGACCCTATCTTTGGAGGAACGAAGGCGTAGTTGTCGATCGAGAAGGCCAACTGGCCGAACAGCGTCCACACCATCGACGCGCGCACCGGCCCGCCAACCGCGCGATTGGGATACGCGCGACTGCCGCCGGCGTCCGCCTTGCCCCAGTAGACGACTTTCCAAAGCGGCTGGTCAGCCTCGCGCGGAACGCCATCCTGGAGCGCATTGGCCAGCAGCGTGCCGACCGGCTCGACCATCGGACCGGCATTGGCCAGACCCGTCAGCACCGAGATATCCTTCCCGCCAACCGAGCCGCCCGAATTGAGCAGCAGGCTGATCGTGAGCGTCTTGTCATACCGGCCGAACACCTTCCTCACCGCATCGCAATCAGCCGCCTCCTGCAGCGCCAGGCGGTGATAAGCCGCCACTTTTTCCAGATAGGCGGCGAGCCGGGCGCGCATCCCCCATTCCACGAACTCGCTCCGGAGGGCGAGCTGGGGCAGCAACAAGGCGACCAAACTGCCCGCGCGATCAGCCCGGAGCTGGTCATCCCGCATCACCCGCAGCAGCGGGTGCTGGTTTGCGTCGTCACCGAGTTCCGCAGGCGTGGCGGTCCCGGGATTGAACCCATCCCGATAGACCGGGCTCCCCGCCCGCATATAGGCCAGTCGTGACCCCAACGCGCGATTCTGCATCTCCAGCGTGATTTCCCCGGCCACGGTTGAAACACACCGGCTCAACCATTTGCGCATCGGCGCCGCTTCCGCGAGCCACCACTGCGCCAGTCCGGAACCGTCCCACAGGGCGTCTTCGGCCAGCGCCTTCAACGCCCGCTCGGACCACGCGAGCTGTTCGACGTTCTCCTTCCGTCTGGCTTCAAAGCGCGCGCGCCGCCGGTCGTCGCCATACGTCTCGCCCGCCGCACTCATCAACTGGCAGGCGCCAGCCATGGCCTGACCATGCCCGGCGGTCGCCACAAAAACAACATCGCGCGACATCTTGCCCGCATACGGGGCAAACGCGTCCACCAGTTGCAGAAACGAGGCCAGCGCGATCGCCTCTTCCCCGCCCGGAGCCAACTCGGGAATGACCGAGTTCGAATCGTAATAGGCGGTCAACACCAGCGCATCGGGATTCGATCCATCGCCCTTCAACACCCCGATGATGTTCCGCGCCTGCTTGTGCTCGAGCCGGGTTTTGCAGCGGATCGTGACGTCCTTGCCGGCGTGATCCCGGATCGCGCCGCTGGCGTAAAACCGGGGGAAGGGTTGTTCCTCGCCGCTCATCATCGCATCCCAGTTGCCCCGCACGTCCGGACTGCTGCGAAGTTTCATCGAGGTTTCATCCTCGTAAACGATCACGGCAGGCACGCCGATGCTCGCCAGACTGTACCATCCCCCGCCCGTCCCCAGGGTGGTCATCAGGATCGTCCGTTTCGGATCGCAGCCGTCCAACAGGGAAAGCGAGAAAGATTCCACGGCCACCAAGCGCGCCTGTATTCCCTCGTCGGGGAGTGACATGGGCATCAGACCCGAGGGCGCAAACGGATAGAGCGACACGCCCTCCAGCAGCCGGCCCTCCGCATCGACAATCTCGCACCGCTCGGTCACCGGAACCGAAACGGAAAACGTCTGCTTCACGGTTTCAAGCCCGGCACGACGGAACGTCTCGGTAATCAGTGCCTCCGTGCGGTAAAAGCCGGCGCTGCCGGTCAGGCGCGTGTTGACCCGCGGATCCCCTCCCCGGGTGGCCGCGGCGATCGCCGACAGCGTGTCCTGAAAGCGGTTCGTCGTCAACGAGGCGAGCAGCGGCGCCGCGTCACGCTGCCCGGCAAAGACCGCCTTCGGCTTGCGAAAGGCCGGCTCCGCGACACGGACAAACAGGGCCAGCAACGCGACCCCCAGGACCGCGAAGATCGCGCCCACAATGACCTGATCCATCCACGTCGCTTGCTTCAACTGGCTCATGGTAACCCGCTGTAAATGTTGGTGACGCCATTGGCCCGCAAGATCAGCCCGATGACATCGAACAGGATCATCGAAAACACGCACGCAATGAACATTCCGACGCAAAACGGAACGAGCGCATGGCGGATCGCGCGGGCCCCGCCAATCTTCAAAACAATCCCGCGGATGGCCCAGGCCAGCAGCGCCGGCAGCCAGAACGCGCCGTGGATCGGGGAGGGACTCGCGCCGCCCATCATGTGGCTGCCCGCCAGCACGTAACCGAGCGGATGAAGCGGAAACCACATGAACAGGCTCCGCAACACCGCCAACACGACCGTGATGACCGCCCCGACCGCAAGCCCCTTGGCGTCCGGGTTCGACAACACGTTCATGCAGGCGGTCTCCGGCTTGAACAACGAGCCGGTCATCATCGCCCGGTCCACCGCCTGCTCAGCGCCCCGGTAGCCGCCGAAGTACCAGTCCAGTTTGAAGGGCCAGCCGACCTCCATTGAATCGACGCCAATCCCGTACGCCCAGCACAGGACCGAGAAGCCGCCGATCAGAACGCCGCCCATCAATCCGATCCACAGGCCGGTGTTGATCTGCCGCGCAGAGACCCGGAAGTGCTTTCCCAGTTCCATCATCTCGATCTGGATCGGCGCAATCAGCAGGAAGCACGCCGTCGTCATGAACCCCGACGCAATGGTCGCCACCAGCATGCCCGTTGTCCCGAACATGGCAAACCCGCCGACCGCCGCCACAAACTGCATTCCGAAATAGGGCGTCAGATAGGCGGCGGGAGTGCCGCATTCCGCCCGAATCTTGCTCGTCGCGAAGCCGAGCACCATCATGTAACCGAAGAAGAGCAGACTCGCCTTGACGCCCATCCCGGTCCACGATCCCCACCACGCCAGAAAGAGGAACGACAACGCCACCAACGCGAGCGCCACCCGGTGCTCGCGCGCCTCGGCCGCTCGCGTGCCCGCCTTCGCCACCGACGAGAACGCCAGTTTCACCGCCTCCAGAAGGTGCCGCCGCCCCACATACACCGCCAGCAAGGCAAACGCGATGAACGCGCCCATGTTCTGCTCGAAACGCCACGGGTAGCGCGGAAACCGGTTCATGTTGAATGCCGGCCCGGCAAAATTCCAGATCTGAAACAGGAAGTAGCAGGCCCACAACGAGAACAGGACGTCGGTCTGGATCAGCAACGCGATCGAAAGGATCGTCAGACACAGCAGCGGCACCGTGACGTCCTTGAGAAAGGCTTTGGCCAATGGATTCTCCACCAGCGGCGCCAGAGGCGTGCTCGGCCAGCTCAGATCGGGAGCCGCCGGATTGTAATAGTTGAGTCCCCGCAGAATCCCGAAGATGAGCGCGACGCCAAACCCGATCCACATCACCCGGTTGCGCAACAGGGCCCAACCGCCGCCCTCCGTTTCCGAAAAGAGCTGCTTCGGCACCACCGTCAGCGGAAAGGAGAACCGCTCGTTCTCAACCCACTGCCGCCGCATCAGCATGTTCAAACCCATGAATCCGGCAAACAACGCCGCGATGAGGATCGACCACGCCAGACCGGGCAATACCCATTGTCCGAGCGGGATGAACCCCGTGACCAGATAGCGCAGCCCGGCAAGGCTGAGCAACGAGTCGGGACGCACCACCGTGTTTTCACGCTCGTCCCCGGCCAGCGCCGCCCATTCACTGGCCCGCACCACCCGCCGGCCCGAATAGATGCTCTCCACCGCCTCCACATTGATGAATTCCACATCGTAAACCGCCAGCCGACCGGGACCGGTCAGCCGGATCATCACATGCAGACGTTTCTGTAGATCCGCCGGCACCGTGTACGGCGTCACGCCGATCCGCTCGAATCGGCCGGGTTGCGCCAGCGTCGGCCGCGTCTCGGCCGATGAGACGTAGAGCATCCGCTCAGCTCCGTCGTCCGCCCGTGCCAGGACCATGACGGACGCTCCGCGCTGCAGGCCGTCCGTGCGCACCAGCAGCGAGAGCAGATGGCGCTCGCCCGGAATCAGATGGTGCCGGTCCGCGACGGTCCGCGACGTCAGATCGAACGCCAGCTCGGCCACCGCCCCTTCCGCCGCCTCCAGAACGGGCGCGCGAACCGGGCCGAACCGCCCCGCGTCAATCGTCTCGAAACCCTTGAGACCCCGCACCTCGAACCCCTCGAGAGACTCCTGATCGAACCGCCCGTTCGCCACGAGGTTCGGCCCGTGCGGCCACAACATCGACGGCAGGCTCTCATACGACTTGAAATCGGCATTATTGGGAATGGCCACCAGCAGGCCCGTCATCCGGCCCCACAGCCCCTGCGTCATCAACGGCGCCGATATCACCAGCGCGGCATACACCACCACCAGTTCGGCGGCCCGCAGCCGCAACGTCCGCCGCAGCAGCGCCAGACCCCCGCACAACGCCATCACCACCAGCGTCACCGCCACCGCGCTCCCCGCAGGCGAGTTCTCCGCGATCATCCCGTAGCGGTCATAACGCTCGGCATACGAGATCCAGGCCGCCTGCAGAAAAACCGCAACCAGCATCACCACCAGCGACCGCAGTGTCAGCCCCCGCGCCGGGCCCGCGTCATCAGCCATCCGCACACCTCAATTCGTAATCCACCACCCTGCGACCGGGTGATCGAACACAAAAAAAACACGCAACAGCCGTTGAGCGGAAAGCATTCCGCACACAACCAAGAAAATCAGAACGACTGTCCCGTTACCGCTGCTCCTCCGAGTGCGGCTGATTTAACACGAAACAGGGGGCGGATGTCAACACTTGCTTTCGACACTTCGTGAGTTTGCTGTTGTCATTGCCGGCGGGATGTCGTAAACTCGCCGCCCTGACACGAAAACGCTGGAGCCGCTTATGTCTGAAACCGCGTACCGCATCGCCCGCGACCTTTACGCCGAACACGGCGTCGACACCGAAACCGCGCTCGCCACCCTGTCGCGCGTGCCGATCTCCATGCACTGCTGGCAGGGCGACGACGTGACCGGCTTTGAACGCGCCGCCACCCTCGGCGGCGGCCTCGCCGCCACCGGCAACTTTCCCGGCAAGGCGCGCACCGCCGACGAGCTCCGCGCCGACATCGAGCGCGCCATCGCCTGCATCCCCGGCCCGCTGCGGCTGAACCTGCACATGCTCTATGCCGAAACCGACCGCCCCGTCGATCGCGACGCGCTCCAGCCCGAACACTTCGCCCGCTGGATCGCCTGGGCCAAGGCCCGCTCGCTCGCCCTCGACTTCAACCCCTCGTATTTTGCCCATCCCCTCGCCGCCTCGGGCTTCACCCTCTCCCACCCCGACCGCGCCATCCGCGAGTTCTGGATCCGCCACGGCATCGCCGCCCGCCGGATCGCCGCCGCCATGGGCCGGGCCCTCGGCGCCCCCTGCATCACCAACCACTGGATGCCCGACGGCTACAAGGACACCCCCGCCAACCGCCTCGCGCCGCGCCAGCGGATGCTCGAGTCGCTCGATGCCGTGTTCGCCGAGCCCATCCCCGCCCAACTCAACATCGACGCGGTCGAAAGCAAGCTCTTCGGCATCGGCGTCGAGTCCTACACCGTCGGCTCGCATGAGTTTTTCATGGGGTACGCCGCCACCCGCGGCAAGTACCTCTGCCTCGACGTCGGCCATTTCCACCCCACCGAGACGATCGCCGACAAGCTCTCCGCCGCGCTCCTCTTCGTCCCGGGCGTCCTGCTCCACCTCTCCCGCGGCGTCCGCTGGGACTCCGACCACGTCGCCACCCTCACCGATGACATGCTGGCCATCTTCCAGGAGATCGTCCGCGGCGGCTTCCTCCCGCGCGTGGCGGTGAGCATGGACTATTTCGACGCCTCGATCAACCGCCTCGCCGCGTGGATCATCGGCATCCGCAACGCCCGCAAGGCGCTCCTGGCCGCACTCCTCGAACCGTACGGCCCGATGCGCCAGGCCGAAGAGGCGTCCGATTTCACCACCCGCCTGGTGATGCAGGAAGAGAACAAGCTCCTGCCGCTGGGCGCCGTCTGGAACGAGTTCTGCCGCCGCCAGAACGTCCCCGAGGACGGCCGCTGGCTCCCGCAGATCAAAGCCTGCGAAACCGCCGTCCTCGCAACGCGCGCCTGATCCGCCACCCGAACACCACCACGGAGAGACCCATGAGCGTTAAAGAAGACCTCGTCGCCTATGGCATCAAGATCGCCCGGGCCGGCCTCGTCGCCGGCGCCGGCGGCAACATCAGCGCACGGGACCAGAACATCATCTGGATGAAGCCCAGCGGACTGGCCATGGACGACATCACCCCCGATGACCTCTGCGGACTCGAACTCGCCGGCGGCCGGCAGATCGCCGGACGGCACAAGCCGACCAGCGAGTACAACATGCACCTCGGCATCTACCGCAACCGCCCGGATGTCCAGGCGGTCTTCCACACCCATTCGCCCTGGGCATCGGGTATCTTCAGCTCCGGCGCCGAGCTCAAGCCGATGTTCGCCGAGTTTGTCTGCGACCTCGGCCGCGTCGGCTCGATCCCCTATGTCACGCCCACCACCGACGCCCTCGCCGCCGCCGTTTCGGAGGCCCACAGGACCGTGGACACCCTCTTCATGGCCAACCATGGCATGATCGCCACCGGCGCCAACATGAAGCAGGCTTACTACCGCTGCCTCGTCGTCGAGGATGCCGCCAAGTCGATGATCGCCGCCGCCATCGTCGGCAAGCCGGTCTTCCTCACCCCCGCGCAGCAGGACGACCTCCGCGCCCTCGGCGCCGTGCAGCACCGGATCAAGACCATGACCGCGTGACCGGGCTGCCGCTCAACCCAGCGCCTGGGCGAAAGCCTGTTCGATCGCCTTCCGGGTGGGAGGGCCCTCCATCATTTTCACGTCGCCCGTGAAAAAGGTCGGCACGTAGTAATAGTCATACCGCTCCGCCAGTTTCGGTTGCTTGCGCTCATCAATCACCGTGAACGGAATCCGGGCATATTCAGGATGTTCGGCCAGAATCTCGGCCACCAGCTCCTGTGCTTTTTTGCAGTGCGGACACCCGTCAAACATGAACAGTTTTACCTCTTTCATCGCTTTCCTTTCTTCCAACACGTGCCCATCTGTCCCGAAAATCGCTGCGGTCGCTCCGCCGTCCCCTACCGTGCCGTGTAGATCAGGTACAGTCCACCCAGCAGCACCAGCACGCCGCAGACCTGCTTGAGCACACGCGCGCCCGCGGACCGTTCGTTCCAGTTGAGGTAGTGCTGCACCACCCCGGTGAACGTGCCCGCCAGCACGATCACGCCGCAATGCCCGACTCCGTACATCAGCAGCAGCAGAATGCCATAGGCCAGGTTCGTGGAGGAGAGGCGGAAGGCGACGCCCAGCATCGGCGCCATATAGGCGAAGGTGCAGGGCCCGAGCGCGACCCCGAAGACCAGCCCGAGGACCAGGGCGGCCAGCATCCCCTTGCGCTTCATGCCGGGTTGCGCCGCGCCCGGCAGCGGCAGCCGGATCACCTCCAGCAGGTGGAGGCCGACCCCGAAGAAGAGGACCGCCACCGCGTAGTTGCCCCAGCGCCCCACATCGCCCATCATCCGCCCCGCCGCCACCGTGATCGCGCCGATCACGCCGATGGTGATCAGTATCCCCAGCGAGAAGAGCAGCGAAATCGTGAACGCCCGCCGCGTGCTCATCTGCCCCTGCAGGTCGATGAACCCCACGATCAGCGGGATGCTCGCCAGATGGCACGGGCTGAGCAGGATGCTCAGGATGCCCCACACCAGCGCCGCGGTCAGCGCGACCGCCGGCGTCCCCTCGACGGCCTGCGTCAGATAGGTGAAAAGCTGCTCCATCTTCGCGTCCTCCCGCTTCTTGAGATTATCGGCATTCTAACAGACAGCCTCTTGGACGAGCGTGTCGGGCTGTGCCGGTGTCCACCGGCTGACGCCCGGTGCGGCGGCTGCGCCCGTCAAATCGACCCCTAACTCCTTCCACTTTTTCAGGATGTCATCCCTGCCGAGAAACCCCTCGTGCCGGAACAGTTCCTTTCCCGCCGCATCATAGAAGATCTGCGTCGGAATCTTGCGAACCCCATACTGCTTCCCCGCGTCCGGGTTTTCCCAGACGTCGATGAACTGCACGTCCATCGTGCCGGCATAGGTCTTCTTCAACTCCTCCAGAATCGGCGCCATCCGCTTGCACGGGATGCACTGGGTTGCGCCGAGATCAACCAGTCGGGGCCGGGGAGCCGATGGCACAGTTGTTTCAACGACCGCGGCCGTCCCGCCCGCCACCGGCCTCTTCCCCGCGTTCCTGGCGATCAGCACACCCAGAACGGCCAAAGCCAGGGCCATCCAGATCCACCTGCCCCGCCCGCCACAACACCTTCCGCCGTCGCACCCGTTCGTTTCGTTCATCGTCCAGTCTCCTAACCGATCAGTTTCGACGCGCCGGCCGCGGCGGCCCTGTCCACCGCCTCGGACGACATCGGCGTCTTGCCCTTCTCCATCCCAATGTCCGCCAGTTGCAGGTGTTCGAAGCCCGAGAAGCTGGCCTGCTCCAGCGCCAGCTTCACACAGTTCAACGGGCACCCGTCGATGGCCAGCACCTTCGAGGCCGCGGCCGTCGTGGCCATGATCCCCGAAACGCGCCCGCCGATGCCGGCCAGGCAGAACATCCTGCCCGCGCCGTCTTTTGTCAGTTTGCGCGCCGCCTGGTCGGCGATCGCGCCCACGTCGGCCGCACCGGAGCACGCGAAAATCAGTTTCGGCGCCGCCCCGCACGCGCAGGCATTCTTGCTATCGCTCATTGTGACCTCCTGGGTTGATTGGATACTTTCACTTCCCCAGCATCTTGCCGATCTCCTCCGCGCTCAGCACCTTGCCCACGCTCTTCACCTGGCCGTCGATAACCAAGGCGGGTGTCATCATCACGCCGAAGGTCATGATGTCCGCGATCTTCTCGACTTTCTCGACCGTCGCCTCGACGCCCGCCGCCCGGACCGCCGCCGCCGCGTTAGCCATCAGCGTCTTGCACTTCGGGCACCCCGTGCCCAGCACTTGGATTCTCATCTCTGACCCCTTCCCGTTCCCAGTTTCCAGTTTCAAGTTTCCAGCGTCACATTTTCCCAAACCCATACCCCGTCACGGTCGCGAGCACAACCACCAGCGACACGAACGCCACCGTCTTCCTCGGTCCCAGCACGCTGCCGAGCACCAGCATGCTCGGCAGGCTCAGCGCGGGACCGGCCAGCAGCAGCGCCAGCGCGGGACCCTTGCCCATCCCCGCCCCCATGAGCCCCTGGATGATCGGCACCTCGGTCAGCGTCGCGAAGTACATGAACGCGCCCGCGAACGAGGCCACGAAGTTCGCCCGCAGCGAGTTGCCGCCCACCGCCCGGGCCACCCATTCCGACGGGATCATCCCCTCCTGCCCCACGCGGCCCAGCAGGAAGCCCGCCACCAGCACCCCGATCAGCAGGAGCGGCAAAATCTGCTTCGCAAAGGCCCACGACGACTCGAACCAGGCCCCCCCCTCGCCCGCGTCGGTCGCCGTCAGCCACGCCAGCCCCAGCAAGCCGACGGTGAACGCCGCCAGCGGGTTGCCACCCGTGCCCAGCGCCGTCCCCGCGGTCGCCGCCGCCACCAGGCCGACCTTCCACAGCCGCAGCTTGAGCCACGCCACCAGCATCACGCCCAACCCCAGCGCGCACACCGCCGTGAGCGTCCACTTCACCCCGTACAGCGCCGCCCACACGCCTGCCGGGTTCTGCGGCTTGCCGAAATTGGCGAACACCAGGATCAGCACCATCGAAGCGAAATAGAGGGTCGTCTGCCACAGCGGCCGTCCCGCCTTCTCCTCGGGCATGTGGAGCGCTACCGCCGCCTTCGCCTCCTCCTCGCGCCGGAACAGCAGATGCATCGCATAGCCGACCACCACGCTGAATGCCATCGCGCCGACCGCGCGGGCGATGCCGAGTTCGGGTCCCAGAATGCGCGCGGTCAGGATCATCGCCAGCACGTTGATCGCCGGCCCGGAGTACAGGAACGCGCACGCCGGGCCCAGACCCGCGCCCATGCGGTAGATGCCGGTGAAGAGCGGCAGGATCGTGCACGAGCAGACCGCCAGGATGCCGCCCGAAACGGCCGCCACGCCGTAGGCCAAAACCTTCTTGGCCTGCGGACCGAGGTACTTCATCACGGCGGCCTGGCTCACAAAGACGCCGATCGCCCCGGCGATGAAGAAGGCGGGCACCAGGCACAGCAGCACGTGTTCGCGGGCATACCACCTGACCAGATGCAGCGCCTCCGACACCGCGTGATCAAACCGCGCCACCCCCGCCGGCAGATAGAAGCAGGCCAGAAACCCCGCCACGATCCACAACCCCTTCTTCCATTCCGCTTTCCAGTCCATACTCCCCGCTCACCCGTTGTGCGCCCCGCTTCGAGCCGACCTGAGCCGCTCCAGCGAGCAGCGCGAACCGCTCATCTGCCGCCGACGAAATTCAAGTTTCCAGTTTCACGTTTCCATCACCGCCTCCACGCACTGCATGAATTTCAGCACGCACGGCACCCGCAGGGAGTAGAACACCCGCTTGCCGCGCTTGTCGTCCGTGACGATCCCGGCGTTCTTGAGCACCAGCAGGTGTTTCGAGACGGTCGAGAAATCGAGCCGCAACCCCTCCACCAGCGTGCACACGCAGCGCTCGCCGCCGTCGAGCTGTTCGACCATCCACAGACGCGCGGGGTGCGCCAGCGCCTTCAGCACACGGGTCTTCGCAGCCAATACCGTCTTTTGCTCGCGTGTCATGACAATTTTTCCCTTGGTCATTTGGTACTTTAACCAATTGTCGGGCGGATGTCAACCGCTATTCTTAGAGGCTTGCACCCCCCCCCGGACGCTGCGCCTGACGGCTTGCGTCCGAGGGGTTTTGCATGAGCCTCGGTAGCCAACAGGAAGGCGACACCGAGATGACGACATGGCATGTGGCAGTGAAGGGGAATAATCGGTGGTCCGGCACAAAGGCAGAGGCGAATGCCAGGGCGGGTGATGGCCCGTTCGCGACGCTGGCGCGGGCGCGGGATGCGGTGCGCGAGTGGCGGCGAGGGGGTGGCACGGGGCCGGCGGAGGTGGTGATCGGCGGCGGCACCTATTCCCTTAACGAATCTCCCTGGTGCTGGGGTCGGAAGATTCGGGCACGCCGGACGCGCCGGTGACCTGGCGGGCGGCGGAGGGGCGGGAGGTGCGGCTGAGCGGCGGCCTGACGCTTTCCGCAGCCGACTTCACGCCGGTCACCGACCCGGCCGTGGCGACGAAGTTGCGGCCGGAGGTGCGTGAGCGGGTGCGGCAGATCGATCTCGCCCAGCGCGGGGCGTCGGTCTCCGGCCCGTTCAGGACGCTGGGGTGCACGTTCCCGGATGTTCCCGCCGACCCCGAGGTTTTTGCCGATGACCGGCCCCTGCAGGTTTCGCGCTGGCCCAAGGCGGGCTATCTCAAGATCCGCGAGGTTTTGGAAATCGGGGGAACCGTGGATTAGCCCTCGGCCAAGAACGCCGTCTTCACCTGCGACGAGCCGCGCATGGCGGGCTGGGATATTGGGCGCGGGGTGGGCGCCTTCGGATACTGGCTGGTGGACTGGTCACCCACGCAACATGCGGTCGCCTCCATCGTGGACGGACGGGTGACGCTCGGGGATCAGACGAGCTACGGCGTCAAGGCCAAGGACGCGGGCCAGGGCGGACGATTTTATTTCCTCAACGTGCTGGAGGAGTTGTCGGAGCCTGGCGAATACTGCCTCGATCGGCGCGCCGGCATCTTGTACCTGGTGCCGCCGGCCGGAGCGACGGGCATGCGTATCCTCCTCTCATTGCTCGAGCAGCCACTGGTGGTCCTGCAAGGGGCCAACCATGTCCGGCTGCAGGGGGTGATCCTGGAGGGATCGCGCGGGGATGCGTTTGCGATTGCAGACGGGGTGGACAATGCCATCGTGAACTGCCTCGTCCGCAATTGCGGCGGCAAGGCCGGTCTCGTGGCCGGCGCCAACAACCGTGTGGAAGGGTGCCACCTGCACGACCTCGGCCAGGGCGGTGTGTATCTCGAGGGCGGCGACAGGCGCACGCTCTCCGCGGCCTGCAACCGCGTCGAGGACTGCGACATCCATGACTACGGTCGGTTGTACCCCTGTTACCGCCCGGGAGTCAGCCTGAACGGCGTCGGCCACCGCGTGCGGCACAACCACATCCATCACGGGCCGCATTTCGGGATCTGGGCGCATGGCAACGATCACCTCGTGGAGTTCAACGACTTCGATCGCCTCTGCCTCGACACCTCGGACATTGGCGAGTTCTACATCGGCCGCAACATGAGCGAGCGCGGGGTCATGGTCCGGCACAATTACTTCCACCACATCGGCAGCGGTCTGCACCAGGGCGAGAGCGCCGTGTACTTCGACGACGGCGCGCTGGTCTCGGTGGTCGGCAACGTCTTCTACAAGGCGGGCACTCTGGGCAATGCGCGGATGGAAGCCCTCTTCATCCACATGGGCAAGGACGTGCTCATCGAGAACAACCTCTTCGTGGACTGCGAACTGGCCATCGGCACCATGCCCTGCGGCAGAAAGCAGTGGGAGGATCATATCAACGCCTTTCAGCAGTGGCTCTTCAAGGACGTTGACGTCGCCGCTCCGCCTTACAGTATAGCGTACCCCGATCTGAAGGACCTGAAGGAATACCCGGACCGCAACGTCATCCGCCGCAACGTGGCGTACAAGTGCAACGACTTCCTGTCCATCAACCGCTGCCGGCGCATGCCGGGGTTTGAGTCGTTCCCGCAGGAGATGTCGGCCAACCTGCTGATGGACGTGGATCCCGGCCTCATGGACATTGAGAAGGAGGACTTCCGGTTCAAGCCGGACACCGCGATCTACCGCCGCGTGCCCGGGTTCGAGCCGATTCCGGTGGAGTTGATCGGCCCGCGCAAAGTGAGCCGGTAAGGCGGGACGGCGCTTCCGTGGTACAACAAAAGGCCCGTCCCTTGCCGACCGGCATGAGTCTCACTCCACCACCAGCGCGGTGCCGTCGTCGAGGACGACGGTGACCTTGGCGCCCAACGCCAGAACGTCCTTCAGATCCGGCTTGTCCCTGAGCAGCTTGAAGTACTCCGGGCTGCCGAACGTCACGGTGACGGTCTTCATCTCCTTCTTGAAGGCCGTGTCAACCCAGCGGCCGTC
>CAZDLY010000009.1:0-63276 GCA_964506575.1 uncultured Akkermansia sp. | reverse complement strand
TGGCGGCCGGGGCCGACGGGCGTCAGCCGGAGGCGGCGACGGTCGGGCTGGCGCGAGTCGTGCCCGGCGGTGCGGCGCTCGGAGCGGCGCACCCGGAGGGCCTCGGACCGGAGCGGCAGGCGGCTGGAACGGCGCCCGTGACTGCGGAGACGGTCACGCTGGCGGCCGGAACGCAGCGCCGTGCCGCACCCGCCACGGGGCCGGTCGGAGGCGGACCGGCAGCCGCAACGGTCGCCCGCGCGGCCGATACGGGCGGCGGCGCGGCGCAGCGGATGACGACGGTAGTTGGCGTGGCGGCCGGGGCCGACGGGCGTCAGCCGGAGGCGGCGACGGTCGGGCTGGCGCGTGTCGCGCCAGCCGGCGCGGCGCGCGAAGCAGCGCACCCGGAAAGCCTCGGACTGGAGCGCCAGGCGGCCGGAACCGCTGCGGTGGTTGCGGAAACGGTCACGCTGGCGGCCGGCGCGCCGCGCCGTGCCGCACCCGCCACGGGGCCGGTCGGAGGCGGACCAGCAGCCGCAACGGTCGCCCGCGCGGCCGATACGGGCGGCGGCGCGGCGCAGCGGATGACGACGGTAGTTGGCGTGGCGGCCGGGGCCGACGGGCGTCAGCCGGAGGCGGCGACGGTCGGGCTGGCGCGTGTCGCGCCAGCCGGCGCGGCGCGCGAAGCAGCGCACCCGGAAAGTTTCGGACCGGAGCGCCAGGCGGCCGGAACGGCTGCGGTGGCGGCGGAGACGGTCACGCTGGCGGCCGGAACGCAGCGCCGCGCCGCATCCGCCGCAGGACCGGCCGGAAGCGGGCCGACGGCCGCAATGGTCGCCCGCGCGGCCGAGACGGTTGGCGGCGCGGCGCAGCGGAAGATTGAGGCGGCGGTAAACGTGGCGGCCGCGTCCGAAGCGCACCGGCCCGATGCGGCGCGAAACGTCGGCATCGCCCTGCCCAAGGGGACGGGCCAGCCGCAGCAGCGGCAGAACGGCACGGCTGGCGATCTGGCATTGAAGGGCGGCAGCGGGGGTCCGGGCACGGTCCCGGCGACGCTGGCTTTGGCACAATACGGCGGCGACTGGGATTGCGCGCGGACGGCGATGATGTTTCTGAGCCACCAGCTTCGTGAGCGGACCGGCATGTCGCTGATGGCCGGCGACACCGTCGTGCGGCTCGATCAACCCGAGCTGCAACGGCTGCCGTTCGTGTATCTGACCGGACATAAGGATTTTCGATTCACCGATGCGGAAGTGCGCAACCTGCGCGATTATTTGCAGAATAACGGCCACCTGTGGGCCGATGACTCGACGCACTACCGCGACGAGACCTTTGACCAGGCCTTCCGGCGTGAAATCGCTAGGGTGCTCCCGGGCGCCGTGATCGAACGGCTGGGCGCCGATTTCGACGGCTGGCGCACCGGTTACGATCTGACCCGCGGCTACAAGGGCTACGCCATTCCGCCGGGCGACAAGTACCGCGAGAACTACATCGAGGGGATCCGGATCAACGGACGTGTCGCGGTGGTCTACACGCGTAACGATTATGGAGACGGCCTCAACATCGATCCCCACACCCAGCCGCTCAAGAATTCACTCACCAGCCTCAGTCCGGCGGAGATGCAGGAAGGGGCGACGCGGATGGGGGTCAACCTCGTCCTGTTCTTCCTCCGTCAGCACGGCGGGATTGATGTGACGTTTGTGGACAAGGCTTCGGGCGGGATGCGCCGTGCGTCCGACCCATCCGACGCGCGCCCCCCCGAAGGGCCGACCCGTCCGATCGGCGGGACAGGTCCCGCGGCGGCATGGGTTTGCGAGGAGTGGGGCGATGCCGCGGAAGGCGTTGAGGCCGACGGGCGGCTCGTGGTGCGGTTCCAGGTCGGAAGCAAGGAAAAAACGGTGTTTAGCCGGGTGTGCGAACCTGCGCTGGCCGTGCGCGCGGGCGACACGCTGCTGGTTGACGTGGAAAGCCGACTCACATGCGGGACGCGCGTGGCGCTCGGACTCGACGTGGACGGACGCTATCTTGAGACGGCGCCGTTTTACATCAAGCCCGGACGCAACACCGCATTTTTCGTCTGCACCGACAAGACCTTCAAGAGCGCATTGACGGCCTGGGAATACCGCGACACCCTGCCCCTGCCCGCCGCGGTCGGCAAGCTCAACGTGCTGATCTACGCGCCTGAGGGCGGCGAAATACGATTCGGCAACTTTCGCATCGCGGGGAAGTGATTGGCTTGCAGGGCACAGCCGGGTATGGTATTTTCCTCGCCCACAGACGACAGGGGCGGTTAACTCAGTTGGTTAGAGTACCTGGTTTACACCCAGGCTGTCGGGAGTTCGAGTCTCTCACCGCCCACCATAACACGCCCCGTTTTTATTGAAAAACCCCAATAAAAGCGGGGTTTTTTGCGTATATCGCCCGTTTTCCGTTTTCCGTGTTTCACGGTGTTTCAAGGGGTGTTTTGCTGATAAAATCCCCACACAATTACAAACACAAAACCAACACCGAAAACAGCGAAAAACGCTTGCCCGCTTGCGTTTCCTGCATATTCAGACAAAAAACACGCCCCGGTGTGTTGGTGGCGTGTTGGTAGTGTGTTGGTAATGTGTTGGTTTTTCGGGGTGCCCGGTGCCGGGTGCCGATTGCTGGCCCTGCGGTGCCCCTTCCTGCGATCCTGCGGCGGGGTGCTGGCAATCTATCAGACCGGCAGGACACCGCGCCTCTGTAGCGCCCTGCGGCATTCGTCCGCCTTGACGTTTAGACCGGCCAACTCCAACCACGTCGCGAAAGTGTCCGCTCTCACGAATGCCGTTGCCGTCCTGCGGGTGTGGGGGTGGGGGTTCTCTAAATCTGCAATCGCTAATTCCGCCACGGCGGCGGCAAGCGCTGCGTATGGCTGGTCAATGGCTCGGATCTCTGGAATCGGTAAATCGTATATCATAATTCACTCCTGTACCGCGTCATGCCACGATTGCAGGGTTGACCGGGCCCAGGTGTTTAAAATGCTCTGGACGGCATGGACGGACACGGCCCCGACGATCTGCGGTGCCAGCGTGTCAGGCATCGCCCGCAGTGATCCGGTAATCAGCGCCGCGTCAATTTTGGCCTGTGCCAGCACATCGGCAACCGGAATCAAATCGGCTTGAACGCGCTGAAGCTCGATCTGTAAAAGCGCCGCCTGCAATCGATATATTTCGCGCCTCCACCGCCCGCCGTCCGCTCGCTCGGTCGCCCGTCTATCGCGCCAGACTTCGGCCTCTTCGACTTCGATCTGGCCATCGGTGAACCGAGGTGCGCCGGGTGATTGAAACAGGCGGCATACTCTCGACTTATGCCAGCCCCAGCGCCTTGCAAGGCCCGCTTGGGTGTCGCGTTGCATGTGTTTTTTCATTGTGCGTACTCGGATACGGCAGTATTTTCACCCAAGTTGGCCCTTCTTCTGACAAGGCTCATAGGGGAGGGGGTGCAGGTGTGTAATCGGTGCCTGTGCTGGGTGGGGCAGGCAGCTCCCATGTGACCGCGTCGCCCAGCTCGCTTGTTTGCTACCCTATCGCCCGAAAACGAGCGTGCCCGTCCGCTCCGGTGTCATGCTACCCAGCTCTGGCACTATCGCCGCCGCTCTCATCCAGAAGCAAGAGCGCCCTTCCCAGCCTTGACACGGAACCGCACGCCCAGCCAGACGCCCGGCCTCATAGGACGGCCAGTCAAGCAAGGCCAGCCTGTGCGCCGCATCCATAACCGCCGCCTGTGCCACCGTCACCGCAGTCGCGGCCTCGCGCAACTGTGAAGGGTGCATCCTGGGGTTTCTGATAAGCGCCGCCCGTGAGTTCGAATCTTTGACATCGCCATTCACGGAATCGGCCCAGACATCGCGCAAGCAAGACTTGACCGCCTTTGCCTCTTCAACCGAAGTCACTGCGGCATCATGGGACTTTTGCGCGTCCGCAATCACGGCAGCAAAAAGCGCCTCACGGTCGCGTTTCACTTTGGCCTGAAGCAGGTCGCGTTTAATGTACAAGGGAAGCAGTTTTTCCCCTTGCTTCTCCGCGTCTCCATCCGTGCCGATTATCGCGGCAATTTTCCCTTGCACCTCGGCAAGTTCGCCGATTGCCTTCGCCGTCTCACTTTGCAGCTTTTTGGTCTCTGCGGACAAAAAGCCCGCCTTCGTGTTATCGCTCATTGAATCATCCTCATTTCCGGCCCTTAGGCCATGTTTGTTTTGAGCCATGCGGACAACCGCGTCCACAAGCTCGGTCTCTGGTGAACCGTTCGGAGACTATAGAAGCCCCCGGCAGGTGCACGATCCTGCGGCATCCATCGGACACCGCGTCTCGTTGTTTCGCAAACAGGTGCCGCGCCCTCACTCTGGCAGGGAATCACCCCCGTTAAACGAACGCCCTCCATCGGCGCCGCCGTTTGCAGATGTTCGGAGAATGCCCGTTCCAACCTCGCACGCTCCCCAGCGGGAAGTGTGAAGGTCGGTCGCGCCTCTGAAAGGTTTGGAAACTCTTGCATAGTTCCCTCCAATCACAGACCCAGGACGCGGGCGTTGGCTTTGCGGAAGTCAGCGCGTGCGATTGCGCCGGCCACGCCGTCGCCCCGAATAGCGCAATAAGCCGCCTCGGCCTGCGCCCGCGTGGTGAACGTGCCGTTGCTCGGTGTGCTGGCCTGTGCCGTCGCCTGTGCCGGTGCCCCGGCCTTCAGCTTGGCATTTTCGGCAGTCAGCGCCGCAATGGTCGCCTTCTGCTGGTGAATCTCTTCGATAACGGTCATTTAAGACCTCCTGTGTTTTGATACGTTGCTGGCAACCGGCCAGCGCGGATCAGCGGCAACAGCGCCGCCGAAAATTGGTGTTGCTTCTATCGAACGGAAACGGCCAAAATCAGCGCCGTCGCTCTGCCCCTTGTCAGCGCCCGGCCCCAGCCCTGAAAGCCGCGCCTGTGCCGTTTCTGCGCTATTCTGTGCGGTCGGTTTGCAGTGAACCATTGTCGGCTTGCGTTTCTTAGCGTGTCCCTGTTGGCTTTCAGCTTTGCAGGCTCCCCCCAATAGGGGGGAAGCTGCAAACCTGCAAACCTGCCTTACTGTGTTTTGCAGAATAGGCAATCTGCAAACCTGCAAACCTGCAAACCTTGTCACAGTTTACCGCCTTTCGTGTTATCCCAAGCCCGCGCCGCCGCCGCCGCGTCGGGTTCCGTTCCGATAAATGCCGCGCCCTTCCACGTCGCCTTTATGACGGCAAGCTTAAAGCCTGCGGTGTTCCCGATCAGGTAATCGAAAGCCCGCCGCCCCCGGCCTGAACCGTAAAGCTCCACGGCATACGCCCGCAGACTGGTCAACCCCTGCGCCG
This sequence comes from uncultured Akkermansia sp., assembly GCA_964506575.1. Lineage (GTDB taxonomy): Bacteria > Verrucomicrobiota > Kiritimatiellia > RFP12 > JAAYNR01 > VGWG01. The sequence goes on along the minus strand of CAZDLY010000009.1, from coordinate 57,947 downwards.
CCTTGCGTGCCGTGTCGGCAAGTGTCCCCGCGTCGGTCGCCGGGTCGCCGCCCCGATTGCCACGCCCGCCGCGTTCGCTTGCCCCCGTCTCGGTCTCGGTCGCATCGCGCCAGAATACAAGCCGCTCGTGGTGTGCAATAAGCCGCGTGTTTGTTTTCGCGCCCGCCGCGTCAACCCAGCCCAGGCGCTGGCCACGCTTCCCGGCAACCAGTCGAAACACGCCGGGCGAATCCTCGCAAGGCATAAGCGCCAGAACGGCCCGCGCCCAGTTCACCAGTTCAGCGCCGCCCGCGCCGCAGTAAGCCGAAAATGCGTCGGTGCCCCAACCGCCGCGCTCTTTCGCGGTCGGTGGTTTGTTTGTATGGTGAACGAATAGCACGCCAACACGCCCGCGCCCGTCCGGCCCTTTAATCAGCGGGTCAACAGCGCCACGCAAGAAAGCCGATAATTCAGAATTGCGCGAAAGGTCGCCCCCGAAATACGCTTGCAACGGGTTAATGATAAGCAGGTCGGTTTCGTGTTTTTGCAGGTGCGCCGCCAGTCTTTGGATAAACGCCTCCCCGGTCGCGCCTATAATTTCAAGCAGCGTGATTTTGCCGAAAGCCGATTGAACCGCCGCCGCGTCAATCCCGGCCTCGGTCGCCAGCCCCTCCCCGATCTGGTTTCGGAAGTATGCCATTTCCTCAATATCATCCTCGGCTTGAACAATGCAAACCCGCAACGGGTGAACCGGGGCAATCCCGAAAGCCGCTTGCCCCATTGCCCAGCACGCGGCGGCTTGAACACTGAAAACCGACTTGCCAACTCCAGACGGTGCCACAAGCAACGCCCCACCGCCCCGCCGCAGATACCCGCCACAAAACAGCGCGGCGGGGTTTTCGGTTTCCGGTGTAGGGTGTGGAAGGTCGGCCAACCGTTTGAAAGAAACCGCCGCGCCGAATGTCAAATCTACGGCGGCGGGTGTTGGCCGTGCTTGCCGCGCCGCGTGAATCTCTCGGATTGTCGCCACAAGCGCCCCAACAGCGGACGGCAGCCCCGCCTTGTCGGTCAAAACGTCCTGCACGCTACCCGGCAGCCCGCAAGCGGTGAACACGCTTTCAGGTGTCAGCGGTCGCCCCGCCGCCGCCTCGGTCGCCACGGCCCTAAACACGGCCGCCGCATCCGGGTGCTGAATGACGATATTCGGCAGCCCGCCCGCCTTTTCGATTTCGTGAATTGTGCCTGCGGGGTCAAGCAGGATAAGACCGGCAAGCGAGCATTCAAACGGGGTTGGGGTTGTCATTCTTTCGCCGCCGTTTCTACGGTGTCCGCATCGTCGCCACGCTCTGCGGTGCGGCAAGGTTCGCACACAAAACCCCGGCAGAACGGCGGCAGGGGACGGCCACAGCGGGCGCAACGGATTGCCCGCTTACAGCACGCGCCCGGCAGGTGCTGGCTTCGGCAGGCAATCAGGGGAAAGGATTTCACGCGCATTTTTTTACCCCTCCCCGCTTGCAAAAAACGTCAACGCTTGCGACGGAATACGCAAGCGCCCGGCCCGGAGTTCGACGGCAGGCAAGCGCCCGTCGCGAATCATCCGAAAAACGGTCATTCTGCTAACGCCCAGCTCTGCGGCGGTTTGGGTTTGCGTGAGCAAGCGCCGGTCGCCGGGGTCGGTCGTTTTCTCGGTCGCCGTGCCGTTTAACACAGCGTCAATTTTTGCCAGCGTGCCGGGGTCGGCCTGTAGCAGTTTCATCATTCTTTCATCGGTTGACATTTTGCGCCCTCCTTTTCGTTTTGTAACTGTGCGTCTTGTCACCCTTCCCTGAAAACTTCGTGTTTGCTTCGTGTTTTGTCGCATCGGAAACACGCAAAAAGCCCCGTTTTGCTGGCAAATAATTATTTTCGCCGTTTCGTGTTTGCTTCGTGATTACAGGCACAAAAAAACCGCCCTGCGTTATGCAAAGCGGTTCTTTTGTCTGCGGTGTGTCGCCCGGCGTCAACGGTCGTTATCTTCGTCGGTATCATCCTGTTTCATGAATGCCCCGTGCCGTTTCATTCCGTCTTGCCAGTCGTTGTGTTGCTTGTCGCGTTTTGAAAAGCGGTCAACGTCACCGACGCGGACAGTATTCGCAACCGCTCGTTTCATGTCGGCTTGCCCTTTGCGGCGGTTTGCCCAGGCGGCCAGCTGCACGCGGTCGCCACGGCCCGGCCAGCCCGCCGGTGTGTTTTTTCCCGCTTCCCAATTCTGAACAGCGCGGGTGGTCACGTTGATAATTCGCGCCGCCTCTTCGAGTGTCACAGGGTCGCGGGGTCGCTTGCGTTTCGCGGTCGGGGTCGGTGCCGCGGTCGGGGTCGGTGCCGGTTTCGTGAACCGTTCCCGCTCGCTCTGGGTCAATTCGCGGACACGCAAAAAAGACACGTCGGGACTATACGCGGCAAGGGTCGCGCCGCTCTGGCCCAGCGCCCCCGACGCAACCGGCCAAAAAACATTTACCGGCCTTTCATCGCCGTTTGAAAGCGCCGTTTCAACCTCTGGCCTGAAAGCGTTTATTGCGCCCGGCATCGGTCTTGCCTTGCCGTCACTGGCCCGCAGCGTGAAACACTTTTCAGCCGTGAACATATCCAGTTCACGCCCCGGCAGCGGTGCGGCGTCGCGCCAGTCTGAAAAAATGACGGTTTCAATTTTGCCCAAAATTGCGATTGTCTTTTTCATTTTGCCCCCTTGTGATAAACCATCCCTTGCCCCGCGACTAACAGGCCCCGCTTGCAGTCCATCACATCTTGGAAACTATACCACTTCCCAGCTTCCCATGTTTCCACCTCACAACATTTTTCCAAGGGTATCGGCTCAAAACAGGCCCGCCAGTCGGCGGGGTTTGCCGTGCAGGCCACGGCGGCCGCAAACAGGTGCGCGGCGGTGGCATTGGATACTCCGCTTTTGCGCTTGAACGTGAACCAGTCCATCAGGCGCAGTCCCTCGGTGTCTACTTCCAGGCGGCAGGGTGTTTCGTGTTCGGCTTGCTCGATTATTCCATGCGTCAAAACCCGTTCCCCCGTGTTGCCGTCCATTAGGGATTTATTCGCGGTTTCTTCCCAGTTCGGCGCACGGGAAAGCCATACAACCGGCCGTTCCCCCTTGTCAATTCCAGCCGTTGCCGGTTTTATCCGGCGGTCGTGAAGGATACCCAAAAGGCGGCTTGCGGTTGTGTAGTGGTAAAGTTTCACTTCTCCCCCTTGTTGTTTAACAGTTTAACCAGCTTTGCCCGGTCGGTTTGTGAAAGTGATTTAACGGCGTCGGCAAGGCCCGCCAGCGGGTCGGTCGGTGCGGGTGCGGCAGGTGTGCCCCCTGCGATCTGTGCCCGTTGCATCGCGTCGCGGGTGTGTTCCCGCGTCGGGTTAAAGTAGTGGTCGCGCATAATTTTCGCCGTTCCGTGCCCTGTTATTTTCGCCACGGTTTCAAACGGTATGCCCCTCGAAAGCGCCCGCGTTACAAACGTGCCCCGCAGATTATGCCAACCCAACAGGGAAGCGGAAACAGCGCCACGGGTGCGGGTTTGACGGGTCGCGCCGATAAGGGTTTTTATGTCGCGCCCGGTCGCCACAGTCACACCGCGCCGCAGTGTCAGCCCCGACACGATTTCAGCGTCGCGCAAATCCTGCGAACAAACGGCCTTTGCCCGCCCGGTCGCCTTGTGAATGTCGCCATACGACGCGCCCGCCGCCACGCGCCGCAGCGTGTCCAATATCCGCGCCGCCTTGTCGCCCCGCAGCCCAGCCGCCACGGCGTCGCTTGCCCGTTGCCATAATACATCGGCAGGGGGTGCGGCGTCGGTCGCGATTTCGGCCATTTCCGGCCCGCCCTGTGCCTCTGCGAACGCCCGCGCAAACAGCGCCTTGCCCCTGTAAATAATCCCCTGCGGGTTCGGTTGAATAAGATACATTTTGGCCTTGCGCTCTTTTGGGGTGTCTTTTGGGTTTGGCACATAATCAGGGTTAGGCTTGCCAGCGTAAAGCAGCGCCGCATCCGGCCAGACATAAACCGCGCCGTCTTGTTTCTCGGTTAGTGCGGTTTCAAACACCGCCCGCAAGTCGGCAAATATCGGCGCTTCGATCTGTGCCCCGGTTTTGCCAGTTGCGACGGATACCCAGCCGCCCCGCAAGTCAACCGACGCCCAGCGCAACAAGCAAACGTCACCGATCCGCAGCCCGGTTGACGCCGCGCAAACGGTCAACGGGTACAGCATCGCATCGCCCCGCGCCGTTTCAAGCAGCGCCGCAAGTTGGGAATCTGTCAGCGGACGCCGTGCAACCGGCCCGCCGTCAACCTTAGACCCTGCCCGCTTGCGGCGGATTGTTTTCCCCCACGGGTTTTGCACGCCGTGCGGCAGAAACCGGGCGAAAGCGCCTTTTAGCAAGCTGGCAATGTCTCGCTTTGTCTTTTCGGTATGCCCGGCCCGGATAGCGTCCATAAACGCTTTTATATGCGCCGCGTTCACTTCGTAGAGAAACGACACGGGCACAGCGTCGGCAAACCGCTTGAATACCGACGCACACCATTGCAAGTGTTTTTCAGACGGTGCCCCGCCGTCGCGGTCAACGGCCCGCCAGCGGTCGGCAAGTTCGCACAGCTTCACATCCTCGACGGTCGCCCCGGTCTTGCTTGCGATCAGTCGCCGGGTCAGGTGGTCAGCGTTGCCTCGTTCCTGCGCTTCGGCCCGCGTTGCCTCAAGTTTCGCTTCGGCCAGCGCCCGGCTTATTTCAAAGTCGGCATCGCCTTCGCCCAGCAGTGATTGCGGGATTGTGCCGCATATCGGCACGCCCAGATTTACAACCGTTGCTTTTCCGGCAACGTCATAACGCCCGTACCAGTGCCGCCGGGGGTTTCCGTCGCGCCCTTTTCTGATTTCCAGCCCCATAACCGCCGCCCTTCTATCGCCTATTGTGGCGACGGGGGGCAGTATGTGTCAGAAAGTCGCCACAGTCAAGGAAAAAAAACCACACAATTACAAACACAGGCAAGCGCTTTTCTGATAAAGCGTGTTTTCATTCAATATTTTATCGGTTCGGATACCCCGTTTACACCCAGGCTGTCGGGAGTTCGAGTCTCTCACCGCCCACCAATTAACACGTCGTACCGTATCAATGGATTGAGGCTCTTGCTACCCCCCCCCCGGACGCTGCGCCTGACGGCTTGCGTCGCGGGGCGTTTTGTAAGTTGAAGAGCCGCGTCGCCCAGCGTGGACTCGCCTGACTCTCCAACCGACGTCCCATCGCTTTCTGCGCGGCAGCATACCGCGCCCACAAGGAACGGGGAAATGGTCGCACATTCCGAGGCGGTTGTCTTTCCCCCCATATTCTTGAAATAGTTGTATCCTGCTGGTCATCGCCGCCGAGCAGATGCTCAGAATGCTCGCCTGACCCTAGCCGAGTCGGACTCCGGCCTCGGAAAACCCGCCCGCGACAGGGCGGGGACGGCGCCGCTTGCCCGAAAACGGCCCAAAACCGCAACGATGGCTCTGTCGAGTCCGTTTGTTTAGCGTCGGACCCGCCGCTTCAGCAAATAATCCTGCAAAACCCCTCGGACGCAAGCCGTCAGGCGCAGCGTCCGAGGGGTTTTGCAAGAGCCTCGGATTGATATTCCGCCGATTTGTCCTTGACCAAATTCCCCTTTTCGCGCACATTAGCACCATGGATGCGTCATTCCGGGCCTCTCAGGTTGATTCTACCGCACGTGTGTTCGTGCCTTATGGACACCCCATGTCCAAACTTCTGCTCAATCTATTGATTATCACGGAATCCGTCGGATTCCTGGTGGTGTTGGCTTTCATCTGGCTGAATGAGCTCCTGGATGTCCCCCATGTCATCTGGAACGAACCGGCAAGCCCCGTTCGTGTCAGAGAATCCGTCATGGAGTCCGTATTTATCATTATGGCCTGGCTGGTCGTGTTGTTCATCACCCGCACATTGGTGAACCGTATCGGGGAATTGGAGTCTTACGTGGTCATGTGTGCCTGGTGCCGAAAAATCCGCATTGATGGGCGCTGGATATCCATAGAGGATTTCCTGGACAAGAAAATCAAGATTCAAACCAGCCACGGCATGTGCGAGGTTTGTCACGAAAAGCTGGCGGCCGAAACCGAGGGTATGCCTCGCCCTCCCAAATGAACGTGCAGGTTTTCACCGAAAGTCCGTGTCGTGGCGCCGTTGCCCGTTTCCCGGCTCGTCTGCTCAAAATCACGCTGGACGCCTTCGCTGAAACATGCGAAAATCTCCCCGGTTTTTAAGCAGCGGCTTCTCGCTGCGTCATCTGTCAGAGTGTGCCAAACGAAAGGAAGTCGTCATGCCCCGCCCCTCCCGTCTGATCACTGTCGCGCTTTGCGCAATCCTCCCCCTCGTCTCATCGGCCGCCACCCGCATCTGTTCTGTTTACGTCGAGAGCTACGCCTCTCTGCAAAAGCAGCTTTTTTTGGGCGCCGAGGTCTTTAACGCGCCCCAGCTCGGCGCCATGCCGATGATGCTTACGAAGTCGCTCCCCGGGGCGGCGCAGATCAATCCCGACCAGCCGATGGCCTTGCATATCTTCGACGTCGGCGACGCCAAGACGGGCTTTATCCTGGAACTCAGCCCGGTGGGCACGAACGCTTCCGCCTATCTGCAGGCTATCATCGGCAATGAAGACAAACTCCCTGCGCCCGTCAACGGGGTTTATTCCTTTGACGAAGGCGCCGCCCGTGTGGTCGGCACCCGTGTGCTCTTCGCGCCCAAGGCCTCCGATCTCGAAGCCTGCGTGGGCACCAACGCTCCCGCCCTGCCGCCGCTCCCCGCCATCCCCGGAACGATCCGCGTGGTGGCCTTCCCCGCCGCCCTGAAGCCGATGATCAGCAACCTCAAGACGGTTTTCGCCGACCTGTCGGAGTCGGGCATGCCCAATGCCAAGCAGACCCAGCAGTCCATGGATGCGATCCTTGATTTCTACGCCCAGATGCTCGGTCAGATCGACGCCATGCAGATCGGCATCGCTGTCCAGCGCGATGGTCTGGCGATCCGCTCCCGGATCACCCCGACTAAAAACTCCGACATTGCCGCCCTGCTCGCCTCGGCCAAGCCCATCACCCCCGAATACCTGGCCTACCTGGATGGAGACGCCCTGTTCCGTTGCGCGGTCGGCAGCTACACGTTTCCAAACGCCCTGCGCAAACAGATCGTTGACCTGTATGCGTCGATGATGCGCCTCTCGCCCAACCTCTCATCGGTCGAGCCGAAGGATATTGCGGAGTTGTTCGATCAGTCGCTGCGGGCCCTCGGCGCCCCGCTCGGTCTCACCGCGACGTGCCGCACCAACGCGATCCTGGTTCAGGGAATGATGGGCATGCCACAGGCTGAGACCTATCTCGCGGATCAATTGGCGATGATGAAGAAGCCCGCTTTCGCGGCCATAATGGGGCAATCCGGAATGAAGATGCCCGAGCCGGTCGTGCGCACGTACAAGGATGTGAAGATCCACACGTTCAAGACCCTGCTCGACGAGGAGGGTTTCAAAAAGATGTTTCGTGCCCAGATGCCAGCCGAGATGGATCCGAAAGACCTCGATGAGGCCATGCAGGCCGGACTTAAGCCCATGCGATCCCTGTTGAAGCTGATGGGACCGGGCTATGAGTATGCGGCAAAAGGAAAGACGCTGGCATTCGGCATGGGCTCGCCCGCAATGGTCGAACAGGTCATCAACCGGATCGACGCGCCGGCGAAACCCTCTGCCGAGGCGCTCCGGATCACCAAACTGCTCGCGCCCCAGTCCGATCCCCTGATGATGGGACGCCTCTCCCTGTCTGGAATCGCCAAGGTGATTCTGGAAATGACCCACGTCATCCCCGCCTCAACCGCCGCCACGCTCCCGACCGGCGATGGCGTCATCATGGCCGAGTGGGCCACCGGCGGACAGGCCGAATCGGCCATCCTGATCACGACATCGGAGATCACCTCCCTGACCGCGATTGTCAAGGCCGCCAATCCGTCTGCCGGTATGAACGCCGCCATCGGTGACGAGAGTGAAAATGCTAATGATGACGCCGGTCTTGGCGCCGGCGTGAAAGCGGTCAAGTAGGCTCAGGCCATCGTGATCAGCAGCGCGGGGGCGGTGGGAGCGGGCACGGCGAATCGCGCGGCGACGCGGTAGCCCGGGATCCAGACCACCTCCCGGCCGCAGACGAGCAGCGGCACCGTGTCGCGCCGTCCGGCCGGGATCTTCGCGTCGGTCAGCACGTCCTGCACCTTGCGGCTCCCGTCCATTCCGAGCGGCGCGATCCGGTCGCCCGGCCTGCGGCAGCGCACCGCCAGCCGCTTGCCACGAACCGCTTCGGCGCTGACCGTGCATTGCGCGGGCAAGCGCCCCACCGGCCCCCCCTCCCGAACAATGCCAGCCGCCGGCTGCACCGTCACACGCAAACCACCCACGGTGACCGTGCCGTTCCGACGCAGAAACCGCGTGCCCAGCCTGACCTTTCCAAGCCCGCCGACATCGGCCGACAGCACACCCTTCCGACTCTCGATCCGCAGGTCCCCGCCAGCCCCGATCCGCCACCGGCCGCTTCCCGCGGCGAGCTTCTCCAGCACCCGGCCCACCGTCTCGAACGTCGCCGCCTCCGCGCCGCCGCGGTCCAGCAGCCACCGGTACACCGCCCGCCGCCGCAGCGCCGTCGGCAGCGGCATCAGCCGGTCGGCCCTCAATCCCTTCCCGGCGCACGCCGACTCGGTGGCGACGGCCGCCTGCGCATCCAACGCCGCATCGTCTTCCCGCAGCAGATCCGCCGATCGGGCCAGCCCGCCGACGACCCCGGACCCAAACGTCTCTTCCAGAAACGGCAACACCGATCGCCGCACGCGGTTGCGCGGAATGGAGATGTCGCTGTTGCTCGCATCGTCGCGCCAGGCCTGGTTCCGGCGTTTCAGCCACGCGCGCAAATCCTCGCGGCCGATGCCCAGCAACGGACGGATCACCCGCAGTCCGTCCACCACCGATTGCGGCCGCATCCCCGACAAACCGGCCGCCCCGGCGCCCCGCATCAGCCGCAGCAGTACCGTCTCGGCCGCGTCGTCGCGGTGATGCGCGACGGCTACCGCATCGAGCCGATGCCGGCTTGCCGCTCGCCGGAAAAACGCCTGCCGCGCCGTGCGCGCCGCCATCTCCAGCGACTGACACGCCCCCCGCTGCTTCGGGCGCTTGCCATCCAGCCCGCGCACACGGCCGACCACACAGACGATTCCCAGCCTGGCGCCTAACGTCCGAACAAAAGCGGCATCACCCTCCGCAGCCGCACCGCGCAACCCATGATTCAGGTGCAGCGCCACCAGGGTGATGCGTCGCCGACGGCACACCGGAACCAGCAGATGCAGGAGCGCCACGGAGTCGGCGCCACCCGAGACCGCCACGCCGAGCCGGCGCACGCCCGCGAGCAGGCTGCCCGCGTTGAGCGCCGCCGCCACCTGTTCAGGCACATCCGCGCCCGCCTTTTCCATGCGACTATTCATGCGAAGGAGTTTGCGATGGATTCGCGATATCGGCCGGCCTCTCCCCTACTCGCGTCAGCCCTGCGCCCGGGTCAGCGCCACGGCCGATTCAAAGTGCGCGGTCCGCGGGAACATGTCGAACATCCGGACTCCGGAGATCCGGTAACCGCCCGCCAGAAGCGTCTTCAAATCCCGGCACAGGGTGGCCGGATCGCACGAGACATAGAAAATGCGCGCCGGGCCGGCCCGCACCAGAGCGGCGGCGACCTTGGGCTCGAATCCGTCCCGCGGCGGATCGGCGATCACCACAGCCTGCGCACAGTCGATCCCCCCGAAACGCTGGCTGGCCGCCTGCGCCACCGACACGCAATGGAAGGCGCCCGCGAAATTCAGCGCGGCCGCGTTGGCCCGCGCCGCCGCGACGGCGCCCCGGCCCGACTCGACGCCGAGCAGGTTCCGCGCGCCGGCGGCGGCGCAGGCCAGCCCGAACACCCCGACCCCGCAATACAGGTCGAGCACGTCGCACACCCCGGGCCGCGCCGCGGCGTACCACTCGGCGATCTGGCGGACGAGCGCATAGCCGACCTCGGGATTGACCTGATAGAACCCGTCGGCGGGGACCGTCAGCGCCCCGGCCGGACTGGTCTCGGAGAGCGTCAGTTCCGGAGGTGGACGCCCCACCCAGGACTTCACCCCGTCCGCCGATGTCCAGCGGAAGGTCACGTCATCGCCGTGCGCCAGTTGCCGGAACGACGCGCCCTCGCGGAACCGGGCGAGCGCCTCGTTGATCGGTGCGCGGGCGAGCGGGCATTGCGGGATGTCGATCACCGTCCGGTTGTCCTCCGCCAGGTAGCCGAGGATCGGCGGCTCGCCGACCGGCTCGGCGGGCGTCCCCCGCGGCCGCCGCGCATGCAGCACGATCTTGTTCCGGTAATGGAGGGGAAGCGGCGAGGCGAAGGGCGGATCGGACTGCACACCGGCGCATCCGGGCAGCCTCCGCAGCATGTCGAGCAACTGCCCGTTCTTCACCGCCACCTCGGCGGGATAGGCGAGATGGTCGTACACGCAGCCGGGAACCGATGTGCCGTCGGCGCGCGTGCAACAGGGCGCGATGCGGTCGGGAGACGGCGCGTTCACCGCCACCAGGCGCGCCTCGGCATAGTTTTTGCGCACCCGCACGATCTCGGCCGTGACACGCTCGCCGGCCGCGACATGCGGAACAAAAACCACCAGACCATCCTTGCGGGCCAGCCCGTTTCCACGGTAGACCAGCGAGGCGATCTCCAGATCAACCTGCTGCCCGACATCCATCCGTGCTACTCCTGAACTGAAAAATCATCCTTGCCAACCCCGCATTCGGGGCATGTCCAGTCGCCGGGAACATCCGGAAACGCCGTTCCGCGGGCCACGCCGTGCTCCGGATCGCCCGCGAGGGGGTCATACACATAGCCGCATACATTGCACACAAACTTCTTCATAAGGTCGGTTTCCTTTCGTGGCGGGCAGTATACCACGACGTGTTCCCGGAAACAATCGTACAGTCGGGCGGGGCGTGTCTATCCGCCGATCGTCATGGAATCCATCGCCTTATAGAACTCTTTGATGGCCTCAATGGATTGCATTGTCGCCTGATAGAAGACCCAGCTCAGCGCCAGGATGCCGAGGGTCAGCCCGATCTTCCAGGCGAGCGCAGTTTTGGGACGCCACCAGATCAGCGGCAAGGCCAAGGGCCCGACGGACAACACGGCGATGACAATAAAGGCGTTGCGGAAGTACCACGGACGCTTTTCGGACGGCTGCGGGGGGCGCGACCCATTCAGAAATTCGCCGCAGTACCGGCACTTGATGGCGGCGTCCTGAATGTCCTCGGCGCAATAGGGGCATTTTTTCATTCAATGCGCTTTCAGCCAATTCTCGCCGACGCCGGTCTCGACAGCGAGCGGCGCGCCGAGATCGAGAGCGCTGCGCATGGCCTCCGTGATGAGCGTCCGGACGGCCACGACCTCGACTCGCGGCCCGCCGATGACCCAGGGCAAGTGTGGCAAATGCGGGGGACGGAGTCAACACCTGCGTTGCCTGACAGGACACCAGGTTGCCGGATTTGATGAGAAAAGGTAAGCGAAAATGTGCCGGGAACAGGAATCGGTTGCCAGGGCGCCCCGTTTTTCGTATCATCGCGCCGTCTGTTCCGTCCTCCACCAACAACCCGTGCGCCCATGCCCGAGCTACCCGAAGTCGAGACGGTTGTTTGCGACCTGCGCGCCGCCGGCCTTGTCGGCGCACGTATTCATGACTGCTGTTTCTTCTGGCCCAAAACCGCCGCCGGCCTGGAGCCCGTCCCGTTCGCCGCCGCCCTGCGCGGCCGCACCGTGGCGGCCGTATCGCGCCGCGCCAAATACATCGTGCTGTCGCTGGACGACGGCCGTGCGCTTCTGATCCACCTGCGCATGACCGGCAAACTGCGGTTGGAGCGGACGCCCGCGGCCAGGCTGCCGCATGATCGCGCGCAACTCGACTTTGCCGACGGCCGCGCCCTCATTTTCAACGATCCCCGCAAATTCGGACGCTTCCAACTGGCCGACACCGTCACCGCCGCGCTGGCCGACATCGGCCCCGAGCCGTTGGGAGACGCCTTCACGGCCGACGCGCTCGCGGCGATGTTGCGCGGACGGAGGCGGGCGGTCAAACCGGCGCTCCTCGACCAGTCGCTGGTCGCGGGCATCGGCAACATCTACGCGGACGAATCGCTGTTCGCTGCCCGCATCCACCCGGAGCGGCCGGCTGCGTCGCTCACCCGGCGCGAGATTCGCCGCCTACACGGAGCCATACGCGCCGTGCTCGTCCAGGCGATCCGGGCGAACGGCACCACGCTCGGATCGGCCGCCACCAACTTCTACAGCGTCGCGGGACGCCGCGGGCGCAACGCCGACAACATCCGCGTCTTCCGCCGCCACGGACAGCCCTGCCCGCGCTGCGGCGCCGTCATCCGCCGTTGCGTCGTCGGCGGGCGCGGCACCCATTTCTGTCCGCATTGCCAGCCGCTCGTGCTTCCGCGGTCTCGGAACCGTCTGGGGGCGACGTGAAGCGGTCGCAGGCGGCCATTATCCATTCAATGCGCTTCCAGCCAGTTCTCGCCGACGCCGGTCTCGACATCGAGCGGCACGCCGAGGTCGAGGGCGTTGCGCATGGCCTCCGTGACGAGCGTCCGGACGGCCTCGACCTCGTCGCGCGGCACATCGAACACCAGCTCGTCATGCACCTGCAGCACCATCCGCGCGCGCAACCGGCGCGCCTCGATCTCGTGCTGGATGCGCACCATCGCCAGCTTGATCAGGTCGGCCGCCGTCCCCTGGATCGGCGTGTTGATCGCGTTGCGCTCGGCCGCCTGGCGCGAGGTGGCGTTGCGGGAGGTGATGTCGCGCAGCCAGCGACGCCGGCCGAGATGCGTCGTGACGTAGCCGTGCTCGCGCGCACCGGCGATGGTGGCGTCCATGTAGGTCTTGACGCCGGGATATTGTTCAAAATAGTGCTCGATCAGCTCGGCGGCCTGCTTGCGCGGGATGCCCAGCCGCTGCGACAGGCCGAAGGCGCTGATGCCGTAGATGATGCCGAAGTTGACCATCTTGGCCTGCGACCGCATCTCGGCCGTCACCAGCCCCGGCAGGATGCCGTGCACCCGCGCGGCGGTCTCGGTGTGGATGTCGGCCCCGCGCGCAAAGGCCTCGATCAGGCCGCGGTCGCCGCTCATCGCCGCCATCACCCGCAATTCGATCTGCGAGTAGTCGGCCGAGATCAGCACATGCCCCGCGTCCCGCGGCACAAACGCCGCCCGCACGCGCCGCCCCCGCGCCGTGCGGATCGGGATGTTTTGCAGGTTGGGGTTCACCGAGGAGAGCCGCCCGGTCTCGGTCATCGCCTGGCTGAAGGTGGTGTGGATGCGCCCGGTCCGCGGATTGATGTTCTCGGGAAGCTTCTCGACATAGGTGCTCTTCAGCTTGCTGCAGGCGCGATGATCGAGAATGAGATCCACGATCGGATGCTTCCCGGCCAGTCTGACCAGGGTGTCCTCGTCGGTCGCGTATTGCCCCGATGCGGTCCGCTTGGCGTCGGGATCGAGCTTGAGCTGGCCAAACAGCAACTCGCCCATTTGCCTGGGCGAGGCGATATTGAAGCTGCCGCCGCCCGCATACTCGCGGATCTTCAGCTCCAGCTCCAGCAGATCGCGTTCCAATTCGCGGCCGCAGAGCTTGAGGGCGTCGGGATCGAGGCGGATCCCTTCGGCCTCCATCGCGATCAAGACCGCGATCAGCGGCTCCTCGCTGGCCTGCAGCACAGGGGCGCACCCGGCCGCATCCGCCAGCGGCCGCAAATGCTCGTGCAACCGCAGGGCAACGTCGGCGTCCTCGGCCGCATACTCGGCCGCCTGCTCCAGCGGCACCTCGCGCATCGTGATCTGACCGGGACCGCGTTCGCCGATCAGCGCCGTGATCGGAACAGGGTCGTATCCGAGGTATTGCTTGGAGAGGTAATCCAGCCCGTGCCGCTCGGCCGCGTCGAGCACGTAATGCGTCAGCAGCGTGTCGTGCAGCGTGCCGGCCACGCGGATGCCGTGATGACGCAGCACGGTGAGATCGAATTTGGCGTTGTGGCCGATCCGCGTTTTTGACGGATCCTCGAAGAGCGGACGAAACCGGGCCAGCAGCGACTCCCGCGCCGCAGGATCGGCAGGCACGGGGAGGTACCACCCCGTGCCGGGTTGCGTCGAGAACGAGATGCCGACCAGCTCGGTCTGCCAGGCTTCCAGGCCCGTGGTCTCGGTGTCGAACGCCCACAGCGGCGTCGCGCGCAATTCGGCCAGCAACGCCGTCACCTCGGCTTCGCCGCTCGCGCAGGTGTAGGCATGGGGCGTATCGCGGATCGTGCGGACCTCGGTCTGGGCGGCCCGCGCGACGGCCTCGCCGCCCAGCAGGCGCTGACCGACTTGCAGCAGCTCGTATTTGGCCAGGACGGCCTGCAACGCATCCCGATCGGGTTCGCGCCGCACCAGATCCGCCAGCGTCACGGGCAGCGGCACGTCGCGCCGGATCGTGGCCAGCCGCCGGCTGATCAGCGCCTGCTCGCGGCCCGTGGCGACCTTCTCGGCCAGCTTGCCCTTGATGGACGCAACCCCGTCCAGCACCGCATCGAGCGACCCGAATTGCTTGAGCAACGCCACGGCCGTTTTTTCGCCGATGCCGGTGATGCCGGGAATGTTGTCGGCGGCGTCACCCGCCAGCCCCAGGTAGTCCACCATCTGCGCCGGGCTGGCGATGTCCCAGTGCCGGCACACATCGTCAACCATCAAAATTTCGGGGCCGCCCCCCGCCTTGCCCGGCCGGTAGAGGCGCGTGGTGGCGTCGACCAGCTGGGCGATGTCCTTGTCGGGCGTGACCAGATAGGTCTCCAGTCCCTCGCGGCCGGCGCAGGCGGCCAGCGCCCCCATCAGGTCATCGGCCTCGAAGCCCTCCACCCGCAGCATCGGGATCTTCAGCGCCCCGGCGAGCTCGATGGCCATCGGCAGGGCCGCCGTGATGTCTTCGGGCGTCTTCTGCCGCTGGGCCTTGTAGGCGGGGTATTCCTGATGGCGGAACGTCGGCGTGGTGGAGTCGAGCACGAGCGCCACATGGGACGGCGCATGCTCCGCAAGAATCTGCGCAACGGTCACGGCGAACAGGTTCAAGGCCGAGGTGTTGAGTCCCGTGCTGGTCAGCCGCGGATTCTTGAGAAAGACGAAATGCCCCCGATAGAGAATCGGCATGACATCGATCACAAACAGTTTCTGTCCCATGGTTTTACCCCTTTCCGCCGCGTCGTTCCTGTGAGGCTCAGCGCCGGGCCCGCAGCCGCCAGAGCCAGAAGCGGAAACGCGCCCACCAGCCCACGCGCGGAATTTTTAGCGACACGGCGCCCCGTTCTCGCATATACTCCCGGTCCGACAAACCCATGCCCAACACTCCCTCGCACAAAACTCAGAGTCCCGCCGGTCCCGACCGCCTCCAGCTCGTCCTCGCGCGCAGCGGCGTGGCGTCGCGCCGTCATGCAGCGGCGATCATCGCCTCCGGCCGGGTCACCGTCAACGGTGCCACAATCACAGAACCGGGCTTCCGTGTCAATCCCGGAAGTGACGCCATCCGTCTGGACGGCGCCCCGCTTCCGGCTGCCGAACGGCTGCGGACCATCCTCCTCAACAAGCCGCCGGGCGTCGTGTGCAGCACCGACACCACGCAGGGGCGGTCGGTATGCGAGCTGGCGGGCCTCCCCGAGCGGCTCGTGCCGGTGGGCCGGCTGGACAAGGAGAGCGAGGGGCTGCTCCTCCTCTCCAACGACGGGGCGTTCATTCAGCGGATGACCCACCCGCGCCACGGCCACACCAAGACCTATGAAGTGACCGTGGTGGGCCGGCTGTCCGCCGCCGCGGTCCGCAGTCTCGGCGAACCGATCGAGCTCGACGGCTACCTCACCCGCCCCGCCGGGGTCCGCGTCCTGTCGGCCGGGGACACCTGCCACCTCGTGGCGATCACCCTGTCCGAAGGGCGCAACCGCCAAATCCGGCACCTCTGCGCCCGCGCCGGATTCCACGTCGTCCGCCTCGTCCGCACCGCGATCGGCGGCCTCACCGCGCCGACGCTCAAGCCCGGCGCCTGGCGCGACCTCCGCCCCGCCGACCTCAAGCGGCTGGACGCATGAAAACCTGAAATCCTCTGCTTGCCCGAAGCGGTCCATTCGGGTATCATGTTTGCCTTTCCCACGTCACAGGGTGTCCCGTGTTTGTCCGCGGGACCGGATCGGCGGCTCGGGACAAACATAAGGAAAAACATCATGGCCTACGTCATTACCAACAAGTGCACCTGCTGCGGCGCGTGCAAGGATTCCTGCCCGGTTGAAGCCATCAGCGAGGGCGCCCCCAAATTCGTGATCGACGCCGACACCTGCGTGGACTGCGGCGCCTGCACGGGCGCCTGCCCGAACGACGCCATCGAACCCGGCGCGTGAGGCGTCACTCCCGCCGGCGGCGGCGGGTGGGCTACTGAATCCTGCGCTTGCAGAACCGCCGACGGATGTTTGGCAAGCGTCACGTCTCTCTCTCTCTCGGAGGTGTCCCATGGGCGCAATCATCATTGACGGCAAGCAGGCGGCGGCGGAGATGCGCGCGGAGATCGCGCGCCAGGTGGCGGAACTCCAGACGCGCACGGGGGTGACGCCGGGGCTGGGCGTGCTTCTGGTGGGTCAGGATCCCGCGTCGGCCTCGTACGTGACCGCGAAGGAGAAGGCCTGCGCCGAGGCTGGGATGTTCTCGGAGGATCGCCGGCTCCCGTCCGACCTCTCGCAGGCCGATCTGCTGGCCGAGGTCGGCCGCATGAACGCCGACCCGCGCATCCACGGCATTCTCGTCCAGCTCCCGCTGCCGCGCCACATTGACGAGAAGGCGGTGATCAATGCCATCGCGCCCGCCAAGGATGTGGACGGCTTCACGCCGGTGAACATCGGGCGGATGCTCATTGACGAGCCGTGCTACCTCCCCTGCACCCCGCACGGCATCATCCAGCTTCTGATCCGCAGCGGCGTCGAGACCTCGGGCCGCCATGCCGTGGTCGTCGGACGCTCAAACATCGTCGGCAAGCCGGTCGCGCACCTGCTGATGCGCAAGGCCCCCGGCGGCAATGCGACGGTCACGGTCTGCCACACCGGCACGCGCGACCTCGCCTCCTTCACCCGCCAGGCCGACATCCTCGTGGTCGCCGCGGGCCGCGCCGGAACGGTCACCGGCGCCATGATCAAGCCGGGCGCGACGGTGATCGACGTGGGCGTTAACCGCATCCCCGATGCCGCGGCCCGCAACGGCTTCCGGCTCGTCGGCGACGTGGATTTCGCCTCGGCATGCGAAACCGCCGGGCGGATCACGCCCGTCCCCGGCGGCGTCGGCCCCATGACCATCACCATGCTGCTGCACAACACCCTGGAATCGGCCCGGCGAGCCGCCTCGCGGTAACACCATGTCCCCCAGACCGGCCCAACGCCTCGCGCTCTTCGTCTGCACCGGCAACACCTGCCGCAGTCCGATGGCCGAGGCGTTGCTGCGGCAGGCGCTCCCGGCCGACACCGAATGGGAAACCGCGTCGGCGGGGCTGTGCGCGATTCCCGGGCTGCCCGCCAGCGGCGGCGCCGTCGCCGCGCTGCGCGATTCCGGCGTCGACCTCTCCGCCCACCGCAGCCGGTTGCTGACCCCCGCGCTGGTGCGCCAGGCCTCCGTGATCGTCGCACTCGCCGGCACCCATCGCGACCAGATCCTCCAGGACCATCCGGACGCCGAGCAGCGCCTCTTCCTCCTCCGATCATTCGCTGCCAATGCCGCGACGTGCGACCGCGACATCGATGACCCCGTCGGCGCCGGCCCCAACGCCTACCGCTTCTGCCGCGAACGGATCGCCGCCGCCATCCCCGGTCTCGTGGATTTTCTGACCGCGCGCTCCGGAACCTGAGATCCCCGCGGGGTTCGCGCTACCCGCGGGCCGCCTGCTCGATCACCTCGACCAGTTCGCGGTAGGCCGTTTCGAGATGGTCGTTGACAATCTGGTGGCCGAACTCGTCGGCGCGCGCCATTTCACCCGCGGCGTTCTCCATCCGCATCTCCATCGCATCCTCCGAGTCCTCGCCCCTCCCTTCGATGCGGGCGCGCAGGGCGGCCAGGCTGGGCGGACGAATGAAGATGTCGACAAACCCGGCGCGCATCCGGTGACCCTCGGGCAGCGTTTCCACAAACGCCCGAACCTGGGAGGCCCCCTCGACGTCAATGTCCATCAGCACGCTCTGTCCCTCGGCCATCGCCTCCTCGACCGGTTCGCGCAGCGTGCCGTAACGGTTGCCGTGAACCGTGGCGTGTTCCATGAACCGGCCGGCGGCGACCCGTTCCGCGAACGCGGCGGGGGTCAGAAAGTAATAGTCCACGCCGTCCTCTTCCAGCCCGCGCGGGACGCGCGTCGTGCAGGAAACCGAATAGGTGATCTCGGGATAGTCCTGCAGCAGCCGGTCACACAGCGTCGTCTTCCCCGCGCCGGACGGCGCGGACATCACGATCAGCAGCGGTCTCATCAGTCGCCTCCTCGCCCGCCAGTCCGCCGGCGGCCGCGTCCGTTTACATCCCATCGCGCGCGCCCCTGCCCTACCCGTTCTGACCGCAGCACTTCTTGTACTTCTTCCCGCTGCCGCACGGGCAGGGATCGTTGCGGCCCACCCGCGGCTCATCGCGGCGGACCGGTTTCGGCGTGGCGGCTGGCTGGTCCATCGCATCGAGCGCCGCATCAAAATTCGCCGCCGCCCCGGCCGGCACCGTCACCGACTGCGTGTCGCCGTCGGTCGGGTTGATTCCTGCCGCGTTGGCCGCGCCCAGCAGCGAGACCGACTGGTGGATCGTCTGCTGCCGCCGCGGGCCGCCGCCGCGCATCAGACGGTCAAAATTGTCGATCGACGCCGTGGCGCGGAAGACCGTGTGCGCGATGTCCGTCTTGATGTGCTCGACCAGCTCTTCAAACATCTGGAACGCCTCGCGCTTGTACTCCACCAGCGGATCGCGCTGGCCGTAGGCGCGCAGGCTCACCCCGTGGCGCAGTTCGTCCATGGCCCGCAGGTATTCCTGCCATTGCTGGTCAATGCAGCTCAACACCACCTGGCGTTCCAGGAACGCCAGCGAAGCCGGCGGCTCCATCGCGCACTTGACCTCGTAAGCCTCGGCCACGCGCGCATACATCTGGCTGGCGGCCTCCTCCGGCTTGCCCGCAAACGCCGCCAGTTCATCGGCGGTCACGGCGATGGGGAAGGCCGTCATCAGCGCCTCGGCCAGCTCGACGGGACGGCACTCCCGGACCTTCGGCGAGTCCAGAAACCCCTCGCATTGGGAGAGAATCAGGTCGTTGAAGATGTCCAGGATCTTCTCGTGCGGCGATTCCGAGCGGAGCACCTCGCCCCGCAGCTCGTAGATCACCGAACGCTGCTTGTTCATCACATCGTCGTATTCGAGCGTCCGCTTGCGGATGGAGAAGTTCTGCTGCTCCACGCGGCGCTGCGCCGTCTCGACCGAGCGGTTCAGCCAGCGGTGTTCGAGCGCCTCGCCCTCCTGCATGCCGAGGCGGGTCATGATCCCCGAAATGCGGTCGGAGCCGAACAACCGCATGAGCTGGTCTTCGAGCGAAATATAAAACCGGGACGAGCCGGGGTCGCCCTGCCGGGCGCACCGGCCGCGGAGCTGACGGTCGATGCGGCGCGATTCATGGCGCTCGGAGCCGATCACGTGGAGGCCGCAGGGGCGCTCGTTGAGCAGATCCCGCAGCGTCCGGGCCTCGCCCGCCGGTTTCTCGTCGAGCGTGATCTGCGACTTGACCACCGACTCGGGCGTCCACACCACGCCGGGTCCGAGCTTGATGTCGGTGCCGCGGCCGGCCATGTTCGTGGCGATGGTCACGGTTCCCGGCTGGCCCGCCAGCGCGACAATCTCGGCCTCGCGCGCATGGTTCTTGGCATTCAGCACATTGTGCGGGATGTGGGCCATGCGCAGCATGCGGCTGAGAATCTCCGACGTGTCGACCGTCACCGTGCCGAGGAGCACCGGCTGGCCGTTGCGATGCCGCGCGGACACTTCCTCGATGACCGCCTTGAACTTCTCGCGCTGGGTCTTGAAGATCAGGTCATTCTGGTCGACGCGGCGGATCGGCCGGTTGGTCGGAATCACCGCGACATCCAGCTTGTAGATGTCCGAAAACTCGCCCGCCTCCGTCTCGGCGGTGCCGGTCATACCCGCCAGCTTCTTGTAGAGACGGAAGTAGTTCTGGATGGTGATGGTCGCCAGGGTTTGCGTCTCGCGCTCGATCAGCACGCCCTCTTTCGCTTCCACCGCCTGGTGGAGACCGTCGCTCCAGCGCCGGCCCGGCAGGATGCGGCCGGTGAATTCGTCCACGATCAGCACCCGGTTGTCCTGGACCACGTAATCGACGTCGCGCTCATAGATGCTGTAGGCGCGCAACAGTTGGTCGACGTTGCGCACCCGCTCGCTGCGCTCCATGAAATCGGTCCGCGCGGCCTGCGTGCGCTGGGTCCGCTCGGCGATGCTCAGCGACGTGTCGCCCTCGATCGCCGACATCGTGGTGATCAGGTCGGGCATGAGGTACATCGACGGATCGTCGGGATTCATCGCCTCGCACCCCTTGTCGGTCAGCGAGACCTCGCGCGTCCGTTCGTCGATCGTGAAAAACAGTTCCTCCCGAAGATCGCGGGCTTGCTCCTTGCGCATCTCCGTGAGCATCATGCTCTCCACCTGCTCGTGCAGCTTCCGCACCGCCGTCTCTTCCAGCAGGTGGAGAAACTGCTTGTGCTTGGGCGTGCCGTGGTAGACCTGGAAGAGCCGCCACATCGCCGTCTCCTGATCCTGGGCGTCCAGCGCCTGTTTGGCCTCGCCGATCAGGCGGTTGCACAGCTCCTGCTGCCGCTTGAAGAGCCGTTCAACCAGCGGCTTGAGCTCGACATACTGGTGTGCCGACGCCTGCTGGGCGACGCCGGAAATGATCAGCGGGGTCCGGGCTTCGTCGATCAGGATGCTGTCCACCTCGTCGATGATCGCGAACGCGTGGCCGTTCTGCACCACCTGAGACGGATCCATGGCCATGCCGTTGTCGCGCAGGTAGTCGAAGCCGAATTCGCTGTTGGTGCCGTAGGTCACGTCGCAGGCGTATTGCTGACGCCGTTCCGCCGGCGACATGTCATTCTGGATGCAGCCGACCGTCAGGCCGAGAAATTCCAGCACCGCCCCCATCCACTGAGAGTCGCGCAGGGCGAGGTAGTCGTTGACCGTCACCAGGTGTACGTTCTGGCCGGAGAGGGCGTTGAGATAGAGCGGCAGGGTCGCCACGAGCGTCTTGCCCTCGCCGGTCTGCATCTCGGCGATCTTCCCTTCGTGCAGCACTATGCCGCCCATGAGCTGCACGTCGAAGGGCACCATCTCCCACGGCAACTCGTGCCCGCACACCATCCGTTTGGTTCCGCAGAGCCGGCGACAGGCGTTCTTCACCACCGCGAAAGCCTCGAACAGGAGGCTGTCGAGCGTCTCGCCCTTCCGCACCCGCTCGCGGAACTCCGCCGTCTTGGCCCGCAGGTCCGCATCCGAAAGCGCCTGATACCGCTGTTCCCACGCGTTGATCCGCGCCACCAT
Source organism: uncultured Akkermansia sp. (assembly GCA_964506575.1). Taxonomy (GTDB): domain Bacteria; phylum Verrucomicrobiota; class Kiritimatiellia; order RFP12; family JAAYNR01; genus VGWG01. The sequence continues at coordinate 36,226 of CAZDLY010000009.1, read as the reverse complement.
CGGACGCATCCGCTTCACGTCGCGCTGATACTTTGTTCCGAAGATCGCTTTAATTATCTGCATAGTCCAGTCCTAAACCGCCTTGCGGGTCTGTCAACCCGCGCAGTGAAAAGGGAAAGATACCAAAAAAAGCCCGCGACGCAAAGACAAGAGCGCGCGGACCCGGCAATTCACGTTTTGAGCACATCCGTACAGCCGAAATCAAATCGATATCGCTATCCGGGTCGAATTCCTTGCTTTCTCGTCGATTTCGGTCCCGATCCCGATTTGGATCCCGATAGCGGCTTTCAGCTTTCTATTTTCAGCTTGCAGCTTTCAGCTTTTCTTCTTCGTGTGGCGAAGGCCTCGCGGGGATCCTCGGGCCAGGCGTGCTTCGGGTAGCGGCCGCGCAGTTCTTTGCGCACATGCGTGTAGCCGGTGTTCCAGAAGCTTTCGAGGTCGGCGGTGATCTGAACCGGCCGTTGCGACGGCGACAGCAGGTGCATTAACACGGCGACGCGGCCGCCGGCGACACGCGGCGTCACGGCCAGGCCAAAAACCTCCTGAATCCGAACCGCAATGACCGGCGTCTCGCCCAGATCGTAGCGGATGCGGATGCGCGAGCCGCTGGGCACCGTGAAATGGGTCGGCGCCAGGGTGTCCAGCAGGCGGCGCAGGGCGCCAAGCCGCGCGGCCAGCGCCGCGTGAAGGTCCAGGCGTTCGACCTGGCTCCAGCGGAGCACCCCGTCAACACACGGTCCGAGCCAGTCGGCGAGGGTTTCGGCCAGCGCCGCATCGGAGAAATCCGGCCAGCCCTCCTCGGGACGGGCGCGGCGCAGGCACGCGACACGCGCGCGCAGCTCGTTCGCCGCCGGAGTCCAGGGGAGGCGGTTCAGCCCCTTCTGACGAATGCCCTCGAAAAGCGCCTCACGGACTGCGCCGGCATCGGGCGCGGCCAGGCCGGAATCCCGCAGGACGATGGCTCCAAACCGGATGCGCCTGACCGCCGTGACCGCCTCGGCCTGACGATCCCAGGCGACCACCGGGGCCGCGACGATCCGGTCGGCGAAGTCGGCCTCCAAGAGGTCGCGGTCGTAGGGGGCGGCGAGACGGATGCGGGCGTCCGCCCCATCGTCGGTAAGCTCGGCCGCCACGAGCCAGTCGCACCGGGCGAGGGGGTCGGCGGCGTCAAGCACGGCGCCGCGGCCCGAGGCGAGGAGGTAGCGCCCGTCGGGCGAGCGGCGCCGGGCGATCCGGTCGGGAAAGGCCCACGCGAGGAGGCGGCCGACGTCGATCCGGCGGACATCCCCGGCGTAACGGCGTGACCAGTTCCGGGCGAGCGTGTGAACGCGGTCCGCAAAGCCGGCGGCGGCAGGGTCGGTGGAATCGAGGCGATCCAGCGCGACACGGGCGTCGGTCTCGCGGCGCAGGGCCGATTCCCCGCCCAGTTCCGACACAGCCGCGGCCAGGAGGCAGGCCTGATGCGCACACCCCTCGGCTTCGCCGCGGAGAATCATGTCGGCGAGGCGCGGATGGATCGGCAAGGCGGCGAGACGGCGGCCGCGCGGCGTGATCCGGATGGGAGCGTCAACCGCTCCGGCGGACGTCTCCCCCGCCGCTTCCAGCGCGCCCAGATCGGTCAGCAGGGCGACCGCCTGACGCCACGCGGCTTCGGGCGGCGGCGTCGGCCAGGGCAGGTCCTCGCGGCCCGCGGCACCCCAGTCGGCGCACTGCAGGACCAGCGGGGCGAGATCGGCGTCGAGAATCTCGGGCAGCGCCTCGGTGGCGAGGGCGCGGTCCTCCGCCTCGTCCCAGAGGCGGTAGCAGACGCCCGGCCCGAGACGCCCCGCGCGCCCCCGCCGCTGATCGGCCCGGTCGCGGGAGACGCGGAGGGTCTCGAGACGCGACATGCCGTTGCGCGGCGAGAAGCGCGGCACCCGCATCCAGCCCCCGTCAATCACCACGCGGATGCCCTCGATCGTCAGACTCGACTCGGCGATGGAGGTGGCGAGGACGATCTTGCGCACGCCCGGCGGCGGCGGTCCGACCGCCCGTTCCTGCGCCTCGCGCGTGAGCGCGGCGTAGAGCGGCTGCACCTCGGCGCCGGCGGGCAGGCGGGCCTCGCGGAGGAATTCGGCGGTGCGGCGGATCTCGCCCTCGCCGGGAAGAAAGACCAGGATCGACCCGCTCTCATCGGCCAGGGCGCGGAGCACGGCATCGGCGGCCTGACGCGCAACCGGCGAGGATGGAAGACGGGCCAGCAGGCGGGTCTCCACCGGCCAGACGCGGGCCGTGGCGGTGACGACGCGCGGCTGACGGTCGGCGGGCGCGCCGGGTTCGGCGAGCCAGCCGGCGACCGCCGCCGCGTCCAACGTCGCCGACATCACCAGGATGCGCAGATCCGGACGCAGCGCGCGGCGCACATCGAGCGCCAGGGCCAGCGCCTGGTCGGCGACGAGCGCGCGCTCGTGAAACTCGTCGAAGATCACCAGCCCGACGTCGGCGAGTTCGGGATCATGCAGCAGCCGCTGCACGAGAAGTCCTTCGGTCAGGATTTCGACGCGGGTCGCCTCGGACACGCGCCGTTCGAGCCGGATGTGATAGCCGATCCGCTCCCCCACCGCCTCGCCCAGCAGGCGCGCCATCTGCCGGGCGGCGGCGCGGGCGGCGAGGCGGCGGGGCTCGAGGAGGACGATCCGGCGGCCGCCCAGCCAGGGCGCATCCATCAAGGCCGGCGGAACGAGCGTGGTCTTGCCCGAACCCGGCGGCGCCTGCAGGACAACCGGGCAGTTCCGCTCCAGCGCGGCGGCGATCTCGGGGATCACCGCGCGGACCGGGAGGTCGGGAAGCGTATGGAGCCGGTCAGACATTGCAGACGGGCCACAGAATACGCCAAAACGCACCGCACGGAAACAGCAATTCACATTTCAGTCGAAAAATCACGAAAAACACCGTTGACTTTCGCCCCTCCCTTCGCTATTGTAACTCGCATTTCACATCCCCAGACATGGCGAGGTAGCTCAGTTGGTAGAGCAGCGGACTGAAAATCCGCGTGTCGCCGGTTCGACCCCGGCCCTTGCCACCACTCTTTTCCATCAAAAATAAACAGCGAAATTATTTTTTCAGCCCATTACCCCGCCGACAGTGATCCGCACGGGTCGCCTGACCCGCGGACGAACCGGTCCCCTCCGTTGTGAAAGCCCCGTTCCGGCCAGTATGATCCTCCATACGTCACGCTCGCAACCGCTCACCGGCTCGTACATCCTGCCCGGGGACAAGTCGCTCGCCCATCGGTCGGCCTTGTTCGCCGCGCTCGCCGAGGGCGAGAGCGTGATCGGCGCGTTTCCCCTCTCCGGCGTGACCCGCGCGATGCTCGACGCCCTGACGGCCTTCGGCGTCCCCTGGGCGTGCGACGGCGGCACGCTCACCGTGACCGGTTCGGGGCTGCGCGGGCTTCGCCCGTCGGCGGCAGCCGTCACCTGCCGCAACTCGGCCACGACCATCCGCCTGCTCGCCGGAGCCGTTGCCGCCGCGGGCATCCCGTGCTCCCTGGACGGTTCGGAAGGGTTGCGCCGCCGGCCGATGAACCGCGTCACCGAGCCCCTCCGTGCCATGGGCGTCGGGATTGAGACGGCGCCCGGCGGCGGGGCACCGCTCGTGATCCGGGGTCGACCCCCGGGCGCCCGCCTCACGGCCTGCCACTTCTCGCTTCCCGTCGCCAGCGCACAGGTCAAGTCCTGCCTGCTCCTCGCGGCGCTGGCAGCCGACGGGCCGGTGACCCTCTGCGAGCCCGGCCCCTCGCGCGACCACACCGAGCGCATGCTCCGCGCTATGGGCGTTGACGTCCGATGCGATCCCGCCGCGCACACGGTCATCCTCGCGCCCCCCGCCGCTCCCCTGCGGCCGCTGCGGGCCGATCTGGCGGGCGACATCTCGACCGCCGCCTTCCTGATCGTCGCCGCCACCGTGATTCCGGGATCCGACATCACCCTGCTCGGCGTCGGCGTGAATCCCACCCGCACCGGCATGCTGGACGCCCTTCGGGCCATGGGCGCCGACATCGCCGAATCGAATCCGCGCGCGTGTTCGGACGAGCCCGTCGCCGACATCCGCGTCCGCGCGGCCCCGCTCAGCGGAACCCGCGTCGCGGGCGACCTCGTGGTGCGCATGATTGACGAATTCCCCGTTTTTGCCGTGGCAGCCGCCTGCGCGGCCGGCCTGACCGAAGTGAGCGAAGCCGTCGAACTGCGCCACAAGGAGAGCGACCGCATCGGCCTGCTCTGCGCCGAACTCGCCGGTGTCGGCGTGGACATAGCCGAGCGCCCGGACGGCTTCGCCATCCGCGGCGGCCCCATCCGCGGCGGTTCGGTGGACGCCCACGGCGACCACCGGATTGCCATGGCGCTGGCGGTCGCGGGATGGGTCTCCCAAACCGGCATTGCCGTCCGCCATGCCGATATCCTCGCCGAATCTTTCCCCGACTTCGTCCCCGTATGCTCCCGCCTCGGCGCCGCGATCCGGACGGATGAGCCGGATCCGGGGTTGGCCCCCCGCGCGCCATGAACGCCACCACACGCATCAATCTGCATTGCCATTCGTCGTGCAGCGACGGCGCGTTGCCGCCCGAGGAGCTCGCGCGGCGGCTGGCCGACGCGGGCGTGGTGTTTGCCGCGCTCACCGATCACGAGACCCTCGACGGCCTCGCCCGGTTTGCAGCGGCGCTGCAGCGGCGCGGCATCGGCACGGTCAACGGCGTCGAGATCCCGGCGATGTGGCGCGGCGAAGAGATCCACCTGCTGATCTATGGCTTTGATGCAGCGCACCCCGACTTGCAGGGCGCGCTGGCCGCTCTGCGGCATATGCGCGAAGCCGCCACTCAAAGTGTCGCCGGGGCCTTGCGGCGCTCCGGTGCGACCGCGCCCGACGCGCCGTCGGAGACCCCCGGCGGTTTCCGCGCGCCGCTGTCGGCTGCCGAGGCCATCGATGTGGCGCACCGGGCGGGCGGGCGGATTTTTCTGGCCCATCCCCTGCTGCTGCGGCCCGATCCCGCCGATGTGAAGGCGATCCTGTCCGACCTGCAGGCGGACGGGCTCGACGGAATCGAGGCGTTGTACGCGCCGTCGGCGGCCACGGCCTGCGAGGCGTTGGTCGCCCTGGCCGCCGAACGGGGGCTGCTGGTGTGCGCCGGAACGGATTTGCACACACCCGAGGACGGCCGCGTTCACGGGTGGGGCGTGGATGTGCCCAACGCCCTGTGGCGGCCCTTTCGTGATGCCCTGCATCTGAAGGCCGCGACGACACTGACCCGGTCGGCCGCGGCGTACTTCCGCGCCGGCCGCCTCACCCGCTCCTTCGGCCTGCACATCCTGCTTCCCGCCACCCTGGCGGTGGTCCTGTTCATCGTGATGATGTGGGCGGTGTTCATCCCCGCTTTCGAACGCGCGCTGCTCGATCGCAAACGGGAGATGATCGGCGAGCTCGTCCATGCGACATGGAGCATGATGGATGCGGCGGAGCGTCAGGTCCTCCTGGGCCGGCTCACCCGCGAAGAGGCCCAGGCGGAAACGCGCGAACAGATCGCGGCCCTGCGCTACGGACACCAGAACAAGGACTACTTCTGGCTGCAGGACATGCACCCGCGGATGGTCATGCACCCGTATCGCCCCGATCTGAATGGACAGGACCTCTCGGATTACCGGGATCCCCGCGGCAAACGCATCTTTGTCGAGTTCGCCGATGTCGTGCGCCGCCGGCGCGAGGGGCTTGTGGCCTACGTCTGGCAATGGCCCGACGATCCGCGCCGTTGGGAGCCGAAGGAGTCCTATGTCAAAGGATTCGAGCCGTGGGGCTGGATCGTGGGGACGGGGATCTACCTGGAGGATATCAAGCTGGAAATCGGGCGGATCGAACGCAACCTGATTCGCGAATCCATGGGGATTACGACGCTGCTGGCGTTGTTGCTGGCGTATGTGGTCGGCAACAGCCGGCGACTCGATCGTGAACGGATCGAAGCCGTCGAAGATCTGCAGGCCACCACCGAGCGCTACCGTTCACTCGTGGAGGTTGCAACGGAGGGGACGCTGCTGGTGTTGGCCGGACGCTGCCGTTATGCAAACCCGCACCTCCTGACGCTGATGGGGTATACGGCCGCGGAGCTTGAATTGCTCGACCTGACCGAGGTTTTGCCGCCCGCCGGCGCGAATGCCGAGGTGTGGGGTCTGCTCGAGGCGTTTGAACGGTCCGCCGATGCGACCCCCCGCAGCGCGTCGGGCGAAATCCGCCGGCGCGACGGAAACCGCACCGCCTGCGCGTTCGTCATCACCCGGATCGCCTTCGGCAGCCGCGGGGGCATTGTTTTGCTGGTGCGCGAGCGGGTTTCGTCGACCGCAGCGACCTCCTCCTCCCCCGCGTCGGGACAGGCCCCCGCGCAGTCGCGGCTGGAGATCGCGGCCGAACAGGCCCCCGTCGGCCTGTTCCGCGCACGGGCCGACCGTCAGGCGACGATCGAGGCCGCCAACGCCATCGCCGCGCGCTGCCTGCGGGCCGCCGCGGGTGCGGCGGCTGACGCCAGCGCTGTCCGTCTGGCCGACGCATTTCACGACCCGGAGGCCTTCGCCGCCTTCATGGCGCGGCTCCGGTCCGACGGTGTAGCCGACTGCCGCCTCTCCACCTCACCGGCTTTCGGCGCCGCCACGACCTTCGCCCTGCGCGCCACGCTTCTGCGCGACGCGGCGGGGGAACCGTCGACCCTCACGGGTTTGGTGGAAGACATCACGTCGCGGGTGGCCCATGAACACGAGCGCGAAGCGATGATCGAGCGACTCCAGGCGTCGTTGCTCTTTCTGCACGAGCCGGTCAGCCGGGTGTTGAGACCCGGCGTCTGCTGTACCGGCGACATGCCCGTGCGCAAGGTTGCGGCGCTTCTGGCCGAGCATGGCGACTCGGCGACCCTCGTGCGCGATGCGTCCGGTGAAGTGATCGGCATCGTCACCGCCGGCGACCTGTGCACGCGCGTGCTGGCCGCGGGACAGGACGGCCGCACCGCCATTCGCGCGGTCATGAGCGCCCCGGTCACGTCGGTCTCCGGGGGGGCTCCGGTCTATGAGACGCTGTTGCGCATGCAGGAAACCCATCTGCGCCATCTCGGCGTGACCGACGAAACCGGGCGGCTGCTGGGAACCGTGAGCGACCGCGATCTGATGCCCTTCCAGCAGTACGGCGCGCTCGTGCTCACGGGTGAGATATCGCGTGCGGCGCTGGTCGAGGACGTGGTGCGCAGTTGCAAACGAACGCCGGCGACCGTCAAGGCGCTGGTTGACAGCGGCGCCCACCCACGCAACGTGGCGCGGCTGATCTCCGAAGTGTGCGATGCGGCGACGGCGCGGTTTGTCAATCTGGCGATCGAGGAACTGGGGCCGCCACCCGCGCGGTTTGCCTTTCTGGCTCTGGGCAGTCAGGGCCGCCTGGAACAGACGCTGGTCACGGATCAGGACAATGCCATCCTCTACGCGCCGCCCGAACCCGGCGCGCAAGGGCCTGATCCCGCGCACTATTTTCTCGAACTGGGACGGCGGGTCTGCGGCTGGCTCAACGAGGCAGGCTATCCCTTCTGCCGCGGCCGGTTCATGGCGCAGAACCCGGTGTGGACGCGCGAGATCCAGGCGTGGAAGACCCATTTCAGCTATTGGATCGCCCGTGCCGAACCCGAAGAGCTGCTTGTGTTCACGGTCTTTTTTGATTTCCGGGCGGTCTGCGGAGACGCGGCCCTGGTGGACGATTTGCGTCAGCATGTGTTCGCCGGTTTGCGCGAGGCGTCGGCGTTCTTCCCGCACTTCGCCCGCGACGCCCTGCACTTCAAGCCCCCGCTGATGCTGTTCGGCCACATCCTCCTTGGCAATGTGCGCGACGCGCCGCGCGGGACGGTCGACCTCAAGGCGGCGTCGCTGCCGATCGTGGCGTTTGCCCGTCTTTACGCCCTGCGTTACGGCATCGCACAGACCGGCACGCTCGACCGGCTGGACGCGCTGGCCGAACGCGGCAAACTCGCCCCGGCCAGCCGCGACGAGATCACCGCCACCTACACCTTCCTCATGCGTTTGCGGCTGCGGCAGCAGGTGCTGGACTTCCATGCGGGCCGCCAACCCGGCAACCTGATCAGCGTCCGCCGCCTGGGCTATTCCGACCGCACGCAGCTCCGCCAATCCTTTGCCCACATCCGGGCGCTGCAACGCAGCATTGACTTTGACTTTCTGGGCGGGACGCACAACAATCCGACCTGAACAACAGCCGTCGATCACGCCGTGTGCGCAAAGACGACCTTGGGCCGTTCCCGCGCCCAACCTCCGGACACCCGCGCCAGAAGCGTGTCCCAGGCCGGCACGCCGCTCGTGGCGTCGGGCTGCTCCACGCTCGCCGAGCCGACAGCCACCGCCATGCGAACCGCCTCGGCGGCACCCAGCCCCTGCGCCAGCGAAGCCAGCAGCCCGGCGATCGTGCAGTCGCCGGAACCGGTGGTTCCGGCGACCCGGACGGCGAAACAGGGCGCGTGAAAATCGGCTCCCGCCCAGCCCCGCAGCGTCGCGGCGGCGCGGCCGCAGCGCGCCAGGCGGGCCGCATCGGACGTCACGCGGAGATAGGCGCCCTGGTTGCCCAGCTTGACCATCACGACCGCAACGCCCATGCCGATCAGGCGTTCGGCCACCTCCCGCACTCCGGCGGGGGTCATGCCGCCGAGCGCGACGCCGTCCGCCGCCCGCATGCGGATGCATTCGCCCTCGCGCGGGTCGAGCATGTAAACGATCTCGTCGAGACTCGGCATGAACACGTCGACCTCCGGCAGGCAGTCGGCCAGAATCGCGGTCCAGTCGGCCCGCCCCGCGGGCGAGGCGGGATCGGGCAGCGCCATGTCCAGGGAGGTGGTCAGCCCCGCCGCCTTGACGGCTGAAACCATCCGGCGCAACTCTCCCGCCTCGGCGTACATCCGCCGCATCAGCGGCGGATAGCCGAAGTGAAACAGGTCCATGCCGCGCAGCAGATCCGGATTGACGTCTGCGGCGGCGAAGGTGTCGTTCGCGCCGGGGCAATGGAGAAAACACCGGTCGATCCCCGGCACATTGATCACCACCGTGTAGGAGGTGGAGGCTGCCGGATCGACGATCATCGTCCGCACCAGCGCGGGATCGTGGCGGCGAAACACATCCAGGATGGCGTGCCCGAAGGCATCATCGCCGACCTTGCCCATCAGGGTCGCGGGCAACCCCAGACGGTGAAGCGCCAAGCCGGTGTTGGCGACCGCCCCGCCGGTGCCGACCACGGCCGGACCCAGTTCCACCAGCTTGCCGGGAACGACCAGTTCGTCGAGCCGTGCAGCCGTCCGCAGAAACTGTGGAATGATGTCCAGGCAGACGTGGCCGGCCACAACCGTTTTGAGTGTCTTGCGTGTGCTCATCGTACGCATCCATTCGAAGTAAAATCGATCTAGTCAGCAAACACATACACCGTCGGCAGGGATTTCTGCACCCGGCGCACGCCATCCATGAAGGCCGAGAGGGGCGCGTCCGCCGGGGCAAAGACGAGCAACACGCCCTGCCCCGGGCCGAGTTTCTCGACATGCCCGGCCAGCTCGCCCCAGTTCTGCAGCGGGTACGGCCGGACCGTGAGTTTCGGATCCAGGCTCGACTCGTCGCTCCAGTCTTCGTGAATCTGGACAAAGGTCTTGCGCCAGCCGGTCTCGCCGTCGCGCTCGATCCGCAGTTCGTACGGCTGCATCAGCCGTTTCTCACGCGCGCGCCACTCCTGTTTCGGCTGGTACGCCTTGTAATAGAGCTGGCCGTCGGGCGGGCCGTCCACGCGGATGCCGTCCTCGCCCTCGATGGCGGCGATCACGGGGATCAGCTCGGTCATGGCCTTCACGGTCAGCCGATCATCAAACCGCAACGCCGCATGCGGCTCGCGCCCCGACTGGACCAGCTTCATCAATCCCTTCACCGCCGCTTCCGCCGCATTCGTCGTCACACCGCCACCCGGCTCGTGCCGCACCCATTCGAGGTCCGCGACTCCGGCGGGAGGCTTGTCCAGGCCGGCGCGCGGCTGCACCGTCAATTCGACCGGCGCCACCCGCGGCGGCGCGTCCGCCGCCCGCTCCGGCCGGAGCACGAGGCACCACAGCGACTCCTTGTCCATCACACCGGGTTCGATCACATACCGTCCATAGGCCGCGTTTTGGGAGATCGGGTGCAGCGCGTCGAGCACCGTCGCGGTCTCGTTGTACGTGGAAACGAGCGAACCGGGGGACGGGGAATCCGCCTCGCAGGTGCCGTCCTCGCGCCACACCGACCCCACGTAAATGAAGGCGTTGGACATGCCCTTCCCCGTCTGCTGGTCGGAGACCAATGCGCCGATCGGTCGCTCCGGGCCACCCGCGAACGGCCGCACCGTGAGCAGGACCCGTTCGCCGCGGGGCCAGAAACGGAACGCCTGGGGCTGTACCGGCCGTCCGCGCGGCACCCCGATGGCCTCGAGCGCGCGCGCCACGTCGGAAGGCTTGGCGAGGAGCACGGCGAGCGACTCGTAATCCTTCTCGCTGTCCTCGCCGACCACGATGAACTCCGGAGGGTAGTGGACGCCCCGGTCCCCCACCCCCTCGATGACGGCCGTCACCGTCCGCGCCGCTGTGTCGGCCACGACTCCGGGCCACACGCGCCGGGTCCCGGGAGCGTCCTTGATCTGCGCTTCCGTCCAGCGCTTGACCGCCTCCCGATTGGCCTCCCGACCCGGTCCCGGACCCAGCCTCTGTGCCTCCGCCACCAACGCGAACGCCAGTCCCGCCGCCACCGCCCCCATCCAGTGCCGCATGCCATCCCCCCTCATTCCCGCTTACGGCGCCGTGCGCACGGCGCGCATGCCGGTTTCGGCCTTACGTTCGGGAACCCGCAGCGTGGCTGCGTTGCGTTCGGAAACGCGCAGATCCCAGGAAAACCAACTGCCGCCGCGAAGCCCCGTGCCATCGGCCGAGCTGGAAGGCCAATCCGGCGGGATTGACACGATCCCACCGCCGTGCGACCCCTGAAACCCGCGCCCCTGGGCATTGCCAATGGTCACGACGCGCTCAGCGAGGTTGCCGCTCAGTTCCAGAATGCCCCAATACGACGCGCCGGAAAGGACCCGTGTGCTCCCCGGCTTGGCGAAGATGCCGACGCGCAGCGGCCCGTTGATGGCGTTGACGGCGAACATCGCATCGCTCTCGCGGCGCACGGTGCCGCTCCACACCGCGTTGCCGGCCGTCCCGCCCGGGGCGTTGCCGCCCACCCAGGTGACGGATTCATCCGGTCCGCCGTCGGACTGGAGCGCATAACCGTCGGTCGACGGGACCGGGAAATCGGTTCCGGCGATATCGGCCGTCCCCCACGCGTATTCGCCCGGCACGGGATTGAGCGGCCCGCGGCACGCCTTCTCAAATTCCAGTTCGGTCATCGGCCGCAGCCCCGCCCACGACGCAAACTTCACGCCGTCAAACCAGGAGAGGAAGTTGCACGCCACATCCGGTTTTGACGCGGTGATGTTCGGCCAGTCGCCCGACAGGGAGTAGCGGGACATCGGCGCGGAGGCGGCGTAATAGCGCGCGCCGGAATCGGTCAGGTTCGTGGTCTTGCCGCACGCATCGCGCGGCAGCGCGTTGAGGAACGCGGCGTACTCGCCCTGAGTGACTTCATGCTTCATGCAGTAGAATGCGGCATAGCCAGTGGGCCAGGCTGGGGAATCGGGCTCGGCAATGCCGAGCGGACGCCCGCCTGCCACCGTCGGATCTTTCTGCGTGATCACCGTCAGCTTCAGCTTGCTGAGTTCAGGCCCCGTGTTGCCGACGGCAAACGCGCCCTGATCCACATAAACCATCTCGATCGCGTACACCTTGATTTCGACCGCCGCCACGGAAGTCACGCCGTCCGCGCCGTGCAGCCAGCGGACACTGAGGCCCTTCCACTCGTTCCTGCCGCGCCCCGCCCCGGCGCGGTAGACAAACACGCCGACACCCCGGTCATCGGTGAGACCTACGGAAGCGGCCACGCCGGCCGCCAGAACATGATCGGCGACCTTCGGCGAAAGCCGCGCGTGCGAATAACCGTCCGCACGCCCCGCCGCGCGGAACTTGACAAACACCCAGGCCGCATCCCAGCTTTTCACCGGAAGCGCCATTCCGGTGACATTGCTTTCCGCCGGTTCCACGGATTCCGACCGCCAGGAATCCTCCCAGGCTAGATCGAATTGCACGTCACTCTGGCCGGCGGCTCCGGAATGATCCGTGCAGCGCACATTGCTGACCCGGATGTTCTTGCCGGAGGCCGCTCCGGCTGCGAGCAACAGCACGAAAACAATCGCCGCACCCCCGTGGCAGCCGCCACGACGCGTGAAGGATGTCTGCGTCTGGTTATGCATGCGCGCACGCCCCTTAATATCATGACTACATGACCGGGAATTGTTATCACAAGCAGACGGGAAACGCAAGCGCTTTCCTCGCCGGGTCGTCATGAATCAGGGGCTCATCGCCCGCACGAAGGCGCCCGCCGAGGCGGTGATGGTCTGAATGTCGACGGTGAAGCTCAGGCGGAAGTAGCCGGGACACCCGAATCCCCTCCCGGGAACCGCCAGGATGTTCCGGGACAGCAGGCGCTGCACACACGCCAGATCGTCGCCGCCCGGCGCCTCGGCGAAGAAATAAAACGCCCCCTGCGGCAGGGCGAACCGGATGCCGGCCGCCCGCAAAACCCGCGCCATCTCGTGGCGGCGCGCGTCGTAAACCGTCACATCGACCTGCTCGTCCACCAGGTGCTCCACCAGCGCCTGACCGATCACCGGCGCGTTGACAAAGCCGAGCGTCCGATTGGTCATCACCACGGCGTCAAGCAGGGATTTGGCATCGGGCATCGCCGGATTCACCAGCAGGTAGCCCACCCGTTCGCCCGCCAACGCCAGACTCTTGGAAAACGAACCGACGACCACGGCGTAAGGCGTGAGCGGCAGAACTGGCGGCACCACCGCGCCGTCATACGCTAGCGCCCGGTACGGTTCGTCGCTGACGAGGAAGATCGGCCGCTCGCGGCCGGCGTTGACCGCCGTGAGAACCTCCGCCAGCGCCTGCAGCGCTTCGCGGGAATAGATGCAGCCGGCGGGATTGTTGGGCGAATTGATCAGCACGACCCGCGTGCGGGATCCGATCGCGGCCGCCAACGCCGGAACATCGATCTGGAAGTCGGGCGGACGGGACGGAACCGGCCGCAACACGCCACCGAAATGCCCGCAATACGCTCCGTATTCGACAAAATAGGGGGCGGGAACGATCACCTCGTCGCCCGGATCGAGCACCGCCCGGAAGAACGCCGTCAGCGCGCCCGCCGCGCCGCACGTCACCACGACATCGGACGCGGACACCGCCGTGCACTGCTCCTGCGACAGCTTGCGCGCAAGCGCGGCCCGTGTCGCCGGCCGCCCCGCGTTCGGACAATAACCCAGGCCGAGCGGCTTCACCGCCTGCTCCGCAATCTGCCGCAACACCTCGCGCGTCCGCGCCGGCGCCGGCACGTCGGGATTGCCGAGGCTGAAATCAAAGACGTTTTCCGCGCCCACCTTCTGCTTTAACTCGATCCCGGCCTCAAACATCCGCCGGATCCAGGATGCTCCCGCCATCTGCTCGCGCACCGCCTGTGTCACCACTCCGCTCATCCGCCGCCCCCGTGTTCCGCATTCGACCACACCGGCGACCGGGTTGCCCGAGCCCGGATCACCCCGCTTCTTCCTGCCCGTCCCCCAGCATCCGCACCGTCACCGATTTCCGGTTTTTCAACAGCTTGGAGCCGCGGGTGATCTTGCACAGACTGATGCCCAGCTCATCGGCGATCTTCCGCTGCGGCATGCCCGCGCTGAGCTTTTTGAGCAACAGCCAGCGCAACGCCAGATCGCGCATCTCCGCCGCCGTCAGAATCTCGTTGAAAAAGCGGCGCATCTCCCCGGCCGATCCGACACGCGCGAAAACGGAGGCGATCGCCTGGACCGCCTCTTCACCAGCCGACGCATCATTCTGCTTGGGCATCGTCCCGATTCCTCATGCCAAAACACGCAGCGCCGCCGCGTAGTCGGGTTCCTGCGCGATGTCGGGCACCTGCTCGGCATGCGTGACCGTGCCCGCCGGACTGATTACCAGGACGGCGCGCGAAAACAGCCCGCGCAACGGCCCGGCCGTGACCGTCACACCGTACGCCGTCCCGAATTCCGGGTTGCGGAAGGCGGAGAGCGGCACCACGTGCTTCAGCCCCTCGGCCGCACAGAAACGGCCCAGGGCAAACGGCAGGTCCATCGATACGCACAGCACCACTGTTTTGGCTTTCGCGCCGACCGCCTCGTTAAACCGACGGACCGATGCCGCGCAAACCGGCGTGTCGATGCTCGGAAAAATGCTCAACACCACCGTCTGACCCGCAAAATCGGCCAGCCGCGCATCGGCCAGATCGCCTTTCACAAGCGCAAAGGCCGGCGCACGGCTGCCGACCGCCGGCAGGTTTCCACTGATTGACACGGGGGTTCCTTTGAACGTGACAGTTGCCATTGAATCTCCTGTTTCTCGGATGTGACACTATCCGGATGAGTCGCGTCTATTATACCAGACCCCTGCGGACAAGGCCAGCAGGCTTTGAAATCCAGCAGAAGATCGGGATGATGTACCCGATATCTCCCAATCACCAGGCATACGGTGGAGGCTGGCGCCGCAGGCGCTGGACAATGCGCTCCACCTCAGGGATGGCGTGTTCGAAGAACTGCTTGAAGCCGCGGCAGAGATAGTTCAGACCCGGCTCGCCGTCCGCAGTGCGGATCAGGCGGTTTTTCGGGCATTCGCCCCAGCAGTCCCGCAGATACGGGCACGGGCGGCACTGCGACGGAAGCGTCTCGTGCTTGGCGTAGCCGAATATGACCTGCTGCCGTGACAGGGCCATCTCGCCGAGCGGTGTCTTCCTGATATTGCCCCGGCAGCAGGCGGGATAGACAAAATGATCGCAGGCGTAGAGGGATCCGTCGTTCTCCAACGCCAGGGCTTTGCCGCAGAACTCGCTGTACACGCAGATCTGCGATGGCAGCCCCATGTGCTGTGCCACGAGCGTCTCGAAGTGGTTGATGTAGACCTTGCCGATGTCCCGGTTCCGCCACTCGTCGAAGGTCTTGCAGAGGAAGTAGCCCCAATCCTCCGGATCCACGGACCAATCGGTCACAATGGAGTCCGGATGCCCGGGCCGGGCGCGCGGCTCGCCGTCCCGGGGCAGCGTCGCCGGGTCCCACGACTGCGGCGCCGTGCGCTCGAAGTCCCGGTGCTCGACGATCGGGATGAACTGGAGGCGGTCGGCCCCGAGCTCGCGCCTCAGGAAACGGTAGACGTCCAGCGGGCGCCGGGCGTTGTACCGGTGGATGCACGCCATCGCGTTGAACGAGACGCCATGGCTCTTCAGCAGACGGGCAGCAGCCAACACCCTGGCGAAGGTCGGGTCGCCGCTCTTTGTGACGCGGCAGCGGTCGTGGATCTCCCGCGGTCCGTCGATGCTCAGCCCGATCAGGAACTGATGCTGCTTGAGAAACCTGCACCACTCCTCGTCGAGCAGCGTGCCGTTGGTTTGCAGATCGTTCAGGATGGTCTGGCCCGGCTTGGCGAACTGCGCCTCGAGCGCGACCACCTGGCGGAAGAAGTCCAGGCCGAGCGTTGTCGGCTCGCCGCCCTGCCAGGAGAAAACGACGTCGCCCGTCACGCTCCCGATGTACTGGCGGATGAACTCCGTCAGTACCTCATCCGGCATGCGGCGCGGGGCCGGGGCGCCGGAGAGCGAGGCCTTGCCCCGGTAGAAGCAGTAGGTGCAGGCCAGGTTGCAGGCGGCGCCGGCCGGCTTGATCATGACATGGAACTGGGTGCCGCCCGGCTTGGCCATCAGTCTGAGGGCGTCGTACTGGTCCACCGGGCGGGACATCGCCCCGGGGTTGATGGGCTCGGCGGGGTTCATACGGGCGCGGTTCCTTTGCCGTCGGGATAGCCGGGGCATCCTGAGAGCGGATCGGATCGACCGGCCTCGTTCATGATGACGGTCGCCGTCTTCACGCCCGGATGGGGTGCAATCTCCAGTACCGACAGCCTGCGGTCAACATTCATGGTGTTTGCTCACGGATCGGAATCGCGCACACGACGGGGGGAAGTTAACAGGTCTCACATGAAGAAACAAGGCTGATGACGACCACATGCCGGTCCCGCGAGGGTCAGGATTTGCCACGGATTCTTGTATAACAAGCCGGGATGGCATTGATTTCCTGTCCCCGAGATCGTCCTCCCCGAGATCGTCCCCGAGATCCCGCGATCTCCTTCAGAAAAGGGTCAACGCCGATGTCAGCTTGGCTGAAAAACGGCTGAAATGTGCCACCGAATGTGCCACCGAGATTACAGAAGCAAAAAAGGACCTGCGACCTAAAAGTCACAAGTCCTTTATAATCAACCTATTCCCAGAGTGGAGCGGAGGAGATTCGAACTCCCGACCCCTACGTTGCGAACGTAATGCTCTACCAACTGAGCTACCGCCCCATGTGGAAAAAGTGCGTGCAGGTTAGCAAAAAATGGGGCCTGCGTGCAATGGTTAATTTTTTTGTGTGTGATCGGCCGGGACATCCTGCGGGTCGTCTGCCCCCCCCCTGCCACCTGCTTCGCAGGCTCACACCGTGAACCGCTCGCCGGGGACGGGCACATGGACGTGCTTGGCGCCATGCGCGCGCAACAAGTCTCCCATGGCCATCACCTGGGTGTCTTCGCCGTGTATGGCGAAGGCGTGGGTGACCGGCGGCGTGATCGCCCCCAGCCAGGCGTTCAATGCGTCCCGGTCGGCGTGCGCCGACAAGGCGTTGATCGTGTGCACACGCGCCTTGAGTTCGAATTCGTCGCCCAGGATCCGCAGCGGGGACACGTAGTCGACGAGCCGCCGGCCCAGGGTGTTTTCGGCCTGGAATCCGACAATCAGGATGATGTTGCGCGGGTCGCCCACCGTGTTTCGCAGATGATGCAGCACGCGGCCGCCTTCGCACATGCCCGAGGCCGAGATGATCACCATGGGCCCCGACTGGTCGTTCAACGCCTTGGACTCCTCGGTCGACTGAATGAAGGTCAGCCCGGGGAAGCGCAGGAAATCATCGCCCGCGCGTATCAGCCGGGAGGCCTCCTCGCCGTAGCATTCGCGGTGCGCGGCATAGATTTTCGTCGCCTTGAGCGAGAGCGGACTGTCCACAAAGATCGGCGTCCGCGGAATGCGGCGGTTTTCGACCAGCTCGTTCAGATAGAAGAGGATCTGCTGCGTGCGACCGACGCTGAACGCGGGTATGACCAGCTTGGCGTGCTGTTGATGAATGTCATCAATAAACCCCTTGAGGCGGCCGATGACGTCGGCTTTGGGCGGATGGACCCGGTCGGCGTAGGTGCTCTCGATCAGCAGGGCGTCCACATCGGACACCGTGTCATACGGACGGAGGATCGGCTGGTCCGGTTGACCCAGATCGCCTGAGAAGACGAGCCTGCGCCGGGAGCCGTCGGGCTGCTTCGCGTCGAGCTGGACAATCGCAGAGCCGAGGATGTGCCCCGCCTCGTGCAGCAGCACGCTCACGCCGCGGCCCAGATCGATCTGCCGCTTCAGCGGTTCGGGCTGGAACTGCGCCATGATCTGGTCAACATGCTCCATGAGGTAGAGGGGTTCAAACGGCGTTTTATTCTGCACGGCCCGTCTCTTGTTCACGTGCTCGACATCCATCTGCTGCAGGTGGGCCGAATCGCGGAGCATGACGTCGCACAGGTCGCGCGTGGCGGGCGTGCAGATCACCCGGCCGCGGAAACCGTGCCGCGCCAGGGTCGGCAGATTGCCGCTGTGGTCGATGTGCGCATGGGAGAGGATCACACAATCGAGCTGCGCCGGATCGATCGGCAGCGTGCGGTTGCGCTCGAACGCCTCTTTGCGGCGCCCCTGAAAAAGCCCGCAATCGAGCAGGACCTTGAGGCCGTTGACCTCCACGAGATGCATCGACCCCGTGGTCGTCCGCGCCGCGCCGAAGAATTGAATCGTCATGTGTTGTCCTCCTTTTACTTCAGGTTTAATGCCACTGCGGCCATCTCGCCGGCCAGCCGGTCAATCGCGATCTCGTGATAGCCCGAAACGCCCGTCCGCACGGTGTTGCGCACCGGCCGGGTCCAGGCCGCGGGAATCCGTCGGGCGCCGTGCATCACGCCCCACAGGCTCCCCACCGTCGCGCCGTTGCAGTCGGTGTCGAAGCCGCACATGACAGCCTGCGCCACGCTCTGTCCAAAATCGTCGTCGCCCCAGAGCAGCGCCGCCGCGATAACCTGCGCGTTGGCGTCGGTGTGGCACCAGTCGTGGCTGCGCCGCTCGTTCCACTGGGCGTGGATGTATTCGCAGACGATCCCGTAATCGGCCCCATCCGCCCACAGCGCGAGGATGGTCTCGATGTCCTCCCGCAGGCGGCAGCGTGCGGGGATCTGGTCGAGTCCCGCCCGGATCACGCCCTCCCAGTCGCCGAGCACAGAGGCGGCGGCGAGCATGGCGGCGACCCACATCTCGCCGTACACGCCGTTCTTCACATGCGAGATCGAGGCGTCGCGCCAGGCCCACTCGGCGGCCCGCTCCGGCCGTCCCGGATTGGCATAACCGAACATGTCGGCGCGGATTTGCGCGCCGATCCACTCGCGGTAGGGGTTGAGACGCGTGGCGCTGGCCGGTGGCGCGAAACCGGCCGCCAGATTGCGGTAGGCGACGCGCTCGGCCGTGCAGGTGTGCAGCAGCGGCAGCTCATTCAGCCACGTCGCTGCCACATCCTGGGGCGTGAAGGCGGCGCCGTAACGCTTGAGCACCGCCAGGCCCAACACCGTGTAGTTAATATCGTCGTCCTCGATCATGCCGCTGATGTGGGGCAGTAGACACCGGTTTTTCTGGGTCGCGGCCTGCGTGCAATCAAACTTCTGCACCGGTTTGAGCCGGTCGATCCGCGCGGCCATCGTCCGGGTCGGCACCCGCAGATACCGGCTGATCGGCCAGTTCCCGGTGCTTTTCGCCGTCACCTCGATGCTCGTGCGGTACCATCCTTCGACCGGCTTGCCGAGCAGGCAGCCGCAGATGCGCCCGAGCAGCCCGCCGTGCAGCTTGTCGCCGAACTGTTTGGCGGTTCCCGTCCAGGCGGGGACGCGGATCGCCGCCGGTGAGCGGGCCCGGCGGATGGCGTCAAGCGCGTCCGGCTCGTCATAGGGATAGTCCGCCCGCAGCGGCAGGGCCTGGATCGCTTCGGCCAGCCGGACATACCCCACCAGCCACGCCGCGCCGCGTTCGCCGCCGAGCGGCGCCGCCCCGGCGCCCGGAAGGCGTTTCGCCTTCTGCAGTCTGCGGATCAGCGGCCGGACCGACATGAGATCGCGCCCCTCCTGTTCGGCCTGCAGCAACTCGACATCCAGATCCACGCCGTTCAGCCACGCGTGGCGGTTGTGCCAGCGGATGCCGTCCGTATCGCCTGTCTGCGTCATGCCCACCCATCCCTTCCTTGCCCCATCCTGCGATGCCGTGACCCGATCGCACGCCTAGAAGCCCGACCGCGCCAGCAGGTCCTCGGTGACGCCGCCGGCCCGGCCGCAGAGTTTCTCCACATACTTCGCCAGAATGTCGCCTTCCAGATTCACGGCGTCGCCCACGCGCCGCGCCGAGAGACTGGTCGCCTCCCAGGTGTGCGGGATGACGTTGACCTCGATCCAGTCGTCGCCGACGCCTGAGACGGTCAGGCTGACGCCGTCCATCGCGAGCGAGCCCTTCAGCACCGTCTGCCGCGCCAGCGCGTGCGGACATCGCACGCGAAGCACCCGGTCGCGTCCACGGCTGGTCACCGCCGCAACCGTGCCGCACGCATCCACGTGCCCCGTCACCACATGCCCGCCCAGACGGTCGCACAACCGCAGCGCGCGTTCCAGATTGACGGCCGCGCCCGGCGCGAGCGTGTGCAGCGCGGTGCGCTCCAGCGTCTCGTCGAGCACATCGGCGCTGAACGCATCCGCGCGCGCCGCGGTCACGGTCAGGCACGCCCCCTGCACCGCGACGCTCTCGCCGACCTCGAGCGGCGCGTCCCACGCCTCGTGGGCGCAGGCGAGCGCCCATCCGCCCGCGCTGCGGCTCAGCCCGTTGAAACGGCCCACCCGTTGAACTAGACCGGTGAACATGATCGCCTCCGTGTGACGCGGATCATCACGTCGTCGCCGAACATGCGCGTTTCCGCCAGGGCGAAGCGGGGCATCCGCTCGAGCAGGAAACCGGCGCCCGCGACACCCGGCGCCCGCGTGTCGGCGAGAAAGGCCGGCGCCAGAAAGATCACGCATTCGTCAACCAGGTTGGCGCGCAGCAGCGCGCCGGCCAGCGTGCCGCCCCCCTCGCACAAGACGTGCATCAGCCCGGCGGACGCGAGCCGCCGGAGCGCCGCACGGAGGGAGAAGCGTCCGTTGCGCGCCGCAAACGGCCAGACGTGCACGGTGTTGCGGCAGGCGGCGGCGTCGAGCCGGGGGACCCCGGAGGCGGTGCAGACGACCGTCGGGCCGGCGGCGCCATCGCTGAAGATGCGCGCGACCGGCTTGACGCGGCCGTGGCCGTCAATCACCACCCGCCAGCGGTCGCCGCAGCCGGGGAGCCGGCAGGTCAGCGCCGGGTCGTCGGCGCAGACCGTTCCCGCGCCGACCATGACGGCGTCGGCGCGCCGCCGCAGTTCCTGCACCTGGCGCCGCGCCTCCTCGCCGGTGATCCATTTCGAGCGGCCGCGGCGGTCGGCGATCCGGCCGTCCAGGGTCATCGCCAGCTTTAGCGTCACATAGGGCAGCCCTTCGGACAGCCGTTTGGCGAAGGGCGCGATCAGCCCGGCGCACGCCTCGCCGCAGCAGCCGACATCGGCCACGATGCCGGCGCGCCGCAGCACGTCAAAGCCCCGTGACGCATGGCGGGGATTGGGGTCGGCGCAGCCGCTGACCACGCGGGCGATGCCGGTGCGGATGATCAGATCGGTGCAGGGGGGCGTGCGGCCCCGGGTCGAGCACGGTTCGAGCGTCACATACAGCGTGGCGCCCGCGGGGTCGCCGCGGCAGGCGGCGATCGCCTCCACTTCGGCATGCGGCAGCCCCGCGCGGGCGTGCCACCCCTCGCCCAGCTTGCGCCCGTCGCGCACGACCACCGCGCCCACGGGCGGGTTCGGCCGCGTGGTGCCTTCGCCGCGGCGTGCCAGGGTTAGCGCGCGCCGCATCCATCGGATATCGGCGTTCACCATGTCACTTCCTTGTCATGCGTGGCGCGTCCTTGGCGGCGCGGTCCAGGATGCCGTTGACAAACCGTCCCGACTCGGAACTGCTGAAGAACTTCGCCAGATCCACCGCCTCGTTGATGCAGACCACGGCCGGCACTTCGCCGCCGAAGAACATCTCGTAGATGGCGAGGCGCAGGACATTGCGGTCCACCGCGCCCATCCGGTGCAACGGCCAGTTCTGGGTGTAAAACGCGAGCTTCTCGTCGATGGCCGCGCGGTTGTCGGAAACCCCGCGCACAAGCCGTTCGGCAAACTGACGGAGCTTCTCGGGCGCCACGGCATTCAGGGCGGCGTCGGTCGGCAGGGGCGCGGGGACGGTTCCGGCACGGTCGGCGTCGGCCTGCTCCTCCTGGCTGCAGGCGACCTGCTGGCGCCAGAATGCCGCGAGGATCGGTTCCAACTCGGGGGAGTGGTTCATGTCGATTTGAAACAGAATCTGGACGGCCCACTCACGCGCGTGGCGCCGTTTTTTGAAGTCGGACATGATGCGTCTCCGTCGGTTACGCCATCTGCTTCAGAACCGAGGCCAGCTCGATTGCGGCCAGCGCGGCATCCCACCCCTTGTTGCCCGCCTTGGTTCCGGAGCGTTCGATCCCCTGCTCGATCGTCTCGGCGCACACCACGCCGTTGAGGACGGGAACGCCGGTGCGGAGCCCGATGGCGGCGAGGGATTTGGAGACCTGCGTGTTGATCAGGTCGGCATGCGGCGTGGCGCCGCGGATCACCGCGCCCAGGGCGACGACGGCGTGATGGCGCCCCGCTGCGGCGAGCTTGTCCACAACCAGCGGCAGCTCATTCGCGCCGGGCACCCAGACGACGGTGATGTCCGCCTCCGACCCGCCGTGCCGCACCAGGCAGTCAACGGCGCCCGTGAGCAGGTGCGTGGTCAAAAAGCTGTTGAAGCGGCTGACAACCAGCGCCACGCGCAGTCCCGCCGCATTCAAGTTTCCCTCGATCAGACGATAGGCCATGGATGACTCCTTTCCGTATTCAACGTGTCTCATGCCGCTCACAGCGCATGCCCGAGCCTGCGCTTTTTTGTTTCCAGGTAGCGCGTGTTATGCGCGCCCACCGGGGCTATCAGGCTGACGCGCTCGACGATCTCGAGTCCGTAGCCGGCCAGCCCCACCACTTTCCGCGGATTGTTGGTCAGCAGGCGGATCCGGGTCAGCCCCAGATCCTTGAGAATCTGGGCGCCGACGCCATAATCGCGCAAATCGGCCGCAAAACCAAGCTTTTCATTTGCCTCCACCGTGTCGAGTCCGCCCTCCTGAAGCTTGTAGGCGTGCAGCTTGTTGGCCAGGCCGATGCCGCGGCCCTCCTGGCGCATGTACAGCACCACGCCGCATCCCTCGCGCTCGATCCGCGCCATGGCCGCGTGGAGCTGCAGGCCGCAGTCGCAGCGGGCCGAGCCCAGCACGTCGCCGGTGAAGCACTCGCTGTGGACGCGCACAAAGACCGGTTCGGTGGCGGCCGCGACATCGCCCTTGATCAGCGCGATGTGCTCCTTGCCGTCGAGACTGGCGCGGTACATCCGCAGGCGGAAATGGCCCTGGGCGGTCGGCATGTCGACCTCCTCGACCATTTCGACCAGGCGCTCGCGGCTGCGGCGGTAGGCGATCAGGTCGGCGATCGAGACCATCTTGAGACGGTGGTGCGTGGCGAACTCCCGCAACTGGGGGAGCCGGGCCATGGAGCCGTCGGGGAGCATGATTTCGCAGATGACCCCGGCGGGTTGAAGTCCGGCGAGGCGCGCCAGATCGACGGCGGCCTCGGTATGGCCCGCGCGCACGAGCACGCCGCCCTCGCGGGCCTCCAGCGGAAAGACATGCCCGGGGCTGACCCAGTCATGGGCCGTCGCCTCGCGGCTGACCAGCATGCGGATGGTGGCGGCGCGGTCGGCGGCGCTGATGCCGGTCGTCACCCCGTGTGCGGCGGTGGCGTCCACCGAGTCCATGAACGCGGTGGAATAGGCGTCGCCGCGGTTTTTCAGCGGCATGCGTCCGATGCCCAGCCGCTCCAGGCGGCTGCGGGTGAGCGGCACGCAGACCAGGCCGCGGCCGTGGGCGGCCATGAAATTCACGGCCGCGGGGGTCACCTTCTCGGCGGCGAGGATCAGGTCGCCCTCGTTTTCGCGGTTCTCATCGTCGGCCACCACGACCATCCGCCCCTCGCGGATCGCGCCGACACAGGTTTCGACATCGTCAAACAGTGCGCTCATGCGGTATTCCCATAAAAGCAAAACGCCCGGACGCGGCAGGCGTCAGGGCGTTCCGGGGGCGCCAGGCGCCGCCCGTCGTCTTCTTACATCCAGACTGTACTGTCGGCCACGGAGTTTCACCGTATCAGTGGCGCGCATCGGCCGTGCCAGTCGCGGGCTTTACCGCCGGTCAGGATTTCCCCGCGTGTGCGGGGTCACCTTGCCCTGAAGACATTGCGTGTTTTGCCTGACATTATATATCAGTCTGAACGTCGATTCAAGCGCAAACCCGAGTTCGCGGTTGACAATCCAGTCCGGGAAGCGTAACTTGCCTGATTCAAGCAAGGAACGCACATCCGGCGGATGGCGTCACTGACGGACATGGGCCATGGTGGACACTCACAGACACATACGGATGCTGCCGGAGCAGGTGGCGAACAAGATCGCGGCGGGCGAGGTGGTGGAGCGTCCGGCATCGGTGGTGAAGGAGCTTGTCGAGAATGCCATTGACGCGGGGGCGCGCCGAATCGAGGTGCATGTCGCGGCAGGCGGTCGCAAGCTGATCGAGGTGCGCGACGACGGGAGCGGCATGGGCCGTGACGACGCGCTGATGAGCATCGAGCGGCAGGCGACGAGCAAGATCCGGGATGTGGACGACATCGAGCGGATCAGCACGCTCGGGTTTCGCGGAGAGGCCATTCCGGCGATTGCGTCGGTCTCGCGCTTCACCCTCAAGACCTGCGCCGCGGGCGAGGAGGAGGGGACGGAACTGACGGTGGTTGGCGGCCGGCTGCAAGACGTCAAGGCGGCCGGATTTCCGCAGGGGACGACCGTCGAGGTGCGGGATTTGTTCTTCAACGTTCCGGCACGGCGGAAGTTCTTGCGGGCGTACCAAACCGAACAGGCGCACATCCGCACGGCGTTCACGCTGCACGCGCTCGCCCATCCGGAGATCGGGATGGCGCTCCAGTCGGACGGACGGGACGTGGCGCGGCTGGCGCCGGAGTCGACGCTGGAGGATCGGATCCGCGAGCTGTTTGGCGCGGAATTTCTGACGGGGCTGCGGCCGGTTTCGCGCGAACTGGCGGGGGTGGCCGTGACCGGCTTTGTGGGCTTGCCGGCGCTGACCCGTTCGGATCGGAGCGACCAGTATGTCTTCATCAACGGCCGTCCCGCGACCGCGCCGGTGATCGCCTATGCCTTGCGCGAGGCCTACCCGCCGCTGGACGGCGAGCGGAAACCGGTGGTGTTCCTGTTCCTGACGATGAATCCCGAACTGGTGGACGTCAATGTTCACCCGACCAAGCGCGAAGTGCGTTTCCGGCGTCCCGCCGACGTGCGCGAAGCGATCATCGAGGGGATCTGCGCGGCGTTGGGGCGGACGCGGCGCCTGGCGGGTGCGACGGGGGCCGCCACGCCGCCACCCGCCGGCGGGGCCTGGCATCCGCCGGATGGCGGGGGGGGCGTCGATGCGGCGCTGCCGGTCACGCCGCCGGCTGCGCCGCCGCCGGACCAGCCGGCGCGCGATCTGCCGTTGCCGCCGTTGCGGCCTCCCGGGGGCGTGCCGCTGCCGTTCGAGTATCCGGGGCGGACCTTGCCGTGTCCGCAGGCCCCCCCTCCAGCCGTCGCCGCCCTGCCGGCGGCGGAGACGCCGGGACCCCTTGACGACGCCTTCGCCGGCGGCGCGGGGGCGCCGTGGGCCTGGTGCCGCGTCATCGGTCCGGTCGGCGGCCTGTATCTGCTGCTGGAGATCGATTCCGGATATGTCGTGCTGGATCCGCGGGCGGCGCACGAGCGGGTGCTTTACGAACGGCTGCTGGCGCGGGTCAGGCGCGGCGAGGCGTTGACGCAGACCTTGCTGCTTCCCGAAACGGTCGTCCTGCCGCCGGCGCATGCCGAGCGGTTGCGCGGATGGCTGGCGGTCCTGCAGCGGATGGGGTTCGGGGTGGCCGGGTTCGGGGGCGACACGTTCCTGGTGGACGCGCTGCCCCCGGAGGTGGCGGCCGTGCCCTGCCGCAGCCTGTTGCTGGACATTTGCAACGATTTGGAGACGCTCGGCGCGCGGCGCGGCGCGGAGGGGTGGCGCGAGGATGCGCTGGTGCGGGCGGCGTGCGCGGCGGCGGTCAAGAACGACGGCGCGCTGGCGCCGGAGGAGGCCGGGCAGTTGGTGCGCGACCTCGCCGCATGCCGGATGCCGTACACCTGTCCGCGCGGCCGCCCGACGATGATGCTCACGACGTACCGCGAACTGGCCCGCAAATTCGGCCGCGCCTAAATGTCGTCGGGCAGCTCAATGCGGATGGTCCGGCTCTTCATGGCATCATGGGTTGCTGCCGCCTGAGCCTCGGTCAGGGGGGTGCTGGCGCCGGAGGGAGCCGACGCATCGGCGGCGGGCAGGGGCGCTCCCCAGATCGTTCCCGGCTCCGAAATGTAGGGCACCTCGATGACGCCGCTGCAGGCGGGGCAATCGGAGGCGGTGCCGGCCATGTCGAACGGGGCTTCCATCTCCTGGCCGCACGCGGAGCAGCGGAACGAGACCATCCCCTCGGGGTTGTTCGGCTGCAGGGCCTGAGCGGCCGGCGCGGGCGGCGCGGGAGGCGCGGGGACGGGCGCCGGTGCCGGCATTCCGGCGGGCTCCGGAACGGTCTGCGGCGCCGCGCCGGCCGGCAGGGAGGCCTCGGCCGCCGCGTCGCCCGGAGGCGCTTCGGTCCGGACGTACTGCACCAGGCCGGGATGCATCGGGGTCACGGCGTGCTTGGCCTTGCGCAACGGTCTGACCAGCAGCGAATCATGCGCGCCGATGATGATCTGCTCGCCCGTGCGCGGGATGCGCGCGCGCCGAGCGTTTCTATGGACGACATCGAGCTTGCAGATGCCGGGCAGGACAAATCCCGTGCGCGCCTCGCGATACGCGATTTGGGCCATCTGGGTCAGCAGCAGATCGGTCTTGCGCTTGCTGATGCCGGCGACTGTGGCGAGTTCGGTAATCAGGTTGGCCTTCAGATAAGGTGCGCTCATGATCTCGTTCTCCCTAAGTGCCTATGAATTGTTCTGTATGTAATTATCATAAACCATGCCAAAAGGGAAACGATTTCTTTCGCATGGCATTATCCGCGAACGCGGAACCTTTTTCGCAATATGAGTTCAAAACTGCCCCCGTATGATTTGCATAATTGACAGAGGCTCATCATATATGCGACTGATTTCTGTATTATCTCCGGTCCGTGCGAAGGTGGGGGCAGGTAGCGAAAAGGATCAAAGGATCACGGGTTCAAGGGACCGTGCGCAAACAAAACGGGTTTTGCTAGCCAAGGTTACGCGCATCTGGCATACTACTTGCGCACGAGATGCTCTAACAGGGGCGATTTATGAGACTTTGGTTCAAGAATCGACAGTCAGACGGGGATTCGCAAGCGGCCGGGGAGATGGCCCCGGCGATCGATGCCCAGTCGCAATCGGATGCGCAGCGGAAGAGTCCGGATGCGGCCGCGCCAGTGGAACGGCATGTTGCCGCCTCTGAGAAACCGGATGTGGTCGGCGTCCCGGCGGCACCGGCGGCCCCTGTCCCGCCGACTCAGAAAGCCACGGGCTTCAACGGCGTGGGCGCGAGCGCGTACAAGAGTGACCACCGGTCGCTGTACAAGCAGTTGCTGGGCGGTCTGTACGATGCGGTGCTGATCACGGATCCCAAGGGGCACGTGATTGACATCAACACGCGCGTCACGAATTTCTTCGACTTCACCCGCGAGGAGACGTGGGATCTGCCCATCAGCACGTTGATCCCCGGGGTGAACGCGGCCCTGATCACCCGCATCCGGCAGGGGCTTTCGGGAGAGCGGTTCGTGCTGATCGACGGGCAGTGCGTCCGCAAGGATCGTTCGACGTTCGCGGCCGAGATCGCCATCAGCTCGATCGATCTGATGAATGACGGCGATCTGGTCTTTTCGATCCGCAACGTGGAGCGCCGCTTTGCGCAGATGCAGAAGCTGAAAAGCTGTCAGAACCTGTTGAACCACGTGCCGGCGGCCGCCGCGGCCTGCGACAGCGAGGCGAAGATCAAGGTGGCGAACGCGGCGCTGGCCCGGCTGCTGGGATATGCCAGGGCCGATGAGCTGAGCGACAAGCCCTTCACGGTGGTTTGGAAGGAGGCGGGGTCCACCGATGCGATCCAGCGCGTCCTCGCCGGGGAACTCTGGAAGGAGACCGTGCAGGTCGTCAAAGCCTCGGGGGCGCGGATACAATTGACGTTGAGTCTGGCTCCCGAACTGAATGCGCGCAAGAAGGCCGTCGGGTTTCTGGCCGCGTTCTCGCCGGCATCCGTGGTCACATTGGCCGGCGCCCCGGCCAAGGAAAGTTAAGCCATGCCGACGATTGACAGGCTGTTGGACATGATGGTCAAGGAGGAGGCGAGCGACCTCCACCTCGCGACGGGGCAGCGTCCGTTCCTGCGCATCCACGGCGTCATGACGCGGATCGTCACCGAGCCGATCCTGACGAGCGAGGCCATTCAGGCCCTGCTCTACGAAATCCTGTCCGAGGAAGGCCGTCTTCAGTTGGAGAGGGAGCTGGACACGGACTTCGCCTACCGGATTGACCGGCTGGGCCGGTTCCGCGTGAACGGCTTCCATGACATGAACGGCGTGGGGGCCGTGTTCCGTCTGATCCCCGACAAGATCCCGACCTTCGATCAGTTGAACATGCCGCAGGCGTTGCACGATTTCTGCTATCTCTCCAAGGGCCTGGTGCTGGTGACCGGTCCGACCGGCAGCGGCAAATCGACGACGCTGGCGGCGATGGTCGATCACATCAACCGCAACCGTACGGAGCATGTGATCACCATCGAGGACCCCATCGAATTTGTTCACCAGCCCATCAAATGCCTGATCAATCAGCGCGAGATTCATCACGACACCATGAGCTTCGCGCGCGCCCTCCGCGCGGCGTTGCGCGAAGACCCCGATATCGTGCTGGTCGGTGAAATGCGCGACCTGGAGACGATCGAAATCGCCATCGAAACCGCGGAAACCGGCCATCTCGTGTTCGGCACGCTGCACACGAACAACGCCGCCACGGCCGTTGACCGCATGATCGACAAATTTCCGTCGGACCGACAGAACCAGATCCGCTCGATGTTGAGCGACACGCTCAAGGGCGTCGTCGCCCAGACGCTGTGTCAGAAGATCGGCGGCGGCCGCCTGGCCGCGTTCGAGGTGATGGTGGTCAACGTGCCGGTGGCGAACCACATCCGCGAGGGGAAGATCTTCATGATCCCCTCGGTCATGCAGGTCAGCCGCGCCATCGGGATGCAGACGTTCAGCGACGCGCTGACCAAGCTGGTCACCTCGGGTCGTGTCACCGCGAACGAGGCCTACATCAAGGCGATCGACAAGGACGAGATGCAGGTCGCCATGAAGAATGCGGGCATCTCGCTGGCGTTCCTCGATGAGATGGCCGTCAAGGAGGCCGAGGCGCGGAAGCAGGCTTTCAACGAGCAGATCGAACCGCTGCGCGCACTGCTGCGGATCCATCCGGACGACATCAGCGCGCTGAACGACCTGGCATGGATCCTGGCGACCTGCCCGATTCCCGATGCGGCCGATCCCCGGGAGGCGCTCCAGTTGGCCGAGCGGGTGATGAAGTTGTCGGGAGGGAACACCCCGTCGGTGCTCGACACGCTGGCCGCCGCCCAGGCGGCGACGGGTAACACCCGCCGCGCGGCCGACACCCTCCGCAAGGCGATCAAGCTATCCCAGGCGGCCGGCTTGTCGGTCGATCCCCTGCTGGCCCGCCTCAAGCTCTACGACGGCGGCAAACCGTTCCGCGAGACCTGATGCGCGTGCCGAACGCACGGACAGCAGCGGAACGTCGGCTCGTCGGCGCTGTTTCTGGCACACGGCCCGGCATGCATTCACCGCTATGAACAGGAGTGGAGCCATCCATCAGGCCAGCGAGGCGGGTTCGGCCGATCACCGGGCCGCCGGGCCTCTGGCCGCTGCCGCGGCGTGCGCGCTCTGTCCGCGCCGCTGCGGGGTGAACCGGCTGGCCGGAGAGGCGGGCTTCTGCCAGGCGGGCGCCGTGCCCCGGCTTTTCCGTTACGGGCCGCACTTTGGCGAGGAGCCGCCGATTTCAGGCACACAGGGGTCGGGCACGCTCTTCTTCTCGCACTGCACCCTGCGCTGCCTCTACTGTCAGAACCATCCCTGGAGCCAGGGGGGGCAGGGAGAAGACATCGGGGTGGCCGGGTTGACCGCCCGGATGCGCCAGCTCGCCGAACAGGGGTGCCACAATTGGAACCTCGTCTCGCCCACGCCCTGGCTCCCGTGGATACGCGAGGCGGCGCGTCCGTTAATTCAGGCTGGCATTCGTCTGCCGTTTGTCTATAATACGTCCGGTTTTGAACTGCCGGAGACGTTGTCGGCGCATGCCGACCTCCTCGACATCGCGCTGGTCGACCTGCGTTATGCGCGGCGCGAGACGGCGCGCGAGGCTTCCGTATGCGACACGTATGTCGAGGTTTCGCGCGCGTGCGTGCAGTGGCTCTGGGACCATCTGGGGCCGCTGGAGGTGGACGCGGCGGGCACGGCGCGACGGGGCGTCATCTGCCGCCTGCTGGTGCTGCCGGGACGGGCCGACGAGGCCGTTGACAACCTGAACTGGCTGGCGGCTCATGTGGGTGCGGGCGTTCACATCAGCGTGATGTCGCAGTACACGCCGGTGCATCAGGCGCTCGGCCGCCCCGGGTGGGACCGCCCGGTCTCCGCCGGGGAATACGGGCGCGTGACCGAGGCGTTTGAGAAGCTGGGTTTTGAGAATGGATGGGTGCAGGAGCACGGGGCCGAGGCTCCGGCCGACCTGCTGGGATGCGACATGCCCGCCGGTGCGGGGGTGGTGGGACGGTGATGGGGAGACGGCTTTCAACTGACACAGCACGCGCTGAGGCGCGGGAGCGTTAAAGAAACGGGGAGACATCATGAGCGGTCATAGTAAATGGGCGACTATCAAGCACAAGAAGGGCGCGGCGGATGCGAAGCGCGGCAAGATCTTCAGCAAGCTCGCCAAGGAAATGACGGTTGTCGCCAAACAGGGCGGCGGCGACCCCGGCAACAATCCGACGCTCCGCACGCTGATCGCCAAGGGCAAGTCGGTCAACATGCCGAATGACAACATTGACCGGGCGATCAAGAAGGGCACCGGCGAACTCGCCGCCGACATTCTCGAGGAGATCACCTATGAGGGGTACGCCGCGGGCGGCGTCGGCCTCGTCGTCAAGGTGCTCACCGACAACAAGAACCGCGCGGCGGCCGAAGTACGCAACGTGTTCAAGAAGAACAACTCCGACTTTGCCACCCTCGGTTCGGTCTCGCGCAACTTCGAGCGCAAGGGAACGATCATGATTCCGTCCGGAGCGATCACGGAGGATCAGATCATGGAAGTCGCCCTCGGCGCGGGCGCCGACGACATGGTGACCGAAGAGGGCGGGTATACCGTCACGTGTCAGCCATCCTCCTATTCCGCCGTGTGCGAGGCGCTGGAAAAGGCGGGCATCGCGTTTGACCAGGAGAATTCGCGCGTCGGACTCGTTCCCGTCGCCCATGCCACGGTCAGCGACGTCGCCGTCGCCCGATCGGTCAACAAGTTCATCGCCGCCCTTGAAGACCTCGACGACATCCAGGACGTCTACACCAACATGGACGTGTCCGACGCGATCTCCGACGCGCTCGACGCGGAATAGCGTCCCCTACCCGGCGAGGCCGAGTTTGGCCATCTTATAGCGGAGAATGCGGCGGGTGGTGCCGAGGCTTTCGGCGGCCCGGGTCTGGACGCCGTCGGCCCGGCGCAGGGCCTCGGTGATGATCCGGCGTTCGCAGGCGCTGACCGCCTCTTCAAGTTTCAACCCGCCCGCATCCGGAGGCGCGGCGGCGGCGGCTGTCTCTGCGGGCGCCGCCGGCGGCTCTCCGGCGTTGAACTCCTCGGGCAGCCGCCGCACGGCGATCTCCGGATCGCGGCCGTGAAGGACCAGCACCCGTTCGACGACGTTGCGCAGCTCGCGCACATTCCCCGGCCAGTCGTAGGCGCACAGCCGGCGCAGGGCCTCCGCGTCGAATCCGCGGGTTTCGGCATGCAGGGCGGGTCCGAGCCGGGCTAGGAAATGCGCGAGCAGCAGCGGGATGTCGTCGCGCCGTTCGCGCAGCGGCGGCAGCCGCACCTGCACCACGTTGAGGCGGTAGAAGAGATCTTCGCGAAAGCGTCCCGCGCCGGCCTCCCGCCTCAGGTCGCGGGCCGTGGCCGCGACGATGCGGGCGTTGGTGCGGAGCAGCCGGGTTCCGCCGACACGCATGAATTCCCGTTCCTGCAGCACGCGCAGCAGCTTCACCTGCGTGGCGGCCGTCATCTCCCCAATCTCGTCAAAGAACAGCGTCCCCGAACCGGCCAGGTCGAACCGGCCCGGCTTCTGCCGGTCGGCGCCCGTGAAGGCCCCCTTCTCGTGTCCGAACAGCTCGCTCTCCAGCAGGTTTTCGGGAAGGGCGGCGCAATGGACGGCGACGAACGGTTCGTCCCGGCGGGGGCTCTGCGCGTGAAGCAACCGGGCGGCGAGTTCCTTGCCCGTCCCGCTCTCCCCCTGAATCAGCACCGTGGCGTCGGTCACAGCCGCCTGCCGCAATTGCTCGATGGCGGCGGCAAAGACGGGGCTGCAGCCGATGATCTCCTGCGTCGGAAAGGCGGCCGACAGCTCGGTCTCCAGGACGGCGACCTGGCGGTGGAGCCGCTTGGTTTCGATCGCCCGCCGCACCACATGGCGGATGTTCGCCACGTCGAAGGGCTTGCCGACGAAGTCAACAGCCCCCTGGCGGATGGCCTCGACGACGGGGGGGATGGCGGTCGAGGCGCTGACCATGATGACGGGCATCTCGGGATGGTCGGCGTGTATCTGGCGCAGGAAGTCGAGCCCGGAACGGCCGGGCATCACGACATCCAGCAGGACCAGATCCACGTGTTCGCGCGACAAGACCGCCTGCGCCTCGTCCGCCGTGGCGGCCGGCAGCACGGCGTAATCGTGCGCAAAGATCAGCCGCAACGCCTCGCGGCTGCCCCGTTCGTCGTCAACGATCAGCAGTTTCAGCATGGCTTGCGCGTCCCTCCAGCGGCAGGGTGATCGTCACGGTGGTCCCGTTTTCGTTGGTATCCACGTCCATCCGGCCGCCGTGGTCGACGACGGTCCTCCGAGCCAGCGGCAGGCCCAGCCCCAGCCCGCGGGGCTTGGTCGTGCAGAACGGCGAGAAGAGCTTGTCCCGCACCTCCGGAGCGACGCCCGGACCGTTGTCGGACACGGCGAAGATCAGGGTCCGGGTCGGGTCGGCGCCGCTGCAGCGGACCTGCAGGGTGATGCGGGGGGCGGCGCGGCCGCCGACCGCCTCGTGCGCATTGACCAGCACGTGGGCCAGCCCGTCGGTCAGCGCGTCGGCGTCGGCGTCTATCAACGGCAATCCCCCCTCAACCTCCCGGACCCCTTCGAACGTGCCGGGCGCGGCCCGCTGCGCGGCCAGGGCGCAGGCGCGCGTCGCAATCTCGCCCGGCGCGGTTTTGCGGAAGACCGGCTGGGACGGGTGGGCGAACGTGTTGATCTGGGTGATGATGGCGTTCAGTCGGCCGACTTCTCCGGTCACGATGCTGAAGAACTGCTGGCGGAATTCGGGGTCGGTGTAGCGGTCGGGAAGGAGCTGCGCGAAGGTGCTGATGGCGACGAGCGGGTTGCGCACCTCATGCGACATGGCGGCGGCGAGGTCGTTCCAGAAGGCGTGACGCTCCATCTCCTCCTGCTTCTCGCGCAGCAGGCGCTCGCGGGTGATGTCCGTCAGCAGCAGCATGGCGCCCCAGCACGCGTCATTCGCGCCGATGCGCTGGGCGACGGCCCGCAGGGTGCGCCGGCTCGCCGGATCGGTCCAGATGGCGGGTGCGGCGTCTGCGCCGTTCCGGATCGTCCGCAGGGCCAGATCGGCGATGCGGCTGCCCGATTGTTCCACGGGGCGGTTGACCGTCTCCGCAGCGGTCACGCCCAGCAGGTGCTCGGCCTCGCGGTTGAACCAGCGCACCGTTCCATCCCCGGCAACGGCCAGAATGCCCACGGGAAGGGCTTCCAGCAGGTTTTCGGCCAGCGTTTTCTGAACGGCCAGCTCCTCGACCAGCAGTGCGTTTTCAAGCAGGGTGGCGACCTGCTCGCCGATGACGGCCAGGTCGGAGAGGTCGTGCGACGCAAACGGGATGCCGGTGGCGCGGTGGCCGACCGCGATCCAGCCCAGCAGGCCCCGCTTGCCGATCAGCGGCACGATCACCTCCGCGCCAGCGCTGTCGAGCGCGCGCCGCAGCATCTGCTGGTCGCGCAGGTCGGCGACATGGTCGAGGTTGGCGCGGCAAACCAGATGCGCGTGCCGGTCCAGCCATCGCACGAGCGGATCGGCGGGGTCGAACGCGGGCGCATCGGCCCCGTCAGGACAGCGGATGCCCGCCCGCAACCGATAGGACGAATCCTCGTCCAACCGGACCACGACGCCCACGCGGGCGAATCGGCCGACGGCGGCGATGCCCTCGGCCAGCTGTTCCAGAAGCTTCTGATGATCGCGGAAATGGCGAGAGGCGCGCCACAATTCATGGAGCGGCGCGAGGTTCAGCGCCGGCTCGGCGGCGGCCGGATACGGGTCCGGCGGGCGGACGGCGCGCGGGTGCCGCTCCAGGGCCAGATCCTCGCGGGCCTGACGCAGGAGGATGGCGTGGCGCAAGGTTCGCCGCACCTGGGCTGCAGGCGCGTCGAGCGGCTCTGCGGCAAAGATGTCGGCATCCCGGCAGGCCAGGAACGCCTCGGAATCCGGCAGGCCGAGGGCGATCATGCACCCGCGGGCCTCCGGCGCGGCGGCGGCGAGCACCGCCTCGGTCTCGGGGTGCCTCAGATCGAGCATCAGCACCGCCGGGCCGATCCGCTGTTCGGCGCGCGCCAGTTCGGAGCGGTCCGACACGGCGAGAATGTCCGCCAATCCGCCCGCGGCCCGTGCGAGGCGGTCGGCCAGATCCGGGGCGAGCGTGAGCAGCAAGCACACGGGGGCGGGTGTCGTCATGCCTCTCCTTTCGATTCAGTATCGCCACTGGGGTCTCCTGAGGCCAGCAGAGGCAGCAGCACACGGAAGCAGGCGCCAGCCCCCGGGATGCTCTCCACGTCGATCATGCCCCGGTGCTCGATCACGATTCCGTGGGCGACCGACAAACCCAGACCGGTGCCGGTGGCCTTGGTCGTGAAGAACGGATCAAAGATCTGCGGCTTGTCCTCCGGCGAAATGCCGCGGCCGGTGTCCTGCACCCGCACCTCGATCCACGCATCCGACCGTGTCCCGGCGTGATCCCAGCGCGGATCGGGCCGTATGACGACCTGCGTGGTCACCGTCAGCGTGCCGCCGCGCTCCATCGCGTCCATGCCATTCAGGAACAAATTGATGAATACCTGGCTCAGCAGCCCCTGATCGCCCAGCAGACGGTCGTTTTCCGCCTCGTAGCGGCGTTCGAACACCAGTCCGCGCGCCTTGATCTGCTGAGCGACCAGCGTGCTGGCGGCATCGAGCGTGGCGTGCAGCGTGAGCGGATTCAGCGTCGGCTTGACCGGCCGGGAGAAGTTGAGGAGCTGCGAGACGATCGCGTTGATCCGTTCGACCTCGTTGCCGAGCAGCGGCACGAAGGTGTTGCGGAAATCCGGGTCGTCGTAACGGTCGGGAAGGAGCTGGATGAACGTCTTGAGGCCGACGAGCGGGTTTTTGATCTCGTGGGCCATGCCGGCCGCCATCGTGCCGATGCTCGCCAGCCGGTCGCTGCGCCGGATTTGCTCCTCCAGCTTCCGGATGGCGGAGGTGTCCTGAACGACCAGCAGCGCGCCCGCCGAAGTCCCGGCGGTGCCGCCGAACACGGCGGTGGAGAAACGGACCGCCTGTTCGCGGGGCTCCTGCGGATACAGCCGCATATCCTGATCACGCACACCCCGGCCCGAAACGAGGCAGGTGCGCAGATCGTCCCAGATCGGCGCGGGCAGCACGTCGGCGGCGGATCTGCCGATGACCTCCCCGTTCGGAGCCAAACGCAGGATGCGTTGCGCCTCGCGGTTGCAGACGGTGACACGCCCGTCGGTGCCGACGGCGACGACGCCGGTCACCAGATTGTCGAGCAGCACCTCGTTGTAGATGCGCGCGTCCTGAAGCCGCGTGTACAGCGTGGCGTTCTCGATCGCAAACCCCAACTGATCCCCGAGGAACGCCAGCGCATCCTCTTCGCGCTGGCCGAAAATCCGGCCGTTCTGTCGACGGCCAAGGAGGAGAAACCCCGCCAGCCCGTTCCTGGATTTGAGCGCGACAGCCACCTCGGCGTCCAACCGGGCGAGCACGCGTTCGGCCCGCACCTCCAGCGACGTGTTGCCGCCGCGCCGCAGCACGTCGCGGATCAGGGGATAGCGCTCCGCCCGCAAGGCATGCACCAGCGGATCGGTTTCGCCGATGGACCCATCCCAATCCCCGCCCCGGCTCGGACGCGGCACGAAGCTCGAACCGTCATGGAGGTACACGTGCATCCGGGAGACGCCGAGCGCGTTCTGCAGCAACCGGCTGAAATCGGCGAACAATGCGT
>CAZDLY010000008.1:0-65522 GCA_964506575.1 uncultured Akkermansia sp. | reverse complement strand
AAAATTAAGCGAAAAAATATGAATTCTATGCCCGAACTGGCGAACTCGGGTTAAGGGCGCTTGCCAAACCGCCCTCGGCCCTTCCGCGGGTTGGTTCTTTGCCGCACAAGAACACAACGATCACAAAGATCGCTTGCTGTGTTCTTTGCGCTCTTTTGTGGCTATCAAAAGAGTGCCACCGGAACGGCAAGCCGTTCCGCTCCGCACCAACAATCGGCTGTTTCTCGCGTCCACTCGCGGTTGCGATACCCTGTTGGGACATCGCTATCGAAATCGCCCACACACCCTTTTACGGGCTGCCCCCACTGGGACAGTCGGGCCATCCCAACGGCTCCGGCAAGCCGCGCGTCAGGCGTCCCGCGCCGGCGCAAAGATTCGGTCCAGCATCCGCTCCACGTCGGAGGCGGTGACGGGACGCGGGTTGGCCGCGGTCGAGCCGGACGCGAGAGTCTCGCGGATGATGGCCTCGCGGTCGTGGATCGGCTGCCCGGCCAACGGTGAGTCCAGGCGCATGGCGGCGAACCAGCCGCCCATCACCGCCTCGACATCCATCCCGAGGCGGTCGCGCAGGCCGGCCAGCGCGCCGTCGATGACCGGGCGGTTGAAGGCCAGCGCGGCGGGAAGGCACGCGGCGCAGGTGAGGCCGTGCGCCGCGCGCCAACGGCTCCCGAGGGGATGGGCGAGTCCGTGGACCACGCCGAGACGGGCGTGCGAGAGGGCGATCCCCGCGCAGTAGCTCCCGTGCAGAAGATCGGCCGCAGCGGTGAAATCGCCGCCGTACACCGGCAGCAGGCTGCGCGCAATCTGCACGAGGGCGAGTTCGGAAAGGGCGCGCGTGAACGGCGTGGCGAACCGGCTGATGGCGGATTCAAAGGCCTGCACAAACGCGTCCAGCCCCGAAGCCGCGATCGTCCGGGGCGGACACGTGCGGAGCAGATCGGGATCGAGAATCACCAGCCGCGACAGAAAGCTTGGATGGCGGATGGATTGCTTGAGGGCGCGGTCGGGGTCGGTGAGGACGGCCACCCCCGTCGCCTCCGACCCGGTGCCCGCCGTGGTGGGAACGGCGACGAAGGGAAGCGTGGCGGGCGGGATGGGCGCGCCGGCCTGATAGGACGCCACGGCGCCGGGCGCGTCCCGGAGACCGGCGGCGGCCTTGGCGAGATCCATCACGCTGCCCCCGCCCACCGCGGCGACCCAGTCGCAGGCGCGCCCGCGGATGCAGGCGCGCAGCCGTTCCACATCGCCGAGGGTCGGCTCGCCCCCGTCGTGGCAATAGGCGGTCACGGCGCAGGCGTCCGGGGCGGCGGCACAGATGCGCGCCAGCGCGCCAGTGGCGGCCAGCGACCGGCCGTGGACGAGCAGACCGCGCGGACCGAACCCGGCGGCCTCCGCGGCGAGCCGGTCAGCCGCGCCGGCCGCGGCGATCGTGCGGGCGGGAAGCAGCAACGGATTGGGAAGGATTGACATGGGCGACAGCCATCCAATTTCGCGCCATCACCGGGGGGTGGCAAAGCCCGGACTGATTTTTGCACAGGGGATGATCCGGGCGGCGAGATCGTCCTTGGATCCGGCGAGCAGGGCGTCAAACGGAACGGCGGCGGCGACAGCGAACGGTCCCGAGGCGGTGCGCCGGAGGGATTGGAGACAGGCGCCGCAGCCGAGCGTCTGGCCGAGGTCGTGGGCGAGGGTGCGAACATAGGTGCCCTTGGTGCAGCGGACCTCGAAGGTGACCAGCGGCGGCGCCCAGGCGGTGATGGCGAAGCGGAAGATGTGGACGAGGCGCGGTTCGCGAACCACCTCCTGCCCTTTGCGTGCCAGCTTGTAGAGCGGGACGCCATTGAGCTTGATCGCCGAGACCATGGGGGGCGTCTGATAGATGTCGCCGCGCAGGGCCTCCAACGCCGTCTCGGCCTGTTCGCGC
Organism: uncultured Akkermansia sp.; assembly: GCA_964506575.1. Lineage (GTDB taxonomy): Bacteria > Verrucomicrobiota > Kiritimatiellia > RFP12 > JAAYNR01 > VGWG01. Next base: position 63,598 of record CAZDLY010000008.1, on the reverse strand, counting down.
GTGACGGCGTCGAAGGGATTTTCCGCGACGATCGGGCCGTCCATGTCCTGCGAGTGGGTGACCGTGCCGAGGCGGAGGACCCCGGCGTAGGTTTTCTCGCCCCCCATGACCAGGTCGGAGAGGCGCGTGGCGCGGCCCAGGAGGATCACCAGCAGGCCGGTGGCGGCCGGGTCGAGCGTGCCGCCGTGGCCGACCTTCTCGATGCGGAAGGTTCTGCGGATCTTATGGACGACGTCATGGGACGTCGGTCCGGCCGGCTTGTCGACCAGCAGCAAGCCGTCGAACGGGCCGTATTCAACGGGTGGCGGGGCTGAAAAGGTGCGGGTTACGGGCATCGGACTACTACGGGTTGGAGGTGACGGGTGGAGGGCAGACGTCCGTCTGCTGCGACGTGCCTGCGGGGTGGTTCAGGGTGATTCCGGTTGATCCGCATCATCCTCGACGTCCCCGTCCATCTTGCCGAGGAGGGCGAGGATGTGGTCGCCCTTCTCGATCGAGGTGTCGAGCTGGAAGCGGAGGCGGGGCGTGTATTTGAGGTGGCAATCGCGGTTGATCAGGGCCTGGAGCGCGGCATGCTTGTCGGCGAGGGCGCGCAGGATCCGGCCGCGTTCGGTCTCGTGGCCGAAGACCGACACCGAGACGGTGGCGGTGCGGAGATTGCGCGCGGTCTCGACGCGGGTGACCGTCACGGCGGCGAGATCAATCTCGCCGTTGAAGACATGGTAGAGCGCCTCGCCGATTTCGCGGCGGAGCAGCGCATTCACCCGTTCCAGGCGGTCGACGGCCATGGCCTAGAGCACCCGTTCCTTCTCTTCGAGCGAATAGCACTCGATGACGTCCTCCACGGCGAAGGCCGCGAAGTCGACGAAGCGGACGCCGCACTCCTGCGACCCGTCCACGCGGGCGACTTCGTCCTGAAAGTGGAACAGCGACAGAAACTTGCCGTCGAAGATCACCTGCGTCTGGCGCAACACGCGGGCGCGCGAATCCACCCGCAACACACCGTCGAGCATCTGGCACCCGGCGATCATGCCCCGCTTGCCGTGGTTGAAGATCGCGCGGATTTCGGCGTGGCCGCGGATGATCTCCCGGTATTCGGGGTGGAGCATGTTGAGCATTTCCTGCTTCACATGGTCGATCAGCTCGTAGATGATGCGATGGGTGCTGATGCGCACGCCGTCATGACGGGCGAGGCTCTGCACGCCCGGCTCGCAGCCGACGTGGAAGCCGACGATGATGGCGCGGCCCGAGGCCGCGCGCTGGACGTCGTTGGCGTTGATGTGGCCGATGCCGCTGTTGACGATCTGGAGCGCGACCTTCGAGCTCTTGATGCCGTTGAGCGAATCCTGAATCGCCTCGCAGGAGCCCTGCATGTCGGCCTTGACGATCACGTGGATCTCCAACTGGCCCTGCTCCTGGTACTTCTGCATCAGCGTGTCGAGCGAGGTGGCCACCGAGGACGACAGCTCGCTGAGCTTGCGCACTTCGGACTCTTTCTCGGCCAGCTCGCGCGCCCGTTTCTCATTGAGCATCACGCGGAAGTGGGCACCTGCCTCGGGGACGCCGGACAGGCCCATGATGCGCGCGGCCGTGCCGGGCGTGGCCTCCTTGACCTTGCGGCCGCGGTCGTCGATCAGTCCGCGGATCCGTCCGAAATACTCGCCGCAGAGGATAACGTCGCCCACGCGGAGGGTGCCGCCCGAGACCAGCACGCTGGCGGTCGGCCCGCGGCCCTGTTCGAGCTGCGCCTCGATCACATAGCCGTCGGCGCGGCGGCTCAGGCTGGCGGTGAGTTCGAGGACGTCGGCCTGGATCAGGATCATTTCCAGCAGGTGGTCGAGGCCCTTGCCGGTAAGGGCCGAAACCTCGCAACAGACGATGTCGCCGCCCCACTCTTCGGGGGTGAGGCCCTCACCCGACAGTTGCTGGCGCACGAGTTCGGGTTTGGCCTGCGGCAGATCGCACTTGTTGATGGCGACCAGAATCTGGACGCCGGCCTGCTTCGCGTGCTTGATGGCCTCCTTGGTCTGGGGCATGACGCCATCGTCGGCGGCGATGATGATGACGGCGATGTCGGTGAGGCTGGCGCCGCGGGCGCGCATGGCCGAAAAGGCGGCGTGGCCCGGGGTGTCGAGAAACGTGATCCGCCGGCCGTTGACATCGACCGTGTACGCGCCGATATGCTGGGTGATGCCGCCCGCCTCGCCCGAGGCCACCTGGGTGTTGCGGATCCGGTCCATCAACGAGGTTTTGCCGTGGTCGACATGGCCGAGGAAGGTGACGACGGGAGGCCGGGGAACGAGATCTTCCGGCTTGTCGTCGGGGATCACGTCGTCGGCATCGTCGCGGCGCAAGATCGGCTTGCGTTCGGTGGAGCGCTTCTGGCGTTCGATTTCGACCTTGTAGCCGTACTTCTCTGCGATTTTGGTCGCCACGTCCAGCTCAACGCGCTGGTTGATCGAGGCCAGAACGTTCAGGTGCATGAGGTCGGCGATCACCCGGTTGGGGCGCAACCCGATCAGTTCGGCGAGGTCCTTGACGATGGTGGCGCCGCGCAACTGGATGACGCGTTCAGCTTCGACGGGCGCGGGGGCTGCGGGGCCGGGACGGCGCAGCGGCGGCGGCGGGGGTGCGGCGGCGCGGGTCGGGGGTTGGCGGGGAGGCGGGGGTTGACGGCGCGCCTGATCGCCACGGTCGCGGTCATTCTGCGACGGTTTTGCCGGCGGCGGCTTGGCGGCCGTGCGCGGCGGTTGCCGGGCGTTCCACGTAGCAGCAACCTCTTCGTCGGGGTCAATCTGCTCCTCGGCGCTGGCGGGGGGAGGCGTTGATTTCTGCTTGGCCGGATGGGCTGCGGGTTTGGCGGCCGGTGCGGCGGCCGGTGCAGGCTGGACGGGTGTGGGCGCCACCGGCGGCGGGGTGGCTGGTGCGGGTGCGGCCGCAGGAGGCGGCTGCGCGGCCGACACGATGGGCGCTTCCGGCTGCACGGCGGCCTGGGGCACCGGCTGCTGCGGAGGAGGAAGTCCCCGGACCTCGGCCTCGGTGGCCTGGGAGCGGACGATAGCGGCCGCGAGAGCGTCGGCTTCGACGCGGTCGCATGCCGCGCGTTTAACGGCGTTGGCTTGGCGCTTGGCTTCCAGGCGCTCGACGCGGCTGGCGGCGGCGGCGGCATCCGGCGCGGCGGCGAGCTTGGCGCGGACGGCGGCGATGTCATCAGCTTCCAAGCGTGAAAGCGCCGTGGACGCCTCGATCTCCAAGGCAGCGACGATTTTCAGCACGTCGGCGCTCGTCGTTTTGAGTGATCGGGCAAGTTCGAATACTCTCATCGTCTTATTCGCCGTCCTCTCCGGATACGGTGGCCGCGGCGGCCTCCCAGATGCGCTTGGCGTTGGCTTCGTCCAAACCGGTTACTTCCATGATGTAGGGGATCTCGGCGGCCAGGATGCCGTCGTCCGTCAGGAATCCGTTCTGCACCAGCAGATCGGCGTCCTCGCGGGAAATACCGGGGATCGCGGCCAGCGAGTCGATGGCGTGGGTCACCTGCTCTTCGAATGACTCGGCCGCCTCGCGCTTCTGGATGTCGATGCGCCAGCCGGTCAGGCGCGACGCCAGCCGGACGTTCTGGCCATGCCGGCCGATCGCCAGCGAAAGCTGGTCGGGTTCGACGAGGATCGCCACAGTCGACGGCTGGTCGGGGTCGATGGTGATTTCCGAAAGATGCGCGGGCGCGAGCGCCTGGGTCACGAACTGGCGGATGTCCTCATTCCAGCGGACGATGTCGAGCTTCTCTCCCGAGAGTTCGCGGACGATGTTCTTGACGCGGTTGCCGCGGAGGCCGACGCACGCGCCGACCGGATCGACCTTCTCATCATGGGAGCGGACCGCGATCTTGCTGCGGTAGCCGGGATCGCGGGCCACGCCCATCACTTCGACGATGCCGTCGGCGATCTCCGAGACCTCGAGCCGGAACAGCGCCTTGACGAACTCGGGGCAGGCGCGGGACAGGATCACGGCGGGGCCGTTCGCGTTGGCCTGGACGCTATGGACATAGGCGCGGATGCGGTCGCCGACCTGATACTCCTCGGTGGGGATCCGCTCCTTGCCGGGGATGATCGCCTCGACCTTGCCGAGTTCGACAATCAGGTCGCGGTGGATGATCTGGCGGACCGAGCCGCTGACAATGTCGCCGATCCGGTCCTTGAATTCGTCGAAGACATTCTCCCGCTCGGCCTGGCGGAGCTTCTGCACGATCATCTGGCGCGCGGTCTGGGCCGCAATGCGGCCCAGCTTGTCCGCCGGCCCCTCCACCTCGAGGGTGTCGCCGGGTTGCGCGGCGGGGTTGATTTCGCGGGCGCGGCGCAGGGTGATGAAGCCGTGGCCGGCCTCGATATCCGACACCGTGCGCATCTCGAACGTCCTGATCTCGAACGTCTTGCGATCAATCTGAACACGGACTTCGCCCGTCCCGCTCATGCTTTTCCGGCCGGCCTGCTGCAGCGCCGACTCAATAGCCTGAATGATGACTTCGCGGTCGACCCCGCGGTCGCGCTCCAAGTAACTGATTACGGTTTGCAATTCGTTGTTCATGGCCGTTCCACCTGCTTTCAAAGAACCCGGTCAAGGGGCTCGGGCTTCCAATAAAAAAGAGTGGGCGGACCCCACTCGTTATTAAAGTCCACTATTAACGGGCTCGGACATCATACAGATAGACCCCCGTCGTTGTCAACCCCCAGAATGCATTTCAATTGTAATCCCCAAAAACCCGGATTGACTTCGGTCCGCCGATCGGCTATCGTGACGCTCCATTTTCTCAGGAAACCTGACACACCGAGGAGCACGAGCATGAAGCAGCTATGGCAGCCTTCCAAAATCAAGCGCGCCCGCAAGATCGGGTTTCGCGCCCGCATGGCGACCAAGGGCGGGCGCAAGATCCTGGCCCGGCGCCGTCAAAAGGGCCGCGCGCGCCTGACCATCTAACGTGGCGGATGCGGCCATGACCGGCACGGGCGCTCACGTTCCCGATTCCCAGGCGCACGCGACGGTGGTTGCATCGCCGCCTGTCCGGTATTGTTTGCCGCGCTCGGCCCGTCTCACATCCCGGCAGTATCGGGAGGTTTTTGACGCGGGTCGCTCGATTGCGGGGCGTTACATCGTGGTTTGGTCAAGATCAATGGAGGGCGCGGCGCGCCGGGTCGGGGTGGTGGCCAGCAAGCGCGCGCTGCACACGGCGGTCGAGCGGAACCGGGCGCGGCGCCTGATGCGCGAGGCGTTCCGGCTGAACCGGCATGCGCTGCGCGGCGGGGTTGATCTCGTGCTGATCGCGCGGGCGCGGATCGTCGATGCGGGCGGAGGGGCCGTGGCCGAAGATTTTCTGGCGGTCTGCAGACGGGGAGGCCTCTGCCGGAAGGAACCGGGACCATGTTGAGCCGATTGTTGATCCTGTGCGTCCGCGGCTATCAGGTGGCGCTCGGGCCGCTGATCGGCCCGTGCTGCCGTTTCACGCCGTCGTGTTCGGAGTATTGCATCGGCGCGCTCCGCATCCACGGCCCGTGGCGCGGTCTGTGGCTGGCGGTGCGGCGCATCGTCCGCTGCAGGCCCTTCGGACCGTGCGGAGAGGATCCGGTCCCGCCGCCCTGAACAGGTAGGATTCGTTACCCTTATGAAAAAACAAGACATCGCAATCGTGTGCCTGCTGTTCCTCGCTCTGCTGGGCTGGATGCTCTATCAGAACAAGGTCGCCCGGGCGCGGCTTGAAGAGCAGGCGCGGCAACGCCTGAAACGGGAGGCGATCTCCCCAGTCGCGGCGACTTCGGCGACCTGGCGGGCGTCGTCCGATCTCGCGTCCGTGACCGCCCCGACCGGAACGCCGGTGGTGCTGGAGGCCGTTCTGGAAGGCGCCACATCCGCCGTGGCGCGCCTCCCCGAGCAGATCGCCACCCTTCGCAATGACGAACTGGTCGTCTCCATCTCCTCCCGCGGCGGCGCGGTGGTCGATGCGACGCTGCTGGAGCATAAGGCCACGCTACAGCCGGACAGCGGCCCGATGGTCTTCGATTTCGACGCCGTGGCGGCGCTGCGCTGGGAGGGGCTGCCCGGGATCGCCGCCGATGCCGATTATACGCTTCAGGCCGACACCCAGACGGTCACCCTGACAACCCAGTCCGCTCAGGGCCTGACGGTCGAACGCCGGATCGTTCTGCGCGATCTCTACCGGGTCGAGGTCACGGATCGCCTGCGCAACACCTCGGACCGGCCGGTGGGGGTCGCGTCCAACTGGATCACCCTCGGCACCTTTCATTGCGGGGCGTCCAAAAACGACATTCTGGGCGTCGATTCGTTCGGAGCCGGGGCCGAGGCCAAGGCCCGGTATTGGGAACGCGATGTGGCTCGGGCGGTCGGCGGCAGTGGCGGCGGGTTCGGCGGCTGCGGCGGCGGCGCGGCAGGGCCGCTCAAGCCCCGGGCAACCCTGTCGGTCGAAACCCCGCAGCGGTGGGTCGCGATCAAGTCGCGTTTCTTCACCCAGATCTTCCTGTCGGCGGCCACCAACGCCGGGTTCCGCATGGACATCGTGGCCGCGCCCGCCGGACACAAGGGAAATCCGGTCGGCAGCCTCTCGGCGGCGGTCGCCTTCGGTGGCTTCACCCTCCAGCCCGGCGAGACGGTCACGCGGGACACGACCCTCTACATCGGCCCCAAGAAACTCGCCGTTCTCAAGGCCGTCGGCCACGGGGTTGACGAGGTGATGGAATTCGGCACGTTCAAATGGTTCTGCAAGCTGCTGGTGCCGACCCTCAACTTCTTCAACAGCGTGATTCCGAACTACGGCGTGGCCGTGATCCTGCTCACCATCCTCGTCCGGGTGATCTTCTGGCCGCTGACGCACAAGAGCACCGAGGGGATGAAGCGGATGCAGACCCTGCAGCCGCAGATCAAGGCGCTGCAGGTCCTGCACAAGGACAATCCCCAGAAAATCCAGCAGGAGACCTGGCGCCTCTATCGCGAAAACAAGGTGAATCCGCTGTCGAGCTGCCTGCCCATGCTGGTGCAGCTTCCGGTTTTCTTCGCCCTGTTCACCGTGCTGCGCAGCGCGGTCGAGCTGCGCTTCGCGCCGTTCCTGTGGATCGGCGACCTCAGCGAGCCGGAAAATCTGCTCGCGGGGATGATCCCATTCATCGGCTCGCTCAACATCCTGCCGGTCCTGATGGCGGGCACCATGGCCATCCAGAGCTATCTGACGCCGTCCACAGGCGATCCGACGCAGCAGAAGATGATGATGATCATGATGCCCGGCATGATGCTGTTCATGTTCTACAGCATGCCGGCCGCGCTCTCCCTCTACTGGACCGTCAGCCAGGGCATTTCGATCCTGCAGATGCTGCTGCAGCGCTACCGCGACAAGAACAAGCGGGACGGCGCGGGCGCGATCGTGGTCGAGCAGCCGGATGTTGCCACGCGCCAGATGCGGCGGCGGCAGACGCGATGAGTCCCTTTCCCACCGGGCAGCCCCATGAAACGGCAAACCGCGTGTGACGTGCCGGCGGCCGCCGCCGGGCTGGCGCTGGCCGACTTTCTGACCGGCCGATTCCCCTACCATGATCGGACGGGGTGGTGCGAGCGAATCCGTTCCGGTCACGTCACGGTTAATGCGCGGAAGCATCTGCCCGATGAGGCGCTCCGGGCGGGTGATCGGCTCGCCTACGACACCTCCGACATTCCCGAGCCGCCCGTCGATTTCACAATCGGCATCGTATCGGACGACGCCGACCTCCTCATCGTCAACAAGAGCGGCAACCTCCCCTGCCATCCGGGCGGGCGCTATTTCAACCACACGTTGTGGGCCTGGCTCAAGGACGTGCGCGGAATGGGCGAACCCGCGCTCGTCAACCGCATCGACCGCGAGACCTCCGGCCTGGTGGTCGTGGCCAAAAACCCGGAGGCCGCGCGCCACTGCGGCCGGCAATTGGCGAACCGGCTGGTGAGCAAGCGTTACACCGTTCTGGTCGAGGCCCAGGCTTTCCCGGCCGATCTGAACGGCGTCGGCTGGCTGCTGCCCGACACGGCTTCGGCCGTGCGCAAAAAACGCCGCGTGGTCCTGGGATCGGACACCGGCCTCCCAGGACCGGAAGCGGTGTGGGTCGAGACCCGCTTCCGGCTGCTGGCGCAGCGGCGGGGGATGGCGCTGATCGAGGCCGAGCCGCTCACCGGACGTCTGCACCAGATCCGGGCCACCCTGCTGGCGCTGGGATATCCGGTGGTGGGCGACAAGCTGTACGGCCGCGACGAGACGGCCTTCATCCGCTTTTGCCAGGGGCGCCTGACCGACGCAGACCGGTCGGTGTTGCGCATGGGGCGTCAGGCGCTGCACGCCTCGGGCCTGACCTTCCGGCACCCCGGATCCGGCCTCCCGGTCTCTTATCAGATCGACCTTCCGGACGACATGCAGCACGTGCTGGCCTCCGCCGATGAAGATTGCCGGTTGCTCCCGTTGCCGGGGGACGCTATAATGGCGCCATGATAATCGTTCTAAAGCCTCATGCAACCGACGCCGACATCCAGTCGGTCAGCGAACTCGTCCGCACGCTGCGCTACCAGCCGCGGGTCATCCGCGGCGTCGAGCGCACGGTCGTCGCCTGCATCGGCGACGAACTCAGCAACCGCTCGCTCGAGGTGCTCAACAACCTGCCGATCGTCGAGTCGGTGATGCCCGTCCAGCAGCGCTACAAGCTCGTCTCGCGCGAATACCACCCCGACGACACCGTCATCACGGTCAACGGCACGCCGGTCGGCGGCGGCGCCATCGCGATTATCGCCGGCCCCTGCGCGATCGAGACCGCCGACCAGTTCCGATTCGCGGTGCGCGATCTGAAGGCGGCCGGGGTCACCCTCATCCGCGCCATGGCCTTCAAGCCGCGGACGTCGCCCTACGACTTCCAGGGGCTCAAGGCCGACGCCATCGCGATCATGCGCGACGTGAAGGCGGAGTTCGGCGTCTCGATGGTGACCGAGATCCTCGGCCCCGCCCAGGTGGAGATGGTGCACGACACCGCCGACGTGCTTCAGATCGGCGCGCGCAACGCGCAGAATTACGATCTGCTCGAATCGGTCGCCCAGGCGCGCAAGCCGGTGCTGCTCAAGCGCGGCATGGCCTCGACCGTCGAGGAGTGGCTCGCCGCCGCCGAGTATCTCCTGGTCAACGGCTGCTCCAATGTGATGCTGTGCGAACGCGGCCTCCGGTCGTTCGACAAGTCGGTGCGCAACCTCCTCGACCTCGGCGGCGTCGCCGTGGCCAAACAGGAAACCCACCTGCCGGTTCTGGTCGACCCCAGCCACGCCGCCGGCAAACGTTCGCTGGTGCTGCCCCTCGCCAAGGCCGCGCTCGGCGCGGGCGCCGACGGTTTGGTCATCGAGGCCCACCCCAATCCCAACGAGGCCTACAGCGACGCCGCGCAGCAACTGCCGAGCGCCACGTTCAAGCAAACCCTCGCCGAACTCGCCCCTTGGATCGCCCTCGCCCGCGCCGGGCGATGAGGGGCATTCGCCCAACACCGCGCTTGCCGTCGGCGCCGATTTGCGCCACAATGACGGCCTTTCGTAACCATACTGCCCGTGGGAGACCGACATGTCCGACCCGGACCTTGTGATCGACGCGCGCGATCTGGACAAGAGCTACCACCTGCCGCACAAGACCGTCACCGTGCTCACGGGGGCGTCTTTGACCCTGGCCGCGGGCGAGCGGGTGGCCGTGGTCGGCCGCAGCGGCGTCGGCAAAAGCACGTTGCTGCACGTCCTCGGCGCGCTGGACCGTCCCGAAGCGGGCGAGGTGCGCATCAACGGGCGCTCGATCTATGCGCTGGGCGAACGCGACCGGGCGATGCTGCGCGCCCGTGAGATCGGCTTCGTCTTCCAGTCCTACCACCTGCTCCCCGAGATGGATATCGCCGAGAACGTGATGTTGCCGGCCTGGGCGGGCGGCAGCCGGCAGGGACGCGCGGCGATCCGGCGGCGGGCGATCACGATGCTCGAGCGCGTGGGGCTGGCGGACCGCGCCACGCACACCCCGCTCGAACTCTCGGGCGGCGAACAGCAGCGGGCCGCGCTGGCCCGCGCCCTGATGAATGCGCCGCCCCTGCTGCTGGCCGACGAGCCGACCGGCAATCTGGACCGCGGCACCGGCGCCCAGATCCTCGATCTCCTCTTCGGCATCGCCCGCCAGACCGGCCACGCCCTCGTGCTCGTCACCCACTCGCCCGAGGTCGCCGCGCTCTGCGACCGGACGCTGACGCTCGAGAACGGACGGCTGGTGTGAGGGACACCCCGCAGGAAGCGGGATGAGCCCGGGTTCAGGAAAATCAGAATCAGGAGTTTGCAATGACTGAGAACACAATATCGCCGCAGATCGTCCGTGTCGCCAGTCTGTGCCTGTTGGCCCTGCTGGCGGCCGTGACGGCGGGTCTCGGCCAGGGGGAGGCCGCCCGGCCCCGGCCAGGCGGATATTCCGCACAACGGATGGATCGCGAGATGGTTCGTGTGCCCGGCGGGGACCTGATCTTCGGCATGACTGCGGAGGAGAAACAAGCCGCCGCCGCCGCCGCCGGGGTGCATCCCGATCGCCTGAAGTTCCACACGGACCGGAAAATCCTGAAGGTGAGGGAGTTCTGGATTGACACCTATCCGGTCACGCGCGGCCAGTTCGCCCGCTTCCTGAAGGAGACCCGCTACCAGGTCTTGCGCAACGGCTGGGTGGTCGGCTGGCGGGAATTGACCCGGTCCTGGCCGCCGGACCAGCCCGGCGCCGAGGCGCTTCCCATGATCGGCGTCAATGCCGACGATGCCGAGGCCTATGCCCGCTGGGTCGGCAAGCGCCTGCCCACCGAGGCCGAGTGGGAGCTGGCGGCGCGCGGAACCGATGGGCGGCGCTACCCCTGGGGCAATGAGCCGTCGACCAACGCCTGCTATGAGGGGACGGGCAACCTTTCGTTCGCGACCCTTTTCCCGGTCGGCTCCTGGCCTGCGGGCGCCAGCCCGTGCGGCGCGATGGACATGGTGGGGCTGGTCTGCCAGTATGTGCGGACGATCGAAGGGCGCGAGCGCCATATTCTGGCCGGGTCGAGCGTCTTCCACACCCAGCCCTATTCGCGCCTGGTGACCGCCCGTTTCGGCTGGACGCCGGGGATGCGCAATTATGTTTCCGGCTTCCGCTGCGCGTCCGACACGCCCCCGCCCGGCGATGGCCCGGGAGAGGCGTACCGGCCGCGCGCGCCCGCGCTGCCGGCCACGCTCGCCATTCGCGCGGATCTGTATCTGAAGGAACCGATCACGCTGCGCGGACTCGAGACGACCACGCTCGAGGTGCGCGTCCCCTGGTTCCCGGAGAGTGTCTGGACGCTGGACGTGCCGGAGACCGGCTATGGCCCCTTCATCGGGGCGAACATGTGGTTCCCGGGAGACCCCCAGACGACGGTGGATTGGGTCGTCGCGCCCGACGGGCAGCGCGCGTCTTATGTGCGCGAACAGGGGGATCAACGGATCGCCTGCACGGCGTGGGTGGAGAACGGGCATACCGTCCGATTCCGGATTGACACCCGCAACATCGCAAATGACAGCGGGATGATGGGCCATGTCTGCATGAAAACCATCAGCCCGTTCTTTTCGAGCCAGGAGCAGATGTCCCAGGGCATCATCCTCAACGGCGCGTTTGTCCGGGTGGCTGACGGACCGCAGGGCTTCCGCGCGGGGGGCGGCTATCCCATGGATGGGGAGCGGGATCTTCAGACGTTCTACTGGTCGGTGCCCGGCAGCTTGCCGGCTGTTAATCATGGTGTTCTGCGATCGTACGACGGCACGGCCTTTGTCGCGCGCGTCGGTCCGGGTCCCTGCCGGGTCTGGGGCAACAGCTCCATCCCCTGCACCCATCTGGTGGCGGTCGGGCGTCCGCAGAATAATGAGGGGAAAGTGGTCTTCTTTATCGGAAAGGCGGAGGAACTTGAGCGGATTATCAAACAGTAGGAAGGATTGGATTGGCGCGCCCATGACTGCGGATGAGGCCGGCTATCTGCGCGATGAGTCGCGGCGGACCGGCCGCGCGGAGCGCATCGTGTTTGCCGCCGACGAGGGCGATGTCGGGCGCGCCCTGGACGAGGCGCGCGACCACGGCTGGCCGGTCACCGTGCAGGGCGCGCGCACCGGCATTACCGCCGGGGCGGTCCCGGAGGGCGGGCTGATACTCAACCTGAGCCGCATGAAGCGCATCGGCGCGGTTGCGGATCGCCGGATCACCGTCCAGCCCGGCGCGCTTCTTTCCGAGATCAACGCGGAGGTCGCGCCGCAGGGCCTGTTCTTTCCGCCGGACCCCACCGAAACGTCGGCCTCCATCGGGGGAATGATCGCCTGCAACGCCTCCGGCGCGCTCAGCTACCACTATGGACCGACCCGCCGTTGGATCCGCTCCGCGCGGGTGATGCTCGCCGAAGGCGAGACGCTGACCCTGCGGCGCGGCGGCCAGCGGGCGCAGGGCAACCGGTTCGCGCTGAAGACCGATTCCGGAAGCGTGATCGCGGGGGACTTGCCCGCACTGAAGATGCCGGCGGTGAAGCATGCCGCGGGGTACTATGTCAAACCGGACATGGATCTGCTGGATCTGTTCATCGGCATGGAAGGAACCCTGGGGATCATCACCGAGGCCGAACTCGAGCTGCTCCCGCTACCGCCGGTCCGCCAGGCCCTGACCGCCTTCTTCCCCGCCGAGGCCGGCGCGCTCGCGTTTGTCCGTTTCCTGCGCGGCGAGGGGGACTGCCCCCTGCCGCTGGCGCCGGTTGCGATTGAATTCTTTGACGCCGATGCGCTGAATCTGCTGCGCCGGGCCCAACAGGAGACCCCCGCTTTTTCCCATCTGCCCACGCTGCCGACTTCCGGTGCCGCCGCGATCTACGTCGAGTTGCGCGGCGGGGATGCGGCGGCGCTGGAACCCGCGGTTCTGGCGATCGCCGGGCGGCTGCCGGATTTCGGCGCGGAAGACGACACCTGCTGGTTTGCCGATCAGCCCCCGGTGCTCGATCGCCTGAAGACCTTTCGCCATGCCACCCCGGAGGCGGTCAATCTGCTGATTGACGAACGGCGGAAGACCTGCCCGGGCCTGACCAAACTCGGGACGGACATGGCGGTGCCGGATGCCGCGCTGGAGAACATCCTGGCGCGTTATCATGGCGACCTCGCCGCCGCCGGGCTGGAGTCGGTGATCTTCGGCCATATTGGCGACAACCACGTCCACGTCAACATCCTCCCGCGCACGCAGGCCGAGTATGACCGGGGCAAGGCGCTGTATCGGGAATGGGCCGGCATCGTCACGGCGCTGGGCGGTTCGGTCTCGGCCGAACACGGCATCGGCAAGATCAAGGTGGCGCTGCTCGAAGTCCAGTACGGCGCGGACGGCGTTGACGGGATGAGGCAACTGAAACGACTGTTCGACCCCGGCGCGCGGCTGAACCGCGGCAATTTGTTTAACCCCTGAGTCTGCACGGACAAACGACGCCATCACAAAGGAAAGAAGGCCGGTCATGAAGGCCATGAAGCTCACGGGCATCAATCGCGTGGAACTGATGGAGACGCCCACCCCGCGGATCGTCCGGGCGGACGATGTGCTGATCCGCATGAAGGTGGTCGGGGTGTGCGGCTCCGATGTGCATTATTTCCAGAACGGACAGATCGGCAGCCAGATGGTCACCTATCCGTTCACGGTCGGCCATGAGGGGGCAGGCATCGTGGAGGCGGTCGGCCCGGGCGTCACGCGGGTCCGGGTCGGCGACCGGATCGCCATCGAGCCGGCGATGTCGTGCGGGACCTGCGACCAGTGCCTGGCGGGGCGGCCGCACACCTGCCGCCAGCTCCGCTTCCTCGGCTGCCCCAAACAGGCGGAGGGGTGCCTGAGCGAATTCATCGTCATGCCCGAGGCGTGCTGCTTCACCATCCCCGATGACACCACGTTTGACGAAGCCGCCATCTCCGAACCGCTGGCCATCGGCGTCTACGCGGTCAAGCTGTCCATCCCCATGCGCGGGGCCGCGATCGGCATCCTGGGCGTCGGGCCGGTCGGGCTGAGCGTGCTGCTGCCCGCGCAGGCGCAGGGGGCACGGAAGATCTACGTCACCGACAAGATCGACCGGCGCCTGGACCTGGCCCGGAAGGCCGGCGCCGCGTGGGGCGGAAATCCCGACCGCGGGACTGTCGTCGCCGAGATTCAAAAACTGGAGCCCGGCGGGCTGGACGCGGTCTTTGAATGCTGCGGCCGGCAGGAGGCCCTGGATCAGGCGCTCGAAATCCTCAAGCCCGGCGGCAAGCTGATGCTGATCGGCATCCCGCCGACCTCCGAACGGGTCTCGTTCAAGATCGACACGCTGCGGCACAAGGAGATCTGCATCCAGAACGTCCGCCGCCAGAACCATTGCGTCCGGCCGGCGCTCGACATGATCGCCCGCAAGGACTTCGATGTGCGGATCATGGCCACGCACCGCTTCGCGCTGGCCGACGCCCAGGCGGCCTTCGAATGCGTCGCCGGCTACCGGGACGGCGTCGTGAAGGCGATGATCGATATCGGATGATGCCGGACCGATGACCGGATCAGGCGAGGCGCTTGCAAAACCTCCTGCGTCGGTTAGCAGGCGCAAAAAGAATTTATTTGCAAATTACAAACGATATCGTATACTGCAAGCCGTGAAACCAAGAGCCATTGGACAGCGGCTGCAACAGGATCTTCAGCGCTACCCGGCCGTCGCCTTGGTCGGGCCGCGCCAGTGCGGAAAAACCACCCTGGCGCAATCGCTGGGCGGCCATTACTTCGATCTGGAGGACGAAGCGGATGTCCTCAAGCTCGATCTGTCATGGGATCGATTGATCGAGGGAAAGGATCTGGTCGTTCTGGACGAGGCGCAGTCGCATCCGACGGTCTTCAAACGGATGCGCTCCGCTATTGATCGGCGGCGGAAAGCTGGGCGCTTTCTGGTTCTGGGTTCCGTCTCCCCGGCCCTGATGCGCGAGGTTTCGGAATCTCTGGCCGGTCGGCTTGGCCTCGTCGAACTGACACCCTTCTTTCTCGATGAAGTCGGAGCGGAATCACTCGACGCCCTGTGGCTTCACGGCGGATTCCCTGACGGCGGCATTCTGGGAACGGACGCCATGCCCGGATGGCAGCGCAACTATCTGGCATTACTGGCGCAACGCGATCTTCCGGTATGGGGATTGCCATCCAAGCCGCAGATGACCGAACGGCTGTTCAAGATGCTCACCGTCACCCACGGAATGCCTTGGAATGCCAGCGCGATCGGACAGAGTCTGGGACTGAATTACCAGACCGTGAACGGCTACATGGACTATCTGGAAGGCGCATTTCTCTTGCGGCGTCTGCAACCCTTTCATGCGAATATCCGAAAGCGGCTCGTGAAAAGTCCCAAGGTCTATTGGCGGGATAGCGGCTTGCTGCACGCCCTGTCCGGTGTTTCGACGATGGAAGCCCTGTTGTCGCAACCCTGGGTCGGCGCAAGCTGGGAGGGGTTTGTGATTGAGCAAGCGCGTTCGCGGTTGAATGCTTCGGGTACAGACTGCGAGTTGTACCATGTGCGGACCTCCGACCAACACGAGATTGACCTGTTGCTCGATTTCGGAACGGAACGCTGGGCATGCGAAATCAAGCTGACGACCGATCCCAAGGCGGATGACCTGGCGCGCCTGAACAAGATGGCCGACCTGATTGGCGCCAAAAAGCGCATCCTCATATCCCGGACGCTTACGCTCATGGAGTCCGAAGCTAGCGCATCGCTGAATCTCCCCGGATTTCTGGCGAAACTTGCGGCGCTCCATGGCTAGTTGTTCGAAGCTCACGGATCACGGATGACGGGTCACGGGTCACGTCGAGCGAATGGTAGGGATCAATGGCCGGATTTAGGATGAATCGGAAACACGCCCACGGGAAAGGAACACATGGAAGGCAAAGCGGAAAAAGGGGAATGGATTTTCGGACGACGGCCGGTCGCCGAGGTGTTCGCGGCGGCGCGGCGGCATGTGCACGAGCTGCTGGTGGCCGAAGAGGGACGCGAAACGCCCGAGCTGGCGCAGCTTCGGGCCGCGGCGGCGCGCGCGGGCGCGCCGGTGCGAAAGGTGTCCCGGCGGGATCTGGATGATCTGACGCAGAACGGCCACCATCAGGGCGTGGCGGTGCGGACGGGCGGTTTTCCGTACGTCTGCGTGGAAGAGGTGGCGGGGCTGGTGGAGAAGCGCCCGGACGCGCTCGTGCTGATCCTGGACCACCTGGAGGATCCGCAGAACCTCGGCTCGCTGCTGCGCACCGCCGATGCGGCGGGGGTCCACGCCGTGGTGATCCCCGAAGACCGGGCGGTGGGCGTGACCCCGGCGGTGGTGCGTGCCTCCGCCGGCGCGTCGGAGCACCTGCGCGTGGCCCGCGTGGTCAACCTGGTTCGCGCCATGGAGCTCCTCAAGAAGGCCGGGCTGTGGACGGTCGGCCTCGACATGGAGGGCGACGACGTGCGGCCCTACACCGCGATCGATTTCAAGGATCGAATCGGCATTGTCATCGGCAGCGAAGGGCACGGGCTTAAACGACTGACGCGCGAGACCTGCGACTTCATCGCTCGCCTGCCCATGGCCGGCCAAGTCGCCTCGCTCAACGCGGCCGTGGCCGGCGCGATCTGCCTCTACGAAGCCGTCCGGCAGCGGCAGTAAGCGGCTCAACCGCCGCGCGACGCGTTGCGGGCATCGAGCGCGGCGCGGAGCGCAGCGAGGTCATGCGCGGGCGCGGCACCGGAGGTGACGGCGGCGCTGGCGACGGCGTGGGAGATGTCGACGAACAGGCGGCGGTCAAACGGCTTGGGGATGATGTAGCCCGGGCTGAATTCGAGGCGTTCGGCGGGGTAAAGGGCGCGCACCGCTTCGGGCGCCGGCTGGCGGGCGAGCGCGGCCAGCGCCTCGGAGGCGGCGACCTTCATCGCCGTATTGATCGTCCGGGCGCGGACGTCGAGCGCGCCGCGGAAGAGGAAGGGAAAGCCGAGGACGTTGTTGATCTGGTTCGGGTAATCGGAGCGGCCGGTTGCCATGATGTAGGGCTTGCCGGCGAGGGCGATGGACACAGCCGCGGGGTCGATCTCGGGGTCGGGGTTGGACATGGCGAAGATGGCGGGAAAGTGGGCCATGGCCGCGACATCCGCGCCGCTCAGGACGTTGGCGGCCGAGACGCCGATAAAGACGTGCGCGCCGCGGAGCGCCTCGGCGAGGGTGCGGGCGTTCGTCTTCGCGGCATGCCGGCGCTTGTGGTCGTTGAGGTCGGTGCGCGATTCGGCGAGCGGCCCCTTGGTGTCGCACATCACCAGATCGCGGACGCCGGCGGCCTTGCACATGTCGGCGATGCGGATGCCAGCCGCGCCCGCGCCATTGATGACGACGCGCAAATCGGCGAGGCGGCGGTCGCTCAGCAGCGCGTAGTTCATCAATCCGGCGAGGGTGATGACGGCGGTGCCCCACTGGTCGTCGTGGAAGACGGGGATGTCGAGCATGGCGTCGAGGCGATCCTCGACCTCGAAGCAGGCGGGCGCGGCGATGTCTTCGAGGTTGATGCCGCCGTACATCGGCGCGAGGGCGGCAACGACGTCGATGATCCGCTGCGGATCGGTGCGGCCGGTGTCGGCGCCGCCGGCGCGGCAGCGGGCGAGGGGCACGGGCCAGGCGTCGACGTCGCCGAACGCCTTGAACAGGACGGCCTTGCCCTCCATCACCGGAATGCTGGCCAGCGCGCCCAGATCGCCCAGGCCGAGGATGGCGGTCCCATCCGAAACGACGGCCACGAGGTTGGCGCGGGCCGTGTAGGCAAACGCGGAATCGGGATCGGCCGCGACCGCCTTGACGGCCTGGGCGACGCCCGGCGTGTACGCCAGGCAGAGGTCACGCTGCGTGCGCAGCGGCTTGGTCAGGCGGAGCCCGACCTTGCCATTCAGATGAAACGCCAGAATTTCTTCGCGGGTGATTGCGGGTGTGGCCATAACGTTGCTCCCCTCTATTTCCGATTGAGTGGTGAAGGATTGGAAGAACTATACCGCGTCAGGACGGAAAAAGCGAGCGGGAAGGAGAAACCGCCCGATGATAGTTGAAAAAATGGATTGACTCTCCCCTCTCCCACCGTATACTGAACCCGCGAATATGAAATCGATGTTAAAAGTTGAAGTTTGCGTGGTGCTTTTTCTGGCCGTTGCCATGGCAGGCCGTGCGCAATCCGTCAGAGCTGATGAAAAAGGCCTGTGGGATGTCTGGTGCGTCGGCACGAATAGCGCCTTCGAAGCCTCGGAGGTTGCGGAGGCTTGCACAACATTCAGAGCCCGTGCG
Source organism: uncultured Akkermansia sp. (assembly GCA_964506575.1). Taxonomy (GTDB): domain Bacteria; phylum Verrucomicrobiota; class Kiritimatiellia; order RFP12; family JAAYNR01; genus VGWG01. The sequence continues at coordinate 45,223 of CAZDLY010000008.1, read as the reverse complement.
CCGCAAGATGCGTTCACAGTTGTGGTCTCTGGACTTGAGGCATGGAATCGCCTGAAGCGGGGCGACACGGGCACCGCAGCTGCGATCTTCACTACCCTGCTGGTCAAGGGCCCCGCGACGGGGCTCCGGAAGGCGGGCGATGAGATGGCTCGGAGCTGGCTCAGCCGGATGGACCGGGAGCACGTGACGCATGCGCTGACGGAGAGCTACAGGCGCGATATGGAGTTCCCCGCTTCATTGGAGGCGGTCAAAGCGCTCGGAGACAAAGCCCCGCTCCCCTTGACGGATCGCTGGGGCAAACCGTGGGTCTATCGGAGGGGAAGTTTGATTAAGGGGATGGAAACCCAACGCTATGATCTGGAATCGGCAGTATTGGGGCTACGTTCAGATCTGAAGGACGCCTTGAACCTGAGGTATGCCGAACGCATGGATCTTAAACCGGTCCGCATGGTTCCGGGCTCCAAGAATGGGGTTGAGTTCAAGACGGGAGAGGGCCGTTCCTTGATCCGTGAGGAGGGCGACTGGGTGAACAACGTTAATCTTATTTATGTGGGCACTTACATTATCGTGTTGTCAGACGGGAATCATTGGAGTGTCATGGCCAAACCTCGGTGACGACGGCGTGTTGAATGAAGGAGATCGTTTGCGTGGGATGTCAGAGGATGAAGCTCTAATCGCGTGATATGAAACTGGAATCATGCAAAAAACTGGAGTTTGGACGCTGCGTGCCGCTGGAAGAGACCGTCGAGCGACTTGAAGCTGTGATCGGCGCCCGTTACGAATACCGCCTTTTTGAGACCCGGGTCTCGGACCGGCTCTTCTGGTCTGCCTTGTACATTGACGACTTGGAGTTCCGTTCCATGGGCAAGGGGATCACACCCCTGCAGGCGAAAGCGGGGGCGCTTGCCGAGTGTGCGGAGTGGGTGGCATCGAAGGAGCACACCGAATTGCCGGGGTATATGGTGGGGCATCAGTCGACGATTCCCGATGCGGTGGGCATCGAGCAGATGCTCCCGCATGTCGCGGTATCGAAGGAAACTATTGAGAAGATCAAGCAGACCGACATCGCGATGTTCTGGGTGGACGGATTTTCACTGATCACGGGGAAAACGGCAAAGATCCCCATTGAATGTGTCCGGCGGATAAGTGGGCCCAGCGGTATGGCGGCAGGCAACCGCCGTGAAGAGGCGGTTGTTCATGCGATTGACGAGGTCTTCGAACGGCGGGTTCATATTACCGTCCTGAAACAGAAGCTGGTGATGCCGACGATTGACAGGGAGACGATCACGCATCCGGTCATCCGGGAGCAGATGGCATTTGTGAGAAGCAAAGGGATCGACATTTATATCAAGGATCTGACCTTCGGCGGCGAGCTGCCGTGTGTCGGCGCTTATTTTTGGGACCCCAACATCCCCGAGGACTATCAGTTCCATCACTTCTTCAAAGTAGGCACCGGGTTCAATCTGGAGGATGCGTTGCTCCGGATCTTCACCGAGTATGCGCAGGGGCGAATGGCGGACGAGTTCATTGATGGCTCCCAGGCGGATCAGGAACGGGTCCTGAAGCATGATCTGCGCGCGCTCAAGTGTATTGCGGATGACGGCGATAATTATCTGTCTGCGTTCATGTTCGGATTTGTTCCGCAGAGGACGGCTGCCTTTTTGAAAGAGGGGCCGATGGTGCCATTCCGGCAAGGCGAGAAGTTCGAAGATTGCCTTCAGGACATCGCGAAGGCCAAAGAGCTCTTTGAGAAGCTGGGCAAGGATTGCTATGTGATTGATTTTACGGATCCGGAGATTGATTTTCCGGTGATTGAAGTTGTGGTTCCCGGTTATTCAGATGTCCTGCCATACTATCCGGCGGAAAGCCGCATATTGTTCCGACAATACAACCGCACCGATATTTTGCGCTCTTATGATGCGGCTGAGGGAGAGCCATCCGCCGGCGGGGCATCGAACAAAAGTTTCTGATTGGGGAGCGTTCTGCAAATAATCATGAAAAGAATGGCTGGAATTGGGCTTGGTAATCGGTTAGCGACAGGGGGGGGCGGCAGTTCAGTGCGAGGAAAGGCGAAAGAGGCAGACAAAGATTTTCTTTTTTTGGGCTTGACCCTTTTCACATCCCCCCCGTATAATGAGAGCCAGTAAGTTAGGATGTACCGTCGCTGCTTCAGTTCGGCAGTGTGCTGTACGGGCGAGGTCAGGCAGCCGCAAATAGCCGAAGAACTCGGCGCTCTGAGGAAGGGAGTATTTATGAAAAAAGAAGCTCATACGGTGGTGACGGCGGGAGTGGCTTTTCTTGCCACCACTCTGTGCATGGGAACCGTCTTGGCAGGTGGTGATGGCTCTGACGAGCCCGGTTTTGTGCCGCCTCCCAAGGAGCGGCAACCGCCTCCGGCACCGCCCCGTACCATTTCTTCGGCGGAGACGACTGATCCATGTTGCTGCTGTCCGGTCACGGCCCAGGCGCGAACCGAAGCTAAGAAACCGCCGCAGCCGCCGGCGCTCATTATCAAGCTGAAGGCCGAAGCCGTTCAGCCGCCGAAGGAAGAGAAGAAAGACAAGTAATCCCTGGGTCGAACGACTGTCGAGTGGTTGATAGGGGAAAGGTCTTATGAAAAGCGGTCTCTTTGGCGTTTTCTGGTTGATGGTGGTGGTGTTGCCGGTATCATCGCAGGATGATCGCGACTGGAATGCAACGCCAAATGACGTGAACAATCTGCTGAAAAGCATGAAGGACATGATCGATGTAAACTACAGTTCGCAGGTAGCCACGCTGAGTGAAGTTTCGAGTGATCCGGCGAAGAATCCGATCCTGTTCCGTTCAGGCCATTACAATTTTTCCTACACGGATGCGCAACGCAAACAAATCCGCGAATATGCGCTGGCCGGCGGCATGATCATCTATAACACCGGTTTGGGGTCGGCGCCCTTCTACCGTTCCGCAATCAGGGAGTTGGCTAAAATTTTTCCGGAGCAGCCCATCCAGCGGCTCTCCTCGGATCACCCGCTTTTCCATTCCTACTATGACCTGGATCATGTCAAGTATTGTCCGGGTGTCAAAAAAGCAGGCTATATCGGCGATGAGCCCTGGTTTGACGCCGTGGAGATTAATTGTCGCGTTGTGGCGCTCGTCTCGCGGTGGTGCATGGCCATCGGATGGGAGGACAAAGTCCTGCCGGAGTATCAGGCGTATGAGCCGGAGTCTGCCAAGAAGCTCGGCGTGAACATCTTCTCGTATTCTTCAGCCATGCGCGCATGGGCCAAAAGCCAGGCGCATGCCATTAAGTTTGTTGACAAGCCGGAGTCGAGTGCCGACAAGGTTGCGCTGGTGCAGGTGATTTATGATGGCGTCTGGAAGACGCGGCATGCGGGGTTGTCCGTGATTTTGCAGACCTTCAATCTGAAGACGGACGTGCCGGTGAAATACACGGTCAAAGAGCTGCGGCTTACGGATGCCGACGTCTTCAACGCGCCGTTCCTGTATCTGACCGGTCACGAGTTCTTCACGTTGAACAAGGACGAGGCGGTACAACTGAAGAAGTATCTTGATAACGGCGGCTTTCTGCTGGCCGAGGCCTGTTGCGGCCGCAAGGGGTTTGATTTGGCGTTCCGTAAAATCATGGCTGAGCTGTTCCCCGGTTCGCCTCTGCGGGACATTCCCCGGAATAATGTGATTTTTTCGATGCCGAACGATATCCAAAGGGTCGGGGTGACGCCCGTGTTGCAGCAGGCTCTGGGTACGGCGGTTACCAGTCCCCACCTGGAGGGCGTGGAAGTGAATGGACACATGGCTGTGATTTACAGCCCGTATGGCATGGCGGGGGGCTGGGAGATGTCACAGAGTCCTTATTCCAGGGGATATGATGATGTGAGCTCCCAGCGGTTGGGACAGAACATTTTGATGTATTCCGTAACGCAGTGATGGGGTGGGCATGAAATATTTTTCAGCGCTCTATACGGCTGTGACCGTGTTGAGTGTGTTGCCGGGGTTCTCGGCCCGTGGTGCCGCTGTTCCGAACGGAAACGAATACGCGCTCAGGCTGGTCGAGGCGAAGACGCCAGCCGAGCGCCAAACGATCATCGCCGAGGGAGTTGGCAAGAATCATTCTTTCAGGTATCTTCACGTGCTTGAGCTCAGGCAATCTAACACGAATGGCGCACCGGTTATCTTTTTGAAGACCCGTGAGCCGAGCTCCGGCATGCAGGTGAGCTTTCTGGTCCAAAAAAGTATTTCATTGTCGGTTCTGCAGAAAGAACCGGCCACACAGGTCGGGGATGCTGTTGCCGTGCTTGGCGTGGTGGAGCGTGCCGATCCGGTTAAGCGGGAGATGGTGTTAAACCCGGTGATCGTGCGCTATAAAGACCTGCTTTCACCCAAGGTCGGCAAAGAGATGCTTTCTGAACGGGATTCGTCCGCGATCATCTATTCCTTTACAGGAGGCAAGAAGGCCGTGAATGTCTCTAAACGCGATCAGGACCTCGTCGCGAACGAGAAAGAGATGATCGAAAAACTCGGCAAGGACGGTTGGGCGGAATACCTGCTCGGGGAGATCGCCAAGCGTGACCAGGCGGAAAGAGTGGAACGCGACAAACTCGATATTTACAAGAAGCATGAAGAGAAACGCGACTAGTGAGCGTGAACGGCAGATTGTACATGTATGGCCAAAAAAATAAATGTCAAGAGGCGCGACGCCACACCGGTGTCGAAGAGGCCAAGGGAGGAAGGGATCCAGGCATTCCTTAATCCTGAAGAGATGCACAAGCTCAGCCGTATTGTGCTACAGTCCCGTTATGTGGTGGAGGGAAACCTCTCCGGCACGCACCGGAGCCCTCTGAAAGGAGCCAGTTCCGAGTTTGCCGATCACAAAGCCTACGGCGTGGGCGATGACCCCAAGCGTCTGGATTGGAAAGTGCTGGGGCGCACGGATCGCTATTACATCAAACGGTATGAAGACGAAACCAATCTCCGGGTGTATATCATTCTGGACCGGAGCCACTCCATGGCGTATGGCAGCGGAGCGCTCACGAAGTATACCTTTGCCTGCCGTCTGGCGGCCGCCTTGGGATATGTGGTTGTCAAGGCCAGGGACTCTGTGGGGATGTTCACCTATTCAGACAAGATGGATATGAAGGTGGATGCGCGCAATTCCTTCAACCATCTGAACGACACATTGAAGCGGCTGCAGGAGATGGAGCCGGCTTCCACAACCCATACTGCGGAGACGTTGCATCAGATCGCCGAATCCATCCATAAGCGTGCGTTGGTGGTGCTGATTTCTGATTTGCTCGACGATGAAAAGGAGATCGTGCAGGCGCTTGCACATTTCCGGAAACGGCTGCACGACGTGATTGTCCTGCACGTCCTGGATCCGGTGGAGATTGACCTCTCCCTGAAACAGGGATATGAATTTGAAGACTTGGAAACCGGCGAGCTCCTGACCGTGGACCCCCGTGGGGTGGCCAAGGAGTACCGGAAGGAATTCGGAGCGTTTCTGGACTATTACCGCGTGTCGTGCGAGGCCATGAAGGTGGACTACAGGCTGGTCAAGACGGATCAGGCGGTGGAGACCTATGCTCGGGCCTATCTGGAAGAGCGTCGGAGATTAAGATAACGTCGTATGATTTCTTTTCTGACCCCCATATTCTTAGCGGCCTTGGCGGCGGCCTCGATCCCTCTGATTCTGCACCTGATTCAGTCCAGCCGGACGAAGCGTCTGCCGTTCAGTACCGTCCGTTTCCTGAAGGTGGCCCAGAAGCGCTCTTCACGGCGGATCAAGATGGAGAATTTTCTGCTGTGGCTGTTGCGGACCTTGCTGCTGATCCTGTTGGCGCTGGCCTTTGCGATGCCGATCGTTCGCACCAAAAAGTTCGGCAATCTCGTGAGCCGTTCGGCGCGGGATGTCGCGATCGTGATGGATGGCTCCTACAGCATGAACTACCAGATGAACCAGCAGGCTGTATGGCGCCAGGCCACGGAATTGGCCGCCGCCATTATCGAGGGGCTTGGGGACAAAGATCGTTTCTGCGTTTATCTGGCAGGTGATCATGTGACCCCTGTCTTCGAGCAGCTGACTGGAAAGAAAGAGGAGGCGGCTACGCGCCTCAGGGCGCTTCCGCTGCCGACGGGCTCATCGCGTCTGTGCCCGGCCACAATTGCCGCATTGGATGCCTTGGAGCAGGATGCGCGCCGCGGTGAACGTGAGTTGCATATCATTTCGGATTTTCAGCTGTTGCCCTGGGGCAGTTTCAGAAAGGGAGCGACCCCCACCAATACCGTGGCCTCATCCGTCCCGAGTGAAACCGGCGAGAACGCCTGGGATCCCCAAAAGGTCCGTGACAATACCACCTGTTTTGTCACGCTCCTCGGTACTCCTGAACCCAATAATGCGGCGGTCACGGATATCGCGTTGGATCCCAAACTGATTACCACGGAAATCCCCTGCCAGGTGACAGCCAGTCTGCTTCATAATGGACCCCCGCTCGACACGGCGGTTTCGATTATCGTGGACAACCAGGAAGTGACCCGGCGTTCCGTGAAGCTGAATGATGCGACTGTGACGCAGGTGCAGTTCATGCTTCCGCTCCTGAGCGGCGGCGTCCACGCGGTACGGGTTGAGACACCCGCGGACAGCCTTCCGGACGACGACCCGTTTTATTGTCTTGTCCGTGTCCGTGAGAAATTGCCGGTTCTGTGCGTCGGCGAGCCGGATAGCATCCTCTTCCTGAAAGCGGTCTTTGGCGCAAGTGCCGATGGTGTTTCGCCCATTGACGCAAAGGTCTCGCGGCCGGAGGCTCTCGCCGGAGAAAACCTCGCAGCCTACTCCTGCGTCTTCCTGTGCAACGCGACAGCACTGCCGGGGCAGCAGATTCAGCTATTCGAAAATTATGTGGCGGGCGGTGGCTTGCTGGTGATATTTCCGGGTGACCGCGTTGCGCTGTCAGACTATGCCAACTGGGCGAGCCTGCCGGCGGAGCCACAGTCGTTCATCGAATTGCCGGCGACAAACCGCAGACGCCTGTTGACCTGGGATAAGCCCCAACATCCCGTTTTACGGGGCCTCGTGAAGGAGGAGACGGCTCCCAGCATCGTGATCAAACGACAGCTCAAATGCCCGGCGCTGAAAGAGAGGGCGGAGACGCTTGTATCGACAGGTTCCGGCGATCCTTTTCTGCTGCTTCGGCCCCATGGGCATGGCGCTGTGGTGTTGTTCACCGTGTCCGCAGACCGCACCTGGAGCGACTTTCCGCTTTCTCCGTTCTTTCTGCCGCTGATGCATCAGCTCACGCAATATGCAGCCGGCGTCGGTGCCGGACAGCCGTATCTATGGACGACGGAGAGCCTCTTGCTGACCGAATTCCTGCCGGAAGCCACGTACGAAAGCACGATCAAAGACTCCGACAGCAAACCGGTCACTTTGCGAAGCACCGTGGTTGAAGGGGGGACGCAGATCTATGCGGAAGGGCTGACGAAACCGGGGTTCTACACGATGAACACCCCGGGCGGAGGGTCCGCCAAGCTGGCGCTGGCCTTCAACATTCCGCGTACGGAATCGGATCTTACGCCCGTGAGGCAGCAGGACATTCCTGATATCCTCGGGATTTCCGCGTTGCATGTGGCGATCGGCAAGGATGATCTGATGAAGCAGCTGGAGGATTTCCGCGTCGGCCAGTCCTTAAGCGAGTCGCTGTTGTGGCTGGCCCTGCTGGTCGCTATCGCAGAGGTGTTCTACGCCAATTTTCTCCTGCGGAAGAACTCCAAATTGACGGATGGGCTGACGATTGATCCCTCGGGCAGGGTGAAGGAAAAGCAAGCGTGATCATTTACGACCATATCGTGCCAACCGTGATGATTGCGGCAGGTGTTCTGACGGCCCTGGCGGTTACCGTTGCCGGGTATTGGTTTTTTGTCAAGCGGGATTGGATCCAGGCTCTGATGGTCGTGTTACGGACCGTGTTCTTTCTGCTGTTGGGGTGGTGTCTGCTGATGCCCGGTGAACGGACGGTTGAGACCATTCAGATGAAGCCCCGTTTTATCGTGCTGCTGGACAAGTCCCAAAGCATGACGATGACACGCGGCGAGAAGACAACCAATCGCTGGCAGGTGGCGCAGTCGGTGCTCCAGATGCCGTGGACTGCGAGCATGGAAAATATGTTCGAAATCGACTTTTACGCCTTTGCCGAGGAGGTCAGTCCGAAAGTGGCATTGAAGGAGTGCGAGTCGTTGAAGCCGGACGGCAGCGCAACCCAGTTGCGTGACGCGCTGAGAAAAACAGCGGGGCGTTATGCGGGGATGGATGTGGCGGGTTGCCTGTTGCTCAGCGACGGTCTGGACACGCGGGAGGCGTTCAAGGAGTGGGCGATGGAAAAACGGCCGTTCCCGGTCTACTCCCTGCCGTTGGAAAAAGATGTGAGCTGGGAGGATGAACCGGACATCCGCGTTGAAACGCTTAGCACACCTCATCGTGTGACGGTTGGATGGCAGTCGGAATTGAAGATCGTGGTCTCGGGACAGGGGACCAAGGGCAAACCTTTTCCAGTCAAGCTGTTTAAGGATGATGCGCCACAACAGGAAATAGAGACTCAAATTCCTGAAGGCGGCGGTAACCGGGAGGTGGTGTTCAGGCTGGATCACCAAGCGGTGGGAGTCAACACCTATCGTGTTGTTCTACCGAAGTTACCCGGGGAGACGCAGACCTCTGACAACGAATCCTCCATCGTGGTGCAGGTGCAGGATGCCAAGAACCGCCTGATGTATGTGGAGGGCGCGCCTCGGTGGGAGTCTAAATACCTCTCCCGTGTCCTGCGCGAGAGCAAGCTGGTCAGCCCGGCCATTTTTCTGAAGGGTCCGAAAGGCAAGTTCATGACCTACGGCGTGAATCAGGATGTCGCGCCGGACATGGATGAAGTCCGGCTGTCGCTGTACAAAATCGTGGTGCTGGGCAACCTGAGCGGAGAAGAACTGGGCGACGACCGGGCGCGGGCACTGGTGAAATTCGTGGAGATGGGCGGGAGCCTCGTCCTGCTGGGTGGCAGCAAGGGTTGGGCACAGGACGGCTTTGTGAAAACGCCCCTGAAAACGCTCATTCCCGCGTTGAGATTCGGCGCAAAAGCTGTGGAAGGAGAGTATCGGGTAGCCCTGACCGATCAGGGGCGTTCCCATGCGGCCTTCGGGGGGGACGCGGAATTCTGGAACAAGGTCCCCTCGGTGCTTTCTCTGTTTCAAGGCGTGACACCCTCGGCCGCTGCCAGGGTGCTGGTTGAAGCCCAGACTGATCACGGAGCACAACCCATGATATTGGCCCAGGATTTTGGTCAGGGCAAGGTCGTGGCGATCTTCTCGGATTCCCTGTGGAAGTGGCAGTTGAGCGCGGATGCCACGAAGAACAAGCCCTATCCCCGTTTCTGGCACCAGCTGCTCTCCTGGCTCTCGCCAAAGGCTGATGCTGTGGAGGGAAAACAGTGGGATATATTCCTGGATCGTGAAGCGTGTTTTCTGGGCGAAGAGATTGAAGTCACCGCCCGCTGGATCGGCGAAGAGATGCCGCCTACCGGGACGGTTGTCACCGCGGAGATCACCTACCCCAATAAAAAGAAGATGCCCTTCTCTTTGGCCAGCCAGACGGTTCAGGCTCTCGCAGGGAAGATGGTTCCCGCCACCAGCATGAAATTCAAGGGCGAGGAGCCTGGCATGTACGCTGTGACGGCGTTCTCGGCGATCCAGGGACGGCGGAGTGAATCCGAGCCCGCTTATTTTTCGGTGAAACCCTATTCGCCTGAATCAACACCCCGCCCGCCGGATCTGGAGACCCTCAAGGCGATAACGGCGAGTAGCGACGGCGCATTCTTTGAGTCAGCAGCCGATCTGAATCGTATGCTGACTTCATTGGATCCCAGGCAACTCAAGCAGGAGATCGCCAAATATCGAACTTTCTGGCAACGCTGGATAATTCTCGCTATGTTAATGTTCTCCCTGGTATTAGAATGGATGATAAGAAAAATTCGTAATCTGACCTGATAAAGTGGTATAATTGCAAACGAAAACGGAATCTCTCACGGAGGATCGTTATGAAGTGGATGCAGTTTTTGGGGTGCATGATCGGTGGTCTGGCCATGACGCTGTCATCCCAGGCTGTCGATGAGAACGTATGTTATAACCACTCGTTCGATTCGGAGAAGGGCCATTTTGACGGTTGGAATATCGATTTTGACTGGACGGCCAACAAGCACCAGATGGGCAATCATCTCAATGTTTCTTATCTGCCGGAGTTCCGAGGCAAAAAGAATGTATTGAAAATGGCCGTGCCGTCCGGATACGAGTCAAAGGTCGAAACACCGCTGATTCCGTACAAGACGGGGGATCGGTACAAGTGCACGTTTGACATTCTTGTTGACGCCGTGAGCGTGAAGATACTGTTCCAGGGGTATAACCTGAAACCGGGAATTCCGCCGGACGATAAACCGCTGATTCAGGATATGCGGCGCACCTACAAGGCGGCGAGCGTGGATGTGAACGGGGCCGCCTGGGAGAGCGTCAGCGTGGAGTTTCCCATGCCGGAGATTTCGGAGCTTGCCTTCAGCCACTTGCAAAAAGTCAGGTATCTCACAGTCCTGATATTCGTGCCCGGGGCGACTTATGGCGCAGGCAATTTCTATCTCGCCAATGTTAAGATTGTGAAATTGCCAAGCCAGGTTACGGTGAAGAAAGGAGAGTAGTTATGGCGCTCTCCGCAGTGGTTGGACAGCTAAAAAGAATCGGACAGATGCTGAACCGATGGCGGGCGGAGATCCAGTTCACGGCTGGACTGGCCCTGGTGCTCGTGCTGCTCCTCTGTCTGGCATGGAGCGATTGGCTGGCGCGTTTTAGCCGGGGCGGACGGCTGACGGCCTGGAGTTTTCTGTTGCTGGGCTCCACCGTTCTTGTGGGGCTTGTGATGAAGACGTTATCTCGCCGTCATACTCCGGAGGGCGTGGCTGTCCGCGTGGAACAGACCTTTCCTGAACTCGACAACCACCTGATCAACTTCCTGCAATTCTCCGCCGTCGGCGTCCGGGATGCTTTCATCGCGACGTATGTCAAAATGAATATCCCTCATTGGGATGGACTGAATTTAGCCTCAATGAAGGATCGGCGTACGTTGCGACAGGCACAGCTGGCGCTGGGGGTGGCGGTCGTTCTGCTCGTGGTTCCCTTCGCTTTTCTGGGGCGGGCCTGGTCGGTTTCGATGGTACGGATTCTGAATCCGTTTGCCGAAATCGCGCCGGTAAGCCTGACACGTATTCTCGCTGTCAGCCCGGGCGATGCCACGGTGCTGCAGGGCGGAGACATCCCGTTGTCGTGTACGGTTGAAGGCCAGTCGGGACATGCGGTGCGACTGGACGTGTACCCCGCGGATGGCGAGGTGATAACCTATAATCTGGGTACGATCACAGGTGCCGGATCAGAGGTTTTTTCCTATACGCTGAACAAGGTCACGACGGCCTTGAAATACCGCTTCCGGGCCGGCGACGCCTATGTCGCGGGCTGGAATGAGATTACCTTGCGGCCACCCCTGGCGTTCAACTCCCTTCTGCTGAAGGTGGTCCCGCCCGCCTATATGGGGTTGCCCGCACGGAAGTATGACGGGCAGTCGAAGGCGATCGACATCCCGTACGGTTCGAAGGCCGAACTGACGGCCGCGTGCAACACCCCGCTGCGCTCGCTTGTCCTTTCCGGGATGGGCGAACCTATGAACCTGGTGCTGAAAGGAGAGAGCCGGAATGGCGTCGCCACCCTCACCATGACCAACGGGGCCGCCCTGAAGCTTGCCGCAGTGGCGACGAATGGGGACGAGGCCGAGGCCGTAATGGGGTTTAACCTCCTCCCGGACAGGCCCCCGGTGCTCACGGTCAACTATCCCCAGAAGCCCGTGCCCCTGCCGCCCGGCTTTGCGCCCAGCATTGACTTCTCCGTTTCCGATGATTTCGGGTTCAGCGAGATCATCATCGAGCAACTCCCCGGTCCCGGGGACACGGCTGAACAGCCCAAGATACTGAAGCGCTACAGCCGGGAGGAATACCGAGGCCAAGACCTTTCCTTCCTGTGGAAGGGTGACATTCGGAAGACGGCCGATACGGGTAGCCTCACGTTGCGGGTTGTCGCGAAGGACAATCGTGCGGAATCCCCAAACGTGACGATCTCGCCGATGCTCAGTTTTGAACGGGAGGATCTTTCGTCAGCGGCGAAAAAGCGACAGGAGGAGTTCAAGAAGGCCGCTGAAGGGCTGAGTCAGGTGATTGAACTCCAGCGCGAGAATATCGACCGCACCAAACAGCTTCAGGGAAAATTGATGGCCTCTCAGGATGAACAATGGAATGAAAGGGTGGAACAGCAGGAACTCATCCGGAAGACGGTGAGGCTGCTGGTCGAAAAGGGCGGTGACGGCATTTTTGGAAACCTGATGGCAACGGTCAAGAAACTGTATGTGAATGAAATGGCAGAGGTGATTCCGGCATTGAGGAAGGTTCCTGAAGTGAAGGATGTCGCGGCGAAAGACCAGCAGGTCGTCCTGGCGCTTTCCATGCAGGAAAAAATCTTGCGCCAACTGACCTTTGCAGGCGAGTCGGCCAATAAGGTACAGGAGGCCAATAAAACCAGTTCTCTGATCGGCATCCTGGACGGCATTATCACCGGACAGGCGGAGATCCTCCGGACGACCTTGAACTGTGCAACCCAGAACGTCGCGGTGGCTTCGTCGGTTGTGACTCATCAGGACAAGCTGAGTTCAGAGCTCATCGCCTTCATTAAGGCTTGCAGGGCTGAAGCGTCGTCCGGTCAGTGGGAAGATAAGGATCAGGCGGCTTTTGTGGAATCCGTCGCGACGTTCTGTGAGAGGGAAAAGATCCGTGACGACATGCTGCTCGCCGCCGAACAGCTGGAGGGAAACAAAGCGACTGACGCTGTCCAGCATGAGCGCAATGCCTATACCAAGCTTCAGGCCGCACGTAAACGGTTTGAGGAGGTCCTTGCGAAGAGTGAAAAGGAAACGCAGGAGGAGATGATCGATGCCATCAAGGTTGCGGAAGCCAAACTGGAAAAACTCAAGGAGATGGCGAAAAAGCTCAAAGAAGAAATGGACAGCATCGAGGCTAACAAAAACAAGAACACCAAAGATTTCGATGTCATGGAAGCGCAGGCCGCCGAGATTGAGAAGAATATCAAGGATGCGATGCTTCAAATCCCCAAGGATCTCGATATATTTGCGCACCTGAATGTGGGGAACGACTTGGTGGAGGATGTCTTCTCCACGTTTGAAGAGGTGAAGCAGACGGCAGGTTCCGGCGAGAAGACACCCGGCGGGGGGCCTGTGGCGGAGAAGGCGGTGAGCAAGCGTGAATACCTGCTGGACGCAATGGAGAAAGCCACAGAGCTGCTGGACGATTTTGAAATGTGGCTCGGCAAGGAACCGGACGCCACCAAGATTACCGTGGAGGCTGCGGACAAGGAAGAGATGCCGGAGGGAGTCGCTCTGACGCCCCTGCAAACATCATTGGCGGATATCATTGGTGATCTTCAGAAGATTGACGAGCAGCTGGCCAAGGAGGCCGATGACGGCGCAATCAACGCCTCTGCCCCTGACATGGAAAGCGGCGGTGAAATCATGGAAGGCGATATCACGGCCTTTTCAGCAAAGGGAAAGTCTGGCAACGAGGCTCCGGATCACAAAGAGCAGGACGGACGGTCGAATGTCGGGCGCCAGGGAATGTCGAGCGGAGAAACCGCCGCCGGTTCGGGCACCATCGGGAAGGGGGATGACGCGATCCAGGCGCGGCGCACGCAGGACCCCACCCAGTCCGGACAGGTCACGGCAGATGGCGAAGCCGATACGAAGGCCACGGGAGGCGGCAAGCTCGGATCGGGCAAGGGTGATGACTGGGGAGACGGCGGCGGCACGGATCGCATGAACGCAACCGAGGCCGGCAGCTGGTCCCAGGCACTGGAGAATATGGCCAAGAAGACAAACCAGGCGTATGCGCAGGCTTCCATGAAAGGCCTGCGTACGGATTCGCTGGAGGCTGCGGCCCACCACATCCGCCAGGCCACGGATGCGATCTCCAAGGGCGTCCCCATCAGTCAGATGGCGGAACTGCGGCGCAAAGCGATCGGGGCCTTGAATAAAGCCAAGACCGAACTTGGCGAAGGGAGCGCAACTAGCCTGGATGGACAAAATTTCATCTCGACCCTGACGGATGTGATCGAGGCTGATCAAGAGCTGTCGCCTGAGAAATATCGAAAATTGAATGCCGAATATTATAAAAAGCTGAATGAAGTGATGTGATGAAGATCAAAACATTAGGTATACTGGTTACGGGTTTTGTGCTCTCTGCGTCCGGGGTTGAAATTTCCGGAGACTGGGCGATTAAGGATGCGTCGGTCCGGTTCGTGGTGGAGTTGGTCAACACGCCCAGCCATCCGAGTGCAGGCTATTTCGTGTTCATCCAGGATGGCGGGCTGCTGCCTGGCTCCACGCCGGAGTCGGTTGTGGTTGATGAAAATGGCAATGCATTGAAGAGTGGCATACTGTGGCATTGCAAAGATACTGGGTGTGGTCTGGTCTTCGAAGCTCCTCAGGCTGGAGAGAAAGTGGTGGTCTATTTTCGAAGTGCCAGCAGACTGAACCTCTGGACCCCGCAGAGCGGCCTGACGCCCAGTGCCATCCTCTGTGCAATCAATGAAACCCGGGACAGGGAAGATGCGATGAGACTGGCTGCCTTGGGCGCTGTCGGCCCGAAGGCCGAATGTGCTAATCAGGCCTGGAAGCCAGCCGCCTGGGGGAACCAGTCGATTCCAATGGCCATGTCGGAGGGGCTGGCAGGAGGTAGCGCCATGTATATGTTGGCGTATATCCAAGTCACGGATCCAGGGCCCACCTGGGTTGCTCCCCAGGCAAGATCCGGCAACATGGAGATCGCGATTGACGGCAAGATGCTGAAGCTGGCCAAAAAGAACGAGAAGGTCGGCGGTGTCGGAGACACGATTCATTTGTCCGCGGGTCTGCATAAAGTGGAACTCTACGGATACAGCGTGGACCCCAATAGAGCCAGCGGTCCCATGATGTTCAGCTGGCGTACACCCAAGACAACCATTGGCGAGCTTGGCGGTCCTCGCGCGAAAGACCTGCGATATCCCGGAACGTCTATGAATGAATCGTGCCTGATTGATGCCAGGCATGTCGTGAAATCCGGCCAGTGTCGTGTTCGCGATATCCAGTCACGCACCGGGCCGGTTGCCGCATTTGATGTGCGGTCCACCAGTGTGTTCGTGTTCCCGGGAGAGGATGAACTGATCGCTTACGGTCTGAAAGCCTGGACAAAGAATAATCCGCCCGAAACCCGGTACAGCTGGCATATGGAGACAACCCCGGAGGCCAGGATCGACGGCCCCGAAATCCGTTGGCTCTTTAAAGGGGGAAAATACACCCCGGTGACGCTGACTGCGGAGGTGGCGGGGAAGAAGGCCTCCGCCAGATCGATTTTCTATACGTGCGCAAGCCACAGCAGTAGCTTAGACGACGAGAATACGCGGCAGGATTTTAACCTGGCCTGCTATACGATGTTGAGGGCTTACCCGGATCAGGCGGACCCCCTCGCGCAATGGGATGCGGCGATGTGGAACAATTTCTTCCGTGTATTCGATCTGAAAGGCGCGAACCCATTGCTGGAATATGTTGTGACGCAGCGGTGGGACTTTTTCAAGAAGAAGCTGGATCCCGACAAGAAGGCCCTGTTACAGGATGTCGCCCTCTTTTCCATGGGGCCCCGCAAGCCCAAGGAGGCGATGAAATGGGCTTCCGAATTCAGCGAGGAGGTCTTTCCCGGGACCCGGTCCGTGGTCTTGAAGCTGAAGCAGGCGGAAGTCCTGATGTATTATCTGGATGATTTGGATGGCGCCAGAAGAATCATCACTCCGCTGATCACTAGCAGCGGCGACGGGGGAGAATGGGCCAAGGTACGCATGGGAGATCTGGAGTTTCTCTCTCGTAACATCAACGCCGCCACGCAACGGTACGGGGATGTCCAGAGCCGCTCCAAGGCCGAGGCCCAGAAGGTCCAGACAACGCCACTGCGGCCCGTGCTCGAGGGCCCGCTGCGGCCCGTGCTCGAAGGCCCGAGGAAGGTGCGTGACCTCATTGAGTCCCGGAAAAAGCTAGTCAAGGGTGGCAAGAGTGACCCGAAGGAGGGGAAGAACCGTCTGGTTCCGGTGGTCACGCCTCAGGATCCGATGGGCGCGCCTCAGAATGTGCCTACCTGGAAACTGGCCGCTATCCGGGAGGTGGCTGCCTCTGAATATGTGGACATGCTGATCAGCCAGGGATTCTACCTGGAGGCGTTCCAAGCCTTGCAACGATGGGAACGGGCCTTTCCGATGGCTAAAATTTCCGGCGATTACATTCTTTGCGAGGCCAAGCTGTATATGCGGTTGGAGGATTACAAACGGGCTCGCAAGCTTCTGACCGCGTATTGCGACCAGGTTGACGTTTCGAATTTCCTGCCCGAGGCCCTGCAAATGATTAAAGATTGCATGTATGCCATGAAGGAACCCGACGCGGCCATTGAGAAGCTTGAGAAAGAAATCCGTAAGCGGACGGTATTTGGCGGCAACGAGGAGTGATCGTCGATAGGGAGCTGTTTATGAAAAGAATTGCGGGTGTTGGCCTGCTGTTATTGACGCTGTCGGCATGGGCTGCCGAAAAAGAACGCGGCCGGTTGTATACGGCACCGGATCTGTCCGCTTCAGGCGGGATCGCGGGTCGAATCATTAAGCCGGAATTGCCGATCCTCCAGATACTGGCCATGCCGCCTGACGAACCGCGCTTCGTCTACGAAGGGCAGATCTCCGGTACGAGCCGGCGGGAGTTCGCGTTCGGGAATCTGCCGATGGCAAAATATGACCTCTTCGTCATCTATGAAAATGAGTTTTTTGAGGGCCTCCAGCTGTCGTTCGAACCCGATACGCTAACAGATAAGGATCGTCAAAGCATCACCCAGATCGTCAACGAATCCGATCCGTTTTTTAACAAAAAGACTGTTCACCGCATCGCCGGCACCACCGGACGGGGCAACTTCGCCCGGTGCGTGGTGACACAGTACCGGGATGGCCCTGGAACGGTCACCGCGGATTACGAACCACTCAAAGGGCAGGGACGCCGGACGTTCAAATTGATTTGGTTGAAGGATGTTGGCGTGGGCTGGCAGGTGGTCCAGAAAAGGGATCTCTATCCCGTGACGGTCGATCTCCGTCTGCTCAATCCGATACACCATTACTCGGATCTATTGTCAAACATCCGGGTCACGGATCAAGTGAAGAACCTGGGTGACATTGATATGAGTAACGATAAGAAGAACAAATAAGGGTGATGAAAGGGTGCTTCCATGGCTAGTCTGTTAGTGAAGAAGGGGCAGTTTGAGGGGCAGGCATTTGATTTGGCAGGCGGTGAAATAGTGGTCGGGCGTGATGAGACGTGTGCCATCAGGCTGGAGAACGATGCGATGGTGTCACGCCATCACGCTAGAGTTTTTTGCGACGATAAAGGGGTGTGGTGCCTGGCTGATCTCGACAGCGCCAACGGAACCCTTCTCAATGATGCCGCCGTCGTGACCTCCCCGTTGAAGGAGAATGATCTCATCGCCGTCGGCGGTACGATCTTTGTCTTTAGGAATGAGGCGAAGCCAGGCGCTGGACATGCTCCGTCGCCCACCCCGAAAAGCGCCCCTGAACATGAACAAAAAAGCTTGACGACGGATGGCGACCTTCAGTTGGTCAAACAGATGCGCGAATCCATGGATGCCATCCGCAGGGAGGTGGGCAAGGTCATTATCGGCCAAGAAGACGTGCTCAATGAGATTTTAATGTGCATCATCGCGGGCGGGCATGCCCTGTTGATCGGCTTGCCTGGGCTGGCCAAGACGCTGACCGTCAATACGATCGCCAAAGTGCTGGATATGAAGTTTAAGCGTATTCAGTTTACGCCCGACTTGATGCCGTCGGATATCACGGGGACCGAGGTGCTGGAAACAGACCGGGTGACCCAGCAGAAGGAATTCCGCTTCATGCAGGGACCGATCTTCTGTAATATGCTGCTGGCGGACGAAATCAACCGTACGCCGCCGAAAACGCAGGCCGCGTTGTTGGAGGCCATGCAGGAGAAACAGGTCAGCGTCGGGAAAGAGGTCTACACGCTCGACAAGCCATTCTTTGTGCTGGCCACCCAGAATCCCATTGAGCAGGAGGGAACCTACCCGTTGCCCGAAGCGCAGCTCGACCGGTTTATGTTCAATATTTTTGTAGACTATCCGACGCTGGACGAGGAGATGGAGATCGTCGCCCGGACCACCATGTCGGCGGGCGGAGAACCGAAGGTGGTGGTCGACAAGCAGGCGGTGATCCATCTGCAGGAGGTGGTGCGGAAAATCCCGGTCTCCCCGCATGTGGTCAGCTATGCGGTCAAGCTGGTTCGGGCAACCCGGCCTGGCGAGGAAACGGCTCCGGCGTTCACCAAGAAGTATGTCTCGACCGGCGCCGGACCGCGTGCTGGACAGTTCCTAATCCTGGCAGCCAAGGCGCGTGCCGTGCTGGAAGGCCGTATCCATGTCAGCTGCAATGATGTCCGACACGCCGCCATGCCGGTGTTGCGCCATCGTATCCTGACCAACTTTTCCGCCGACTCGGAGGGAATAAACTCTATCACGATCGTCAAGCGCCTGCTTGAAGAGGTGAAAGAGCCCGGCGTTGAGACTTACGAAGAGCCGAAGAGCGCACCCAAAAAGAAGAGGCCATAGGCAGAGGTTGTGTGATGATCCCCTGTCAAAAGCGTTCGCGCGTTGGTTCTGGAGACGGGCCCTTCACGTTGATGGCCCTCGTGCTTCTGCTTCTCCTGACAGCCCTGCCTTTGACCTCCCGTGCCGATCCAGCGATGGCCGTGCCTCGCGAACCGATCCGGGGTGTTGATGCGCTGCCACTCGAACAGCGCCGCGCTTTTCTGCGGGGAACGTTATCCGATTGGCGGACGGATACCGATGACCGTCGGGGCCTGCAACCCCCGCCCGCACAGAAACCTTATCCGGCGGAGGCAAAACGGCTAGACCTGGTCGCCCCCTCTGAATTCAAGGTCGGCACGGTCAGCGTGAAGGACGCTATCCGTAACCGGTGCAGCAGACGGAACTATACGTCGGCGCCGTTCTCTCTCGAAGAACTGAGTTTTCTGCTCTGGGCCACGCAGGGTATTACCAGGGTTGACCGGGACGAGAACGGGAAGCCTGTTACGCAATTCCGGACGGTCCCCTCAGGCGGTGCCAGGCATCCCTTTGAGACTTACCTGATTATCAGCCGGGTCGCGGGTGTCGCCCCCGGATTATATCGCTACCTCCCGTTGGAACATCAACTGTTGTTGATCAAGGAGGATGCGACACTCCATACGCAGGCTATGGCTTCCTGCTACGGACAGTCCTTCATTGGCCGTTCGGCGGTGGTCTTTGTCTGGGCCGCGATTCCTGTCCGGACCGAATGGCACTACGGCAGTATCGCGCAAAAGCTCATCGCCATCGAGGCCGGACACCTCTGCCAGAATCTTTACCTCGCCGCGGAATCCATCCAGGGTGGGGTATGCGCGGTCCTGGGTTATGACCAGGCCCGCATGGACGCCTTGCTCGGCCTTGACGGGAAAGAGGAGTTTGTCATCTATCTTGCGGCGACCGGAAAAGCGGAGGGGGGGCGTGACGCGGAATCCGCCCCAAGCTCAATCTCAAAGTGAGCGACGAGATGCCGGAAAAAGCCGAAACCGTGAAAACCCAAGCGACACCATTTGAACCGTTTCGGATTCGGACGCTGAACGAGCTGTGTGAGGAAGCCAGCCGCCTGAGGATGGAACTGCCCGTCTCCAGGGATGTCGCTGTGCTGGGCGAACCCGTTTTGATCAATGGACTGAACATCCCCAACCGGCTCTGCGTCCAGCCCATGGAGGGATGCGACGCCGACGAAGGCGGCGCCCCCGGGGAGCTGACCGTCCGGCGTTACCGGCGCTATGCGGAGGGTGGCTTTGGACTGATTTGGTTGGAGGCTGCCGCCGTTGATGGGCCTGGCCGCTCGAATCCGCGGCAGTTGTGGATGAACCGGAAAAATCTCAATGCCTTTGCCGAACTGGTCCGGGAGATCCGAGCGACAGCCCGTCGTCGCCGGGGACATGAAATCATCGTGATCCTTCAGTTGGCCCATGCCGGGCGTTACTGCCGCCCGCAGGGCGAGGCCGCGCCCCTGATCGCCACCCGCGATCCGCAAGCGGGAAGCCCGTCGGATTCGTCTGTGGTGTCCGATGATTACCTGGATGCGCTTCAGGAAACGTTTGTCAACGCAGGCCGCCTGGCGATGGACGCGGGGTTCGACGGCGTAGACATTAAAGCCTGTTACCATGACCTGCCGGCAGAACTGCTGTGTGCGGTCACGCGACCGGGCCGCTATGGAGGTTCCCTGAAGAACAGGAGTCGTTTTCTCCGTGAGGTGATCGCCAAGCTCAGCGCAGCGCATCCCGGAAGGCTCCTGGCTTCACGAATCTCTGTCGATCCGGCCTGGATGGATTCCACTGAACCTGTGGAACTGGCTCTGAGCCTGCAGGCGGCGGGAGTGAACTTGCTCAATCTTTCGGCTCTCGCGGAAGCCACGCTGTCATCCGGGGTAAACGCGCATCCGCTGGAGAGCTTTGTGCGGGTGGCGGAGGTTGCACGGACCGTGCAGAGGGCGCTGCCCGGGGTTGCGGTGGTCGTCGGCGGATTCAGTTGGTTCAGGCATTTTCTTCCCCATGTGGCAGCAGGCGTGCTGCAGGGGGGCGGTGCGACATTGATTGGCGTCGGACGTGCCGCGCTGGCCTATCCTTCACTGGCAGGGGACCTGCTCCAGAATGGGAGAATGGAGCCGGATGACTGCTGTATCAATTGTGATGCCTGTGTCCAGCTGATGAAGGACGGCGGGCATGCGGGGTGCGCGATTAGGGACGGTGCGTTCTACAGCGGGGAATATCGAAGCCGCCGTCATTTTGCGCAGGACAACCTGAAGGAGGAGGCCAGACGCTGCCGTGGCTGCGAGCCGGCGCCCTGTCGCGCGGGGTGTCCGACGCGAATTGATGTTCCCGCATTTCTCAGAGCTTTCGCGGAGGGGGAGACCGGGGTGGCGTATGACATCCTCCGCCAGGCGAATGCCCTGTCGGAGATGTGTTCGCACCTGTGCCCGGTTGGAGCGCTCTGTGAAGGCCGGTGCGTCGCCGGCACGCTGGATGGCGCCCCGATACCCATCCACGACATCCAATACGTCGTGTCCTGGGAAGCCCGCCGGAACGGTCTGACGGGCATCCGCGTGCCCGCGTGCGATAGCGGTAAGAAAGTCGCTGTTGTCGGGGCTGGCCCCGCAGGCCTATCCTGTGCGGCGACCCTGCTGGAGCAGGGTCATCAGGTCGTGCTTTTCGAACGCGCCTCGCGTCTGGGTGGAACCCCCGAACAGGTCATTCCCTCAAGCCGTTTTCCTGGTGCCCATGCCGAGGCGGAAGCCATCCTGATGCCTGCCTTGCGCCAGGCCCGCCTGGTGATCCAGTACGGTGTTGCGCTGGGACGGGACCTGACGCTGGATGAGATGCGGCGCGGCCACGATGCTCTGTTTCTGGCGACGGGAGTCTGGGGCGAGCAATCGCTGGGAGCGGCGACGGGGGTTGTCGCGGGATTGGATTTTCTCTCCCAGGCCAAAGCCGGCCGTGTCAGAACGCTGTGCGGACGGGTGATTCTGTTGGCGGGCGGCGACAGCGCGATGGACAGCGCAAGGGTCGCTCTCGAAAGGGGCGCGCGCGAATTGCTGATTGTCTATGCCGGGCCACTCTCCGAGATGCATTGGCACATGGACGATTCGTGGTTCCGCACGGAAGGGGTCCATTTTCTGACCATGACCCGCCCTCTGGGATATCGCGTGGATGCCGACGGCCAGGTGACGGGGCTGCGCATTCGCAGATGTTGGGGGGACTCCCTTGAAGCGGCGTCAATGCCTGAAACAATGCTTGCATCCACGCTCGTCATTGAGGCCATGGGGTTGGGCCTCGAAGCATCACTGGCATCGGCTCTCAAGGCGTGTTCGTTCACCGAGAAGGGCCTGGTCAAAACGGCTGAAGGCGCCTCGTTCGCCTGCGGGTTGCCCGGAGTCTTTGCCGGTGGCGGCGTGATCAACGGTGGCGCCTCTGTGTCGCAATGTGTGGCGGAGGGCATGCGGGCTGGACATGAAATTGATGGGTTCCTTATTTCCAAAGAAAAAAAATGAAGAATCAGACCTACAAAATCCCCTATGGCAAATCCCACCTTGAATTTTCCCTGCCTTCGACAATGCAGGTGGCCGTCGCCGTCTCGCAGGAGGCGAAACCCTTGCAGAATGTCGAAGCCGCCATAAGGGAAGCGCTGGATCACCCGATTGGGACGCCGCCGCTGCGTGAACTGGCCCACCCGGGTGATCGCGCCTGCATTGTGTTTACCGGCATCACCCGCGCCCCCTCCTATCTTTTCTTTGCCCGTCATCCCAAGATAAGGCAATGACCAGACAAATGTGTGCATCGGTCAGATTCAGGTCGTGAAACGCGAAGGCGCCGCCACGCAGGGACCGGATATCGTCGACGACCTCACCGACCGGACGAACGCTCCAATCGTGCTTGACAGGGTTCGATCAATCTGGTAAACAGTGCGCGCAACGCAGGCAGGAGAGCACACGACGGGCAGGTCCGTCGGGTGCGAACAGGCCGGTACGGAGGTCCGAGAGGAACTCTGTGCCGGTTTTTTGTTTTAAAGGAACGGGCAGGCTACAGAACGAAAGGCAGGTACACAATGGCAATCACATGTAAGAACAAGAAGCTGGTCCAATGGGTCAAGGAAGTTCAGGAGATGGTCACGCCGGACTCGGTCGTCTGGTGTGACGGCTCGCAGGCCGAATACGACGCCATGATCAAGATCATGGTCGACGCCGGCGCGGCGACGCCGTTGAAGAAAAGGCCGAACAGCTACCTGTTCCGCAGCCACCCCAGCGACGTGGCGCGCGTCGAGGACCGGACCTACATTGCGTCCGTGACGCAGGACGAAGCCGGCCCGACCAACAACTGGATCGACCCGGTCGGGCTGAAAGAGACCCTGCGCGGGCTTTACAAGGGATGCATGAAGGGCCGGACGATGTACGTGATCCCCTTCAGCATGGGCCCCATCGGTTCGCCGATCTCGAAGATCGGCATCGAACTCACCGAGTCGCCGTATGTCGTGGTGAACATGCACATCATGACGCGCGTGGGCGACAAGGTCATCGAAGCGCTCGGCGCGAACGGCGAGTTCATCCCCTGCCTGCACTCCGTAGGCGCGCCGCTGCAGCCCGGCCAGAAGGACGTCACCTGGCCGTGCGCCCCGATCGAGAAGAAGTACATCGCGCATTTCCCGGAAGAGAACCTGATCTGGTCCTTCGGGTCCGGTTACGGCGGCAACGCGCTGCTCGGCAAGAAGTGCCTGGCGCTGCGCATCGCCTCCACGATGGCCCGCCGCGAGGGCTGGATGGCCGAGCATATGCTGATCCTGCGCCTGACCAATCCGCAGGGGAAGCGCTTCCACATCGCCGCCGCCTTCCCCAGCGCCTGCGGCAAGACCAACCTCGCCATGCTTCAGCCCTCCATCCCCGGCTGGAAATGCGAGTGCATCGGCGACGACATCGCCTGGATGAAGATCCGCCCCGACGGCCGCCTGCACGCCATCAATCCGGAATCCGGATTCTTCGGCGTGTGTCCGGGCACGAGCTACGCCTCCAACCCGATGGCCATGGAGAGCATCAAGGAAAACTCCATCTTTACCAACTGCGTGCTGACCGATGACGGCGACATCTGGTGGGAGGGCATGGCGAAGGAGTGCAAGCACGGCATCGACTGGAAGGGCAACGACTGGACGCCGGACAAGAAGGACGCCGATGGCAAGCCTGTATTGGGCGCCCATCCCAACGCCCGTTTCACCGCCCCGGCGAAGCAGTGCCCGGTCATCTGCCCCGACTGGGAAGACCCCAACGGCGTGCCGATCGACATCTTCATCTTCGGCGGCCGCCGCTCCAAGCTGGTGCCGCTGGTCAGCCAGTCCTTCGACTGGGATCACGGCGTCTACATGGGTGCCACGGCCGCCTCCGAAGCCACGGCGGCGGCGCTGGATGCCAAGAAGGCCATCCGCCGCGATCCGATGGCCATGCTCCCCTTCTGCGGCTACCACATCGGCGATTACTGGCAGCACTGGTTCAACATGGGCGACAAACTCGGAGCCAAAGCTCCGAAGATTTTCTATGCGAACTGGTTCCGCAAATCTGCCGACGGCAAGTGGCTGTGGCCGGGCTTCGGCGAGAACTGCCGCGTCTTGAAGTGGATGTGCGAGCGTGTCGAAGGCAAGGTCGGCGCGGTCGAGACACCGGTCGGCTATGTGCCGAAGGCCGGCGATCTGGACGTCGGCGGCCTGAAGATCAGCGAGACCGAGATGGCCGAACTGCTGCGCATCGACGTGGACGGCTGGAAGGGCGAGGTGCCGGAGATCGAGGCCTATCTCAACACCGCCGGAGCCCGTCTGCCGGCCCGGATGAAGGCGCAGCTTGCCGGATTGAAAAAACGCGTCGGTTTGTGATGGCCGGCGCGGACGACGCAGGCGCGGGGAAAGCGTGCTGCGCACGGCTTCCGGGGGCACGGCGGTCTGCCGCCGCCTCCCGGCGGCCCTGCTGCAACGCCGTCCGTTTCTGCCATCCAGAGGAATCAAACGGAAGAATGGAGGAGCTGCCGGAGATATGGCAACGACATTGGCCATCGAGTTGAATCACGCGATCCAGAAGGAGGCGCCGGGCATCTCCGGGATGCTCTCGGGCCTGGGGCGCGAGTTGTACTTCCCCAAGGGCATTCTGACGCAGTCGGCGGAGGCCAAGCAAAAGGCGAACCGCTACAACGCCACGATCGGCATTGCCAGGGAAGGCAATCAGGCGATGCATCTTCCGAGCGTCATGCGGCGGTTCGCCTCGCTCTCGCCGGACGACGCGCTGCCCTATGCGCCGTCGTTCGGGCTTCCGGCGCTGAGGACGAAATGGCGGGAACACATTCAGGCGGTCAACCCGTCTCTGGCCGGGCAGGCGATCAGCCTGCCGGTCGTGACCAGCGGGGTGACGCATGGTCTGAGCCTGGTGGCGGACCTGTTCGTCAACGCGGGCGACACCGTGCTGATCCCGGACCAGGTCTGGGGCAACTACAACATGGTCTTCAAGGTCCGCCGCGAGGCGCGCATGGCGAAGTACCCCTTCTTTTCCGCCTCTGGCGGACTTGATACCGCCGGCTTTGCCGCCGCCGTTGCCGCGGAGTCGAAGCGCGGGAAGCTGGTTGTCCTGCTCAACTTCCCGAACAACCCCACCGGCTATGCCCCGACCGAAACCGAAGCGGAGGCCCTCTGTAACGCCTTGGTTACGGCGGCGGAGAGCGGATGCCGTGTGGTGGTCGTGTGCGACGATGCCTACTTCGGGCTCTTCTACGAGCCGGAAGTCATGCGCGAATCCGTCTTCGCACGGCTGGCCGGCAAGCACCCTCGGCTGCTTCCGATCAAGCTGGACGGCGCGACCAAGGAAGACTTCGTCTGGGGCCTGCGCGTGGCGTTCATCACATTTGCGGCAGCAGGCGGGGCGCCGGTTCACGACGCTCTGGAAAAGAAAACGGCAGGCTGCATTCGTGGAACCATTTCCAACTGCTCGCTCGCCTCGCAGAGCATCCTTCTCGGCGCCATGAACGACCCGGCCTATGCGGTGGAAAAAAAGGCGAAGTTCGAGGTGCTGCGCGCGAGGGCCGCGCGCGTGAAGGACGTCCTGGCGGGAGCGAAGTACGTGTCGGCGTGGACGCCGTATCCCTTCAATTCCGGCTACTTCATGTGCCTGCGTCTGAAGACACTCAACGCGGAGGCGTACCGCCTGCGGCTTCTGAACCGTTGCGGCATCGGCGTCATCGCCACCGCGCCAACCGACATCCGGGTGGCGTTCTCGTGCATTGAAGAGAAGGACATTTCCGACCTGTTCGAGCGGATGTTCCAGTGCGCCTGTGAGATGGCCGCGGAACCGGGCGGCGGGCCGACCGTGCCGGATTCGGCGTTTGAGGAGTAGGAAGGCGAACCGAACCAACGAAAGGAGACGGAGACACATGACGACGCATACGGTAGTCAGAACAACCATCGAGAATATTCCCTTGTTGAAGCGGGGCAAGGTTCGCGACGTGTACGACATGGGGGATGCGCTGCTGATTGCGGCCACCGACCGCATCTCCTGCTTCGACGTGGTGCTGCCCACGCCGATTCCCGGCAAGGGAGTGGTGCTCACGGAAATGTCGAAGATGTGGTTCGGTCTGACGCGGAACATCGTTCGCAATCATCTTCGGTCCACGGACGTGCCCGCCGCGATCACGAACGCGAAGGACAGGCGGGATTTGCAGGGGCGCACGATGGTGGTGGATAAGGCCGATGCCTTGCCTGTGGAAGCCATTGTCCGGGGATACCTGAGCGGCTCGGCCTGGGTGGAATACCAGCGCAGCGGCACGGTTTGCGGAATCCGGCTTCCGGCCGGGCTCAGGGAATCGGAGAAACTGCCTGATCCGGTCTATACGCCGTCCACCAAGGCGCCCGACGGCGCCCATGACGAAAACATATCGTTCGAGAATACGGTCGGAATTGTAGGGCCGCAGATCGCCGAAGAGATCCGCCGCGTGAGTTTACGGCTGTATGTCGCGGCGGCTGAGTATGCGCGCACTCGCGGCATCATCATCGCCGACACGAAGTTTGAGTTTGGTCTCGTGCAGGGGAAACTCACGCTGATCGATGAAGTGCTGACGCCGGACTCTTCGCGATTCTGGCCCGCGAGCCGGTACGTCGTCGGAAAGGGACAGCCCAGCTTTGACAAGCAGTACGTCCGGGACTACCTGAACAGCATCGGATGGGAAAAGAAGCCGCCGGCTCCGCAGCTGCCCGAGAAGGTTGTCCAGGAGACGACGGCCAAGTACCGCGAGGCTCTCCGCTTGCTGACGCAGAACGGAACAACCGAATAGCAAACCCCAGGACCGGAAAGCGCCCATCGACGCCACCAGCGATGAGTTCGAATCTGAAACCAGCCGTTTTTCTCGATCGAGACGGCACGATCATCGAGGATCGCGGCCATCTCAGGACGCCGTCTGAGGTTGTCTTCTACCCGGATACCGTCCGGGCTCTGGTGACGCTGCAGGAGCATTTCCTCCTGTTTATCGTTACGCATCAACCCGGCATCTCGTCCGGGCTCGTGCGCGCCAATGAGGTGGAGCAGGTCAACGAGCATGTTGTTGCAGAATTGCGCCGGCACGGGGTGATCATTTCCGGGGTCTATTGCTGTCCGCACCGGCGGGAAGAACAGTGCGCCTGCATCAAGCCGCGGCCGTTCTTCCTGGAGCAGGCGGCCGGCGAGTACGGACTGAACCTCGCGCGGTCGTTTGTCGTGGGCGACCACCCGCACGATGTCGCGCTGGCTGACAATGCCGGAGCCACCGGGATCTACGTGTTGACTGGACACGGCGCCAAGCACCGGACGGAACTCCGCCCACGGACAACGGTTGTCCCCGGCATCCGGGAGGCGACCGACTGGATCCTGGCGTCTCGCGAGATGCAGAAGCGGGAGGACTCCCATCCCGGCACGCTCGACCGCGCGGCGGGCCTCTTGCGAAACGGCGGCATCGTGGCATTCCCCACCGAGACCGTGTATGGCCTGGGAGCGGCAGCTTTTGACGAGAAGGCCGTCGCCAGAGTGTTCGAAGTCAAAGGACGCCCGTATTTTGACCCTCTGATTGTCCATGTGTGTAGCACCGACCAGTTGCCTCTTCTGGTTGGAGCGGTCCCGCCAGTGGCCAAATCCCTGATCGCTCAATTCTGGCCGGGGCCCTTGACGCTGGTGTTGCCCAAAGCGCCGCAGGTGCCTGATCTGGTCACGGCAGGCCTTCCAAACGTCGCGGTCCGCATGCCGAGGCATCCGCTCGCGTTGGAACTGATCCAGCGAACCGGAATGCCGATCGCGGCGCCAAGCGCGAATCCGTTTGGATATGTCAGCCCCACAACGGCAGAACACGTGGTCCGGTATCTCGGCGACCACATTGACATGGTGCTGGATGGCGGTCCCTGCGCGGTGGGCGTTGAATCCACCGTTTTGTCGCTGGCCGGGCCGCGTCCCGCCATTCTTCGGGCCGGTGGACTCGCGCGCGAGGACATAGAACGAGTCATGGGGGTCACTCTCGATCACGCCTCATCATCCGACCGTCCTTCGGCGCCGGGACAAACGCCCAGCCACTATGCGCCGCGGACGCCGATCATCCTGGGCGCCCCGGGTGACGCGATTTCCCCGGGTGCGAAGGTCGGGCTCCTTGCGTATCGTCCATGGGATTGCATGGACGGTTTTGCTGCCGTGGAAGTGCTTTCCCGTGACGGGGACTTGCGAGAGGCCGCGATCCGTCTATTCGCCGCTCTTCACCGTCTGGATGCCCTGGGTCTCGACAAGATCGTGGCAGACACGGTGCCCGAGACGGGATTAGGCCTGGCCATCATGGACCGCCTCAGAAGGGCGTCCGGAAAGTCGGTCGCCGCTTCGGTTGAGATGTTCGGTGTCTGATCAATGAGCCATAAAGGAGATAGTTAAATGGAGAACAAACCACTGGTATCCATCGTGATGGGAAGTCAATCCGACCTCGACACGCTGAAAGAAGCCTCAGCCGTGTTCAAGGAGTTCTCGGTGCCGCATGAGATCCGCGTCATTTCCGCGCATCGCACGCCGGATGCAGCCCGGGACTTCGCCCTGTCGGCGGAAGATCGCGGGGTCAAGGTGATCATCGCAGGCGCGGGGAAGGCGGCGCATCTGGCGGGCGTTCTCGCCTCGCTGACGCTTCTCCCGATGATCGGGGTTCCCATGCAGACAAGCGATCTGGGCGGGCTTGATTCCCTGTTGTCCACCGTACAGATGCCCGGGGGCATTCCTGTGGCGACAGTCGCGATCGGCAAGGCCGGCGCCAAGAACGCGGGCTTGCTGGCGGTCGCCATCCTGGCGCTTCAGGACAGCGGATTGCGCACGCAGTTGGCCGCCTACCGCAAGCGCATGACAGAAGAGGTAGTCAAAGCGGACCATGCCTTACAGGCGAGCGTGAGCATGACGTGAACTTGGAGTCAGGTCCGAGCCGAACTGCCGGGGAGAATGCCATGGAGTATCGGGGACAAAATGGCGTTCCGTTGAAACGCCTAAGGGCGACAGGAACGTGTTCGGCGCTCTGGAACGCCGTAAGAAAAGAGACAACATGACACTGACAGATACCGGCGATGGTCGGCTGCGCTCCGTTCGCTTCTGGCACACCCTCGCCCCGGACGAGGTGCTGCATGCCCTCGGTACGGACAAAGCGTGCGGACTTTCCGGGAAGGAAGCCCGTCGCCGTCTCGACGCGCACGGCGAAAACCGCCTGCCCGAGAAGCCGCCGCGCTCGCCTGTGTGGCTGTTCTTTGACCAGTTCAAGAGCATTCTCGTCCTGGTGCTGATCGGCGCGGCGGGGTTAGCGGCATTGGTTGGCGACAGTAAAGACACCCTGGTGATCCTCGTCGTGGTCCTGATCAATGCGGGGCTCGGTTTCTTTCAGGAATACCGCGCTGAGCGATCCCTCGCCGCCCTCAAGAAGATGCTCGCCCCCGAGGCCGAAGTGCGCCGTGATGGCGTGACGCGCATGATCCCGACCCATGAGCTTGTGCCCGGCGACATCGTGCTGCTCGATGCCGGCGACCGCGTGCCGGCCGACGGGCGGGCGCTCGCCGCACACGGCCTGGAGGTGGACGAATCCTCGCTCACCGGCGAGTCCCACACCGTCGGCAAGCGCAGCGAATCGATCGCCGACCCCGATACGCCGCTCGCCGAGCGCGGCAACATGCTGTACCTGAATACGGTGGTGACGCGAGGGCGATCAGAACTGGCGGTCACGGCCACGGGGGCTGACACCGAGATGGGACGGCTCGCAGCCATGCTTACCGCGGCTGACGAGGCACCCACTCCGCTACAGATACAGCTCGATTCTCTTGGCAAGCGGCTGGCATTGATCGCCGGTGCGGTGATCGCCATCATGCTCACGCACGGGATCGTGCGCGGCGAGCCTTGGATGGCGATGGTGATGACCGCGATCTCGCTGTCCGTTGCCGCCATCCCCGAGGGGCTGCCGGCGGTGGTGACGGTAACGCTGTCTCTGGGGCTGCACCGCATGGCCCGACAGCGAGCGCTGGTCAAACGCCTGGCGGCGGTGGAGACCTTGGGCTGCACCTCGGTCATCTGCACGGACAAGACCGGTACGCTAACGCTTAACCAGATGACCGCCCGAGCCCTTTACGTCCATGGACATCATTTCCGCGTGAGCGGCACGGGTTACACGGCCAACGGACGAATCGAGGGTGGCGCCGGCATAGACCTTGCGCCCATTCTGATGCCTCTCGCCCTGTGCAACGACGCCCGTGTGAATGGAGGCCAGGTAGTGGGTGACCCCATGGAAGGCGCGCTCAAGGTGCTGGCAGCCAAGGGGGGCCTCGACTCGGATACGATGCTGAGCAATCTGCCGCGCATCGCCGAGATCCCCTTCGACACAGCCCACAAGTTCATGGCCACCTTTCATCTGCGGGGAGGCCAGGTGCGGATCTTCGTCAAGGGCGCGCCCGATGTGCTCATGACCCGTGCCGATCGCTTTCTCAGCGCGCACGGCGAAGCGCCGCTCGATGCTGCGGGCCGCATCGAACTTGCCCGCGCCAACGAGGCCTTGGCATCCGAGGGTTTACGTGTGCTCGGAGTGGCTGTGACCGAGATCCAGGCCGCCGGTTTCGACCCGGCTGGAGATCTGATGTCTCAGGTGAACAACCTCGTCTACGTCGGCCATGTCGGCCTCATGGACCCGCCGCGGCCCGAGGCAACAGAGGCCATCCGCCTGTGCCGCCAAGCCGGCATCCAGGTGAAAATGATCACCGGTGACCAGAAGACCACCGCCACCGCCATCGCCCGCGAGCTGGGGCTCGACGGCGCGGCGATGAACTCGACCGAACTGGACGCGTTGAATGACGCGGAGCTGGCCCGCCACATCGACGCCATTTCCGTGTTTGCTCGCGCCACCCCCGAGCAGAAAGTCCGCCTTGTCAAAGTGCTGAAGGCTCACGGCCAAGTGGTGGCAATGACCGGTGACGGGGTGAACGACGCCCCTGCATTGAAGAGCGCCGACATAGGCGTGGCCATGGGCGTCACCGGCACGGACGTGGCCAAGGAGGCGGCTACCCTGGTGCTCACCGATGACAACTTTGCCTCCATCGTGCACGCAGTGCGTGAAGGACGCACCATTTACGGCAACATCGTCAAGTTCGTGTGTTTCCAAGTCTCCACCAACTTGGGCACCATCCTCTCCGTGTTCATCGCGCCTTTTCTGGGACTGCCGCTGCCCTTCAATCCAATCCAGATCCTATGGGTAAACATTATCATGGACGGCCCGCCGGCGATGGCTCTCGGCGTAGATCGCGCGCACCCCGGCATCATGCACAAACCGCCACGCGCGATCGGCGCGCGAATGCTTACCCCGCGTCGACTGGGACGACTGGCCGTCTTTGGCGGCATCATGGCGGCGGGCACCCTCGGATTGCTCTGGTGGGCGGATGGCAACGGCAATGCCGCGCACGCGACCACGTTGCCCTTCACCGCTTTCGTCCTGTTCCAGGTGTGAAACGCCTTTAACGCCCGCGCCGGGCGCGAATCCGCCTTCACCCGTGACTTCTTCACCAACCGCTGGCTGTGGCTGTCGTTCACGGGCGTGGTACTGCTCCAAGCACTGGTCGTGCATTGGGCGCCTGTACAGGCGGTATTCGGCACTACGGACTTGAGTCTGACCCATTGGGCGCTTGCGGTGGGAGTTGCCTCCTCTGTGCTGGCGATTGAAGAAGCGCGGAAGCTGCTCGGTCGACTGATCGCGCCTGGACGTTCCCGCGTAAAACAATCCGAAAGCGGCGTTGGATGAAGGGCCGATCTGTTGAGCCTTCGCCGTTTTCAGTGTGGCGCAGGCGGACGCACCTATGCTATTCTTCCGGCCAAAGGAATCAGACATGCGAACGAGAGGACAACTCGAGGCTGACATCAGCGAGGCCATCGTCAAGTTCGAGCGTGAGTACATGGGGCGCGGACCCGAAGCGGTGCACACGTATTTGCTGTATGATATCATCCTCGTGCGTCTGCAAGGCGTTCTAACGCCCGCGGAACGGCAACTGGCCAAAAGCGACCCCGAGGGCCAGGGACGCGCGCTCATCAAACAGGTCCGAATGGAGCTGCTGGAGAAGGCGCGTCCCCTGTTGGACACCATCGTCCGCGATATTACCGGGCAGTCGATCAAGAGCCTCCATACCGATATCAGCACACTGACCGGCGAACGCATTATTATCTTTTCGCTCGACGGACCCGTTGTCCTTCCCGGCGCGGACGCCTGACGGCCGCAATTCCTCATCGCTCTCGTGGTTCCGCAAAGGACGGATCGTCTGTACCCCCGACATGAACAGTTTCGCCAAGCCGTGGCCGCGCCCGCCGGGAACCTTCGACATTCAGAAGGCCGATCCGCGCAGTTCAGCCCGGACCGGGGTGCTCTGGACCGCCCATGGCCCGATCGAGACGCCCGCCTTCATGCCCGTGGGGACGCAGGCCACGGTCAAGTGCCTGGAACCGCGCGATCTGACCGCCGCTGGCGCGCAAGTGATCCTGAGCAACACCTACCATCTGCTGGTCCGCCCGGGCCTGGAGATCATCGAAGCCTGCGGCGGACTCCACCGCTTCATGGGCTGGGACGGCCCCATTCTCACCGACAGCGGCGGCTTCCAGGTGTTCAGCCTTTCCGGATTGCGCAAGATCCGGGACACCGGCGTCGAGTTCCAGTCGCATATCGACGGCCGGGCGCTTTTTATCGGTCCTGTCGAGGCTATGGCCGCCCAGAAAACGCTCGGATCCGACATCGCCATGTGCTTCGACGAGTGTCCGCCCTATCCCTGTTCCGCACAATCCGCTTGTCAGGCGGTCGATAAGACCTTATTATGGGCGGGCTTATGTGCGAATCAGGCTCGCGCTTCGGGACAGCTCGTCTTTGGCATTGTGCAGGGCGGGGAGTTTCGGGAGCTGCGGGAACGGTGCGCCCGCGGGCTGACGGCCATCGGCTTTGACGGTTACGCCGTCGGCGGCGTCAGCGTGGGCGAACCGGAACCTGTTTTGCTTCAGGAGGTGGAGGACGGCGTCCGCCTGCTGCCGGTTGACCGGCCCCGCTATGTGATGGGGCTGGGCGACATGTGGCAGATGGCGGAGGCGGTGGCGCACGGAGTCGACCTGTTCGATTGCGTGATACCCACGCGGCATGCGCGGAACGGCTCGGCGTTCACGGCGCACGGCTTCTATCCGGTCAAGGCGGGCGCCGCCAAGTGCGACACGCGGCCGGTGGAGGAAGGGTGCGGGTGCTACTGCTGCCAGACGTTCAGCCGCGCCTACGTCCGGCACCTGCTGAATGTGAACGAGATTTTGGGCGTGCGGTTGCTGACCCTTCACAACGTGCACCGCTATCTGGAGACGCTGCGCGAGATGCGCGGGGCGATCGCGGCCGGCGCCTTTGACGACTGGAGGCGCGCATGCGCCGCCCGGTTGCGAGTGGCGGTGTCCGTCGCGGACGCACCAACGGTAAACGCCGGCTGAGCCGGCAGCGAGGCGGGGAGACCCGCGGAAAAGAGACAGTATGGACAGTTTGAACGTGACGCTCGCGCAGGCCCAGCCGGGCGGGCTGGGAATGATGGTGCCGATTCTCCTGATGCTGGGCATCTTCTACTTCATGATGATCCGCCCGCAGCAGCGCAAGGAGAAGGAGCGGCAGAAGCAGATCGCCGAGTTGCGGGCCGGCCAGCGGGTGCTGTTCGGCGGCGGGTTCATCGGCAAGGTGGTCGAGTGCAAGGAGCACACCTTCATGGTCGAGATCGCCAACGGCGTCATCGTCGAAATCGCGCGCGGCGCGATCACCCGGACGCTCGCCGATGGCGAAATGATCAAGACAGATCCCGCGTAATCCCGGGACCCGGCGGAATTTCCGGGTCGCCGCGGTCGGCGTCCGGCGCTTGGACAGCACGGAGGAGATGGACATGAACAGCAAACATGCGGTTTGGAAGTGGTTGCTTCTGGCGATCATCACGGTCTTTTCGGTCTATGTGGTCATGCCGCCCGAGAAGAAGATCCGCCTCGGTCTCGACCTGCAGGGCGGCGTGAGCTTCACCGTGCAGATCGACGCGGAGAAGCTTCGCGCGGATCTCGCGGCGGACAACCCCAAGCTCGACGCCGAGGCGATCGACAGCAAGGTGCGCGACGCGATGAAGGACGCCGATGAGCGGATCCTCGAGGTCCTGCGCAACCGCATCGACGGGCTGGGCACCTCCGAGCCGCTGATCATGGCGGGCGCGGATCACCGCATCCTGATCCAGATTCCCGGAACCAACGAATGGGAGTTTGCCGCCGCCGAGCAAAGCATCAAGAGCGCGGCGTTCCTCCAATTCCGGCTGGTCCACAAGAACAACCAGAAACTCGTCGAAGCCCTGTTCACCGAAGGCCGCAAACCCCGCGGCCATGAGATTGTGGAGATGGACGGACGCCGGTTCTACCAGCGGACGGAGGAGTTCCGCTCCGTGGTCAAGGACCCCGGCTATGCCCGTGAACTGTCCACCTTCCACACGCCCGATCCGCTCTATGAGTTCATGCTGGAGGAGACGCGCCTGAAGAACGGCCAGACGCTGTACGCGCCGCATTTCGTACTGCGCAAGGTCGAGATGACGGGCGACAAGATCGAGCGGGCCGATATCAACCGCGATCCCGTGACCGGCGCGATGCACGTGGGCCTCTCCTTCTCGAGCCGCGGCAAGACCGAATTCGCACGGCTCACCGCCCGCTACGCGCCCAAGGGCCCCGGCAACCTGGACAGCGACGTCGGCCGGCAGCTCGCCATCGTCCTCGACGGCACCCTCTACTCGGCGCCGGTCATCAACGAGCCGATCCCCAGCGGCCGCGCCTCCATCAGCGGCAGCTTCACCGCCCGCGACGCCGCCATCCTGCGCAACACCCTCAACGCCGGCGCCCTGCCCGCCCCCGTCAAGATCATCGAGAAACGAACGGTGGGGCCGACCCTGGGATCGGACGCCATCAGAAGCGGTGTCAAGGCGGCCGTCATCGGCACGCTGGCCGTGATCCTCTTCATGGGCATGTACTACCTGTACTGCGGCCTGATCGCCAACGTCGCGCTGCTGGCCAACTTGGTGCTGATGCCCGCTGGCATGATCATCGCCGGAGGCTTGCTCAGTGTCTTCGTTCGCGATTCCGGAATCTCCAACAGCGTGCTCCAGCTTCCGGTGCTGACCCTCCCAGGAATCGCCGGCATCGTCCTCTCGATCGGCATGGCGGTGGACGCCAACGTGCTGATCTACGAACGGATGCGCGAGGAGTTCCTCCTCGGCAAATCGGTCCGCGCCGCGGTTGCGGCGGGCTATGACCGCGCCTTCCTGGCGATCCTCGACTCGAATCTGACGACCCTGCTCACCGGCATCATCCTCTTCATCTTCGGCTCGGGGCCGATCCGCGGCTTCGCCGTCACCCTGGCCGCCGGCCTGATCGTCAGCATGTACACCGCGCTGGTGCTCACCCGCATGGTGTTTGACGCCACGGTTCCCGAAAACCGCGTCAAGCCGTACCGCATGTTGAAGCTGATCGGGACGACCTCCTACGACTTCCTGGCCAAACGGAAACCCGCCATGCTGGCGTCGCTGGCCGTGATCGTCATCTCCTGGGGCTTTTTCGCGGGGCGCGTGGCGCGCGACAGGAACGCCGTGCTCGGCGTCGACTTCACGGGCGGCGCTTCGGTCACGCTCTCCTATGGAAAACAGGCCGATCTGGGCCAGGTGCGCCAGGCGCTGACGGACGCCGGCATTCCCGATGCCGCCGTGCAGTACCAGAAGTCGCTCGAAAGCGGTGCGGGGGTCCTGGAAATCAAATCCAGCTACACCGAGATCGCCGGCGCCCCCACATCCAAGCGGGTGCAGCTTGCGCTGGACGAGAGCCTGCCCGACATGCAGTTCAAGGTCATCGGCGAAGAGATGATCGGCCCGGCGGTCGGCAAAGACCTGCGCAACGACGCGATCAAGGCGATCGTCATCTCGCTGATCGGCATGATCATCTACATCACGGTGCGCTTCCAGTTCGGGTTTGCGCTCGGCGCCATCGTGGCCCTGGCCCATGACGTGCTGGTGACCTTCGGCATCTTCACGCTCCTGGGGCGGCAGGTGAATCTGACCACCGTGGCGGCGCTGTTGACGATCGTCGGCTACTCGATCAACGACACGATCGTGATCTTTGACCGCATCCGCGAGGACATGCGCCTGGATCAACGGTCCAGCTTTATAGATGTGATCAACCGCGCGATGAATCAGACGCTCAGCCGGACCCTGCTCACGACCTTTGTCACGATGCTGGCCGTCTTCTCCCTGCTGATCTTCGGCGGCGGCTCGATCCGCGACTTCGCACTGACGATGATCATCGGCATGATCGCCGGCACCTACTCGACGCTCTTCATCGCCACCCCGGTGATGGTCGCCTGGTACAAGGGCCGCCGCCCCGGCTTCGCCGCCGATGGCAAGAAGGCGTAGGATTATGGATGAGCCTTCACAAACCGCCGGTTTGTGAAGGCTCAGGGTTCAGTCTTCACTCTCCATAATGAGTCCGTGCGCGATGGACATAAACGATTCGACGCTCCTCGTCTATGGAGTAGACCAGTCGGTCCTTATAGGAAATGCGTAAAGAAAAGAACCCGGCGAGGTCGCCGACCAGTCTTTTACCGCAATGAGGATTCGGTGCCACCTGCTGCTGCAGGACGATCTTGAGTTTGTCCTTAAGGCGAGGCGGCAACTTGACCACGTCCTTGGCCGCCACCTTGGTGAAACGGAGCGTGTAGGGTGTCACGCGTTTTCTCCAAAGACCTCCTCAAATGACAAGGTGTCGCCCCGGTGCATCTGGTCGACGGAAAGTTTCAGGCTTTTCCGGAACCCAGGCATGGACAACAACTCCAGGGTCTCCAGAAGGCTCTCATAGTCGTTCTCCGCCATTAAAACAACAGCGCCCCTGCGGTGATGGATGCGGAAAACTTGATGATTGTCCATGGCTCCTTTGACTACGTCGAAGAAACCGCGTCGCGCATCGGTTGCTGTCAGGGTTGTCATGAGACCTCCAGTATGTACGTATTTCAGTACATGTTGCCTGAACGCAGTCGATCTGTCAATCGCTTCATCTATTTGGCAGGGGGCAATATCGCCTTCATCTCGCTGTCCAGCCGGCTCATCTCGTCGCGCCAGGCGGTGAACTTCCGGGTGTTCGCGGCATTCTTCTGGGGCCGGGTCTTCATCCACGCGTTCAACTCGGCTTCCGCCGCCGCGCGACGCGCCCGTTTCGCGCGGTAGGCCGCGGCGTCCGCTTCCGGGAGCTTGGCGAGCCGGGCGTCGAGCCGGATGTCGGCCAGCCGACCCTCGTGCTTCGTGATCTGCCCACCGAGCGTCTCGCTCTTATTCTTCAAATCAAGCTGCAGCGCCGCAAACTCCTGCTTCGCGGCGGCGAGCGCCTTTGCCGTGTCACGGTATTCCTGGGCGGTCTCCGGCGGGAGCGTCTTGAGCCAGACCTCAATCACCGACGGCCGCATCTGCAGGAGGGTGTTGACCTCGGCGATGAACGCGGCCGCTGTTATCTCGGGAGCCGCCGCCAGCCGGCCGAGTTCGGTCTGACCGTCATCGTCCAGCAGGATGTAGGTGGGAAGCTTGCCTTCAACGCCGAATGCCTGGTCCAGCGCCGAATTGCGGGAAACGTATTTATCGGGAACCAGCGAATCATCCTGGGGGAAATCAATCCACACGAGCATCAGCGTGTTCGTGGCATAGGCGTTCCAGACGGGCTTGGAAAACACCTCCTTGTCCATGAGCTTGCACCAGCCGCACCAGTCCGAGCCGGTGAAGTTCAGCAGCACCGGCAGCTTCTTCTCCGCCGCCACTTTCCGGGCCGCGTCGTAATCCATCGTCCAGCGCCCCGGCTGGGCGCCGTCACTGTCCGGCTTCTCCGCCGCGAAAACCGAGCCGGCAACCAGGACCGCGAGACTGGCGATGCGAACGTTCATGAGTCCTCCCAAGGGTTGTGTCGAGTCGTATCAAAGGGTTAGCAGTATATCCGGCATCGCCGGTCTTGCCAATCTGATTCGTCGGCGGCGCGCCCGCTTGACAAAATGTTCGGCATGCCGTACAATGTGCGCCACTTGAAACACATCGGTTCCGGCAGACGCCTCGTCCGGGCCGGGGGATCACGGGAGGGAACAAATGGCACACGCCGCAACCCTGCATCTGAGCGCCAGCTTGGAGGATTACCTCGAGGCGATCTACCGCATCGTGGCGGAGAAGCAGGTGGCGCGGGCGAAGGACGTCGGCCGCCGCCTCAAGGTCGGCCGCTCGTCGGTCACGGGCGCGCTGCACGCCCTCGCCGACCGCGAGCTGATCCATTATGCGCCGTACGACCTCGTCACGCTGACGGACCGGGGCCGCGAGGTCGCCGAGGGCGTGGCGCGCCGCCACGAGGTGCTCGGCGACTTCTTTGCGAACGTCCTGGCCGTCGATCCCGCCGAGGCCGATGCGGCGGCCTGCAAACTCGAACATGCCGTATCCGAAAACGTCCTCGGCCGCCTGCTGGACTTCATCGACTTTGTCGACCGCTGCCCCCGCGGCGGCCTCCACTGGATCGAGGGGTTCAGGCGGTCCTGCCACACCGATAAGCGGCCCGGCCATTGCGAGGCCTGCCTCTCCCGCGCGCTGGACCGGGTCCAATCGAAACAACGGAAGGAGCAGCACATGGAATACGGCGGAACGCAAAAGGCCGGTGCCACCCTCGCCGACCTCAAACCGGGCGGCAAGGCGACCATCCTCACCATCGCCGGCGCGGCGGGCGGCATCCGCCGACGCCTGCTCGACATGGGCGTCACCGCCGGCACGCGGGTCGAGGTCGAGCGGGTCGCGCCGCTGGGCGACCCCATCGAGGTCAAGATCAAGGGCTATCACCTCACCCTCCGCAAGGAGGAGGCCGCCCGCATTCAGGTGGAGCGCGCATGACACCTTCCGCCCACTGCCATCAGCCGCACACGCAGGCCCCGCGTCACGCGGGCGTCACACTGACCGACACCCGGCCCGGCCAGCGGATCCGCGTGATCGCCGTGGACGCCGGTCCGGCCCTCGTGGCGCGGCTCTGCGCCCTGGGTCTCACCCCCGGCATCACGGCCGAGGTGGTCGCGGTCGGCGCCGGCCCGGTGGTCCTGAATGTGATG
This sequence comes from uncultured Akkermansia sp., assembly GCA_964506575.1. Lineage (GTDB taxonomy): Bacteria > Verrucomicrobiota > Kiritimatiellia > RFP12 > JAAYNR01 > VGWG01. Next base: position 5,733 of record CAZDLY010000008.1, on the reverse strand, counting down.
GGCAGCCGCATCGTCCTCGGGCACGGCATGGCGAACCAGGTGCGGGTCAGGCCCGCGCCCCCGGCGCCGCCGGGGCGGTAATTTTTTTGGAAGGATCGTTCGGCATGACGAACATTTTAAGGCCAGACGAAGCCGGGGCGCCGGCGGCGGCGGGCGGACCGCTCACCGTCGCCCTGGCGGGCAATCCGAACGCGGGCAAGACGACCCTGTTCAACGCGCTCACCGGCGCCCGGCAGCATGTGGGTAACTACCCCGGCGTGACCGTGGAGACGTTTCAGGGCGCCTGCACGCACGGTTCGATCCGGATGAATCTGGTGGATCTTCCCGGCACCTACAGCCTCACGGCCTATTCGCCCGAGGAGCGGGTCGCCCGGACGTTCCTGATTCAGAAGCGTCCCGATGTCGTGATCGACGTCGTCGACGCCACCAATCTGGAGCGGAATCTCTACCTGGCGGTGCAGATGCTCGAGCTCGGCCTGCCGCTCGTGCTGGCGCTGAACATGTCGGATCTCGCCGCCCGCCGCGGCATCGCCTTCGACCTCGCGCTGCTGCAGGCGCTGCTGGGCACGCCCATCGTCCCGACGGTCGGCCAGACGGGCGAGGGCCGGACGGAACTGCTCGACGCCGTGACCGCCGCGGCCCGCCGCGCCGCGCCCCCCACCCCGCTTCACATCGCCTACGGCGAGGCGCTGGAAGCCGAGATCGCCCCGCTGCAGCGGCGGCTGGAGGCGCTCGGCGCGCTTCCGGACGGCGTGCCGGCCCGCTGGCTGGCGGTGAAGCTGATTGAGGGAGATGCGGACCTGGTCGCGCGGTTTGCCCGTCCGGAAATCGCCGCCGCCGCCGCGGAGGCGGCGCGCCGGCTCGAGGCGCTCGTCGGCGACAGCGCCGAGGCGCTCATCGCCGACCGCCGCTACGGCTTCATCTCCGGCGCCTGCCAGGAGGCGGTGCGCCACACGGTCGAGCGTCGGCACGAGTTGTCCGACACGATCGACGCCGTGGTCACCGACCGGCTCTTCGGTCTGCCGATCTTTCTCGGCCTGATGTATCTCGTGTTCACCCTCACCTTCACGCTGGGCGGGCCGCCGATGGGCTGGATCGAGGCGGGGTTCGACGCCCTGCGCGCGGCCATCGGCGGACTGTGGCCGGACGGCTCCGCCAGCCTCCTGCGCAACCTGCTGATCAACGGGATCATCGGCGGCGTGGGGGGCGTGCTCGTCTTTCTGCCCAACATCCTGCTCCTGTTTCTGGCCATTGCGATCCTGGAGGACAGCGGCTACATGGCGCGGGCCGCCTTCCTGATGGATCGCATCATGCACAAGATGGGGCTGCACGGCAAGAGCTTCATGCCGATGCTGATCGGGTTCGGCTGCTCCGTTCCGGCCATCCTGGCGACGCGGACGCTGGAAAGCAGGCGCGACCGGCTGACCACGATGCTGGTGGTGCCGCTGATGAGCTGCGGCGCCCGCCTGCCGATCTACGCGCTGATCATTCCGGCGTTCTTTCCCGAACCCTGGCACGGGCCGATGCTGTGGAGCATCTACCTGATCGGCATCGCGCTGGCGGTCGTCTGCGCCAAGGTCCTGAAATCCACGCTGCTCCGGGGCGAGACGCCGCCCTTCGTGATGGAGCTGCCGCCCTACCGGATGCCGACGCTGCGCAGCCTCTCGATCCACCTGTGGAACCGTGGCGGCGCTTACCTCAAGAAGGCCGGCACGGTCATTCTCGGCATCTCCATCCTCCTCTGGGCGATGCAGCAGTGGCCGGGCATCCCCGCCCGCGAGGCGGAGGCGCTCGCCGGGCGGCGCGCCGCCGCCGAGGCGCTCGCCGACGGCCCGGCCCGAAAGGATGCGCTCGCGGCGGTCGGCGGCGACGAGGCCGAGGCGGCGCTGCGGGCGTCGCTGATGGGGCGCCTCGGCCGCGGACTGGAGCCGGTGTTGCGCCCGTGCGGCTTCGACTGGAAGCTTTCCACCGCCATGATCGGCGCCCTCGCCGCCAAGGAGGTCTTTGTGACCCAGATGGGCATCATCTACGCGCTCGGCGGCGATTCGGACGAGGCGTCGGCGCCGCTGCGCGAGAAGATCCGGGCCGACTACACGCCGCTCGCGGGTTTCTGCGTGATGCTCTTCTGCCTCATCAGCGCCCCCTGCATGGCCACCATCGCCGTGACACGCCGCGAAAGCGGCTCGTGGCGCTGGGCGCTGCTCCAGCTCGGGGGCCTGACCCTGCTGGCGTGGGTCGTGACCGCCGCCGTCTTCCAGGTCGGAAGCCTGCTGGGAATCGGAACCTGAAGAAAGGAGCCTGCCATGTGGGACATCGCCGCCGTCGTGATTATCGTCGCCCTCGTCCTCGCTCTCGCCATCCGCGCGTTCTGCCGCGCTGTGGCCGGGAAAACGGGGCACTGCTCGTGCGACTGCTCCGAAAGCGGCCGGCGCCCGTGCGAATCCGGGCCCGCGTCACGGAAAACACCCTGCACGGATCGTCACTCCGCCAGATAGGGATTGTCCCGTTTTCCGATGGCCAGCGTGGTCGTGGGGCCGTGGCCGGGTGTGTGGAGGATTACGGCGGAGAAGCCGCCCGCCGCGAGAGGCGGAGCGACCGCCGGAGTCGGCACCAGGGATGACGGCCGCGCGGGGGACGGGCCACGGAGGACGGGCCTGAATCGTCCCGCTCAGAACAAGGATTCCGTCTGCGTAAAGGGGAGCAGCCGGCAACCCTGGAACTGCTGCTCGGCTTCCCCGGCATAGACAACCGCGCCCGGCTTGATGCGCGGATCGAGCGCCTCGAAGGCCTTGAGCCGTTTGATGAACTCCGGATGGAAGGAGCGTGAGGCTTTGATCTCGATGGGGGTCGGTTCGCGATGCTCGGATTTGATGAGGTCAATTTCAAAGCCGCGCTGGTCGCGGAAGAAGTAAAGATCCGCATCCCGTCCCGCGTTGTAGCGGGCTTTCAAGGCTTCGATCACCACCATGTTCTCGAACAGATTTCCCATCAGCGGATCACGTGCCACTTGCTCCGGCGTCCGAATCTCCAGCAGGTAGGCCGCCAGGCCGGGTTCCGTGAAGTATAGCTTGGGCGATTTAATGAAGCGCTTCCCGAAATTCTCGTAGTAGGGCGGCAGTCGAAAGACCACAAACGAAGCTTCCAGTACCGCGAGCCACTCGTTGAGCGTGGTGCTGCTCACGCCGACTTCACCGCCCAACGCATGGAGACTAACGACCTGACCAATCCGGCCGGCCAGCAGTTTGATGAACAATTCGAAGGTGTGCAGATTGCGGACGTGGATCAGTTGTCGCACATCCCGTTCGACATAGGTCTCGAAGTAGTTTCGGTAAAGCGAATCGGACGGAATATTCTCCTGATAGCGACGCGGCAGGAATCCGTTGTGCAGATAGACATCGCGGTCCAGCCGGAAACCGGCGTCCGTGAGTTCGCCGATGGACAGCGGTAGCAGTTTCAGCACGGCAGTCCGGCCGGCCAGCGATTGCGCGATGGAGGCCCGAAGGTTCAGTTGCTGCGAACCGGTCAAAACATATCGTCCTTTTCGGTCCGGATGTTCGTCAACCAAGACCTGAATGGTGCTCAGCAAGTCAGGGACGCGCTGAATCTCGTCCACGATCACCGGCTCTGGAAAACGCCGCAGAAACTCCTTGGGGTCACCCTGGGCCATGGCACGGAGTTCCGGATCTTCCAGATTGGCATAGGCGTAATCGGAGAAGATGGCTTTGGCAAGTGTGGTCTTGCCCGACTGGCGGGGGCCGGTCAGCGTGACCACCGGGTAGAGCGCGGCCGCCGCCCGCAATGATCTTTCCATTCTTCTCGGAATCATCTGTAGATAGCCCTCATTAGAACTGACTCGACACCAGCATATTATAAGAGTTGTGGTGCTTTTTCAAGTACAAATTCAAAAAAAACATTCGTGCGTTTTTTGCGAGGGATTCGGCCTGCTGGGATGGGCTCGAAAACGTATGGCTGACCTTCCGTGATCCTCACTCCGCCAGATAGGGATTGTCCCGTTTTTCAATGGCCATCGTGGTCGTGGGGCCGTGGCCGGGGATCACGAGGGTGTCGGCCGGGAGGGCGGTCAGGCGCCGAAGGGAGTGCTGAAGCGCTTTGCTGCTGCCGCCGGGAAGGTCGGTGCGCCCGACGGATCCGGCGAAGAGGGTGTCGCCGCTGATGAGCAGCTTGTCTTCCTGGAACCACAGGCACTGGCAGCCGGGCGTGTGGCCGGGTGTGTGGAGAATTACGGCGGTGATGCCCCCTGCCGTGAGGGACGGGGCATCCGCCGGAGTCGGCACCAGGGATGACGGCCGCGCGGGAACCGAGAGATAAGGCGGAAACCGGTTCATCGGCGAGAACGCGAAGGCGACATCGTCCGTGTGCAGATGGACGGGCGCGGGGCACGCCGCGAGCAGGGCGTCCAGCGCCGACACGTGGTCGATGTGACCGTGGGTCAGAAAATAGAGGGCGACCCCCAGCCCGTTCTTGCGCAGAAAGTCGAGGATCGCCTCGGGATCGGCGCCCGGATCGATCACCCACGCCGCACGCGGGTCCTTCCAGAGCACGACGCAGTTCACCTCAAACGAGCCGACGACAATGATTTCGGAATTCATGGGCCACAGCATACGCCACGAGGGGGACGGAAGGCAATTTTCTTTTCAGTCAGCGGATCTGGCCGGCACCGGTGACGCGGTATTTGTAGGTGGTGAGCTCCTCGAGTCCCATGGGGCCGCGGGCATGGAGCTTGTCGGTGCTGATCCCCATTTCGGCGCCCATGCCGAATTCGCCGCCGTCGGTGAAGCGGGTGGAGGCGTTGACGTAGACCGCCGCCGAATCGACCTCCTTGAGAAAGCGGTCGGCGGCGCGGCGGTTGGCGGTGATGATGGCGTCGGAGTGATGGGACCCGTGGCGGTTGATGTGGTCGATCGCCGCCTGCAGCGACGGGACGACGCCGACCGTGAGGATCAGGTCGAGGTATTCGGCGGACCAGTCGGCCTCCGTCGCCGGGCCGAACGCCGGGATGATCGCCCGAGCCGCGGCGTCGGCGCGGATTTCGATGGCGCGCCGCGCGGCCAGCTCGGCGAGCCGGGGGAGAAAGGCGGCGGCGACTTGCTCATGCACGAGGAGCTTCTCGATGGCGTTGCAGGTTCCGGGACGCTGGCACTTGGCGTTCTCGGCGATCCGCAGCGCCATGTCGAGGTCGGCCGCGGCGTCGACATAGAGGTGGCAGACCCCCTTGTAATGCTTGAGGACGGGGACGCGGGCCTGCTCGACCACCGCGCGGATGAGCGACTCGCCGCCGCGGGGGATGACCACGTCGACGCACTCGTCGAGCTGCACGAGTTCGCGCACCGCCTCGCGGTCGGTTGTGGGGATGAGCTGGACGGCGTGGTCGGGCAGGCCCGCGCGGGCGCCTCCCGCAGCCAGAGCCTCGGCGATGGCGAGGTTGGAGCGAATCGCCTCCTTGCCGCCGCGCAGGATCACGGCGTTGGAGGTCTTGATGCACAGCACCGCCGCGTCGGCGGTCACGTTGGGACGCGACTCGAAGATGATCGCCACGACGCCCAGGGGGACGCGGCGCTTCTCGATGACGAGACCGTTGGGGCGGGTGCGGCGCCAGATGCGGCGGCCGACGGGGTCGGGAAGCGCGGCGACCTCGCGGACGCCGCCGACCATGGCGTCGAACCGGGCGTCGGTGAGGGTCAGGCGGTCCACCAGCGCGGCCGAGAGGCCGGC
>CAZDLY010000007.1:0-72156 GCA_964506575.1 uncultured Akkermansia sp. | reverse complement strand
GCAAAATTAAGCGAAAAAATATGAATTCTATGCCCGAACTGGCGAACTCGGGTTAGCTGGCCCCTCATTTCTTTTCCCCATCGCCCGGGTCGTGCTCGTAGGCGAGTATCTCGGCACCACCCTGATCGATCATCAGGATGATATCCTCCTCGAATAACGGCCAATACTGGGAGGGAACCTTGGATCGCTCCTGGTCGCGCGGCAGCCGCCACCCGTTGACGTTCTCGCCGCGAGTGTTGACGACTTCCAGCCAGTTCCAGTTGACCTGATTGCCGCCCACGAGGGCATTGGTGTAGGCTTGCACCAGCAGCAGTCCCGGCATGGTTCCGCCCAGCGGCGCGAAAGGCGCCTTTCCGTTGATGTTCGGATAGTACTCCGCGCGGGCCGTCTCCGGGTCCAGCACCACCACCTCGTTGGTGCCGGGATCCGTCACGACCACGATCGTCGCCGGTCCAGCCGCGCTTGGCTGAGCGTAGATGTTCGCGTCGTCGGCCCCGGTTCGCACGCGGAGGGCGGCCGCAGGTCGGGCCTTGTCCGACCGGCACAGGATTTTTCCGTTTCGCCCATCGAACAGCACGAATTCCTGTTTTTCCGTCAGCGCCACAACCGAGCCGTCGGGCATGACCGTGATCCACTCGATCGGAAGGTCCGCGGGGGAGGTCCATATCGGGGTGCCCGTTTGCGCATCCTGGACGGTCAACCGCCGCTCCGCGAGTTCGGGCGTCCCCAGTGCCGCCGTGTCGGTCGCCGGACTCGGAAGACTGCCCCCCCCTTCGTTCCACTTCGACATGTCCGCACGACCGACGAATCGCTGGCGGGCGAACGCGCCGGTCGCCGGATCCAGCCAGATCAGCATTCCCGTTCCGTCCGCCTCCTGCTTCAGGAGCACGAATCCGGATTCCGAAAGGGTTTGCGCCACCGTCGCCTGTGCCGGAAACTCACGATTCAGTCCCGTGCGGCGCCAGAGGGTCTGGCCGGTCAGCAGGTCCAGGCCGATCAGGCTGCCCTCCCCGAGAGGGGACATCAGGGCGCCAAACCCCAGCAGGCTGGCCACGGGCAGGTTGGCGCCAGCCGCGCACGCGGCCCCGATCGCGTTATTGGTGATTCCGGCGCCCGACCACAGGTCCACGCACTCGCCGCTGACGCCATTGAGCGGCAGCAGATTGCGTTCCGCCCACGGGTTCGCGCGGGGTTCTTCCATCCACGGCTGCATCACGCCGGTCATCCTCCGCCAGAGCGGCAAGCCGGTGTCGCGGGACAGACAGCCCACCGCGAGCGCTGATTCCTGCGCGTTCGGGCGCTCCCAGAACCCCAAACCCGACGGCGTGCTCTGCACGCCTTCCGGCCGCTTGGCGCGCCAGCGCAGACGCCAGGGCGGAAGCGGCATCGCGCCCGTCGGCCGGGCGGCCGGCGCGTGGGTCCCGGCGAGCGCCGCCAGGTCCGGCGCCGGCGCACCGGCCGTGATCCAGGACCAGTTATCCCGCAACCGCTTCACGCCGCCCGCCCATTTCATCCGCGCGTAAAGCTGCAGCAGGTCCGTGGCCACGGCCGGCCGGTCGGGCGCCCGCGCCAACGCGCGGTACAGGATCGCCTCGGCGAATCCCAGATCGCCGCGGTCGGCCGCGCGCCGCGCGGCCTGCCGCAACGCCTCGGCGCCCGACGCGGTCCCGGCGTAGAGCGTCCCGCATTCGACGAGTGCCGTGAGGGCCGGCTCGGGTCCGAGCCGGGCCAGCGCCCGCGCGGCCGGCTCCTCCAGGAACACCCGCAGCCGCTCGCCGCTTTCGCCGAGAACGAGCTGGATGCGGCGCGCGGCCATCCGGCGCGAGGACACCTCCCGATCCGCGGCGCCGGCCACGCCAATGAACGTGTCGGGCACGGACAACATCTCCGCGTAGAGCCGCAGGGCGCCATTCGTGTTTCCGCGCAGTTCCCGGTACTGCGCCCAGCGCCACAGGCAGACCGGACGGTTGCCGGTCTCGGCGGCTGCGGCATACAGCGCCTTCGCCGCGCCCGTGTCCTGCGCGGACAGCGCATCCATTTCCGCCAGCAAGGGCGCGCGCATGGCTTCCTCTTCCGCCGAGCCGGGCCGGCGCTTCCAGGCCTCCCGCAGGTCCGCCAGCGCCTCCCCAGGGCGCCCGACTTCGGCGTACAACCGGCCGCGCTCGGCGTACCTCTCCGCCGTGGGCTCTCGCGCCAACTGCGCGCTCAACCGCGCAAAGACCGGTTTCGCGTCTTCGAGGGCGTAGAGCTGTTCCAGGCCCGCGACCAGCAGGGCGTCGCCGCGGACATACAGGTTGCCCAGCGGCAGACCGTCCGGAGTTTGCGCGCCCACGGCGCCGGCATCCGCGCCGTCCGGAATGCGCAGACGCAGGATGTGGCGCCCGTTCGGAATCAGCGCCAGGCCGCCGCACAGGATGCCCCGCCCGGTGCTGCCCGCCAGCGGCGCCCGCCAGCGTTCCGTGCCGTCGCGCAGGTCCAGGCCCACCGCGCTGCGCATGCCCGCCAGGATCGCCGTGTCGCCCTGCCGGCCGATGACGTAGTGCACGCCATCCGGTTTGGGCTTCGTCCACAACCGCTCGCCAGTCCGCCGGTCGAGCGCGAACATCTCGGTGGAGTCCTCCGGCAGCGCCACCACGGTTCCGCCGGCCGCCAGCGCCAGGCTCTCTTCCCAGGTGGCCTCCGGTCGGCTCTCGTTCAGGCCGGCGATGTAGGGGTCGTAGAGCGACGTCCAGCGCACGGAACCGTCGACCGCATTCAAAACGCTGATGCCGCCGCCGCCGCAGAGGTAGACGGAGATCCCGTCAACCGTCAGCGTCGCCGGCGACGTTCGCGGCAGCGGCGACCGCGGCGCGTAAGCCACCCGCGTGCGCCAGACGGTCCGGCCGGTGTCCGGCTCGAGTCCCAGCACGTTGAGCGTGGCGCCCTCGTCTTCCACCGGCACAATCGCCAGCCCGGCGCACGGCACGGGCGCGGAGAGGAAGCGGATGCCGTTGGCGCTCCAGCGGCCGGGCCGCACCACCTGCGCCACGCGGACCTGGCGCGTCGTCTGAATGCCGGAATCGACCAGTCGAATCGTATACATCTTCCCCGTGTCCTGGAACGTCGCCCCCTCGGGGTAGAAGCGCGCCGCCCGGGCCGGTCCGTTCGTTGCCGTGTTATTGACGTACATCTGGAATCCGGCTTGCCTGCCCGGACGGGGCTCGATGCCCAGGTTGCTCCACGGCAACAGCGCTTCGAACGTATACCCGTCGGGCGCGATCACACCGGCCACAACCGCCGTCGGCTCGCGGGCGGCGGACGGCGGCGGCGCTGTCCGCCGGTCGTACAGATGCATTCTGGCCTGCCTGTAGCGCGGATCGGCGCCGGTTCCCGCAACCACTTGGATGCTGTTCCGGCCGCCCCGCTCGTCCGCCAGGAACAACTCGATCGAATCCGCCGCGAAGAGATTGGCCGCGTCATCCTGCTCCCGGACTTCGTAGTCTGTGACGGAGGCCCGCACCACCATGCCGCTGGCATTCCAGCCCAGCTCCACCTCGGCATCCGGCGGCGCCATGCCACCCGTTTCCCCTGAGAACGGCAGACGCAATTCCCGTCCGCCTCCCTGCCAGTCGTCGAGCTTCCCGTCCACCACGATGTCACCCACGAAGGGTATGTTCCAGACGACGTCGTCGACCACGACCGGTGGCGTCGTCACCTCGCGGCCGATGCGCCACAAGAGGCGTCCCGTGTCCGCCTCGTAGGCGGCCAGGACGTTGCCGCACGGCAGGGCGTGGGATACCTGCCGCCGCAGTCGGCCGTCCCACTCCTGGCGTTCCCGGATGGACTCATCGAGCGTGGACCGGTAGTTGTCTTCGATGGCGAACACGGATGTCCCGATCCGGCTGGCGGCGCGGTTCAGCCGGTTGCTGAACAACCACTCCCCTGCGGTTCCGAGCCACCCGTTCGTCGGCGAAGCGGGATCCCCTCCGTGCACGGTGCGCTGCAGCACGCGGCCCGAGTCGAGATCCAGCAGGGTCAACGCGCCGAACCCATTGATCCAGGCGCGGTTTCCGGCAAAGATCAGGTCGTCGGCGGGCCGCAGGTGCTGCTCCGTCATGCGCGCCGTCGCGCTGCCGCGGCCCATGGCAAACATCGGCGGCACCTGGCCGGGCGGCGGGATGTCCATCCGGACAATCAGGAAGTCCGGCGCGACGTTGGTGCTCCAGCGCAGGACCAGGCCGTCCTCGGCGCCGGCCTCCGGCCCGCGATCCGGCGGGGCGCCGTCGCGCGACGGGCCGCCATAGGCCATCGTCCAGGCGTTTGAGATCGGCGCCGGCGCGACCGGTGTCGTGCGAACTTCGGTTTCGAGCGCCGCCCAGCGGGCCGCGTCATCCGCTTTCCCGAGTTCGGCCCACGCCCGCTCCGCCCCTGCCGCATCGCCGACCCGCGCGCAGGCCACCACCAGCCGCGCCAGCAGTTCGGCACGCGGCGTCCGGGTCGTTGCGTCGCTGTCGAGCAGATCCAGCAGCACCTGGTGCGCCTCCCGGAATCGCCCCTGATCGAGGTAGAAGCCCGCCAGGCGAAGCCCCGTCTCCGCGCGGTCGCTCGCGAACGGGTCCTGGAACCGAGCCGCCAACGCCGCGGGATCCGTCGGCGCCGGCAAACGATGCTGTGCGCCTTTCGAGAGATCCATGCGCGCGCGGTACACGGCCAGGGTGCGCTCCGGGATGGCGCGGATCAATTCCAGGGCCACCTGTCGCGCCGGCCGGAACGTCACACCATTGGTCGAGGCCAGGGCCGCCGGCTCGGCTTGCATGAGCCGCTGAATCCACGGCAGTGCGGCGTCAGGGTTCCCGGCCCGCAGGGCTTGCACCGCGCGGGCGGCCCAGGTGTTGGCCTCCGAGTCCGGTTCGGCCACGGAGATCACCGCCGGCGGCTGTTCGTTGGTGGGGGCGGTCTGCGCCCACGCGCGGCCGCCGCCGAGGCCGGCCAGGACCAGGAGCCAGGCCAGGCAGGCCGCGTGGTTTTGTCGCCGTTTTTTCATGTTTTCGATTCCATTCGATTCTTTCGGCCCTCTCATTTTTCCCCCTCTCCGTTCGGATCGTGCTCGTACGCCTGCGCGTCGCCCGTTAGCGGATCGATCAGCACGATCCGCCCCCCCACAAGGTACAAACCATACTCATACGGTGTCTCCTCGTCGGGCGATTCCGCCTTCCCGGGCAGACGCCAGCCGGTGGTGTTTTCGCCCTGCGCGTTGATGACCTGGTACCACCGCTGCGTGAACCCGCCCAGCTTCTTCGTGACGGGGTTCATGTTCATCCTCACCAGCAGTTGGTCCGGCAGGGTCGGGCCCAGAGAGGCCAGGGGCGACACCCTGGGCGGCATGATGCCGCGGAAGGTGCTGCCGCCGGCCGCGGGATCGAGCACCAGCACCTCGTTGGTCCCGCCCGCATTCCGGCGCTGCGCGAACACCGCGTCGCCGGTCAGGCTGGGCGCGACGGAGTTGAAGGCGAACCGGGCCTGCTCTTTCCGGCATAGGATTTTCCCGGTCTTCCCGTCGAGGAGCAGCAAATCCTCGCCGACGGTCTGGGCCAGCACCCGGCCATCGGGAATGACCTGGTACACGACGATGGCCAGGTCCGGCGGCGAGGTCCAGGCCACAACGCCCGTCCGCAGGTTCTTCACGGTCAGGCGCTGGTTTTCGAGCACCGGATCACCCCGCTCCGGGGCCACCAGCGCTTCATCGTCTATCACGCCCCGCTGGTTGCGCATGCGCGCATAAAAGGAATTCAGATCAACCGGGCGCCGGACTCCGAGTTCTCCCGTCATGGGATCCAGCGAGGCGACAGTTGGGCCCGCGCCAGCCCCCGTGCGGGACAGGAGAACGGCGCCCGCCGCCGTACCGGGAACGTGTTGCGCCACCGTGCGTCCGCCTAGCAGCGAGTTCAGTTCGCCGCGTCTCCAGAGGGTTTGGCCCGTCAGCGCGTCCATGCCGGCCAGCCCGCCTCCCGGCGCCTCAACGGGTATCGCGACCACCCCCATCCGGCCCGCCAGGGGAAAACCAAATGTCCCTATATTGTCCGGAATGGCCCGGATCAGCGGGTTCGTCGTGGCGGCGCCCGACCACAAGTCGATGCACAAACCGTCTCCGCCGGGGAGCACCAGGAAGTGCATGCTGCCGCATTGGCTCTCATACCTGCCCCCGCTTGTGTCTCGTGCAAAACGTTCGCTCAGCACAACATCCCGTTGCCAGCGCGTCAGGCCGGTCTCCAGCGAGAGGCATCCAACCGGGGCCGCCTCAAGCGGACGATTGAGCGCCTGCGCCCACTCGTTCCGCGCGTCCACGTAGAGCAGCCCGGCCGGCGTCAGCATCAACGAGGCGTTCGTTAAGCCCTTCAGAATCCCCTTCTTGCGCCAGGCCAGCCGCCAGGGCGGGAGCGGCAGGTCCACGGCCTCGCGCTGGGCCGCCGCGGCGCGTTCCAGAAACTCCGGCACGGGCGCGCCGGCGCCGAGGCGCGGCCACGCGTCGCGTAACCGCAACACGCCCTGGGGCCACTTCATCCGCGCTTCGTACAGCCGCACCAGTTCCTCCGCCACGGCGACGCGGGCCGGGGGCGGCGACTGCAGAAGCGCCCGTTGCAGGATCGCCTCCGCCGTGCCCAGGTCTCCGCGATCGGCCGCGATGCGCGAGGCCTTGAACGCAGCCTCCCGGCCCGCGGCTGTTCCCGGAAAGAACGTCGCCATGTCGACCAATGCGGACCAGACGGGCGACGTTCCGAGAAGCGCGAGCGCCTGTGCGGCCGGTTCCTCCAGAAGGTTCAAGCCTCTTGCCGCGTCACCCGCCAGCAACACCCGGATGCGCTGCGCGGCAAGTTGGCGCACCGACACTTCCCGGTTCGCGTCGCCTGTGTTCGAGTCGCCGAAGGCCACCGGAATGGCCACGTCCGGAGCGGTGAGAATGGCTGCGTACAGCGTCAGCGCTCCGTTGGTATTCCCGGCCCGCTCGCGATAGTGCGCCAGACGCCAGCTCACGTGAGCCCGATCCGCCGACCCAACCGCCGTCGCATACAACGCCTCGGCCGCCCCGGGGTCGTTTGTTGTCGCGGATCCTGATTCCGCCAGCAATCGGGCGCGGGCGGCTTCCTCATCCGCCGACCCGGGCTGCCGCTTCCAGACCTCGCGCAGATCCGTGAGCGCATCCGTGTACCGCCCCAGCCCCGCATACAGGCGGCTGCGCTCCGCATACGCCTCGGCCGTCGGCTCTTTCGCCAGGCGTTCCTGCAGACGGGCGAAGGCCGGTCGGGCATCCACGAGCGCGTAGAGGCGTTCGAGCCCCGCCACCAGGATCTGGTCGCCGTTGACGTACAGGTTCCCCAGCGGCAGGTTGTCCAGGGTCTGCGCCCGCACGGTGGCGAGCGCCAGACCGTCCCCGGTGCGCAGGCGCAGGATCTTCCGGCCGCACGGCACCAGCACCTCTTGCCCGCAGAGCGCGCCGCGCCCGGTGCTGCCCTCGATCGGCGTGCGCCACCGCTCCCGGCCATCCGCCAGATCGACGCCGGCCACGGCGCGCCCGCCCGCGACGATCAGCGACGCGCCCCGCTTGCCAACGACGTAATCCACACCCTCTGGCTTGCGCTGCACCCACAACCGTGCCCCGCTCCGCCGGTCGTAGGCCAGGATCTGGTCCGAATCCTCCGGCAGCGCCACCACCGTTTCGCCCGCGACCAGCACCAGGCTCTCCTCCCACGTGGCCTCCGGCTTCGTCGGCGCCCCCGAACCCGCGACCTGCACCGGAAGCGCCACGCCGGCTTCGTCCGTCGCCTGGACGACGGGGTTCGTGGCGGACAAATCGGCCAACGATTCGTAGAGGGCGGTCCACCGGACGGAGCCATCGGACCCGTCCAGGGAGCACACCGACCCGCGGCCGTTGCACAGGAAGACAGTCGCGTCGTCCAGGGTCAGGGTCACGGTCGATGCGCGCGGCGCCCAAACCGGATTGCATTCGTCCAACCGTGTGCGCCAGACCGCCATCCCGCTCTCCGGATCGAGTCCGACGACGCTGAGTCCGCCGTCGTCCTCGACCGGCGCCAGCAGCAGAGCGCCGCACGCGACGGGCGCAGCCGCGAAGCGGATCGCGTTGGCCTGCCAGCGGCTGCGGGTCGTCGGCGCCGCTTGCGGCGGGAGTTCGCGGCCGATGCGCCAGAGCAGGCGACCCGAATCCGCGGCATACGCCGCCAGTACATTGCCGCAGGGCAACGGTTGTGCCACCGGTTTGTTGCCGACCGACTCGACCCGTTCCCGCGCCTCCCGGCTAATGGACGACCGGTAGTTGTCCTCGACGCAGTACACGCGGTTCCCGATCAGACTGGCCGACCGGTTCAGCCGGTTGCCGAAAACCCAGGTCCCATAGGTCACAAGAAAGTTCGGCGGCGGATCGGAGGGCCGGTGCGCCGTGCGCTGCACCGCGCGGCCCGCATCGAGGTCCACGGCAACGCATTCGTTGAATCCATTGATCCAGGCCCGGTTTCCGGCGAAGATCAGGTCGTCGGACGGCCGCTGGTTTCGCTCCAGCATGCACGCCGCCGCGTACGCGCGGCTCAGACCGAGTTGCGGCGGCAGGTTAGTCACACCGCTGTCGGCGCCGGCCCCCTCGCGGATCAGGCCCGACCCCAGGTTCAGTCCCCACCGCACGATCCGCTCTCCGTTTGTTCCGAATTCAGGTACGGCCGGCGCGGCCGCCCCTTCGCGTGACGGGCGGCCATAGGCCATCGTCCAGGCGTTCGAGATCTGAGCCGGCGCGACCGGTGTCGCGCGAACTTCGGTTTCGATCCCCGTCCAGCGGTTCGTATCGCCCGCCTTCCGGAGTTCGGCCCAGGCCCACTCCGCCCCTGCCGCATCCCCGACCCGGGCGCAGGCCACCACCAGGCGCACCAGTACTTCGGACCGTTGCGCCGGGGTCGCCGAACCGTCATCGAGCAGATCCTTCAGCACGCCCCGCGCTTCGCGGAATCGCCCCTGGTCCAGGTAGACGCCCGCCAGGCGAAGCCCCGTCTCCGCGCGATCGCCCGCGAACGGGTCCTGGAACCGGGCCGCCAACGCCGCCGGGTCCGTCGGCGTCGGCAAACGCTTCCCTGCGCCCTTCGCGAGATCCAGTTGCGCGCGGTACACGGCCAGGGTGCGCTCCGGGATGGCGCGGATCAGCTCCAGGGCCACCTGTCGCGCCGGCCGGAACGTCACGCCATTGGTCGAGGCCAGGGCCGCCGGATCGGCTTGCAGGAGCCGCTGAATCCACGGCAGTGCGGCGTCAGGGTCCCGGGCACGCAGGGCTTTCGCCGCGCGGGCGGCCCAGACGTTGGCCTCCGAGTCCGGCGCGGCAACGGAGATCAACGTCGGCGGCTGTTCGTTGGTGGCGGCGATCTGCGCCCACGCGCGGTCGCCGCCGAGGCAGACCGCGACGACAAGCCAGGCGCAGCGGCCGCGGTGGTGTTGTTTCGGCAATTCTGCTTTCATTGCTTCCTTCTATTCCTGTCGCAAGCGGGGGACACCGCCGTTCACTTGCCGCCGGTGTTTTTTTTGTTGGCATCCGGACTGGCCGGCGTGGTCTTGAGGCCGGCGCTGTAGGTTTGCAGCGCGGTTTCAAGGTCGGCGCGAAGGTTGGGCGCCTGCCCGGCCGGGATCAGCGCCAGCGCGGCCTTGACGGTGGCAACCGCCTGGTCCGACTGGCCGTTGCGGTGGTAGGCCAGCCCCATGGCGCGGGCGAACTGGGGATTCTTGTTCTGGGTCAGTTCCATGGCCTTCTCGGCGAACCGCAAGGCCGCCGGCTCGTCGCGCAGGGTTTCGGGTTCGGAGAGCATCAAGAGCATGGCCGCCTCGAACTGGACGGAGGCGTCGTCCGGCAACGCTTCGGCCAGCCGCCGCAGGGTGGAGACCACGTGCGCCGTATCCTTCCCGGCCTCGTAGAGGGGCCGCAAGGCGCGCAGGAGCGCGGGCGCGCTCTTCGGTTCGAGTTCCAGCGCCGCTTCGAGGTCCGCGGCCGCGTCGGCATACCGCTTGAGGGCCATGCGGTTCTGCGCGCGGGCGCGCCGTTCGGCGGCGGTCTTCAGGGTCTGCTGTTCCATCTCGGCCACGCTGTCGGGCGCCGGCACGGTCCATTCCGAGCAGAACATCAGCTCGGGGTCGCCGTACTCGACCAGAGACGCCACCAGCGCGGTCACGGTGCGCGGAACCTTCGCGCGGGCGAGTTCCCGGCCCCCGCCCACCACGACAACGGGTTGGTTCAGATCCGCCAGCGTGTCGTCCAGAAGCAGCGTCAATTTCGGCACATGACAGGCCTGCTCGATGCGGAAGGTGTTGCCTTCGCGGCTGACAACCAACCGCTGAAACACGCCGGGGGCGTCGTTGCGCAGCCAGTAGCAGCGCTGGCGCAGGAAGCCGCCGAAGTCGTAGTTCTTCTCGAGGACTTTGGGCAAATCCTCAGTCCCCAGGGGCACCGGCAGCAACGGCTGCTGCCAGACGATCCGCCGCGGGCGCGGGTCGCGCGTAAACTGGCTGAGCCACGCCGGCGTGTCCTTGTCGTCAATCATGTGCTGTCTGCCGGGGTGCTCCTTGAACTCGACGCGGTAACCTTCCGGGTCGGCGCGATGCAGTTCCAGCACCGCCTCGGCAAAGGCCTTGGCCAGGGGATAGCGCTGGAAGGCGAGGTCCGCCGTGCCGTTCTGGATCATCACCGGCAGATTGCGCAGGTTGTCCGGCGCGGCCCGGCCCTCGGTGCCCAGATAGGTGAACCCCGAACTGCCCGCCACCGCGGCCCAGCGGTCCGGCATCAGCGGCCCGAGGTGAAAGCTGCCGATCGCGCCCATCGAGTAGCCCATCAGGTAGATCCGGTTCGGGTCCACCGGCCAGCGGGCGCGCAACTCAGTCAGCAGTTTCTCCAGCGCCACTGCCGAACGCGGGTCGTTCCAACTGCCCGCCGAATCCGTCGGCGCGCGCGGGCAGACGAGCAGGCCTTGCGGGACCGGATACTGCCCCAGGGTCGCCGCCCAGCCCTGGTCGTTGGCGGTGGGGTTGGGGCCGCCGCCATGCAGGTTGATGTACACCGGCCAGCCCGTGGCAGGCGCCTCGCCGCAGGGCAGCACGGCGTAGCGCATGCGGACGGTGATCTTGGCGTCGGGCGTCCGCCAGTAGTCGGTTTCGACGCAGCCGAGGACGACCTTCTCCGACTTGATCCAGCCGTTGGGAAACCCCAGGCCGGACAACGGAAGCGGCGGCGTGTTCGTCTGCCGTTCGATCCACGCCTGCCACAGGGCTTGGCGCCACTCCGCCGCCGCCGTCTTGGAGAGCGCCGGATACGCAAAGATCGGCCGCGCCGCTGGGGTCTTTTCGGCCGGCGACAGGGCCTGGTAGACCTCGTAGGTCGCGAGAAGCTTCTGCAGTTCTGCGGATGGCGGCACGGTCGGATTCGTCGCGCTTGTCTGCGCCGGCGCATTCGCGGGCTGTTCCGCAGCGGCCGTTCGCGCGCCGAGGCAGGCCAGCACCAGGAGCCGGGCCAGGAAGATTGCGTGTTGTCGCATCTGTTTTTTCATGTTTTCGTTTCCTTTCGATTCATTCGATTTCCTCGACTGCCTCACTTCTTCTCCCCGACCGGATCGTGCTCGTACGCCAGCACCTCGCCTTGCCCCCCGACCATGAGGATCAAGCCTCCGACGAAATAGGGGGTATAGTAATATTGAGCCGATGCGTCCCGCAAATCCTCGACAAGCGGCAGACGCCAGCCGTTCGGGTTCTCGCCGCGCTCATTGATGACCTGGACCCAGGACTGTTGGACAGGTCTGTTACCAACCGTGCTTTGGCTGGTGATACTCACCAGAAGCTGGTTCGGCATCGTCGGGCCCAGCGAAAGCACGGGGTTCGTCCATGGCGGCATGCGGCATTGAAATGCGATCCCCTTGACCGCGGGATCGAGCACCAGCACATCGTTGGTCCCCGGCCCGACCTGAAGGAACGCGATCACGGCGTCGCTGCCTTCGCTCGGCCGAACGCTGCTGAAAGCGAACCGGACATTCCCCGAACGGCTCAGAATCTTCCCGTCTTTCCCGCCGAACAACAGCAATTCCTCGGCTTCGGTCTGGACCAGCACCGCGCCGTTGGGCATGACCTGGTGCTTGACGATGGCGAGGTCGGGCGGCGAGGTCCAGAGCGTGGCGCCTGTCTGGAGGTTCTTGACCGTCAGCCGCTGATTCTCCAGAGTTGGCGCCCCCTGTTCCATGGCGTCGAATTCAAGTTCCGGTCGCCATCCGATGGCTTTGATCACGCTCGCATCCACGGAGCGCCGGGATGCGATGGCGCCCGTCCAGGGATCCAGCGCCGCCAAGGGTGCGGGCGATATCCCGTAGTTGGCAAGGTAGGCGCCGGCGGGCGAACTCGAATCGAGCTGCAACCGCGTGCCGGGCTCCATCAGCGTGTCGGCGTCGCGCCGCCACGCGATCTGGCCGGTCAATACATCCAGGTTCACCAGCGTACCGCCCCACAGCCCGGAAGTCGTCGTCGCCAGACCGATCCGGCTGACCGCGGGAAACTCCGTTCCGCCGGCCTCCACATCTATCCGGGGGACCCTGTTGGTCGTGGCGGCGCCTGACCACATATCCACGCACACGCTCGTTTCGCCGGGGAACAGGAGCAGGCGGACGTCGTCCCAGCGCTTCCGCTTGCGAGCCGTCCTCATCACTTGATCGCTGAGCAGGATATCCCGTTGCCAGCGCCGCACGCCGGCATCCGGATTCAGACAGGCAATCGGACCCGCCTTGGGGGGGATGTCCGCGCTCACGTACCTCTCCGTTCTTTCCAGCCTTCGTTCCCAGGAAACAATGCCGGCCGGCGTCAGCTTGACGACGTCGCCCTCCAGGGTCCCGCGCCAGCGCAACCGCCAGGGAGGCGGGGGCGGAGCGGCGGCCGCACGCCGGGCCGCAACCGCGCGTTCCAGAAACTCCGGGACGGGCGTTCCGGCGCACACGCGCGGCCACTCGTCGCGCAACCGCGACACGCCCTCGGGCCACTTCATCGTTTCGTAGAGCCGCACGAGTCGCTCGGCCACTGTAATCCTGGCCGGTGGCGGCAACAGCAGCAGCGCGCGTCGCAGAATCGCCTCGGCCGTTCCGAGATCCCCGCGATCGGTGGCGAGTTGCGCGGCCTTGAGCGCCGCTTCCTGACCCGCCGCCGTTCCCGGGAAGAACATCGCCAGTTCGACCAGCGCGGCGCACGAAGGCGTCGAACCGAGCCGGGCCAGCGCCTGCGCGGCCGGTTCTTCCTGGCGCTTCCATCCGTTTGCCGAGTCATTCTCCAGCAGGGCCCGGATGCGCTGAGCGGCCAGCCGGCGTACGGACACTTCCCAGTTCCCAATGTCCGGAGCGGCCGGCGGAATGGCCACGTCCGGGGCGGCACAGATCGTCGTGTACAGGGCCAGCGCCCCGTTGGTGTTCCCGATCCGTTCGCGGTATTGCGCCAGACGCCAGATGGCCGCAGCCCGCTCAGAGGTCTGCGCGGCCGCCGCATATAACGCTTCCGCCGCGCCGGGCTCCCGCGCCGCCGGGGAGTCCATTTCCGCCAGCAACTGCGCGCGGGCGGATTCCTCTTCCGCCGATCCGCGTTGCCGCTTCCAGGCTTCCCGCAGGTCCGCGAGCGCCTCGGGGTAGCGCCCGATTCCCGCATACAGGCGGCTGCGCTCCATATACGCCTCCGCCGTCGGCTCCTTGGCCAGGCGTTCCCGCAGACGGTCGAATGCCGGCCGGCCATCCACGAGCGCGTACAGCCGTTCCAGTCCCGCCACCAGCAGTTGGTTGCCGTTGACGTACAGGTTGCCCAACGGCACATTGTCCATCGTTTGCGCCCGGACGGACCCCAGCAACGCACCGTTCTCAACGCGCAGACGCAGGATCGTCTGACCTTTTGGAATCAGCACCTCCTGCCCGCACAGCGTCCCGCGCCCCGTGCTCACCTCGATCGGCGTGCGCCACCGCTCCCGTCCATCCGCCAGATCCACGCAGGCCACGGCGCGCCCGCCCGCGACGATCAGCGACGCGCCCCGCTTGCCCACGACGTAATCCACCCCCTCCGGCTTGCGCTGCACCCACAGTCGTGCCCCGCTCCGCCGGGCGTAGGCCAGGATCTGGTCCGAATCCTCCGGCAGCGCCACCACCGTTTCGCCCGCGACCAGCACCAGGCTCTCCTCCCACGTGGCCTCCGGCTTCGCCGGCGCTCGCCCGCCTGCGACAGGCACCGAAAGCGCCTCGCTTGCGTCGTCAACCGTCTGGATGACGGGATTCGTGGCGGACAAGTCGGCCAGCGATTCGTATAGGGCTGTCCACCGGGCAGAGCCATCGGACCCGTCCAGGGCGCACAACGAACCGCGGCCGTTGCAGAGGTAGGCGGTCGCGCCATCCATCGTCAGGGACACGGTCGACGCGCGCGGCGCCCACGTCGGAATGCATTCGTCCAGCCGTGTGCGCCAGACCACCGCGCCGCTCTCCGGATCGAGGCCGACGACACACAGTCCGGCATTGTCCTCGACCGGCGCCAGCAGCAGAGCGCCGCACGCGACGGGCGCCGCCGCGAAGCGGATCGCGTTGGCCCGCCAGCCGCGCCGGGCCGGGTCCGGTTTTTGCGGGGGGAGTTCGCGTCCGATGCGCCAGAGCAGCCGCCCCGTGTCCGCCGCATAGGCCGCCAGAACATTGCCGCAGGGCAAGGGCCGGACCTCGTCCCTGCCGTTAACCGACTCCAACCGTTCCCGAGCATCCCGGCCGATCGACGACCGGTAGTTATCCTCGATGCAGTACGCGCGATTCCCGAGCAGACTGGCCGACCGGTTCAGCCGGTTGCCGAAAACCCAGGTCCCATAGGTCACAAGAAAGTTCGGCGGCGGATCGGAGGGCCGGTGCGCCGTGCGCTGCACCGCGCGGCCCGCATCGAGGTCCACGGCAACGCATTCGCCGAATCCATTGATCCAGGCCCGGTTTCCGCCGAAGATCAGGTCGTCGGAAGGCCGCTGGTTCCGCTCCGTCATGCACGCCGCCGCGTACGCGCGGCTCAGGCTGAGCTGTGGCGGCAGATTGGTCGGTCCCTTGTCGGTCGTCCCGTCGCGGACCAGGCCCGGTCCCACGTTCAGTCCCCAGCGCAGAATCCACGCTCCGTTTGTTCCTATATCAGGGACTGCCGGCGCGGCCGCCCCTTCGCGCGACGGGCCGCCATAGGCCATCGTCCAGGCGTTCGAGATCGGCGCCAGCGCTGCTCCCGCACTCACTTCGGCTTTCAACCCGGGCCAGCGGTTCGCGTTGTCTTCCGTCTGGAGTTCGGCCCATGCCCGTTCCGCCTCGGCGAAATCGCCGACCCGCGCGCAGGCCACGACCAGCCGCGCCAGCAGTTCGGGGCGCCGCGCCTTGGCAATCGCGTCGGAATCGAGCAGATCCTTCAGCACGCCGCGCGCTTCCGAGAACCGCCCCTGGTCCAGGTGCAAGCCCGCCAGGCGAAACCCCGTCTCCGCCCGGTCGCTCGCAAATGCGTCTTGATACCGCTCCTCCAACGCCGCCGGGTCCGTCGTCGCCGGCAAACGCTTCCCTGCGCCCTTCGCGAGATCCAGTTGTGCGCGGTACGCCGCCCGGGTGCGCTCCGGGATGGCGCGGATCAGCTCCAGGGCCACCTGTCGCGCCGGCCGGAACGTCACGCCATTGGTCGAGGCCAGGGCCGCCGGATCGGCTTGCAGGAGCCGCTGAATCCACGGCATTGCGGCGTCCGGCTCCCCGGCCCGCAGGGCTTGCACCGCGCGGGCGGCCCAGGTGTTGGCCTCCGAGTCCGGTTTGGCCACGGAGATCACCGCCGGCGGCTGTTCGTTGGTGGTGGCGGTCTGCGCCGGTGCGCGCCCGCCGACGAGGCAGGCCAGGACCAGAAGCCGGGCCAGGATGAGGGCGTGTTGTTGAGGCAGTTGTTTCATGCCGTTCCTTTCCTTCGATCAAATCGATTGAATCGATTCATTCGAAAAACGTTACTCCCGGCCTTCCGCCGGGATCGTTCCCATCTCCAGCTTCAGCACGGACTCTCTTCCGTTGGACTTACGGACCGTCACCTTCAGGCTTTCCCCGGGTTTGCTCTTCTTGACGGCGTTCAGAAAATCGCGGACGGTCTTAATGTCCGTCTCGGCGAATTTCAGGATCCGCCATCCCGTCTTCATGCCAGCCTTTCCCGCCGGCGAGCCCTTGTCCACCTCCCGCACCTGAACCTCACCGTCCGATTCGACGACGGAGATGCCCAGGTAGGGGGCCTTCTCCGGTGTTCGTGCCGTCATTTCCGGCCTCGCCGCCAGCTTCACCGTCACCTCCAACGGCTGGCCATCCCGCTCCAGGCGGATGTCGATCTCCTCGCCCGCGGAGCGGTTGCCGATCGCCTCCAACAGGTCAGCCAGCGTCCGGATGGGCGTTCCTTCGATGACGACGATAGCGTCATTGGTGCGCAGGCCCGCAAGCCCGGCGGGGGAGTTGGTGGCCACGGTTGTGATCGTCAGCTTCTGATCCTTCTCCTGCGTCCCCACGCCCAGATAGGGGATGGCGGGAATCTCCAGCTTCTTCGCCCACTCCTTCCAGTCGCGCTCGACCTCCGACGCCGGCTTCCCGAACGCCACCTCGAACGCCTCCAGGGCCGACGCGTCGCCCGCGTAGCTCGAGTCCTTGACATACTCGTCGTAGAACGCCTTCAGCAACCCCTTCTCATGGAGATAGAACATCATGCTTCGGGCCTGGGAATAGCAGAGACCGGCGTTGGCCATGAACTGAGGGTGGGAGAACTGGGTGAACATTCCCCAGGGGATCGTGCGGTCGGCCGCCGCGGCCTGTTTCGCCACCGACAACCGGTAGCTGGACAGCGGCGTCAGTTTTCCTTCCGTCCTCTGGACGGTCTCGAACAACGTGGAGAGACCCTCGACGAGCCAGATCGGGTGCTGCTGGCGGCGGGACGCCAGATCGGCCCGGTGCAGGGCGTGCGTGAACTCGTGGAACACGACGCTGGAGCGCATGAGCTTGAAGCTGGGCATGTCGCCGCAGAACAGCACGTTGGCGCCGTTGTTGAAGAACCCGCCCACGCCGTTGGGCAGCGCCTTGGGGGAGTCGGCCGCGGTCAGCAGCACGATGTACAGGGGATCGGCCGGCCGATGCGTGAAGAGATCCCGCCAGAGACACGCCGCGAATTCCTCGAGGCTCTGGCGCACCTTGGCAAACTCCTCGTCGGACTTGGCGTGGAGATACACGAAGTGCCGCTCCTCGTCATAGACCGTCTTGTACGCCTGGGCGTCTATCTTCTGCTTCGCCAGGCTTTCGGTAATCCGCTGCACCGCGCGTTCGCTCGCCTGCCGTACGTACTCGTCCTTTCGGGCGAAGAGGGCCGTGTAGGCATCCTCCCCGCGCAGGCTGTCGAGATCCGGGTCGAGCGCAATATGCGCAAAGCTCACGAAGCCCTCCTCGACGGACTTGCGGAGCCGCTCCAGGGCCTTGGTCTTGTCCCCGCTCAGCGCATGCGCGCAGGCGGCATTGTACAGCGCCATGGCGTCCCTGGGTTCGGCCTTGAGGATCGCCTCGTACCGCTCGAGCGCCTGGGCGTACTCCTTCCTGGCGTGCAGGTCCATGGCCTGCTGGTGCCATTCGGCGAGCTTGCGGGCGTCGGGCGGCGGCGGCGGGGGCGGCGGCGGCGGCGGCGGCTTCTGAATGGACACGTCTTTCACCTGCGCCAGCGGCAGGGTCCGCGTCTCCTTCTCGACCTGCAGGATGAGGTCGGCGCCGGTCTCGCCCGTGATCTGCCCGACGACGTTCGTCCCGTCCGCGAGCGTGACCCTGTAGAGCGAGCGCTCGTGCTGCGTGACGTGCGCCCCGGGAACCTTCAACTCCCCGTATTCCGTGCGCAAGCGGACGTAGTTGGTGGTCTGTTCGAGGACCCGGCCGACAAAGGTCTGGCCGTCCTGGGTCTTGATCGTATCGGCCGGGGCTGTCGGCGCAGCGGCGAGCAGACCCAACAGAGCCAGCCCGCAGGGCGCAAGAATCACTGAAGCGCATCTCATGGTTGGTTTTCCCTATTTCGGTCGATCGAAACGATTCAATCGAATCATTCGATTCCCTCGTTTCCTCTCGACTTCCTCACTTCTTCTCCCCGCCCGGATCGTGCTCGTAGGCGAGAATGTCGCCGCCGGTGGCTCCCAGCACGATCAGGTCGCGGGTGAAGAACGGGTTGATAAAACACCAATCGGGGTACTGGCGATCCGCCGGCAATGGCAACGTCCAGCCGTTCACTTTCTTACCCTTCTCGTTGACGACCTTGAGCAGGCTTTCCCGGGAAGAGACGAGTCGTTTGACGAGACAGAGATTCGTCAGCGTCGGACCGAAGAACGCGACCGGCGTGTCGGTCTGGCCGAGCGCGCCACGGAATATCGGCGCGCGGGCGGCGAGGTCCAGCGCCACGATTTCCTTCCCGTCGGCGTCCGCCCGATCGGCGATGACGAAATCGCGTGTGCCGTAGGCCACGGTGAAGCGGCGATCACCTGCGCCACGTGACGGGTCGAACCGGACTTCTCCCGACCGGCACAGGACCTTGCCGTCGGCTCCGTCCAGCACCAGCAACTCGCCCGCATAGGTCTCGACCAGCACCGTCCCGGATTCCAGGGCTTGCTGTCTGGCGATGACGATGTCCGGCGTCGAGACCCAGTTTGTCACGCCTGTGTACGAATCCGCCACGACGAGTCTCTGGTTTTCTATCTCGACGCGCCGCATGCCGAAAGCGTGCCCGGGCCAGAATACGCTGTTCCTTGGAGCATCCGCGGACCGGCGGGACAACTCCTCGCCTGTCAGCGGATCCACCGCCACGCTTGCGGAGATCGCACCCCTGTCGGGTATCAGCGCCAGGAAATGGCCGGCCGTGGGGAACGCCGACGGCGACCCGTCCGGCGCCAGCATCGTGCTGGCGACCCTGATCCGTGTTCCCGTTCCGGCCACTGACGCCATCCAGAGGCATTTGCCCGTCAGCAGGTCTTCGGCCATCAGGACATTGCCGCGTGCGACCATTTCCACACCCGCCTCGCTCAATGCGGAGGGCACGTCCGTGCCGTAGGCCATGTAATCGTAGATGCCACCCTTGAACGAAGTGCACAACGGTTCATTGGTGACGACCGTGCCGGACCACACGTCGCAGGAGGCGGCGATGCCCGGAATGAGATGCCCGGCATCCCACTCGCGGGCCTGTATGCGATCAGAGGCCGAAAACAAGTAGTAATCTCTTTGCACATTCCCGGGTACGACGAACCTGTGCGAGCCGGCCTTCTCCCACCGTGGCAGCCCGGTCTCCAATGACAAGCACCCGAAACTCACGATGTGTCTTGCCGCCCCTTCGCCGCCACTCTGCGAATACAGCGCTCCCGACGGCGCAATCAGGAAGCAGTTCAGGTCGGGACCTTTCTTCCATTTCAACCGCCAGGGCGGCGGGGGCTGGGAAGAACCGGCAAGCGGTGCGGCTTTCGCGGCGACCAGCGCCAGAACCTCGGGGTGCTTCGCGCCGCCCCCCAGCCGGGGCCATTCCTCGCGCAACCGCGCCGCCCCGCGCGGCCACTGCATCCGTTCATAGAGCCTTGCCAGTTCGCCGGCGATCTCCGTGCGGAACGAGGCCGGCGACACCACCAGGCCCCGGTTCAGAATCGTCACCGCAATGCCGAAATCGCCGCGCTCGGCCGCCGCCTGGGCGGCCTGGAACGCGGCCGCCTTGCCCGCCGCGGTCCCCGCGAAAAGCATTGCCGTCTCGGCCAGAGCCACGGGGTCCGCCTTCTGCCCCAGTTGCGCCAGTGCCTGTTCAGCCGGCTTCTCCAGGAGCGCGCGCAGGCCCGCCTCGTCCTTGGCCAGCAACGCGCGGATGCGCCGGGCGGCCAGCGGGCGGGCGGACGCCTCCCAATCCGGGCCGCAGCGAATGCGCACGTCCGGCCCGGTCAACTGTTCGACATACACGGCCAGCGCCGCCTGGGTGTCGTGCTTCCGCTCGAGACCCTGCGCCATCCGCCAGGCGGCCTCGGCCTTTTCCTTGTCGGTGCCGGCGATCTCGCGCGCCTCCGCGCGATAGCGGGCCGCCGCCGCCGGATCCTGCTCGGCCGCGCGGGACAGCGCCTTCGTCAACCCGGCGCGCGCCTCGGCTTCTCCGGCCGTGCCGCGCTGCAACTTCCAGGCTTCGCGCAGATCCGCCACCGCCTCGACCGGCCGGCCCAGTCCCGCCAGCAACCGGCCCCGTTTCGCATACCCCTCCGCGGTGGGCTGCCGCGCAAGTTGTTCGCGCAGCTCCGCCAACACCGCGTCCGCGCCGGTCAGCGCATACAACCGTTCCAGCCCGGTCACCAGCACGCGATCGCCGTGCACGTACAGGTTGCCCAGCGGCAGATCGTCCAGGGTCTGCATCGGCATGGAGCCGAGGTCCGCTCCGTCCTCGATGCGCAGGCGCTGGATCTTCCAGCCGCAGGGGATCAGCGCCTCCTGCCCGCGCAGGACGCCGCGCCCGGAGCTTCCGCCGATCGCCTTCCGCCAGCGTTCCCGTCCGCTTTGCAGATCCACGCACGCCACGGCCTTGGCCCCGGCGACCACCAGGGCTGCGCCGCGCCGCCCGACCGCGTAGTCCACGCCCTCGGGCTTGGGTCGCCGCCACAGCAGTTCTCCGCTGCGCCGGTGGAACGCGATCAGTTCCAACGCTCCTCCGGGCAGCGCCACCACGGCATTTCCCTCGACCAGCGTCAGGTTCTCCTCCCACCCGGCCGTCGGATTCGCATCGGCAACCGGCGCATTGGTCTCGCCCGCGTCGGGCGCATTGGTCGCGATCGGGGCCGTAGCCATGTCCGCATCATAGAGAGCCGACCACAGCACGGTCCCATCGCACGCGTCGAGGGCGCTGACGAACCCCTTGTTGTTGCAGAGATAGACGGATGTGCCGTCCACCGTCAGCGGCGACATCGGCGGGATCACGCTCACGGAGCCGAACGCGACGCGGGTGTGCCACAGCGCCGCGCCGCTCTCCGGGTCGAGCGCCACCACGCCGAGGCCGCCTGCGTCATCAACCGGCGCCAGCAGCCGGCCGGCGCAGAGCACGGGCGATCCGACGAAACGGATTGCATTCACGCTCCAGCGCGTTCCGGCGCCTCCCTGCGCGGCGGGGGGGTATTCGCGCCCCAGACGCCAGAGTGGCTTGCCCGTCGCCGCGTCGTAAGCGGCCAGCGCATTGCCGCACGGCTGTTTGGTCAGATCGACGGTGCTTCTTCTTCTGTATGACTTGATGGCGGACTTGTCGCCGTCCACGATGCGATAGACGCGGCCTCCGATCAGGCTGGCCGCAACGGGAGGCTGATTGGCGTCGTCGACCCACAACCCTCGCAGGGGCGGGGCGGCGGTTCCGCGGCTCGCAGGCGCATTGGCTCCGTGCGCTACGCTTTGAAGGACCTGGCCCGAATCGAGATCGATTTCGACAGACTCGTCCACCCGGTTCATCCAGGCCCGGTTGCCGGCGGAGAAGACGATCCCATCCGCCGGTCGCCTGTTCGCCTGCGTCATCTCGGCCACCACCGCGGTGCGGCTCACGCGCCAGACTCGACTCGTCGAAACCGCGTTGTCCAGTTCATCTGGATAAATCAGCGTTGGCGCCAGGTTCACGCTCCAGGAGACCACCCAGCTTTCATTCGTCGCCAGCGCCCGGCACGGGCCCGCCGGCGCACCGCCGCGGGACGGGCCGCCGTACGCCATGATCCAGGCATTCGAGATCGGCGCCGGCGCCGCTCCCGCGCGCACTTCGGCTTTCAGCCCGGGCCAGCGGTTCGCGTTGTCTTCCGTCTGGAGTTCGGCCCATGCGCGTTCCGCCTGGGCGAAATCGCCGACCCGCGCGCAGGCCACGACCAGCCGCGCCAGCAGTTCGGGGCGCCGCGCCTTGGCAATCGCGTCGGAATCGAGCAGATCCTTCAGCACGCCGCGCGCTTCCGAGAACCGCCCCTGGTCCAGGTGCAAGCCCGCCAGGCGAAACCCCGTCTCCGCGCGGTCGCCTGCGAATGCGTCGTGATACCGCGCCTCCAGCGCCGCCGGGTCCGTCGGCGCCGGCGAGGGTCCGGGCGCGCCCTTCGCGATGTCCAGTTGCGCGCGGTACGCGGCCCGGGTGCGCTCCGGGATGGCGCGGATCAGTTTCAGGGCCAGCTTGCGCGCCGGCCGGAAGGTCACGCCATTGGTGGAGGCCAGGGTCGCCGGATCGGTCTGCAGGACGCGCAAAAGCCACGGCAGCGCCTGATCCGGATTTCCCGCCCGCACGGCCTCCGCGCCGCGGGTCAGCCACGTGTTCACCTCCGCATCCGGTTCGACGACCGCATTCACCACAGCCGGTGTTTCGTTGGTGGCCGCCTCCGCCGCGGGCGCGCGGTGAGTGCCGAGGCAGGCCAGCATCAGGAGCCAGGCTCCGCAGGCCGCGCGCAACGCGGCCGGGCCACGTTCAGGGTTGAGCTTCATATGCCTCATGGCGTTCTCCTCTTTCTCACGTCCTCGCCCGGTCCGGCGGGATCGCGTCGCATGAATCCAATCCCTCGACATTCGCCAAGCACCCACCGGCGGTGCGGATTACATCCGGGCGGCCATTCTCGGCACGGCCGCGAGCAGCAGCCGGGTCTGTTCGTGCCGCGGGTTGCCGATCACCTCGGCGGCCGGTCCCTCCTCGACGATCAAGCCGTCGGACATGACGCACACGCGGTCGCACACATTGCGGACCACCGCGAGGTCGTGCGCGATCAGCACCAGCGCCAGTCCCAGGCGTTGCTGCACATCGCGCAGCAGGTTGATGATCCGGGCCTGAACCGACACATCGAGCGCGGAGACCGGCTCGTCGGCCAGCAGCACCTGCGGTTCCACCGCGAGCGCGCGCGCCAGGCTGACCCGCTGGCACTGGCCGCCGCTCAACTCGCGCGGATACTGGGCGAGGGCGGCTTCCGAAAGCCCCACCTGTTCCAGCAGCTCGCGGCACCGGGCTTCGGCCGCGGCACGGCCGGACGCCATCCGATGCACCGTCAACGCCTCGGCCAGGATGGCCCGGACGGGCATCCGGGGATTCAACGAGCCGGGGGCGTCCTGAAACACCATCTGCACCCGCCGCCGGAACGTCAGCCGCGCGGCCGCGGACATGGCGTGACAGGAACAGCCGTCAAAAACGATCTCCCCGGCCGAGGGCCGCACTAGTCCGACCACCGCCCTCACGGTCGTGGACTTGCCGCACCCGCTCGATCCGACAAGGCCCAGCGTCTCGCCCGCGGCGACCCGCCAGGAGACCCCGCGAACCGCCTCGACGGCGCCGTAACGGACTTTCAGATCAGACACCACCAGCATGATTGGTCATCTCCCCATCTCGTTCCCATAGGGGATCGGAATAGCATAATCCGCATTCAGGCGCTCCATGGCCTTGAGGTAAAGGGGTTTGGGATCGCGGGCATAAAGACCGATGAGGTGATACATCCGCTGCCACGCCCAGCGCGCGCGTAATTCGGCGTCGCCGTCTTGCGCGTCACGCGCCACATCGAGCCGGAACACCGCGTCGTAGTCGCTGCCGCCCGCCCGCCCGCGCAATTGCAGCGCCAGTTCCCGCACGTCGCCGCCGCAACTGCCGTACAGTTCCAGCGTACGGTCGGCGTACAGGCTGGTCGGCTGCTTGGGATAGACTT
Source organism: uncultured Akkermansia sp. (assembly GCA_964506575.1). Lineage (GTDB taxonomy): Bacteria > Verrucomicrobiota > Kiritimatiellia > RFP12 > JAAYNR01 > VGWG01. The sequence goes on along the minus strand of CAZDLY010000007.1, from coordinate 48,446 downwards.
CGCTGCCGGAGACCGCGTCAAACGCAAAGCGGATGTCGTGCATCACCGGCTGTCTCACGCTCGCCACGAAGTCGGAGATCTCCTTTTGCAGCGTCCAGCGGCTGGCCCGATTGAGCCGGGTCTCGCCCCGGTTGCAGTAGGTGAGCATGTCGAGCAGATAGGTGTTGGCCCGCGCATGGGTGCCGAAGCCGAAGAGCGAGAGCGCGCCGTCGTTGAGCCTGGTGAACGCGCCGATGATCTCCGTGCTCGCCAGCGTGCCGGCCGTCGGCCGTCCGTCCGTCACCATCACCACCACCAGGGGCCGCTGCGGATCACGCGGGAGGTCGAGGATCCGCCGCAACGACGCGAAGAGGTCGGTCTCGCCCGACGACCGCAGGGCGCCGATGAACGTCCGGGCGGCAGCCCGGTTCGTCTCATTCACGGGCGCCCACTCCGGAAAGCACAGCGTGCTCCGGTCGCTGAACGCGAGGACGTTGAAGCGGTCGGAGGGTCCGAGCTGGGAGAGGGCGTCGGTCAGCGCCAGACGGCTGAAGTAGAGCCGCTCCTCGGCCAGGCTGGCCGAACTGTCCTGGACCAGCAGCAGGTCCTTGGGGAGGACGGGCATCGGCTTGTCGGCCCGGGGCCGGATGGCGATGCGGAAGTAGCGGCGGCCGCCCTCCCGCGGTTCGAGCCAGGCGTGAAATTCGACGGCGAGGCGGTCGTCCATCGCGACAAACCGCTGCGCCTTTCCGGGCGGTTCGGCGAACCGTTCGCTCAGGACGGCGGCGGCATTCGTTCCGGGCCCCTTGACCAGGCGTGGCGGAGACGAGGTCCGGGCCGAGTCCGACCCGGACGGCAGACGGCCATCCTGGAGCCCGGCGAAGCCGAAGGGCATATCGGGAGGGCGGAGGCCGGTGCCGCCTTCAAAGCGCCGGGCCGCCGCATCAACGGCGGGCGCGAAGTCCGGCGCGTGCGGGCGGCGTTCGACGAGCGACACCTCGCGCCGTTTCAGGGCCGTGAGGCGGTCGTTGAGCCGCTTGTCCAGAACGGCCAGGATCTCCTGCCGGGGAATCATCGGCGCCCGCGTTGAAATCGCGTCGCGGTAAGCGGACGCCGGCACGGTGTCGGCCACCTGATCCTTGGCCGCGGGTTTCAGGGGCGAAGCCAGCTCCGGTTGCGGCGGCTTCTCGCGCGGGGCATCCGGCGTTTGAACCGGCTGGCCCGGATGCTCGGCCGGTGCGGGGCGCAAGGGATCATGCTGCAGGCGCTCGACGTGCAAGGGCGGCAACGGTTGAGGACGCGCCTCCCGTTCGGCGCGCGCGCGATCCACCAGCTCCGAGGTGTCCAGGCGCACATCCGCGAGGTAGGCGAGGAACAGGACGTGCAGGGCAACGGAGAGGAGCAGGGCGGATAGCGCGAGAACCCAGTGGGCGTCGCGGCTGGGGCGCCGATGGGCGAAGCCCCGGGGCAGTTTCATGGCGGGCCCTTCCCTTCCGCCGGATTCGCGGGCCGTCGCGTCTTCCAGGCCCTGGCTTGCGCGCTTTCGGGATAGCGTTCGAGCAATTCACGGCCGGCCGCCTCGCTTTCGGCGGGGCGGCCGAGGGCGGCGTGCAGGCTGGCGGCCTTGTCCAGCGCGGCGGGAACCAGAACGGGATCGTCATAGAGCAGGGCGACACTCAGGTAATAGCGGAGCGCCAGCTCGTTCTGGCCGCGGGCTTCGGCGCAGCGGCCGAGACCGGCATACGCATGGGCCCGCAACCCCTGCCATTCCGGGGCGGACGTCTTGGCGACCGCCTCGCGCAAACGGGTGTCGGCCTCATCCAGACGCCCGGCATCGACCAGCAGTTCGCCCAGGCGCAGGAGGGTTTCGGGGAGATGGGGGGTGTCGGCGGTGGCCGCCGCCGCCCGCGTGTACGCCTCGATCGCGTCGGCCGCGCGCTTCTGCGCCCGCAGCGCCCGGCCGAGCAGCGCCCATCCCGTCTGCGTCCACGCGGGGCCGTGGTTGCCCTCCGCCAGCGTCCGCGCGGCGCGCTCCGCCTCGGCGAACGCGCCGCGTGAAAACTGGAACTCCGCCAGCCAGGCCAGGCGGTCGGGGGGGAGCGCGTCGCGCGTCGACGCGTCCAGCAGGGGCTGAAGGACCGCGGCAGCCTCCTCGGCGCCCTGGCGTTGCAGCAGCAGCGCGCCGAGCGCGAGCCGCGCGTCTCGCACCAACGTGCCCGGCAAACCGGCCGTGATCGCCGCGCGGAAATCGGCGATGGCGCCGTCGGCGCCGTCGGCCTGCCGCTGCCGCAGCACGCCGCGCCAGTACAGCCCCTCGGCGCCGCGCCTGGACGCCGCATGTTCGGCGAGCAGGCGGTCAATCGCGGCGACGGCCTCGGCATCGCGTTTCAGTCGCAGCAGTTCCATCGCGATCTGGAAGCACGCCTCGTCGGTATTTTCATAGGTCTTATAGTCGGCCAGCAGTTTCCGCCAGCGCGCCAGCGCGCCCTCGGAGTCGCCCGCGCGTGAGAGGCAGACTCCCGCGGCGTGGAGGGTTTGCGCAGCCTGCGCGTGCGCCGGATAGCGGGCGACGGCCTGTGTGAAAGCCGCAGCCGCCTCGCGCCACGCCTGCCGGTCGTGGTGCAGCCAGCCGATGCGGATCCAGGCGTCGCCCGCGAGCGGGCTTTTCGGATGTGCCTCGGCCACTTTTGTGTAGAACGCCAGGGCAGGATCCGTTTTTTTCAGCGCGGCGGCAGACTCCGCCTGCATCCACAACACATCCGCGGCCCACTCGGCGCCGGGATCGAACCCATCGGCCGCGGCCAGCACATCGGCGTGGCGGCCGGCGCGGAAGAGCGTCAGCAGCCCCTCGTAACGGGCCCGCTGCAGGCGCGGGCTTTTGGGATAGTCGCGGATGAACGCCTGGTAGGCCTCGCTGGCGGCATCGAGGCGCCCCAGTTGCCGCGCGCCATTTGCGCGGATGTACAGGAACGACTCGCGTTCGTCGGGCCCGCCGCCGTCGGCCGGGATCCACGCCAGGGCGTCCTCAAACAGGGCGGCGTCGTGGCACGCCCAGGCGGCGGTGCGGGCGGCGTCCCGCGTCCGCGGGTCCCCGGGGTGCTTCTGCCGGAGTTCGGCAAACGCGGCGGCGGCGGCCTTGGGCTGACCGGCGTACGCCAGGGACTGGCCGAGTTGGAACAGCGCCTCCGCGGCGACGGGCGGCGTCTGTGCGCGCGCGGCGGCTTCGCGGTAGAGGTCGATCGCGCGCGTCCGGTCCGCCGGCTTCGCCGATTGCGCCAGGGCGTACGCTAGGCGGATCGCCGCGGGCGCGGCGAATTCGCTGGCGGGGAAGCGGGTGCGGATCTGGTCGTAGCGGGCCAGCGCGCCGGCCGCGTCGCCGCCGCGTTCGAGGATGTCGGAGAGGGTTTGGAGGACGACCGGCGCGAGGTCTTCGGGCACCGCCGCATCCGCCGCAAACGGGGTCAGCAGCGCCGCCGCCTCCGTGTACCGTTTCTCTTCCGCCGCCAGCAAGGCCCGCTGGACTTGCGCGGGCGCGCGGAAGGCGCTCTTCGGAAACTCGGTCACCAGCCGGGCGTAGGCGCGCTCGGCGTCGGCGTTGCGGGCGAGCCGGCGGCAGCTCTCGCCCAGGCGGAAGAGCACGACATCGCGCTCGTCCAGGGCGGGGTCGGCCGCGAGCGCGGCGTACTCCCGCATGGCCTGCTCGTGCAGGCCACGCGCATAGAGGGCATCGGCCAGCAGCCGGCGGTCGGCCGCGCCGATCACCTCTTCGGCCGCGCCCGCCAGCCCGCAGGCGCAGAGCGCGGCCACGCACAGCGCGAGGCGCCGGACGCGGCGGGGACGGCGGGGCCTGGGCTCACGGCTTCGCATCGGCATCTCCGGTCGCGAACGAGATGTTCCAGATGGCGGCCTGCCGGCAGGCGTCGACCACGGTCATCACGTGCTGATAGGCGGTCTCGCGGTCTGCCCGGACGATGATCGGCTGGCCGGGAAACAGCCGCGCCAGCCGTGAAAGCCGGTTGATCAGATCATCGGCCGTCAGCACGTTGCTGTTGATCGTGATGACGCCGGCGCGGTTCACGTTCACGATCACCTCGCCGGGGAGCCGGTCGGGCAGCTTGCCGCTCGCGGCGGTCGGCAGCACGATGTCAACCTCGTATTCCCATTGCGAGAAGACCGCGGACGTGATGAAGAAGCACAACAGCAGAAACACCACGTCGATCATGGGCGTGATCTGGAACTGCGGCAAATCCGCGGATACGCGTTTGCGAAAGTTCATCGCTCAAACCTGCTTGTCACGGCGGTCACCAGCGCGGTTGAGGCCGCTTCGAGCGCGGCGATCTGGCGGGAGGCGCGCCGGCGGAAATAGGCGTAGGCCACCATGGCGGGAATGGCCACGAGGAGGCCGAAGATGGTGGTTACGATGGCCTGCGAGACTCCCGCGGCGAGCACCACCGGTTTGGCGCTCGCCACATCGGTGGCGACCGATCCGAAGGCCTTGAGCATGCCCATGACCGTGCCGAGCAGCCCGAGCATCGGCGCGATGACCGACAGGTCGAGCAGCCACTGCGTCTCGCCCTGGATGGCCTCGGCCTGTCGGACGCCCTCGGCTTCCACGTCGGCGCGCAGGAGCGCCGGTTCGGAGGCGGTCGTATGGCGCAGGTGGTCAAAGGCCGCCAGCGCGATGCGCGCCAGCGGGCTGGACCGGACCTCGCAGATGCGGCGCGCCGCCGCCAGGTCGCCGGACTTGACATGCATCAGCAGTTCGCTCAACAGGATCGGCGGCGCCATCTGGCTGGTGCGCAGCGTTCCGAACAGATACAGGCTCAGGGCGAGTCCGATCACCGAGCCGCCCGCCAGCACCCACATGATCCAGCCGCCGCAACGCCAGGCGTCGCGGAGCGACATACCGTTCTGCGGCGCCGGCGCCGGCACGGGGCCCGGCCCTTCGCTGGCGACGGCGGCATCGGCAACCGCAGCGCTGGCCGGCGCTTCGGTCGCCGGGGGGCGCGCCTGGGGCCGGGCGGTCAGCGTCAGCAGGGTGGCACAGGCGCATAACAGGAACGTTTTTTTCATCAGAAGACCTCCGGATTTCCATTAAGCAGGAATCAGGCCAAACCGGGATAGCCGGCGCCGAGCACGCGCGCGAAGGCGGCGTGTGACGCCTTTCGGCGCTTCATCGCGGCGGCGCGAGTTGCGCGGACGCGGCCGGCAAGCCACGCGAAATCGAGGCCGGCGGTTCCGCCGAGGTGGGTTTTGGCCGCCACGGCCGCATCGGCGTCGGCCGTCAGCAGCTCATCGAGGTGCGAGCGGACGTGGTGGTAGGCGTCGCGGAAGGGCATTCCGTCCGCCACCAGCTCGAGCGCCCGGTCGGTGGCAAACACGCCCGGCGCAAACGCCTCGCGCAGCCGCTGCTCCCGCACCGCGAGCGAACGGGCCAGGACCGAGAGGATGCGCACCGTCGCGCGGGTTGTCGCCATGCCGTCGAGGTAGAGCTCCTTGGTCTCCTGGAGGTCGCGGTTGTAGCCGCCGGGGAGGGCCTTGAGCACGGCGCAGGCCGCTGTGCTGTGGCCGAGGAGGCGCGCCGCCTTGGCGCGGATCAGTTCCAGCACGTCAGGATTGTGCTTCTGCGGCATGATGCTGCTGCCGGTGCACAGTTCGGAGGGGAGGACAAAGTAGCCGAACTCGGGCATGGAGAAGAGGATGAGGTCTTCGGCCAGCCGCGACAGGGTGAGCATCACCTGCGTGAGCGCGCCCAGCGTGATCGCCTCGCACTTGCCGCGCGCGTTGCTGGCGTAGAAGACGTTGTGATGCGGCGCGGCGAACCCGAGGAGCCGCGCGGTCCGCGCGCGGTCGAGCGGCAGCGGCACGCCATAGCCCGCCGCGGAACCGAGCGGACAGCGGTCGTTGTACGTGTAGGCGGCCTCGACCGTGATCAGATCGTCCAGCAGCGCCTCGGCATAGGCCGATGCCCACAGCCCCACGGTGCTGGGCATGGCCGGCTGCAGGTGGGTGCGGCCCACCATGGGCAGCCGCTCGTGCCGGCGCGCGAACCGCAACAGGCCGCCGGCCAGTTCGGCCGTTTCCAGGATCAGCCCCAGCAGATGTTCGCGGCCGTGCAGCCGGATGTCGACCGCCACCTGGTCGTTGCGGCTGCGTCCCGTATGCACGCGCCGCCCCAGATCGCCCAGCGTCTCGGTGAGCCGGCGCTCGACCGCCAGGTGGACATCCTGATCGGCCTCGGTGATGGCAAACCGTCCCTCGCGGGCCGCGCGCATCACGCGCAGCAATTCGTCCACCACGGCCACCCGGTCCTGGCGGGAGATGATGGCGGGCTTGACCGGCATCGCCTCCAGCGTCCGCACATGCGCGGCGGTCCCGATGCAGTCCCACTCGACCAGTTCCAGGTCGAGCACCGGATCCTGGCCGACCGTGAAACGGAGCACATCGGGGTGGATCGCCCCGACAATCGTTTTCCGGGTTTGTTTCGAGGCCGCATCCGCGGCCGGGCGCCTGACTTTGCTCATTCGCTCAATCCTCGTTACGGAGCCCTCACGCCAAAAGCTCCGGTGCGGTGCGGTGGAGGAGGGCGTGGCACATCCGCAGCGCGTCCGCGGCGGTGGAGGCGTGCGCGGCGATGCCGCGCGCAAGTTTGGCCGCCTCGGCATAGGGGGTTTTGCGGATCGCGTGCTTGACTTCGGGTATGGCGGTCGGCGTCATGCTGAGCGTGTTCACGCCCATTCCCATCAGCAGAACGGCCAGGGCCGGGTCCGCGGCCATCTCGCCGCAGACGCTGACCGGCCGTTTGTACCGCAATCCGGCCTTGACCGTATGGCGGATCAGGGTCAGCACGGACGGGTGCGTCGGCTGGTAGAGCGTGGCGACGGTCTCGTTCACCCGGTCGACGGCCAGCGTGTATTGGACCAGGTCGTTGGTGCCCAGGCAGAGAAAGTGGGCATGGCGGGCCAGGATGTGGGCCGTCAGCGCAGCCGAGGGGATCTCGACCATGGCCCCGGCGGGGATGGACTCCTTGAACGCGATCCCTTCGGCGCGCAGTTCGTCTTTGCACTGTTCCAGGAGCGCGTTGGCTGCGAGGAGCTCTTCCACGTCGCAAATCATGGGGTACATGATCTGGACATCGCCGCAGGCGCTGGCGCGCAGAATCGCCCGCAGCTGCCTGCGGAACACCTCCGGCGCCTTGAGCAGGTAGCGGATCGAGCGCAACCCCAGAAACGGATTGGCCTCGGGCCGGTTGGACGCGGCATCGCAGACCTTGTCGCCGCCGAGATCGAGCACACGGATGACCACCGGCCGGCCGGTCATGGCGCGCGCAACGGCGTGGTAAGCGGCGGTCTGCTCATCTTCGTCCGGCTCCCGCCCCAGGTGCATCCACAGGCTCTCGGTGCGGTACAGGCCGATGCCCTCGCTGCCCCGGCCCGCCAGCTGCGACAGGTCGGAGGTGTGGTCGGCGTTGGCCAGAACGGTCACCACGCGGCCGTCGGGCGTCTCGGCCCGCACATTGCGCAGCCGCCGCCAATCCACGGAGGCCTTGCGGTGCAACGCGCACACCCGCTTGAAGTCCGCCAGTTCGGCGGGCGTCGGGCGCACGATGACCGTCCCCTTGTACCCGTCCAGCAGGACGGTGTCGCCGGAGCGGACCTCGGAGGAGACGCGCTCGACGCCGACGACCGCCGGGATGCCGAGGGCGCGCGCGATGATCGCGGTGTGCGAGGTGGCGCTTCCGCGGTCGATCACCAGGCCCAGGACGCTGTCCCGCGGCAGGCCGACCGTCTGGGACGGCGTGAGGTCGTCGGCGATGATGATATGGGGCCGGTCGAACGCGGAGGGGATCGTCTCCGAGACCCCCATCAGGTTGCGCAGGATGCGGCGGCCGATATCCAGGATATCGGAGCTCCGTTCGCGGAGGTAGGCGTCGTGCATGGCGGCGAACTTGGCGCTGAACTCCTCGGCCACCCGGTGGACGGCCACTTCGGCGCACGCCGTTCGTTCGCGGATCAGCTTCTCGACGCAGGACCTGAGAAAGCCGTCATCGACCACCATCAGATGGGCGTCAAACACACCCGCTTCGCTCGGGCCGATGCGCCGGGAGACCTCCTCCACCAGATCGAGAATCTGCTGCCGGGTGACCGCGATGGCCCGATGGAAGCGGTCGATCTCCGCATCGATCTCCTCGGGCGGGATGGTGCGATCGGGGATTTCGTCCAGGCGCGCATGAACCACCCACGCGGGGCCGTTGGCGCGACCCGACACGGCCGGTATTCCTTCAAAACGGGCGCCGTCTCGCGGCGGCGGGGTGGGGGGGTTACTGTTCATCGGGTATGTCAAATTTACGCGCCACCAGCGCCGACAGCTCGTTGAGCGCATCCACGGCCTGGGGGCCGGTTGCCGAGACCCGCAGCACCGTGCCGCAGGTCGCTTCCAGCGTCATGAGCGCCATGATGCTCCGGCCCGAGACCACGTCGCCGTCCTTCTCCACCTGGACGTCGGCGTTGAAGCGAGCCGCCATCTTGGCAAACAACCCGGCCGGCCGGACATGCATCCCGTATTTGTTCAGCAAAACCAGTTCGCGCGTTTCGCTTTTGCCACCATTTGCCTTTGCCACGCTTACCCTCCACTCCCTGCGTGATGACGCTTGATCTGTTCGTCGAGGTCGCGATGCGCCACCTGACCGGATAGCTTCAATTTATACTCCATTGCGGCGGTTTCCGCAATATTAACCAGATCCCGCCCCGGAGCCACCGGTATGATCAACTGCGGAATCCGCACGCCGAGCAGTTCGCGGGTGAGGTTCTGCTCCCCGCTACGGTCGATATCGTGCTCGCCCTCTTTCTGCGGGAGGAGGGTGATCACCAGATCGAGCGCCTTCTCTCCCCGGACCGCGGCCACGCCGAAAAGCGCGGGGATATAAATGATGCCGATGCCGCGGATTTCCATGTAGTGCCGGGTCACGGCCACCGCCGCCCCGTGGATGACGCCGTCGGCGTCCCGGCGCAGCTCGGTGAGATCGTCGGCCACGAGGGCGTGGCCCCGCTTGATCAGCCCCAGCGCCGTTTCGCTCTTGCCGATGCCCGCCGGCCCCTCGATCAGGATGCCTAATCCGGCGACCTCGATCATCGTGCCATGCACCTTGCGGCGCGGGGCGCTCAGGTGTTCGAGCAGCAGGGTCGCCTGCGAGGTGAACCGGAGCGTGGTCATCGCGGTCAGGAAAACCGGCACATTCAGCGTGTCCGCGAGTTCCACGGTCTCGGCGAAGGCGGGCAGCCCGCCGGACAGGATCACGCAGGGGATGCCGGCCTGGAACAGGCGCTGCAGCGCGGCAATCCGCCGGGGTTCGGGCATGGCCTTCAGATAGGCGTGTTCGGCGGAGCCGATCAACTGGATGCGCCGGAACGCGAAGAAGTCGTAAAAACCGGAGAGCGCAAGCCCGCAGCGGTACAGCACGGGCTCCTCGATCACACGCGCCAGGCCGTCCCCGCCGCCGCCGGCGGCCAGGCGCAGGCCGAGCCGTTCGCGGCCGCGTTCATAAAACGCGCCCACCGTCACGGCGCCGGCGCCGCCAGTCGCTCCGCCCGGTTGAGCCGGCCGCGCGGCGCGGGCGGCCGGGACGCCCCGCCGGGGCGCCCGCAGCCGGCCGGGATGTCCGGACGGAACCGGATCCGGCGCCGGGTGATCGGTCTTAGCCGTGGTTCGGCTCACGGATGGTGCTCCGTTCGTGATGGGCGTCCGAGACCTTGTCGTAATGCTTGCGCAACTGGCGCCACACCTTGGCATAGGCGCCGTCGGCGGCGGTCAGGATGTTTTCGTCGGCCGCCTTGCCGCTCATCTGCGACACGTGCTTGTGCTGCACAATGTATTCGACCTCATACGCCTTGTGCTGCCGGTCCAGGATCACATGGACAAACTCGATCTTCGGAAACTCCTCGATCAGGGAATCGGCCCTGGCCTTGGCATGCTCCTGAAGCCCGGCATTGACAGACACGTGTCGCACAGTCATTTCAATCGGCATATCGCCCCCTCTCGTTGTTGGACGGCTCGCGCCGCCGGTTGTTACATTCTGAACCCGCGGCCGAGATAAAGCTCGCGGGCCGTTTCGTCGTTGATCAGGAAATCGCTCGTCCCTTCGCGCAGCACCCGGCCGTCGAAGACCAGATAGGCCCGATCGACGATCGACAGGGTTTCGCGCACGTTGTGATCGGTGATTATAATGCCCAGGCCTTGATTGCGCAACCCCAGAACGATCTGCTGAATGTCGTGGACGGCGAGGGGGTCGACGCCGCTGAAGGGTTCGTCGAGCATGAGCACGGCCGGCCGGCGCACGAGCGAACGGGCGATTTCGAGCTTGCGCCGTTCGCCGCCGCTCAAGGTGTAGGCGCGCTGCCGGGCCACGTTCGTCAATTTCAACCCCTCGAGCAGTTCCACACAGCGCGCGGCCCGCTGCGTGCGGGTCAGGGGCAGGGACTCCAGGATCGCCAGGAGGTTTTCCTCGACCGTGAGCTTGCGGAAGACCGAAGGCTCCTGCGCCAGATAGCCCAGCCCCTCGCGGGCCCGGCGGTACACCGGCAGGCGGGTCACGTTGCGGCCGCGGAACAGGATCCGCCCGCTGTCGGGACGGACCAGCCCGACGATCATGTAGAACGTCGTGGTCTTGCCCGCGCCGTTGGGGCCGAGCAAGCCGACGATCTCGCCGCAGCGGACCGACAGCGACACGCCGTTCACGACCGCACGGTTCCGGTAGCTCTTCCCCAGATCCAGCGCTTCAATGTCGGGCCGCGTCGCTTCCGCCGCCCGGGTGTCATCTTTTACGCTTGTTTCCATACGTGTCGTCGCTCTCCCGCTTAAGGCTGAACCGGCTTGATCGGCTCCGGCTCCGGCTTGTTCTTGACCGTTGCCGGCGTGAAGACGACCGTTCCCGGCGTGACCTCCATCCGCTCGTCGTTGAGCCAGATGTCGATGCGGTCGCCGCTGACGGAATCGCCGCCGCGCAGCAGGCGCGCGTGGCCGGTCAGGACGAGCTGTTCGGCCGCGCGGGTGTAAACGGCCTTGTCGCACGAGGCGCTGCGCAGGCCGTTCGTCACCGAGACATGTCCGATCGCCAGGATCTGCTTGAGGTCGTTGGTGCCTTCGAGGAAGACCAGAACCCGGTCGGCGAGCATCAAAAACTCGGGGTTTTCGACCCGGACATTCTCGTCAAAAACCGCGACCATCTCCTTGTAGTCGAATTCGATCCGCTTGGAGGTGATCACCGTCGGCTGGTCTTTCATCCCGCCCAGGTCGGCACGCTTGAACAGGTCGGGCGGTTTCACCGGGGCCGCGGGCACCGGCGCGGGGGCTGCGGCCTCGCCCGTCGCCGGCACCGGCTCCGCCGGCGCGGCTTGCGCCGGCCGATCCGGCGCGGCGGCCGCGGTCGCCGGCTTCTCTTCGGCGCGGGATCCCGTCGCGCACAGGGTCCACGCCAGCGCCACGCCGAGCACGCCGCTCATTCTGGTTTTCATCTCGCTCACTGTCTGCCTCCCCGTTTTCGCTTCAATTCCTTCACCACCAGGCGCGCGTCGGCGATCACCACGACACGCTGTTGCGGCATCGACCAGTAGAGGTCGCGCCCCGAGAGCTCGATATCCTGCCGGCGGAAGCTCACGACGCCCCGGCAATAGCCCCGCCTGGACTCCATATTGAACAGCGCGTGCTCGGCCACGATCACCCCGTCGTCCTTGCCCGCCTCGTCGAACAGCTCGATCCGCACCTGCAGGGCCCGGACGAAGCCATCGTCCGTGCGGGTCGCCTGGGCGGCGCGCAGCACCGCGCGCACGCGGCCGCTCTCGTAATGCTCCAGCGGCAGCGTCAGCTTCTCCACCGGCGCGCCGCTCACGCCGGCGTTGGAGTCGTAGGCCGCGCACAGGTCGGCCCACGCGGGCGGCGCCGGCGGGGGGGCGGCGGACGCCTCCTCCGCGCGGGCGCGCCCGGCGATCCCGACCAGCAGGGCGACGGCAACCAGCCGCATCCGGTAATTAGCGAACCAGCGCATGAATCTCCTTGAGTGTCTTCCAGAGGCGCGCCAGCGCGGAGAAGGCGATCGCGTTGGCCTTGTCCGAGAGCGCCTCGGCGGGATTGACGTGCGTTTCCATGAACACGCCGTCGACCCCCGTGGCGACCGCCGCGCGCGCCAGGGCGGGAGCCCACCGGCCATCGCCGCCGCTGCTGGTCCCCGCAGCACCCGGGCGCTGCACGCTGTGCGTCGCGTCAAAGACCACGGGGTACCCCAGTTCGCGCAGGATCAGCAGGCTGCGCATGTCGGCGACCAGGTTGCGGTAGCCGAAGCTCGCCCCGCGTTCGGTGAGGATGATCTTGCGGTTGCCGGTGCTCTCGACCTTGGCCACGACGTTCGCCATGTCTTCGGGGGCGAGGAACTGCCCCTTCTTGATGTTCACCGTCTTGCCCGTTTCGCCGGCGGCGAGCAGCAGGTCGGTCTGCCGGCAGAGAAAGGCGGGGATCTGGAGCACATCGACCACCTCCGCCGCCAGCGCGGCCTGTTGCGGTTCGTGGATGTCGGTCAGCACGGGCACCTGGAACGTGTCGCGCACCTCCTGCAGGATGGCCAGCCCCTCGAAGATCCCGGGGCCGCGATAGGCATCGACCGAGGTGCGGTTGGCCTTGTCAAACGAGGCCTTGAAGACCAGCGGCATGTCCAGCCGGGCCGCGAGCCGGACTAGCTTGGCCGCCAGATCGAGACAGCCCGTGCGCGATTCGATCACGCAGGGCCCCGCAATCATCGCCAGTTTTCCGTTGCCGAAACACACCGGCCCCACTTTAACCGTCTTGACTGTTGCCATGATTCCGCACTCCTGAGGTGTTGTCACCGGTCACACGCGTCGCTCACACGATCCCCCGTCTTCGCATGTCCGCCTCGACGACCGCCACGTCTTCGGGGACGTCCACGCCGCAGCCGGCGTGCGCCGTCCGGAGCACCGCGATGCGCCCCCCGATGTACAGCGCGCGGAGCTGTTCCAGCGATTCGGCCTGTTCCAGCGCGCAGGGCGGCTCCCGAACCAGCCGCTGGAGGAACGCGCCCCGGTAGGCGTAAATGCCCACATGCCGCAGATAAAGGTCCGCCCCCAGATCGGGTTCGCCGTCGCGGCGGCAGGGGATCGGCAGGCGGGAGAAGTAGAGGGCGCCGCCGTCGGCGTCGCACACCACTTTCACCACCGTCCGGGCCTCCAGCTCGCGCGGCGTGCGGATCGGGCAGGCCGCGGTCGCCATCTGATAGGCGGCGTCCGTCCGCAGCCGCACCGCCAGCGCCTCGATCAGGCCGGGGTCTATCAGCGGCTCGTCCCCCTGGATGTTCACGATGATGTCGTCGTCCGCCGGCTGCGCCGCCGCAGCCACCCGGTCGGTTCCGGAGGGCAGATCCGGGCGGGTCATCACCACCGACACGCCCGTGCCGCGCACGGCGGCGGCGATGCGCGCATCGTCCGTAGCCACGATCACCTCGTCCAATCCCGGGGCGCGGCGCACGGCCTCGGCCACCCAGACCACCAGCGGCCGGCCGCAGATTGGATGCAGGCTTTTTCCCGGAAACCGCGTCGACCCCCATCGGGCCGGAATCACCCCAACTGTCCGCATTGACTACCCTTTCCGCCTCCGAGGCTCACGCCAACCTTCTCGCGAGGTACGTGACCAGTGTCCGGTTTTCGGGCGGTCGTGTCAACAGTCAATTTCCGGCTGAAACAATTCCGCTTGCCTTTGACCGGCGAAACGGCTATTCTGCAACCTTTCTGCGACGCGTCTCAGGAGGCGGACGGCCTCCCCGTTGTGGATCCGCCCAGCCGGGCCAGTCGTCCGGCGGCCTTTTTGGCCTGACAGGGCGGGCCCTTCGTCCGGGTCATGCGTCGCTGAAAAAAGAAACCGTAAAGCGCCAACGGCGCAAGGACGCCTGACACATGATCCAGATTGATAAAGCCGCCATTCGGAACCCCGTCGCCCGGCATGAGCGCGACACCGGTTCCAGCGAAGTTCAGATCGCCGTGCTCACGAAGAAGATTGAAGTGCTGTCGGAGCACTTGAAGGGCCATAAGAAGGATCACAGCTCGCGTTACGGGCTGATCCGCATGGTCAACACGCGCCGCAGCTTGCTGGATTACCTCAAGCGCACGGACGAACCGCGCTATCAGTCCCTGATCAAGGAACTGAACATCCGCCGCTGAAGGCGCTCCGCTCCTGATTCCCAAGAAAAGGCAGAACAACTATGAATGACACCCGTTCGGTCTCCGCCGCAGTTGGCGGAAAAGACCTGATTTTTGAAACCGGCCTTCTGGCCTGCCAGGCCGCCGGCGCCGTGAGCGTCCGTCTCGGCGACACCGTGGTCTTTTGCGCGGTGACCAACACCGACAAGCCCCGCGAAGGGATCGATTATTTTCCCCTGCAGGTGGAGTACCGCGAGAAATATTATGCGGCCGGCCGTTTCCCGGGCGGTTATTTCAAGCGTGAACAGCGCCCGAGCGAGAAGGAGATTCTCTGCGCGCGGATCATTGACCGCCCCATCCGTCCCCTGTTCCCCGATGGCTATCGCAACGACGTGCAGGTCAACAGCATGGTCATCTCGGCCGACGGCGAGAATGAGGCCGACATTGTCGCCGTCAACGCCGCCAGCGCGGCCATCCACATCTCCGAAATCCCGTTCATGGGCCCGATCGGCGCGGTCCGCGTCGGCCGCGTCAACGGCGCATGGATCGTCAACCCGACCCAGGCGCAGCGCCTGGAGAGCGATCTGGATCTGGTCTACGCCGGCACGCGCGAACGGTTTCTGATGATGGAGGGCGGCGCAAACGAGATCTCGGAGGCCGACTTCTTCGCCGCCATGAAATGCGCCCATGCGGAGGTGGTGAAGCTGATCGATGCGCAGCACCAGTTGCGGCGCCTGCTCGGCAAGGCCGACAAAGTCATCGCTGATGTCGCTCCCGATGCCGAAAAGATGGCGTTCCTCCGCGGTCTCTGCGAAGAAACCCTGCGTCGGGCGCTGCTCGTGGCCGGCAAGCAGGAACGGCACACCGCGATCAAGGCGATCAAAGACGGCGCCCTGGCGAAGGTGAGCGAGAAATGGCCCGAGATCGGCGCCCCGGAGTTTGTTCAGTTCTTTGATGCGCTGGAGATCGATCTGGTCCGCCGCAACATCATCGAGCATGGCAGCCGCATCGACGGGCGGGCCAACGACGTGATCCGTCCGCTCTACGCTCAGCTTGCGCCGATTCCCCGCGCGCACGGTTCGGCGATCTTCAACCGCGGCGAAACGCAGTCCCTCGGAACCATCACGCTCGGCACCAAGAAGGATGTTCAGGAACTGGACGCCATCACGGGCGGCCCGAAGTCCAAGCCCTTTATCCTGCACTATAACTTCCCGCCCTACTGTGTCGGCGAAGTCGGCAGGCTGGGCGCCCTCGGTCGCCGCGAAGTCGGTCACGGCGCCCTTGCCGAACGCTCGCTGGCGCCTGTCGTTCCGGACGATTACCCCTATACGATCCGGGTGGTCTCCGACATCATGGGATCCAACGGGTCATCCTCCATGGCCTCGGTCTGTGTCGGCTCCCTCGCCATGATGGATGCCGGCGTGCCGATCAAGGGCCATGTCGCGGGCGTCTCGATCGGGCTGTTCACCACGCCGGACGAGAGCCGCACGATTCTCATCACCGACATTCTCGGTTCCGAGGATCACTGCGGCGACATGGACTTCAAGGTCGCGGGCACCCGCAAGGGAATCACCGGCTTCCAGGTCGACCTCAAACTCCGCGGACTGACGTGGGACGTCGTGGAGGCGGCCCTCGAACAGGCGCGCGCCGGCCGCATGCAGATCCTGGACTTCATGGACGGGGTCATCGCCTCGCCCAAGGAACTGTCGGCCTACGCGCCGCGGATCCAGAAGATCATGATCCCGGTCGACAAGATCGGCGGCCTCATCGGCCCCGGCGGAAAGAACATCCGCCGCATCTGCGAGGTCTCCGGTGCCCAGATCGACATCGACGACGACGGCACGGTCTCGATCTTCGCCAGCAGCGGCGAGGCGATGGCGATCGCCCAGCGCGAAGTCTCGGCGGTCATCGCCGAAGCCGAGGAAGGCAAGATCTACGAGGGCACCATCACCGGTCTCAAGGATTTCGGCGTGTTCGTCGAGATTCTGCCGGGCAAGGACGGCCTCTGCCACATCTCGGAACTTTCCGACCGCCGCATCGCCTCCGTGGAGGATGTTTGCAAGGTGGGCGATAAGATCACGGTCAAGTGCATCGGCATCGACGACCGCGGCCGGATCAAGCTCTCCCGCCGCGCGGCCATGGCCGAACTCGACCAGCAGGAGCAGCGGCAGCAGGAAGAGTGATCGACCGGATGCTGTGGCGTCCACAAGCCGCCTGCGCACCCGCGCAGGCGGCTTTTTCGCATTCTGAACCCGCTGCCTGCACAAGCCTGAGGTTGTGCAGGCGTCCCGCAGAGTCAGGCCGGTTCCGGACGGCTGTCCCGGTACTCTTTGCGGCACTGGGTGCAGTAGAAGAAGGGTTTGTCCCAGGTGGTCTCTTCTTCACGCCCGCAGGCGTCGCAGGTGCGAACCTGCTTGCGGTGCTCGTTGCGGCAGACCGAGCAGAAGAAGTCGGGGCCGGCCCAGGTCGTCGGTTCCTCCTTGCCGCAGATCTTGCAGACCCGGGTCTGTTCCTCGCGCACGAGACGGAGATTCTGGGCGTGATCGTCGAGAAACACGGGCGGGAAGTCGAGCACGCCCGGCTCGGTCTGCAGCAGGGCGCTGGTGGGCGCGCGGTCGGCCGTGTTGTTGATGGCGACCAACTGCGTCCGCTTGCCCATGGCCCTGACGCGGCGCAGCAGGGGGATGTACTCCGAATCGCCGGCCACGAGCGTGGCGACGTCGAACACGCCCGGCAGCGACGCGTAATAGACCATGGCCGACGCCAGCGCGACCCCGACCGAGCGCTCGTCGGGCCGGGATCCGGGGTCACGCCGGTAATCGACGTCGATGATCTCGGTGTCGTAGCCGCAGTGAAAGGCCAGAAAATCGTAGAACGCCTTCTGCTTGGCCGGGTTGCAGCCGGGCTTGTTGATGGGCAGGGTGCCAAAGTAGCAGGTGCGGACGATATCGATCCGATCCTCCTGCCAGTGGCCGAGGTCATCGGCGATGACCTCGGGGATCCGCTTGTAATCGATCTCAAAGCCATCGGCTCCGAGCACGTCGAACAGGATTTGGCGGCTGTGATAGAGCCAGGTTCCGTCAACAAATATCATCGTTTTCAGGGGCATGGGGCCTCGGTATTATCTTTGTGTGGGCGTCTACTGAAAGGGCGCCGATCAGGCGCCTGGGGGCATCTGGATTTTGATGACGATCTTGCGCACCTGCTCCGGCGTGGTCAGGGTCCGGCCCGGCAGGTGTGCGTCGTGCGGAAAAACCAGGGCGAACACACCGGGCGTCAGCCGAAACAGCGTGGTGTCGCCGCGGACGAACAGGATGTCGCGGTCTGCGTCGTAGGGGCGTTCGACCGGTTGATCGGACAGGGGTGCGTAGCCGAACCATTCCGTCCCGGCGATGACGACCTGCACGTCGGCATAGCGGCGGTGGGCTTCGGGGAAGCCGTCTGCAACGGGCTTGGTGTCATAGGTTTGCACCAGGGCGAAGACCCGGTCGCCGTCGATCGGGTGACGGCCGTCGGGCAACCGGCCGGCGTCGGGGCGCTGCACGAAGGCGAACGCGTCGGACAGTCCGGGAAGGAGGTGGGTGTAGCGCGAGGCTTGGGTCAGGATGTCGAGAACCATGATGTAGCGCTCCAGGCATATTTGTCTTAGGGGAGGCCATGATAGAACATACGGGATGAGCTTTCAAGTGCAAACACGGCGAGACGGCGATATTTCCCGACAAACAGCTTGTAACCGCAGCCGGTAAAGGATATAGTAACTCCAAATTAATTTGCTGGAATGTGTGTGTCCGGTGCGTCGACGGGATGGATGGGGTGATTCACGTGAGGTGCCTATGAAGACAAACATCGCTTGGGGGAAACGAGTGGCCGCGGGTGCGGCGTTCATCGTCTGCGTCGGAGCGGCCCTGACTCTGGAGGCCGGCGTGACGATCGGCAGCCTGACGCCGGCGACCGGGGCGGAGGTAACCAACGGCGTGCCGGTGACGGTGACCGCGCAACTGGCCACCAACGGCGGATCCGTGGTCCAGAGCGTCGAACTCGCCTATGCCTGGAACGGCGGCGACTGGAACACCCAGACGATGTCGGTGGTGACGGGCACCAACTATGCGGCGACGATCCCCCCCGCCGTCAGCTCGCTCGCCTTTTATGTGACCTGCCGGTACGACACCTCCGGCGTGGCGATATCGGCCACGAATACCGTCTCGACCACGCTGCCCGACTACGCGCGGTATGCGGATTTCGATGTGACCAACGGGGTCGCCATGGATTACGCCTGGGTGAGAACGCCCGGCACATCGAACTGGATCTATAGCATCGGGACGCAAACATGGTCCGCGGAAAAGTGTGGCATATTGTTGCCAGAGTCGGCCGGTGAACGGCCGCCCGGCGGGAGCAACAAGGTTGTGCAGCTCTATTCGCTCCAAGGGGGTGGTTCTTACGCGCAGACGCCGTACCTTCCAGCAGGCGTGGGAACGATCTATTACACCAGCATGATGTCTGATAAGGGCTATTCGGCCCAGCTGATTATCCAATACACGACGAACAGTTTGCCGGAAAACTGGCAGGACGCCTGGACGAACAATTACAATAACTATCCTGCGTTGCCTGACCAGTACGCCAAAACCACCAACGCGATCCCCGTTGTGCTCAATAACCGAAATGTGCGCTATGTGCGGTTCTGGCGGACGGATAACGGTGCAATACATACGACTGGCAATTTGCCCGTCAAGCCGTTTTTTGGATCGATCTACATCGATAGCATCGCTGTTTCCCGCCCGCCGACAGATGTGACGATCACCCAGATGCTGCAGAACCCGGGCTATCCGTCGCAGGATCAGGATGTCCGCGTGCGGTGCCAGGTGACTGACGTCGACGCCGCGATCCCGTCGGTCAACCGGCGGGTCACCGTGACTCACAGTTGGGGGCAGACCAATCTGGCTCCGATCGGCGGAGGCGTGTACGAAGGCGTGATCCCCCGGCACGGCGTGGGGACGAATTCCTATTATTTCGCCTGTGTTTTCGACGGGTATTCGTACAGTCGTGATCCGGACGGTTCCGCGTGCGCCCTGCAAACCAACCGGAACGAAAGGATCGGGCGCGCCGAGCTGAAGCAGTTTGAATATGGCATCCGGCCGTTCCGCTCGGATGTGCAGGTCATGCAGGTCGTCACCAACCCGGCCGCGGCGGGGATCAACATGGAACTGGTGGGCGACCATGTGTGGCAGTGGACGTTGACAAACGCGGCGAGCAGCACGCTGGACTGGACGTTTGCAGGCCTCGCGGGCTATACGAACAATGCGTCCGCCTATGATGCCTCGCCCTGGACGTGGGGCGACACCAATCAGATCGCTCCGTATGACATTCCGCTCAACGGCTTTGCGGAGCGTGACGCGGTGACCCCCATTGCGGCCACGGGGATTGCCAGCAATCTGATGATCCGTTTGAACAGGCAGACCGGGGAATACATCGCCACCGCCGAAGACCTGGCGCTCTGGAACATCGCGCCCGCCGCCGGTTCACAAGTTGCGATCGGCCGGGCTTTCACCGTGGGCGCGGATATCCTGTCGTTGGTTCCAGACTCGGTCGAGATCGTGAGCGTCTGGCTGGTTTATTCGTGGGGGGGGGGGGCCGTCGTCACCAACCGGATGACTGCGACGACCACGAACCGCTACGAGGGGGTGGTGCCGCGTCTGCCGGCCGGGGCGCTGACCAACTATGTGCTCACCCTTTACAGCATCGGCGGGGTCACGAACGCCATCACCTCGCAACGGATCGGTTACACGCTGACAGACGCACTGGACGCGTCGCGGTTCACGGACTTCCGCCCGGGCACGTGGACCCCTGAGGACGCCGCACAGACCAATTACGCGTATCAGGTGGACGTGGCCGCCACCTCGACCTGGTGGATAGCCGAGATGGGCAAATACCCCGTGACCAACGGGGCGCCCCTGCCCCCCGGATCGGTCTCTCCGGCGTTCGGCCTCCGCGCGCAGACCAATGCATTCCTGCAATCGCCCCGCCTCACCAACGGGGTTGGAACCGTCTACTTCACCAGCGTCATGGGCGACACCGGACGGGGCGGCCGGGTCGCGGTTCAATACACGACGAACAGCACGCCCGGCAACTGGCAGACGGCGACGACCCTGGTTTATGCGGCGATTTCAGGCTACCGCGCGACGAATTCGACGCCCGTGACACTGAACAACCAAGCCGTCCGGTACGTGCGCCTGGTGAGGCAGGACAGCATCGGGGGTCTCGATGTCGGCCTTATTTATTTTGACGACATCTACCTTTCCCCGCCACCGACGCAAGTCACAATCACCGAATCGCTGCACAACCCAGGCTATCCGTCGTCGAATCAGGCGGTGACCGTGCGGTGCCGGGTGGCCGACGTGGACGCCGGGAATCCCTCGACGAGTCGGGTGGTCCGGGTGTATTACCGGTGGAACACGAATAGCGGACCGTGGACGCAGACCAACATGGTTCTGAACGGTTCAGGCATGTATGAACAGACGATCCCCGCGCTTGGTGCGGGCACCAATTATTACTACTTCACCTGCGACTACGACGGGTATTTCTACGCCCGCGATCCTGACGGCGCGGGCCCGCAGCCCAGCCACCAGGAGGATGCGGCCGTCATTCCGGCCTTGCTGGGCACGGCGGCGGCGCCCCTCGGCTATGAGATCCGGCCTTTCCGCTCCGACGTGAGGGTCATGCAGGTGGTGACCAACGCCTCCGCGATACCCATGGAGTTGGTGTCCAACAACCTGTGGCGTGTCCGGACACCCATCCTGGGAATCACGAGCCAGAGCTGGACGTTTGCCGGCGTGGCCGGCTACACGAACAATGCCGCTAGTTACGCGGTCGCGCCCTGGGTCTGGGGCGCCACCAATCTGGCCCTTCTTGGGCTGCCGATAACCAACGGAGTTGCGGTGCGCGACGCCAACACCAACATCGTGATCACCGGTCTGTCTGACGGCTTGCTGACGATCGAGATGAACGGCACGAATGGCCGCTACAGCGTCGTGGCCGAGACCTATGTGACGCCCCAATTCCTCTCGCCGGCGAGCGGGGCGGGACTGACGAACGGATCCCCGGTGACGGTCGTGGTGCGGCTGAATGCATCCAGCGGCGCCGCAGTCGTCACGGGAAGCGTCGTGCTCTCCTACGTCTGGAACAACGGCAGCGTCATCACCCAGGCGATGACGGCCGTGGAGGGGACCAACCTCTATACGGCGACGCTCCCGCCCGCCGTCAGCAATCTGTCCTATTCGGTCGCCTGGCAATACACCCTGGACGGCGCGACGTACGCGGCGGGATCGTCCACAACCTCCAACGCCGTGTCGTCCACGCTGATCGACTACGTGCGTTATGCCGATTTTGATGTCACCAACGCGGTCGCCATGGATTACGCCTGGGTGAGAACGCCGGGAACGTCTAACTGGGTCTATACCATCGGGGGGAAATCGTGGACGGCGGGAACGTGTGGTATATGGTTACCGGAATCGGCTGGGGAACGGCCGCCCGGCGGGAGCAATAAGGTTGTTCAGCTCTATTCGCTCCAAGGGGGAGGTGCTTATGTGCAGACGCCGTACTTGGATGAGGGCGTGGGCACGATCTATTACACCAGCGTGATGTCCGACAAGGGCTATTCGGCCCAGATGATCATTCAATATACGACGAACAGTCTGCCGGAGAACTGGCAGGACGTCCAGACGAACAGCTACAATAATTATCCTGCACTGCCCGAGCGCTGGTACAAGGGCACCAATGCGATCCCCGTTGTGCTCAATAACCAGAACGTGCGCTATGTGCGTTTCTGGCGGACGGATGACGGCACCAAATATAACGGAGCGTTGCCCAACCTGCCGATTTTAGGAGCGATCTACCTCGACAACATCTACATCTCCCGTCCCCCCACGGGGGTGACGCTCGCCGAGAAGCTGTACAACCCCGGCTACCCGGCGCAGGACCAGGACGTGCAGGTGCGGTGCCAGGTGACCGACATGGATCCCACGGTGCCGTCGGTCAACCGGCGCGTCAAGGTCTGGTACAGCTGGCAGAGCGAAAGCGGGCCGTGGACCCAGACCAACATGGTGGCCATCGCCGAACGGGTGTACGAGGGGGTGATTCCGCGCCGCGGCGCGGGGAGGATGTATTACTGGTTCCAGTGCGATCTGGACGGCTACTTCTACAGCCGTGATCCCGACGGACCCACCGGGTCGCAGCCCACCCGTAACGAGAAGGATGGGCGGAGTCCGGTCTACCTGATCGAAAAGGGCGAGGACAACTATCGCAACTACGAGATCCGGCGCTACCGGTCCGATGTCGAAGCCATGCGGGTCGCCTGCTCCAATGTGCCTTCGGCCTCGGTCGACTCCATGGACCTGGTGGGCGACCATGTGTGGCAGGGCCTGACGCTCGTGTCGGGGATTACCAACCTGCTCTGGACGTTTGTCGGCACCAACGGATATGTCGACGATGCGGAGGCCTTCGACACCAACGTCTGGTCCTGGGGCGACAATGATCAGGATTTCCCCTATCCGCCGGTGGCCGGCTATGCCGAGCGCAATGCCACGAACAGCATCAGGGCCGATCTGGTTTATAACGGCACGCTGCTGATCCGGATGAATGCCCAGACCGGTGAATACCTCGTCAAACGCGCGGTCTATCAGAACTTCGACGTCTGGCCGGCCAGTCAGACGGACTTCGAGGAGAGTCTCGGCCTGTTCGCGATTCAGACCTTCAAGCAGGATTTCAACACGAATCTCTGGGGGTATGGGTATGACGCCTACTCGCCCAGCCGATATGCCTCGGAACCCGTCGACACAACAGCGGTCACTGACTTTGTCCGCGGTTCCCCCGCGCTGACATGGAACTTCTGGGCGTATGATTACGCCCGTGTCGTGAAGGAGCGGAATGTATTGACCGCTGCCCGGCGCGCGATCGAACTCGAAGGCGGCGCTTCGCGCGGCCACGTCTGGAATACGTCCACGTCAAAGACGCTGGGGATCGAGAATTTCGGATTCAAAGCGAGACTGTCGTTGAATGACCGGTACTTCTCCTATTTCAAGGCGACCAATGGGTTCAATCCGTTCATGGAGAGCCCGACCTGGCCCAAGGGCTACCGTGTGGAGACGACGTTCAATGCCGCATCCGTGTCGCCGGGCCTGGCATCCTGCTCGGTGCTCACGTGGTTCACGCCCGGGGATTCAACCGAATCGGGAGAGCCCAGTTATTATGAGACGCGCGTGACGCAGGCCGATCCGACTGCGGGGGGAGCCAGCCAGCTTCAACTGGCGCTGTACCGGTGGAAGGACGGGGCGGCGACGACCGTGGGCACTCCGCAGATCGTGACCGGGGGGCAGCCCTTCGAGAACGAATTGACCACGCTCAAAGCCCTGCGCGTTCAAATGCCCCCCAGCGGCAACACCATCACCACCCGTGTCGGCAGGATCGATGAGTCCTCGTTCACGAATATCTGGTACTACACCGCCGTCTTCACCGATCCGACGCCGCTGACGGATATGGGAACCGTGGGTTTCGGCTCCTACGATGCGCAACCGGAAATTTCATCGGTCCGGGTGTTCGACGGCACGAACACGGTCAACCTGCTTCCCGGGTACCACTGGGGCGCAGGAGCAGGAGGCGGCCTGAGCAGCACCAACTGGAACATGGGCGGGAAGCGAATCTCCACAGACGGGGCGTTTCGCTGGCGCGTCAGCGGAGATTCCCTGGTCCGCGACATTCCGTCGCAAACGCTCAAGATATACACCTATCCCATGCCGGACGGGAATAATTGGCAGCCGGACGATTTCAGAACCAAGGTTACTGTCACGAATCTCGTCGTGACCGGCCTCGGCTACACGTCGTTTGCCGTCCCGATTACGGTCTGGGATGCCCATTTCGTGGAGATTCAGAACGCGGCCACGGGCGAGATCAACGCCGTCGTTGACGAACTCTCCCTGTCGCCGTGGCGGGCCGTGACCCGTTCGGACAAGACCACGGCTGTGCAGGAGGCCACGGTCGACGATGTGTTGTATTACAATTGGACGTCGCAAGCGCAGCAGGAAGAGTGGATGGACCTGCCCGGCAGCACGGGCTGGCTGGTGATGGAGGGATGGATCAACACATCCGCCGGATCCAGGGGCGGCGAAGCGCAGTTCATCCGCAGCCGCGCCAACACCAATCTGGCGCAGGCGCTTGTCAGCCCCTATCTGGCCAACAACATCGGATCGATCGCCTTTGACTGGCGCGCGAGCGGCGTGAGCAACGTCGTCTTTGCCATCGACCGGACCGACCGGTTTGCCTATCCCGCCTGGGTTGCAAGTCCGGTCCTGATCGTCACCAACAACGCGCTCTCCGGCACGGTGAATCTCTCCATTCGAACCGATTATCCCGGACGGATCCGCATACGCCTGTGCGAGGGGACCGCCCCCAATGCCGTGTTCAAGATTGACAACCTGGTTGTGCGCGACTACCCGCCGCGGGATGACACCACGTGGCAGGCTTACAACGCGCTCATCACCGAAGCGCAGCCGTCCCGGGCGTTTGAGCCGACCAAGCCGGGCGCGCAGACCGCTTATCTGAACAACGATCCGACGAACGGGGTCGCGCTGAGCGAGCGGCTGGATGACTACGAGCCCTTCATCCAGACACCCAAGGTGGGGACCGGCATCGGCGAGATCACCTTCTGGTATCGCGTCTGGGACACCAACGGAGGGCCGGCCGTGATTTCGCTGCAGGCCGCGCGGGATGAGAACGGTCCCTGGAAAACATTGACCAATCTCGTCGTGGCGAGTACCCAGACGAATTATCTCTTTTTCTCGAACGACCAGATCTACGAGCCGGACCACAAAGTTCTGCGATTGTACGGCTCAACCAACGCCAACCGCGTGTGCATTGACAACGTGCTGATGACCGAGCCGGTGCGGGCGGGCTACGAGTTCCGTTTGGTCAGCCTTCTGCCGGCGCAGCCGCTGGTCGGGGAACCGCCGGGGTTGAAGGTCGAGATCGGCCGCTTCATCATGAATCCCACGAATATCCGGATTTATGCGAGCTGGTTTGTCGGCACCAACACCTGGGGCTATACCAACTGGTGGGCGACGACCAATTCGGCGATTGAGCTGACGAACAGTCCGGGCTCCCCCCGGGTCTTTCAGACTCCGGCGGGCGTGGTGCTGCCGGCCGGCGCGGTTGATGATGTCGTGCAGTTCTTCATCTGGGGTGTCCACGGCGGCATCGACATTTCGCATGGCGACAGGCCCATCCTGCAGGAGACCAACTCCTTTGTGAATCCGTCGTGGTATTATCCCGCCGATCTCAACGCCGTGACGCCCAAAGCGCCGGGATTGCCGGCGTTCGGCAGTCGGGGATGGTCGCCCTATTACTACGTCTATTCCTGCCCGCCGTATTCCGTCTGGGTGAATGAGTTGCGGTACGATTGGAGCTGGGGTGAACCCAACACGGAATTCATTGAAATCATCGGGCCTGCCGGAGCCGCTTTGGGCCGTTGGAAGCTTCAAATGGTGGACTCGCAGAACGAGGTGAGGAAGACCAGCGTGATTACGAATGGCTTGGTCCTGAAGCCCGCCACCAACGGATGGGGCTTCCTGCTCTGGGGGGATCAGGCGATGTCCAGCTACGGCGACCACATCCTGTTCCCCGACTGGGCGGACGGTCAGCAAGATATGCCTTCGGACGGCGGAGTGCGCCTGATTCGGAGCAACGGGGCTTGGGAAGACCGCGTCGCGTGGGGCTATGGGTCTCAAGAGACGCTGGTCAGCCAGTATGGGTACACCTATGCCGGCTACATGTACACGGAAGAAACGCTGTCGCTGATAAGCGTCAGCACCAATCTGGGGTCCAAAGCCAGCGATTTCTTCTGGGATAAGGTTGAGGCCACGCCGTACGCCGTCAACAAGTACCAGCGCCTGGTCGACCTCTCGGCGGTCCCGATCGGCTTCTACATGATCTACTCGGCCATCGGGCCGAACGGGACGCACAGTCTCGGCCCGGATCCGGTGGAGAGCATCGAGATCGCGCCGGGCGGTTCGACGAACATCGTCTACACCGCGAACGAGTGGTACCGCCTCGGCACGTTGCGGACCAACGGCGTGGCGGTGGGGGCCGCCCCGGGCCTGAAGGTCTACACGCAGGCGTTTGTCAACGTCCGGTCGGCCATCAGCAACCAGGTGACCTTCACCAACGCGAACTGGACGCAGACCGGGCTGACGAGCAGCGTCCCCGTCTCCTGGGCCGCCACATACTATCCCGCGAGCGAAGCCGCCGCCGTCGCGAATACGAACATCGCCAGGGACTATTTGTTGAATATCAGCCCCACCAACACCCATGCCATCGCCTTCGCCATCGAATCGATCACGGTCAGCAATGCCGTCACGGTGACGGTGAAGCTGGCTGACGGGGGGAATCCGCTCACCACCACGATCAACGGCGCGGTGAAGCTTTATGGCAAGCCCACCCTGAACACGGCCGACTGGAGTGTCATCGCGGCCGCGACCGTGAGCAACGCCAACTTCAGTGTCAGCGGCACATACACGCTTCCGGCATTTCCAACCCAGACCAACACGTTCTTCAAGGCGATCATCGAGTAACAAGGAGCATCCATGGTATCAGCGATTATTGTGGCCGCCGGCCGCAGCGAGCGGATGGGGACGGGGACGGACAAGGCGTTTCTCAGCCTGGGGCCCAAGCCCGTCGTCGTGTGGTCGTTGCTGGCCTTTGAGGACAGCGCCGACATCGACAAGATCGTTCTGGTCGTGCGTCGGGAGCAATTGGTGGCGGCCAAGGCGGTCGTTCAGATGTTCGGGCTTTCCAAGGTTTCGGAGATCGTGGCCGGCGCCGGGCGCCGGCAGGACTCGGTGGCCCGTGGACTCGCCGCGGTCGCCCCCGAGACGCGGATCGTCGTGATCCACGACGGGGCGCGCCCCTGCGTGACGGCCGAGCTGATCGCGGAGACGGTCAAGGCGGCGCAGAAGACGGGGTGCGGCATCGCGGCCAACCGGATTGTCGACACCGTCAAGCATGTCGAACGCGGGACGGTCGTGGACCACACGGTCGACCGGACGAAGCTCTGGGCCGTGCAGACGCCCCAGGCGTTCAAGCTGGACCTGTTGTTGCGCGCCTATCAGAAGGTCGAGGCCGAGGGCGTCACGGTGACCGACGAGGCGGCGGCCGTTGAATTGCTGGGCGAGCCCGTGCGGCTGGTGGAATGGCAGAAGCCGAACGTCAAGATCACCACGGTCGAGGACCTGGCGGTGGCGGCCGCCCTGTTGCGGATCAACGGTTGAGCGCGAGGCGAAAATCCGGACCCCCTACGCATGGATAAGCGATTTGCCATCCTGGGCGACATTCACTCCAACATCGACGCCTTGAAAGCCGTTGTGGACGACGCCCGCAGCCAGTCGGTGACCGACTTCCTCTGCGTCGGGGATATTGTCGGTTATAACGCCGACCCCATTGGCTGCGTCTCGATCATCCGGGACGAACTGGACGCCATCACGGTGCGCGGCAACCATGACCACTATTGCGCCTTCTGCGAGGAGCCGCTGGACGATTTTCAGCCGCTGGCCGCCAGCGTGATCGACTGGACGCGGCGGCAATTGTCCGACATCGACATGGCCTGGCTGCGCGCGTTGCCGCTGCAGAAGATGCACATGGGGATCGGACTGGTTCACAGCACCCTCGACATGCCCGGCCGGTGGGGCTATGTCTTTGACCTGTTGGACGCGGAGGCCCACTTCACCTATCAGTCCACAACCCTCTCGTTTCACGGACACACGCACGTGCCGCTTGTCTTTTCGAAGCAGGGAAACGATGTCGTCCGGTTCGACCCCGCAACCTTTCATGCCGGGATCGGGACGAAATACTTCATCAACGTGGGCAGTGTCGGCCAGCCGCGGGACGGCGATACGCGCAGTTCGTACGTGATCTTCAACTCCAAGACGCGCCGGGTCGAGTTCCGCCGCGTGACGTATGATGTCGATGCGGCGATGGACCGGAATATCCGCGCCAACATCCCCCAGCGGTTCATCAATCGGCTGGCGCTCGGCCGCTGAAACGACCCGATCTGGAAATTCGCTATTGACCCCGGCCATTTATACGGTATCATGGTGGGACGTTTAGGCAAGAAGTGGACGATCAAGGAGCATTGTTACATGGCGAATATCAAGAGTGCAGAGAAGCGGGCGACCCAGGCCCTGAAGCGTCGTGCGAACAACCGTGCCGGAAAAAGCAAGGTTTTGACGGGTGATCGCAAGTTGGAAGACGCGATCCAATCTGGCAATAAAGCCGAAGCCGAGAAGCAGTATTCCGATTTCACATCGGTGTTGGACAAGGCGGCGAAACGGCGGTTTATCAGCGCCAATTGCGCCAACCGCAAGAAGTCCCGCCTGCATGCCCGCGTCAGCGCGATGGCGTGAGCGCGGCAGCTTCTCTTTTTCCAGGCGCGACATCCGTGCATCCGGCTTGCGCCGGGTGCGCGGTTTTTCTTTTGGAGAAAGGCCCGGTGCGCGATGGAGCCTGGCGCCATTGAACTGCGCGATCTGGGCGCCGGCGTGGATTACGGCGCCGCCTCAGCCCTTCAGGACGAGCTTCACGCCGGGCGTGTGGCCGGGACGGTGGGCGATACGCTGTTGCTGCTGGAGCACCGGCCGGTCTACACGCTGGGGCGTTCGGCCGACCCCGGCCATATCCTCCTGGACGCGGCCGAGTTGGATCGGCGCGGAATCGCGCGGGTCTCGGCCTCGCGCGGCGGAGACGTCACCTATCACGGACCCGGCCAGCTGGTCGGCTACCCGGTCATCCACCTCGGCGTCCGCGGCCTGGGTGTGCTGGAGTATGTCACGGCCGTTGAAGAAGCGCTGATCCGGACCCTGGCCAGCTGTGCGATCCACGCCGGACGCGATCCGCGCAACCGCGGCGTCTGGGTCGGCAACGACAAGATCGCCGCCATCGGCATCCGCGTCTCCCGTCAGGTCACCATGCACGGGTTTGCCTTGAACGTCAACACCCGCCTCGACGATTACCGCGGCATCGTGCCGTGCGGCCTGACCACCGCCGGGGTCACCTCCATGGCCCGCGTCCTCGGCCAGCCGGTCGACATGGACGGGATCAAAACGGCGGTTTTCTCGCACTTCCGCGCGATTTTCGGGTATCCTTAGCCGCGACGGACGGAGGCGGAACAGAGGAGTGGACAACCATGAAACAGGTCATCATCATCGGCGCGAGTGGTTTTGGCGGCGAGGTCGCCTGGATGCTGGAACGGATGGCTGGTCCAACCGGCGGGGCGGCGATCATCGGGTTCTGCGATGACGCGCCCGGGAAACAGGACGGGGTGTGGCGCGGACGGCCGCTGCTGGGTCCGGTCGGGGCCGCCGCGTGCGCCGGCGCCGAGGTCTGGTTTCATGTGGCTGTGGGAGGCAATGCGGCGCGGGAGCGGCTCACGGCACGGGCGATCGCGTGCGGTTGGCGGCCGCTGACGGTGTGCGACCCCACGGCCGTGGTGGCGGCGGATGCCCGCCTGGGGGAGGGCTGCTTCATCGGCGCCGGCGCCGTGATCGCGTGCGGCTCCCGACTCGGCGCCGGCGTGATCGTCAACCACCAGGCGACGGTTGGGCATGATGCCGTCGTGGATGCCTTCGCGCAAATCTGTCCGGGCGCCCGGGTGTCGGGAGGTTGCCACATCGGCGCGCGGGCGCTGCTGGGGTCCAACGCGGTGGTGATCCCCGGCGTGTCGGTCGGTGCCGATGCGACGGTCGGCGCGACTGCGGCCGCCCTGCGCGATGTGCCCGCCGGCGGCGGCGTGGCGCGGTTCAGCCGCTGACGATGAGGCGGGGCGGCAACCGGGCCAGATAGACATTGGCAGCGGACGCCTGAATTTGATACACTGATCGCAAAACAGGGTGATCGGCGTCGATCATCAGGTCGGCCGGGAACAGCCCTGAGAAAAGGATACAACCATGATCAGCAAGAAAAGCGCGCAGGCGATCAACACGCAGATCAACCGCGAATTCTTCTCGGCGTTCCTCTATCTGGCGATGGCCAAGGACGCCACGGCCAAGGGCTTCAAGGGGGCCGCCAACTGGTTCACCATCCAATTCAAGGAGGAGCAGGAACATGCGCTCCGCTTCGCCAAATATTTGGAGGATCAGGGCGCCAAGGTCGTCCTCTCGGCGATGGATGCGCCGAAGACCGAGTGGGCCGATCTGCTGGAGATGTTCAAGGATGCGCTGGCGCACGAGAACAAGGTGACGGCGTGGATTGGCGAGCTGGCCGCGCTGGCCGCCGCAGAGAAGGACTTCGCCACGCAGAACATGCTGCAGTGGTTCATCAACGAGCAGGTGGAGGAGGAATCCAACGCCCATGACGTCATCTGGATGCTCGAAATGAGCGCGGGCTCCAAGGGCGCCCTGTTCATGGCCGACAAGCAGCTCGGCAAGCGTGGCCGCAGCTAGCGCTTGCCTCTGGGTACGCGATTATGGCACTGGCAACAGTTGAGTCCGGGGCGGTCTTCGGCGTGGACGCGTTCCAGGTGCGGATCGAAGTCCATACGGGAGGCGGCGAGTTCCTGACG
Organism: uncultured Akkermansia sp.; assembly: GCA_964506575.1. GTDB lineage: Bacteria > Verrucomicrobiota > Kiritimatiellia > RFP12 > JAAYNR01 > VGWG01. The sequence continues at coordinate 17,678 of CAZDLY010000007.1, read as the reverse complement.
GTCATCGTGGGCCTCCCCGACGCCGCCGTGCGCGAAAGCAAGGATCGCGTCTGGACCGCCATCCACAACTCGGGCTTCCGCCCCCGCGTGGGCCGCGTCACGATCAATCTTGCGCCCGCCGATGTGCGCAAGGAGGGGCCGAGTTTTGACCTGCCGATCGCGGTGGGCCTCCTCTCGGCTTCGGACGAGGCCGACTGCAGCGGCCGCATCGGCCGCATCGGTCTGATCGGCGAGCTGGCCCTCAGCGGCGAGGTGCGCCGCGTGCGCGGTGTGCTGCCGATCGTGCTGGAAATGCGCCGGGCCGGCCTGGAAGGGGTCCTCGTGCCGGCCGAAAACGCGGAAGAGGCCGCAGTTGTCGAAGGCATCCGCGTCTATCCCGTCCGCTCGCTCCGCCAGGCCGTCGATTTTCTGTCGGGCGCCGCCGACATCGAGCCGCTCACGCTCGACTTCGACGGCCTGTGTCTCCGTTCCAGACGGCCCATCGACGATTTTGCCGAAGTCAAGGGGCAGGAGACGGCCAAGCGGGCGCTCGAGATCGCCGTCAGCGGCGGCCATAACATCCTGATGATCGGGCCGCCGGGTTCGGGCAAGTCGATGCTGGCCAAGCGCGTGGCCGCGATCCTTCCCGAAATGACCCTTGACGAGGCGTTGGAGACGACCCGCGTACACAGCATCGCGGGCCTGCTCGACGACCACCAGGCGCTGGTGCTCAACCGGCCGTTCCGCGCGCCGCACCACACCGTCTCGGACATCGGGCTGCTGGGCGGCGGCGCCAATCCCAGGCCCGGAGAGGTCACGCTCGCCCACCGGGGGGTCTTGTTCCTCGACGAACTCCCCGAGTTCAGCCGCAATGCCCTCGAGGTGCTCCGCCAACCCCTGGAGGACGGCCGGGTCACCATCTCCCGCGCCGCGGGCACGGTCACCTTTCCCTGTCAGTTCATGCTGATCGCCGCCATGAACCCCTGCCCGTGCGGCTATTACGGCGACCCCGCCCACGAATGCCGCTGCACGCCCCAGACCGTGCTCCACTACCGCAGCCGCATCTCCGGGCCGCTGCTCGACCGGATTGATCTGCACGTCGAGGTGCCGGCCGTCCGCTACGCCGAGTTGGCCTCCGTCGCGCGCGGCGAAACGTCCGAAATCATCCGCAACCGGGTCTGCACGGCCCGCACACGCCAGCACGCGCGGTTCAGAAAACGTCCGCGCATCCTGTGCAACGCCGACATGGGGCCTCACGACATCCAGGCCCATTGCGCCCTGGACGCCGCCACGCAGGACCTCATGCGGCTGGCGATGACCGAATACCGCTTCAGCGCGCGCGCCTATGACCGCATCCTCAAGGTCGCCCGCACCATCGCCGACCTCGACCACTCCGACGCCATCCAGTGCGCCCATATCACCGAGGCGATCCAGTACCGCACCCTCGACCGGGCGGGGTGAGGGGCGCGCCCCCCTGTTCGGGCTGCACAATAATCCGCCTTTCCAACCGTTCTACCGGGTAACCTATGGCCGCGAGCCCTTTGAGCGATGATGAGCTGTTGTTGGAACGCTACCGGGCCGGCAGTGTCGAGGCGTTTGACGAACTGGTCCTTCGGCATTCGCGCGCGCTGTTTTCCTACATTCGCGGCATGGTGGGCCAGCAGGAGGAGGCCGAGGATCTTTTTCAGGACACGTGGGCGCGGGTGATCCGGCATGAGGCGTCGTTCCGCGGCGGCACCGTTCGCGGCTGGATCTGGCGGATCGCGAAAAATGCGGTCATTGACCGCCTGCGCCGGCGCAAGGCGGACGACAGCCTCGACCGGCCGGTTGGAGAGGACGGTTTGCGGCTGGCCGACCAGATCGCCGCCGGCGGCATACCGGTTCCCGATCAGGTGGATGGCGCCGACCTCGGCGTCCGAATCGCCGCGTGCGTGGCGGGACTGCCACCCCCGCAGCGCGAGGTGTTTTTGATGCGAACGGCCGGCGGATTGAGTTTTGATGAGATTGCGAAGATTCTGGAGGTTCCGCTGAACACCGCTCTGGGGCGGATGCACTATGCGGTCACGCGTCTGCGCGACGCCCTGGCCGACGACTGGAGGGAACGATGAACACAACGGACCTGATCGATGAGGCAGTGTTGAATACCGTTGCCGAGACGTGGGGGCCCGCCGTACAGGCCGCCTGTTCCGGAGAACCGTCCCCCGAGACGCTCGCCCGCATCCGCGCGCTGGCGGCGCAGGGGCTCGACACACGCCGCCGGCGGGTCTTCTTCGCCCGGATCCGGCCCTTTCTGGTGACTGCGGCCGCCGCCTCCATCGTCGGCGTCGCAACGCTGCTGGCGCTCCGCCCCCCCGATCAACCCGAATCCGTACACCCGCTGGCCGCGCTGGATGGCGTCCTGATGCTGGCCATGGCCATGGACACCGCGTGGGAAGAAGATCTGGCCTCCATGCAGCCGATTGGCGCCGACACCGAGGCGCTGACGCAGCGGATGCTGGATTTGCAGGGGTTCGTCGATGGGGACGGCGAAACCAGCGAAGAAATTTAAACGGTGAAGGCCGCAGCCGGGCTAAATCGGCTGGGCGCCTTTCCACAGCGTTTCGATCGCGTAATAGCCGCGCGCCTCCGGCGCGAAGACGTGGACGACCGCATGGACGAAGTCGAGCACCACCCAGCCGCTGTCGGGCGTGCCCGAGGCCCGGTAACTCGTCACCCCCAGGTCTTTCATGTGCCGCTGCACCTCGGAAAGCAACGCCTTCAGGTGCGGCCCGGATGTTCCCGTCGCGACCACGTAGAACTCGGTGATCGAGGAGATTCCCCGGACATCCCAGACGCGGATGTCCTTGGCAATCTTGGTCTCCAGCGCAACCCTGATTTCACGTGCAATCTCTTCAGCTTTGATAGTCCGCCTCCTGATTCGCCGATCCGTACAGCGCGTGATCCCGTATGTACCGTTCGACCGGTTCGGGAACAAGATAGCCGATCGGCAGCCGTTTGGCAATTCTCTCGCGTATCTCCGACGATGAGGCGTCGCTCATCGCGCGCGTGACCACGTCACCCAGCAGGCGATGCGACAGCGATTCCGGGAGTTTCAGGTCCCCCCCCAACAAGGGGCGGCCGATGATCCCGGGCCGATTGACGGTGACCACGCGGCACAGCTTGAGAAAGTCGGCGACGTCTTTCCACCGATGGAGCTCGAGCAGCGAGTCGAGACCGATGATGAAGAACAGCTCGCATCCCGGGTCGCGGGCCGCCAGATGGCGCACGGTGTCGATGGCATACGAGACGCCGCCACGGTCGATCTCGACGGTGTCGACCGCCACCAGCGGATCCCCTGCGGCCGCCAGCCGGAGCATCGCCAGCCGGTGCTCCGCCGACACACCGCCGGCCAGTTCCTTGTGCGGGGGCAGGGACGACGGCACCAGCAGCACCCGTTCCAGCCCAAACGCGGCGGCGGCCGTATGCGCCATCAGCAGGTGCCCGTTGTGAACCGGGTTGAACGTCCCTCCCAATATGCCCAATCGGGTCATCGCGTGTCCCCTACAACAACAGTTTCACGCCCGTCACCGCCCGCAGGCCGCGGTCCAGCGCATCCAGCTCGTCGCGCGAGCCGACCCGGACCGACACCCGCAGCGTCCGGTATCGGCCGGTGCGCGACGCGCGCCCGTCGTGCAGCGGCGCGACGACCTCCACGCCGGCCAGCGCCGCCTCCAGCGCGCCCCGGGCCGCAAACGCCGCCTCCACCACAATGCCGACGTGGTGTACCGCCGGATAGGCGGCCGGTTCGTTGGCGGATGGGCTCATGGTGCGCTCCACTGCCTGCACGCGGCGTCAAAACCCTCGCGCGTGCCGACCATCTGCACGCCCACGACCGCGTCGCCGCGGCGCACCAGCAGCCGGCACACGCGCCGCAGCGAGCCGTCGTCCAGCCGCTCTTCGCGGTGGGCCTCGCCGCCCCCCGCCTCCCCGGCGGCATAGACCTCGACCGCGCCGACCTTCAGCGTCATCACCGGCTGCGGCGGCGTGTAGGGCTGAAGCTCCCGCGGAGTGGCGCTGGCGGCCGCATTCGCGCCCGCGACTTTGCCCTGGAGGGCCGCTTCGCGCGCCGAACAGCGCACCCCGCTTCCCCGCCGCTGCGCCACATCTCCCGCCGCAAACACGCCGGGCCACTGCGTCTGCAGGTTGGCGTCGATCAGCACGCCCCGGTCGGTTTCAATTCCGGAGGCCTGCGCCAGCGTGCGGTTGGGAGACGCCCCGATCGAGCAGACCGCGACATCCGCCTCGACCGTGCAGCCATCGTCCAGGACGGCCGTCACCGCGCCGCCGGCCTCGCGCCGGAACATCAGGACGGATCGGTTGCAGCGGATCTCCACCCCAACGGCGGCGACCTGTTCATGCAGCAGACTCGCGGCCGTCCCGCCCACATTCGCGCTCAGCAGGCGGGGCAGGCGTTCGACCACAACCGGTTTCGCGCCGGCCTCGGCCGCGCGGAGCGCGGTCTCGACGCCGAGGACGCCGCCGCCAATGACCAGCACCCGCGCCCCGGGCCTGATCCGGTCGCGCAGCAGGAGCGCCTCGCGCATCGTCCACAGCACCATCACCGGAAGGCCTTCGCTCCACCCGTCAATTTTGGGGATGATCGGCAACGATCCGCAGGCCAGCACCACGGCGGCATACGCCGCGTCCGTCGCCCTGCAGACCACCCGCCGCGTCTCGGGATCAAACACCATGACCGGCGTCTCGAGGTGCATTCGGATGCCCTTGGCCGCGTACCACTCGGCGGGGTGCATGCTGATCGCCTCCGGCTCGGTCTGGCCGCAGGCCACGGCGATCAGCCGCGGACGGAAATACGGCAACACCTCCTCGTTGGAAAACAGGTCCACCTCCGCGCCCGCCGCCGCCGCCGCCACGGCGGCCTCAACACCCGCATGCCCCGCACCGATCACCGCGATTTTCATGTTCCCCTCTCTTCCCGCCGGGCCGCCCGGCCCTTACGCTCCCGTCCGCAAGGCCGGATCCAACTCGTCACGCAACGCATCGGCCAACTGGTTGAAACTCATCACCAGCGCAAAAATGGCCACCGATACGAATGTCATCTCCCACCAGACGCCCTGCCACAACCGCAGGCGCGCATTGTTGATCATCACCCCCCACGAGGGCTCGCCCTGCACGCCGATGCCGAGAAAGCTGACAAACACCTCGGTCGCCACAGCCGAGGGAAACCGCAACGAGAAACAGATTAGCACAATATGCAGGACGTTCGGCAAGATATGTCTGAACAAAATTCGCGCGTGGCTGTAGCCCAACACCTGCGCCGCCTGAACATAGGCCCGGTCGCGATGCTTGATCGTTTCGGCCCGCACGTTGCGGCACACGCCGACCCAGGTGGTCAGCCCGATGCCGAAATAGAGACCGGCCAGCCCCGGCCCGACCACCAGCGCCACCGCCAGAATGAACAGCAGCCCCGGCATGGAGGCGACCGTGGCGCACAGCCAGTTGACGACGCTGTCGGTGCGGCCGCCAAAATAACCGCCCAGGCAACCGAGGATCACGCCGAGCGGCAGGGCGATCAGCGAGGTGATGATGCCGACATGGAACGCGATGCGGACGCCCTGAACCACGCGCGCCAGCACATCGCGGCCGAGGTTGTCGCTGCCCAGCGGATAGGCCCACGCGGAGACGCCGGGATGGGCCGGCGCGTCCCGCCCCCAGCGCAGCGGGGCCGGCGGCAGGTAGCGGTGGGTTTCATCCACGCGGTTGTACGCCGGCGTGCGGTCGGCTTGACGGCTGACCCGGTAGACGCATTCGCCCCAGATCGCGGCCGCCAGGTAGACCCCGACCACGATCAGGCTCCACCGGGCGTCCCGCCGCGCCCAGAGCCGTTGACCCACCGATCTTGTGCCACCGCTCATTCGTTCACCTTAGCCTGACCCGCGGGTCGAGCCACGCGTAGCTCAGATCCGCCAACAGGTTCACCCCCTGGTACAGCAGCGCGCCGATCACCACGACCGCGCGGACGACCGACATGTCTTTCGAATGCACCGCATTGAGGCTGACGTTGCCCAGCCCCGGGATGCCGAAAAAACTCTCCAGCAGCAGACTTCCCGTAAAGAGGAACGGCACCGAGAGGCTCACATAGGTGATGATCGGAATCAGGCTGTTGCGCAGCACATGCCGGAACATCACCCGCTGCGTCGAGAGCCCCTTGGCGAGCGCCGTCCGCACGTAGGGCTTGTCCACCTCGTCGAGAATCGCCGCGCGGCAGAAACGGATGTCGCGCCCGAGTCCGCTGGCAATGCCGATCACCACCGGCAGGGCCAGATAGGTCCAATGCTCGAACCCCCAGATCGGAAAAAGCCGGAACTTGTAGGCCAGGACAAACTGCCCGGCCAGGACCCAGATCACGTAGTTGACGCTCATCAGAAGCGTTGAGACGGCCAGCACCGACCGGTCCGCCGCGCCGCCGCGGCAGAGGGCGCACCACAGTCCGAACAGGACCGCCAGCACCGTGCCTCCGGCCAGGATAGGCACCGTCAGCGCGAGCGACGGCCCGACCCCTTCGCGCAGCACCGCGCCGACCGGGCGCCCGAGATCCGAGGACTCGCCCAGATCGCCCCGGAGCAATCCCGACAGAAAATGGACCAGTTGCGAATCGAAGAGATGCGCCGTGCGGCGCGCGAATCGTACCGCCGAGCCGGCCGCGCCCTCGACGGCGACCGACTCGGCCACGGCGCCTTCGGGTATCGTGATGCGAGCGGTCCAGTCCGGTCCGCCTGCGCGGCCGGGGGCGGCGTCCACACGCCGCGTTTCACGCTCGCCCGAGACGCTGCGGCGCAGCACGACGCGGACGCGCACCGACCACTTTTCCGATGACCGCCCCGCCAGCCGCCAGACGCCCGCGCCGGGCGGGAAAGCCAGCGGCACGGCTCCATCAGGCGCGATCACCGCACCGGGGGCCAGGGCGCGCGACGCGGCCCAGCGGCCCGCCAGCAACGGCTTGTCGTAGCCGTACTTCGCATCAAAGAGCGCCAGCGACTCGGCGGTCGCGTTCTTGCCCAGCACCACCTCGGCCGGCGATCCCGGCACCACATGGAAAAGGACGAACGTCAGCAGCAGCACGCCTGCCGTTGTTGGAATGACCTCCAGCATTCGCCGCAAGATGTAACGCGTCACACCGCACACTCCGCGCGCGCATCGTCCGGGGCCGGAACCCGCCCCCGCCCCGTTGATGTGGCGCCCGTATCATACCCGCTTTGGACGCAACCTGCAATTCAGAGATGGGCGTAATTTGAGCTTGCCCTTCAGCCGATGATCTGGCATGTTCTAACCATGATTCGTTAAATGAGGGAGGGCGCCGATGACTCAGCAGAAGCGGAGGCTGGTGGATGCCGTGAAAGGCGGACGCGTGCTGCTTTCGGACGGCGCGTGGGGCACGTTGCTTCAGAGGAAGGGTCTGAAGCCGGGCGAATGCCCCGAACTCTGGGCGGTCGAGCGTCCGGCCGACGTGAAGGCGATCGCCCAGGCCTACTTCGCCGCCGGCGCCGACATGGTCGAGAGCGACACATTTGGAGGGAACTCCTTCAAGCTCGATCACTTTGGACTGAGGGACCGCGCGGCGGAGATCAACGAGGCGGCCGCCCGCCTCTCGGCGGAGGCGGCCGCCGAAGCCGGCGGGGAAAAATGGGTCATCGCCTCCATCGGTCCGACGGGCAAGATGCTGGTGACGGAGGACGTGACCGAACAGGAGCTGTATGACAGCTTCCGGGATCAGGCGATGGCGCTCGCCCGGGGCGGCGCGGACGCCCTGTGCATTGAAACGATGAGCGACATCCAGGAAGCCGCGCTGGCGGTGAGGGCCGTGAAGGAGAACACCTCCTGCGAAGCCCTCGCGACCTTCACGTTCGCCAAAACGGTGAACGGCGATTACCGCACGATGATGGGCGTGTCCCCGGAACAGGCGGCCCGGGCGATGATCGCGGCGGGCGCCGACATCATCGGCACCAATTGCGGCAATGGGATCGCGGGGATGATCGACATTGTCCAGGCGATGGCCGCGGCCGCCCCGGACACCCCGATCCTGGTGCAGGCCAATGCCGGGATGCCGCAGAACATCAACGGCGTGGACTTCTTTCCGGAAACGCCGGAAGACATGGCCGGCCAGGTCGCCAGCCTGATCCGGGCCGGAGCCGCGATCATCGGCGGATGCTGCGGGACGACGCCGGCGCACATCCAGGCCATGAGGCGCGCGGTTGGCCAGACGCCTCGGCGGAGCCCCCGCTAGCACCGCCCGCACACGCTCAGGACTGCCAGTGGGTGGCCCGTACGCCGGGCAGCCGGCCGATCTGTTGCGTCACGTCAAGGGGCATGCGTGTCAGGTTCGTCTGTTTGTATAGGAGATCAAAGACCACGCACAGCCCCGCGTCATCGCGCGACGTCTGGACATCCAGGTTCTTGACCGTTATCGCCAGCGCCTTCAGCTCGCCCAGCACGGTTTCCACGGACGACACGGCCGCATCGATCTGTACGGACAGCCGAGCATGCCGTTCCTCCTGGAGACGGGCCTCCAACAGGGGCAACAGGTGCAGGACGACAAAGGCCACCCCGGTTCCGACCAGGCCGATGCCGATGGCTCCGCAGCCGAAGGTGAGGCCGATGACGGTCGCAAACCAGAGCGTGGCGGCGGTCGTCACCCCCTGGATCACACGGTCGGACTGGCGGATGATCACGCCCGCTCCCAGGAACCCCATGCCGGAGAGCGCGCCCGCAGCGAGGCGGGCGGGATCCGGATGCCAGGCGGGCACGGAACCGGCTGCGGCGAGGCTGGCCGTGTAGAACCGTTCGGAAACGATCATCGCGATGCAGGCGGACAAGCTGACCAGCAGGATCGTTCGCAGCCCGGCCGCCCGGCCATGCCGCTCTCGCTCGAGTCCCAGAACCAGTCCCGCGAGCAGGGCCAGCGCGATCCGCACGAGGATCTCGGCCGGCAGATCATCCACCACCAACGTCCACATACGCACCTCCCCCGTGTTCGGCGGACCCCTTCCAGACCCGGCGCGGACTGTAGCAAAAGGAGCGCCGCGCGTCGATGCGGAATTCCACCACCGGAAAACAAAGGTGCCGGCCGTCTTGACAGCGCGGGTGAAAATGCGTATAGTGCGCCCGTTCGTTGTTCCAAGCGCCCCCTTCGTCTATCGGTTAGGACGCTAGGTTCTCATCCTAGTAAGAGGGGTTCGACTCCCCTAGGGGGTGCCATTACAGCGAGCTTGGGGAATTTAGTATGTCGGCGACCGTCCCTGTCCCCCACGTGCTCGTCATTTTCGGCGCTTCGGGCGATCTGGCGCGGCGCAAACTCTTTCCGGCCCTCTTCTCCCTCCATCGGCAGCATCTGTTGCCGCTGCCGTTCGTGATGCTGGGCGTGGGGCGCACGCCCTTTACCGACGAGCAATTCCGTGATGAGATGCGCGCGTCCCTGGACCGGTTTGTTCCAGTCCACGCCAACGAGCACCCGCAGGAGCGTCTGTGCTTTGTCCACTGCTTCTCCTATCTGACGTTGAGCACCGGGGAGGGGTCGGATTACGGCCGCCTCGCGGAGCGGCTGCGCGACATCCAGATCCGCGGGAACCTGCCGGCGAACGTCGTCTTCTACCTGAGCACGCCGCCGGATCTCTCCCGCCGCATCCCCGTTTTTCTGGCGGAGCACGGTCTGCATGACGAAGCCGGCGGCTTCAAGCGGCTCGTCATCGAGAAGCCGTTCGGCCGCGACGGCGCCTCGGCACGGGAGTTGCACGACACGCTCCGCCGCCGGTTTGACGATCATCAGATCTTCCGCATCGACCACTACCTCGGCAAGGAGACCGTGCAGAACCTGATCGTGCTCCGCTTCGCCAACGTGTTGTTCGATGCGGTCTGGGACCATCGCTACGTCGAGGCGGTCGAGATCACCGCCTCGGAAAGCCTCGGCGTGGAGAACCGCGCCGGCTATTTCGACCGCAGCGGCATCGTGCGCGACATGATCCAGAACCATCTGCTTCATGTGCTGGCCATGACCGCCATGGATCCGCCGCAGCAGTTTGACGCCGCCTGCGTGCATGCCGAGGCCCTCAAGGTGCTGCGCGGCCTCCGGCCGCTCACGCGGGACGAAATCGCGCGGGATGTCGTGTTCGGACAGTACACCGCCAGCCGCATCGGCGGGGAGGCCGTCGCGGCTTACCGTGACGAGCCGGGCGTCGCGCCCGGCAGCCGCACCGAGACCTATGCCGCCCTCAAGCTTTTCATCAACCATTCCCGCTGGTACAACGTGCCGTTCTATGTGCGCGCGGGGAAGCGGCTGCCCACCCGGGTCACCGAGGTCGTGCTCCATTTCAAGCGCAGCCCGCACCCCGTTTTCGGGGCGGTTCCCGGAATTCTTCCGAACCGGCTCGTGATGCGGATCCAGCCCGACGAGGGCGTGCTCATGACCTTCGGCATGAAGGAGCCGGGCGCCGGTTTCCGGGTGAAGAATGTGAACATGAACTTCCATTACCGGGATCTCGCCGAGACGGCCATCCCGGATGCGTACGAGCGGCTGCTGCTGGACTGCATGAACGGCGATGCCACGCTCTATGCGTTGGGGGATGCCGTGGAGGCCTGCTGGGCGTTCATCGACCCGATTCTGAGCGACCACGCACAGACCGGCCGCCTGTTTGAATACCCGGCCGGTACGTGGGGACCGGCGGAAGCCGAGGCGCTCCTCGCACGCGACGGACGGGCCTGGCGCTATCCGTGCAAGACGCTCGCGGACGACGGCGCATTCTGCGAACTGTGAGTCCGCGCGCCTATTTCAGTCCGGCGGATTCCCGCTTCACCGCCTGTCCGAGACGGCGGCGAGCAGTCCGGCCATGATCAGGCAGGTGACGAGGCTGCTGCCGCCATGGCTGATGAACGGCAGAGTGATCCCGGTGAGCGGCAGCGCCTTGGTAACGCCCGCGAGGTTGAGGATCGTCTGGAAGGCGAGCGCCGCAGTGAGGCCCGCGCCGACTCCCGTCACGAATGGCGTGGACGCCGCGGCGGCGGCCCGCCAGCCCCGCGCGAACAGGATGGCGTACACGGCAAGCAACAGCGCGCAGCCGACCAGCCCCAACTCCTCGGCCCAGGCCGCGTAAATGAAGTCCGAGGTGACGATCGGGACGGTTTGCGGCGCGCCCGCCCCGATCCCCGAACCCCACAGCCCGCCCGAATACATCGCCGACAGCGCCTGCAGGATTTGCCATCCGCTGCCCGTCGGATCGGCAAACGGGTTCCGCCAGACATCCAGCCGGAGCCGGGCATGATGCGAAACCGTCGCCACGGCCAGTCCGGCCGCCACCGTGCCGATCGCGCCCCATGCGAGATAGCCCAGACGGCGGGTGCCGGCAACGAGCATCACGATCAACACGCCGTTCAGCAGGACCAGCAGCCCCAGATCGTTGAGCCGGAGGATCAGCGCCATGGGCACGCTCCACAGCGCGGCCAGCACGAGCATATCTCGCACGGGCGGGAACGGAAGCCCCACCCGGGTTTCCGAAAACGCCTTCGTGCGCCGGGCGAGGAAGCCGGCGAGGAAGATCGTCAACAACGGCTTGACCGCTTCCGACGGATTCAGGTTGCCGGGCATGTAGACGCCGCCGCGATACCGCCGGCCCCAGACCACCATCGCCCCCAGCACGCCGACGGCCAGCAGATAGCAGAGCCAGTCTATACGGCTCAAAACGGCCAACCGCTGTTTTCCAAAAAATCCGATCACCGCGAGAAATCCAGCCAGCCCCAGCGGATAGGCAAGCCAGACCGTGGACCAGGGGCGGGTCCCGGCGTCAGCCCCCATCCGGAATTGCATGACGATGCCGAGACCGGCCAGCAGCAGCGCCGCCGCCGGAATCACCCCGTCGCCACGATACCCTGTCACCCGCAGCCACACCCACACCAGCGGCAGGGATGCGGCGTACAGGCCGAAGGGGATGAGCCGCACCCACGGGAGGGCCGGCGCGTGCCGGAGTTGGACGGCCAGAACGGAGACGCAGGCGACCGCAGCCGTTACGAGGACCAGCGCCATCAGCCGGAACGGAAGTCCGCCACCCGCTGCACGGGACGCCTGTTTCTTCCGTGGCCGCAATGTGTGAGTCGCCATGTGTCCCTATCCATATGGAGTGAGGCTTGCGCGCGAATGTCCCGTTCTACTCGGTGAGCGGGCACCAGTCGTGGATGGCCCAACGGCCGGTGTAGGCGTCGCGGATGACGGTGATGGCGGCGCGCTGGTCCGCCAGGACGCGCTGGGTGGCGTTGCCGGCCGGCGGCGAGAGGCGCTGGGCGGCGACAATGATGACGAAGATGTTTTGCCGGAAGGTCGCCTGATCGGCAACGCCGCGCAGCAGGTCCTCGACCTGCTGCGGATCATCCAGCGTCGCGCCGAGCGTGCCGGCAACCGCGGGGAGGAGTTCTTCAAACGTGTTCCAACTGGCTCCGGGATTGGCGTTGGTCCATGCGGAGCGGGCCTCGAACCAGGCATTGGTCAGGGTCTCCGGCTGCGGAATGTCGGCGTCATCGATGGGCCACGAGAAGACCGGATTGCGGAAGAGTTCGGCGATGACCACAGGATCGGGCGAGTTGGGCTGGATGCGGCTGGCGGAGGCTGTCTCCACGCGATTGCTCGACCGCGCGGTGAAGCGGTCGAGCAGCGATGCGCCCTCGGCCGATGCGAGCGACACCGTGCCCGTTCCGGGCTGCGCAAGGCCGAGATAACCGAGTTCGCCGGCCGAGAGCATCGGCCGGTTCAGGTGGAAGAGCGGGGATTCGAAACCGGGATCGAGGTTGCTGTTGGTTGCCCACAGGGTGAACGAGCCGCCGAAAACGCCGCCGGTGGCCAGCAGGTTGAAAAAGGGGTTGCCGGCTTGCCAGGAGCCGGGGGCGGTCCATTCGATAACATCGATATTATCGACATTAACGAGCATCGCCTCGTCGACGCAGACGCGGCCGGCGGTGTTGGTGTCGCGCAGGTAGAGGCGCGGCCAGACATAGATCGGGTGGGCGGGACCGATCTGCGGCTGGACGGGCGGGGCGCCCTCGGGCGCGAAAACGACCGGCCGGGTGGACGTCGCCACGTGGAACGGCCGACCGGGACTGTACAAGAGCGGGACGGTCTGGGTGAAGCCGAAGGGGCCGAGATCCGCGGGCGCGCCGGAGGAAGGCCGTTGGGTGTAGACGCCGACCTCCAGCACCAGCCCCTCGGGCGAGGGCTCGGGCTCGAAGGGATACCACAGTTCAACCGAGACGTTGTAGGCGCCGGTTCCGTCGTCCTGCACGGCCACTTCGTTGATCATCGGCAGATTCTCAAAACCGTATTCAATCCGCGAGGGGGGCAGCGTCTCGGAGCCGGCGTGTTGCGGGATGCGATCCTCGTCAAGCAGGTTGTACAGATTCCACGCCAGCTTCTCCGTTTCGTTGGTGAACCCGGCGGCGGCGAATCCCGCGTTCACGCCGGCCAGCCAGGCCGGCAGATCTCGCGTCCAACTGTTGACGTCGAATTTGTTGGTGACGAGGGTGCTGAAGAGGCCCGGGGCGGCGCGGCCATCCGCAAACGCGGGCAGCCCGGCATATTCCGGTTTGACCGTGAAGCACTGATCGGGGTCGGGATCGTGGGCGAGATAGAAGGTGTGGTCGCGCCGTTCAGGGGGCAGGTGGATCTGCGCGGCGTAGCGGGCGGAATCCCCAGACGCGTTGGTCGACACCGGCGGCAGGAAACCGGAGCAGTCGATGACGAGGTAGGCGACGCGGCTCATGACGACCGTGTCCATCAGCGGCGCCAGGGGGTCTGACGGCTCACCGCTTTCGGCCGGGTCGACCAGGACGCTGGTGACGGGAATCCAGAACGATTCGACCGACGCGGCGTCGGCCTGGACGGCGCCGGGAACGAGGTTGGTCGCCGCGCCCGTGAAGAGCCGGACGGAACTGGCCGGAAAGGAGACACCGGCGCCCGGCAGGTAGAAACTGCCCACGCAGGGGCCGGCGCGAGGCGGCGACAGCGGCTGTCCGGTCGGGTCCGCGTTATCGTAATCCTGCCAGGTGACGGGATAGACGCGGCCATAAAGCTGACGGGCAACCTCCTGCATGGCCGACGCCAGGGCGGCCTGGTGGAGGCTGCGGAGGGTGGCGCGGTCGGAGTCGAGACGGGCGGTGGAACGCTCCAGCCGCATGGCGGCGATGAAGGCGATGACCGTGACGCAGATCAGGGCCAGGATGCCGAGCGTCATCACCAGCGCCACGCCGGCGCGGGAGGCGGGGCGGGTGGGCCCGCGAGCGACAAAGAGGCTCGCGCATTTGTGGTGAGGGTTGTCCATAGGCGTTAGCGGTTTCGTTATTGTTGATAGTATCGATATTATCGACAATCTCGATATTATCGATCTCTCGACAATTTCGACAATCTCGACATTAGCGGTTTTCAGTCGGTTTCTCCTCAAAGGGTCGCAGCCCGCTGCACGCGGGGTATTTGGAGCAGCCCCAGAAGGGTTGCCCCGGGTTTTTGCCGCTTTTGGCGGTGCGTTTGCGCATGGGAGCGCCGCAGTCGGGACAGACCGGCGCGTCCTCGCGTTTGGCCATGGCCTCATGGCGGATCTCGGAGAGCTTCTCTCGGAAGCCTCCTTCTTGCTTGAATTGCTCGCCCTGCGATTCCATCTGGTGGTTGAGCATGTTGAGGGTGCGGGAGATCAGGATCATCAGGGTGTTGGCGATCACGGTATCGTCACCGGAGTCGAGCCATTGGGCAAACTTTTTCTGTTGGGTCAAAATATGGGCGCAGCCGTCGTGTACCACGTCCTGTCCGTATGCGGGCTTGTCCAGTCGCACGGCATAGACGGCCTGCGACTCGGCAGAGGTCTTGGGCCACGGCGCGACGCCCTTGTGCAAAAGCCAGTTCACGTAGTCGGTGTGCAATTCGGCGAGGCTTCCCCGTGCCACGTCGGTGAGCTTCATTTCGGTCTCGCGCGACGTGGCGTTGCGGGTCGAGCCTTCGACGGTGTTGGCGCAGCCCGAGCGGCCGGCCTGGGTCATCTGATCATACTGGCGTCCGCAGGGGTCGTTGGTGCGGTTGAGGAAACGCTGGCAGAAGCGGAGGGTCGCAAGATAGACGATCTCGGCCATCACGAACGAGTCGAGCCACCAGTAGCCTCCAAAACCGCCGAACATGCCCATGAAGGGCCGCCTTTCTTCTTTGATGAATCGATAATATCGATATTGTCGACACTATCGATATTATCGGGTCGCTGGCGCCGTTAGTCGCCGCCAAAGACCACACCCGTGAGATTGCCGGTGAGATTGGTTACCAAAACCGCCGGCGGCGCAAAGACGCGGTTGGTCGCGACCGGAAGGATCGCGCCGCTCCAGCCGATGCTCACCCAGTTGGTGTAGACGCCCGTGGTCGCGGTGTAAACCTGAGGGGTTTCGGCAAAAGCATAGCGGTTGGTGTTGAACAGGAAGGCGAAGCCGTCCCGGATCTCGACCGAGGAGGCCAGGTTGGTCGTTGCGTTCAGTATCACGACGGACGTGAGGGTGGTCACGGCTGGGGTGCCGGTTGCGACGATGTTTGTGAGCACGACCTCCTGGATGGCGTTGGTCGGCGCCAGTGCCTGGCAATTGGAAATGAAGCGCAGTCGCTGGTTCGCAACCGGTCCGCCCGCGCTGTTGGTGACCCAGCCGCTGATGGAGAGGTCGCAGGGCACCCAGACGAAGTCAGCCGATGCGTCAATGACCGGCGGCTGATTGAAGCGCGCTTCAGGCGGACTGTAGACCCCGTGATTGTCGCCGCTGAGGCTGTTGGCGGGGTTGATGTAGAGGATGCGGTCTTGGGCGGCGTGGTACCACTGATGCGGTACGGCGATGACGTAGGTCGCGTTACCGATCGCGGCACTGTGGCTGGCATAAACGCCTCCGGGTATCTCGGCGCGATCGGGGCAGTCGGTGTAGCGGGTCGTGGTGATCGTGACCGGAACGGTGTTGGTGTCGAACGAGGCGCGCGTGACGGTCCCGGAGATCGCCGCGGTCGGCCTCCACCGGAACTCGGTGAAGAGCGACTCGGTGAGCATGGGGACCCAAACATCGCTTTCAATGAAGGCGCCCGCGCTGATCTCGCCGGAGCCGTCATTCCACAGCCAGGCCGCGGACAGGTACCCGCTCCAGCCGTAGGGAAAAGGCCCCAGACCGTAGGCGCCTGTGGCGGAGGTGAACGTATTGCTCGTCACGCCGCCGCTGTCGGTACGGAGGCGCACGCCGGCCAGCGGCGCGCGGCACTCGACGCAGGTCACCTCGCCCGTCAGGACGAATTCGGGCGGGATCCAGACGTAGTCGCGGTTGGTCTGGGCGGTGGTGACAGCCTGATAGCGGTGGTAGGCGGTGGTTGTGCCGACCGCCTCGAAGACGCTGCCGGGATAGCGGGGGTGGACGGGCGTGACGCGCGCCTCCGATCCGTCATACGGCCATCCGGCATCCACGCCGATGCGATAGGCGCCGTCGCCGCCGGTGATGGCTTGCCCGGCCATGGGGAAATCGAGGATGACGCCGGCGACACGTTCGGCCGTTCCCTTTCGGGTGATGACGCCGGAGATGGTGACATCGCTTTCGCGCCAGACAAAGTCGGCGCCGTCGCGGCTGCCCGAGGCGGGCCACCAGACGCGCCACTGCGGGGTGTAGCGTCCGGCGCGTTCGCCGGAGGGTTCCTGTGGCGTGACGCGGATCGGGCGGCCCGCCTGGCGGGCCGTGACGCCGTAAACGCCATTGTCGGTCTGGATGACGCCGGTTTGTCCGCCCGCGAGATCGATGGCGACGGCGAGGGGCGTCCCATCGGCCCGGTACACCTGTCCCGCCAGGGTGACCGTGTTGGTCGAGAGGGCCAGCGGCGGGACGCGCGAATGCGGGAAGGTGACGCGGGTCGTCAGCGGGAGGGTCTGGCGGGTCAGAAAGGCGATTCGTTTCGTGGGATCGACGATGCCTGCGGCCTTGCGCAATGCGTCGGGAGGGACGAGTTCGAGAAAGACATCGATCGACGCCGGGAGGACGTTGGTGGTGACTTCAGTGACCGACTCCGCCGCGGCATCCTCCCAGATGGCGGCAAAAAGCAGACGGGTCGCGCCATCCAGAACCTCGGTGAGGCGGGGCGGGGCATTCGTCGCATAGGTGATTTCGCGGATGAGGGTCGAGGTGGTGTTGGTCGATTCGACCCGCCAGATCACACGGCCATCCGGCGCGACGCCGACCGCGGAAGGGGCGGGCGCGATGCGGTCGAATTCGGCCCGGTTGGCTCCGAGCGTAAACGCATTGGAGAGGGTCGTGGCCTGCAGGAGATCCTCGACGATCAGGCCGAGCGCCGCGCGGCCGCGGCCCAGCGTGCGGGTGCGGGATGAGGCGCCCTGCCAGGTATCAAAAGCGTTGTTGACGCCCACGATCAGCGCCCCGACCAGGATCATGAAGATGGCCATGGCCGCGATCAGCTCGATGAGCGTGAAGCCGGCGCGCGGGAGGGGACGTGCGATCGATGCTTTCGATGGTGTCGATAATATCGACATCATCGATAATATCGATCTTTTCAGCTTCCGATCAGTCTTCAACCACGCGGCCATGGTGCAGTCCTTGGTAGGGGATGAACGTGAGGAAGCTGCGCGACCGCTCGCGGCGGTCAAACGCATTGGGCCAGATATGGA
>CAZDLY010000006.1:0-74290 GCA_964506575.1 uncultured Akkermansia sp. | reverse complement strand
TCGGACGCAAGCCGTCAGGCGCAGCGTCCGGGGGGTTTTGCAAGAGCCTCAGACATTATAAGGACATTATAAGGAACATTATAAGGGACAGACCATTTGTATTGACACGGCAGTGAAGAAGTGATATTCTTTTCTCATTCACTTAGGAGAGGAGGCGGGCATGAGGTCGTCACGGATCAAGGCGGATGGACTGGGCTACTATCATTGCATGAGCCGGGTGGTGGATCGGCGGATGATCCTAGGGGATGTAGAGCGGGAGAAGTTTCGCGAGTTGATGCGCGGGGCCGAGACGTTTTGCGGCGTGCGGGTGCTGACATACGCGATCCTGTCGAATCATTTCCATATTCTGGCAGAAGTTCCTGACCGACAGGAGGTTAGCGAAGCTGAGATTGTGGCGCGGCTGCCGGCCATTTATGAGCGGCGGGTGATTTTTGAGATGCAGTCGCAGTGGACGCTGTGGCGCAAGCAGGGGCTGGAGTCTCTGGTGCAGGCGGATCTGGAGCGTCTGCGGGCGCGGATGTTTGACGTGTCAGAGTTTGTGAAAACGGTGAAGCAGCGGTTTTCGCAGTGGTACAACCGGCGCGAGGGGCGGGCCGGGACGCTGTGGGAGGATCGGTTCAAGAGCGTGATGATCGAACCGCCGTCGCATGCGCAACGGGTGCGCCAGGGCGTGGGCGCACTGGCGACGATGGCAGCATACATCGATCTCAATGCCGTGCGCGCGGGGATTGTGGGCGATCCCAAGGACTACCGGTGGTGCGGTTACGGCGAGGCCGTGGCGGGCAGGAAAAAGGCGCGCGAGGGGCTGGCGGCGATCTACGGCGTTGAGAATCAAGAGCGCTGGCGAGCCGTTGCAGCGCGTTACAGGCTGATGGTTTATGCGGCCGGTACTGAAAGCGGTCTGACCGAACACGGCGCGGCGTTGCGGTCGGGTCTTTCCGTAGCGCAGGTCGAACAGATCGTCAAGGAGCGCGGGGAACTGCCGTTGCAGGAGGTCTTGCGATGCCGAGTTCGCTATTTCAGCGACGGCGTGGCCATCGGCAGCCAGGCGTTTGTGGACGAAGTCTTCCGGAAGCACCGCGACAACTTCGGACCCAAGCGCACAGACGGGGCGCGTCCGCTCCGTTTTGCGGTCTGGGGCGGACTGTGCGCCGCCCGCGACCTGCGTCTGACGCCGATTGCGGCATCCGGCGGGTGAACGCGAGCCACGCTGGACCGCCGATTCAACAATAACCGTTTTCGTGAGCAGGACATCGGCCGGAGGTGTGTCCAGATATCGAGAACAATCCGGCTCGTGACGGCGAAAAACGGACATTTCGCCTCTTCCGTCCGCATTTGCCGCGCATGAAACGCGCGGTTTCTCGCCGCTACCGGTCGCCCGCGTTCTTCGCCCACCTCCCCACTGTCTGAATTGCAGATGCGGCAAGAATACGCTTGTCTGCAAACCGCAACCGTCATACACTGGCCGCACGGGGGATAGAACGCCATTCGTTCGGTTTGCATCCTGAAGAGTCAGGCCGCTATTTTTTGTCATCACACCAGGAGGACACGATGAATCCACCCTTGATGATCTCTCAATTGACCGATCCGAGGGAAAAGACCTATTTTGGCTTTGCCCTTGTGTTTTCGATTCTCGTCTGGATCCTGTGCGTGGTCACACTGATTCCGATTCTGTATGTGCTGGGCATCAGTCTGTTTGTCTGGCTGGGCAATGGATTGCTGATCGCCAGTCTCAAGGCCGAGGCGATCAAGGTGGATGCCGCGCAGTTTCCGGCCCTGGCGCAGACGCTTTCACGGGTATGCGCCAAACTCGGCGTGACGCCGGTTCCGGATCTCTACGTGGCGCAGTCCGGCGGTTTGCTCAATGCCTTTGCCACCCGGCACTGCGGCCGCAATTTTGTGGTCGTGTATTCGGAATTACTGGAGACCTATGGCGCGGACAGCCCGGAGATCGAATTTCTCATCGGGCATGAGATCGGCCATATCCGGCGCAGCCATCTGCAAAAGCGGATTCTGCTCTTTCCCGGTCTGCTGCTTCCTCTCCTGGGCAATGCCTATCACCGGGCCTGCGAACGCACCTCCGACCGGCACGGGGCCTTTGCCGCCCGCGAGCCGGCGGGCGCGGTCCGGGCCATGATGATTCTGGCCGGAGGCAAACAGGCCCGCGAGACCATGAGGCCGGAATTGTTCGCCCGTCAGTACATGGAACTCCGCGGATTCTTTGTTTCGTGGTATGAGCTGATCTCCGGCTATCCGACGCTGTCGCAGCGCGTGGCTCATCTGATCGCCCTGCAGAACGGCGGCACCCCGCCGCACGCGCCGCGCAATTTCTTTTCGTATCTCTTCGCCTTCTTCACGTTTGGCGGGTCTGGCGGCGGCGGGGCCAATGCCATGGTCACGGTGTGTGTCATCGCCATTCTGGCGGCCGTCGCTCTGCCGGCCATGAACAAGGCTCGTGAAAAGGCTCATGCCAGGGCCGCTGAACTCGCCATGGAGGCCGACGAGGAGGCAGACGAATTCACCGAAACGTCGGAGGATGAAACCCCTTCGGAATCCCTGAGCTGCCTGAACCAGCTTCGCATGATCGCGAATGCGAAAGAAACGGTGATTGCAGAACAGAGGTTGAGCGACACCAGTGCCGTTCCCCGTGCAGCGATTGAAGATCAACTTCACGGAGCTTTTCCGCGCTGTCCGCAGGGCGGCGTCTATTCCATCAATCCCGCGAATCAGCGTCCCGCCTGCTCGATTCACGGGGACCGGTACACCGGCACCGAGGATTAGGATTTGAAGCACGCATCATGTGTGCGATTGACTATTATCCCGGATCCCGCATAATGAGGATCGTCATGAGGCTCGTGGTTTGATCGGGCCGCGTTCAAAAGGAGGCTCGGATATGCAGAGATACAGGGAACTGGCGCATCAGGTGAATACTGGCGTCTTGGCTGCTGGGCTGTTGCTGGCCGGACAGACGGCGGGGGCGGCGGCGATTCAGGATGCGGAGGCCGCGGCGCACGTCGACACCGCAGCCGTGCAGACGGTGGTCAAGCGCTACGCGTTCTCCGGCGTCACGATCGTGCAGTTCAATCTGTCGGTCCTGTCGCACTACTCGTATCTCGTGGTCAGCGGCAAGGATGCGCTCGTGGTCGACCCGTCCCGCGACATTCAGGTTTATCTCGATACGGCCAAGCGGGAGGGATGGACGATCGCGGGCGTCTTCCTGACCCATTCGCACGCCGACTTCGTGGCGGGGCACAGCGAATTCACGAAGGCGATCGGCTGTCCCGTCTATCAGAACCGGGAGAGCGGGGCGAAATACCCCATCACGGCGCTGTCCGACCGGCAGACGCTGCCGTGGGGCGAGGTCACGCTTCAGTTTCTGGCCACTCCGGGGCACACGCCGGACGGCATGTGCGCGCTTGTCTTTGACAAGGGCGACAAGGCCAGGCCCCGCGCGATCCTGACCGGCGACACGCTGTTCGTGGGGTCGATCGGGCGTCCCGACCTGCTGGGCGGGACGATGTCCGCCGCCACGCTCGCGGGGATGGGCTACGACACGTGGAAGAACAAGCTGGCGAAGCTCGACGACAGCGTGATCGTCCTTCCC
This sequence comes from uncultured Akkermansia sp., assembly GCA_964506575.1. Taxonomy (GTDB): domain Bacteria; phylum Verrucomicrobiota; class Kiritimatiellia; order RFP12; family JAAYNR01; genus VGWG01. The sequence continues at coordinate 70,686 of CAZDLY010000006.1, read as the reverse complement.
GCGCACGGCGCGGGTTCGCTGTGCGGCGCCCATCTGAGCGACGAGCCGGCCTCGACGATCGGGGCGGAACGCGCGACCAATCCCTACTTGCAGCACACGGGCCGGAACGATTTCATCACGGCCGTGCTGGAGGGGCTTCCCGAGGCCCCGCAGTATTTTGCGCACAACGCCCGGATGAACCGCGAGGGTCCGCCGCCCGTCGCATGGAGCGCCCCGCTGCCGCCGATTCCCGCTCTGGACCAGACGCTGACCGATGCTGGCGCCGTTTACGTCGTCGACCTGCGCGACGCGAAGCGCTTTGCGGCGGGTCATATTCCGAACGCGGTGAACATCGGTCTGCGCGGGCGGCTGGAGACGTGGGTGGGCATCCTGGCGCCGTGGGGCAGCCGCCTGGTGCTGTGCGGCAGCGCCGAGGAGTTGAAGGAGGCGGTTTATCGTCTGTACCGCGTCGGATACGCGGTCGCGGGCACGGTGGGCTTCGATGCGTGGGTCGCGGCCGGGCAGCCGGTCCTGTCGAACGAGCCGATCGGGCCGCAAGTCCTTCATCAGCGGATGCAGGACGGTACCGCGCCGATCATTGTCGACGTGCGCCTGCCGAGCGAGTGGATGGGGCTGCGCATCGGCAACGTGGTGAACCTGCCGCTCAATCTGCTGGGCGATCTGGCGGCGATGAAGCTCGACCCGCGCGAGCCGGTCGTGACGGTCTGCAACTCGGCGTACCGCAGCAGCATGGGCATCGGCCTTCTGGAGCGCAAGGGATTCACGAAGGTGGCCTCCCTGGTGGGCGGCAGCGAGGCGTGGATCGAGGCCGGACTGCCGGTGATCCAGCCCGCCGCGCCGGGCGGAGGGACGGCGGCGCGGTCCGCGCGCGCGGTGAACCTGCCCGCCCGGATCGACGCGGCGGCCCTCAAGCGGATGATCGTGGACCTGCCCGGCACATTCGACCTCGTGGACATCCGGTCCGCCGTGGCGTTCGCCGATTACCACCTGCCCGGCGCGCGCAACGTGGCGCTGGCCGACCTGATCGCCGACCCCGCGACGCTCACGGGCTCGGGGCCGCTGGTGATCGTGGACCGCGACGGCTCGCTGGCCATGGCGGCCGGTGGAATCCTGTCGCAGAAGACGGAGCGGCAGGTCAACGTCCTGTTTGGCGGTCTCGACGCCTACTGGCGCGACGTGGAGATGGGCGGACCGGTCAGGGCCGTGCCGCTCGCGCCCGCCGCGTCCGCCACGCCGGCGGTCCGGCCGTCCATTCCGGCGCCGGCCGCGCCTCCGGCGCCGCAGGCGCCGAAAAAGAAAAGCGCGGGGTGCTGATCATGAGTCCGAAACCGTATTCAAATCCGTATCTCGCCGGGGTGTTGCTCGGCCTGACCCTGCTGGCCTCGTACCTGATCCTCGGGGCCGGGCTGGGCGCGTCGGGGGGCCTGGCGCGCGCGGGAGCCTTCTGCGAACTCGCGCTCGCCCCGGCGCGGACGCTGGCGAGCCCGTACTTCGGCGCGTGGGGCGAACAGCCGCTGCGCTATTATCTGGTCTTCATGCTCGCGGGCGTGTTCGGCGGCGGCCTCGTTTCGGCGCTGCTGGCTGGCCGTTGCGTCCGGGTCGTGGAGCGCGGCGCCCGGTGTGCGCCGCGCGTGCGGCTGCTGCTCGCGCTGGCGGGCGGTGTCATCGCCGGATTCGCCAGCCGGCTGGCGAACGGCTGCACCTCCGGTCAGGCCCTGTCCGGCAGTGCGGTGCTGCTCACAGGCAGCCTGCTTTTCCTGATCAGCGTGTTCGCAGGCGGCTATGCGGCCGCGTGGTTCGTGAGGAGGCAGTGGCATGATTGACACCTTCTTCAGCAGCGGCACGCTGGACACGCCCGCAGCCTTTCTGGCGAGCTTTCTGATCGGAATCGCCTTCGGCGTGGCGTTGGAGCGCGCGGGCTTCGGCAGCTCGAGACGCCTGGCGGGGATTTTCTATTTCAGGGACATGGCGGTGATGAAGGTCATGTTCACGGCGGTGATCGTCGCCATGCTCGGCGTCTCCTACGCCAAGGCCTTCGGCTGGGTGACGACCGACAACGTCTACTTTCTGCACACGCTGGTTGCGGCGCAAATTTTGGGCGGCCTGATTTTCGGCGTCGGCTTCGTGATGGGCGGATGGTGTCCTGGCACGGCCGCCGTGGGCGTGGCGTCCGGAAAGATCGACGCGCTGGTGTTTCTGGCCGGCGCGGTGGGCGGCAGCATCCTCTACAACGAGGCGTATCCGATAATGGCGCCGCTGACCGCCAACGACCGCGGCGTGGTCTTCGGATTCGAGTCGCTGGGCGTTTCCGAGGCGGGATTCGCGTTTGCCTTCACGCTGATCGCCGTCGGCTGTTTCTGGGGCGCGGAGGTTATCGAGCGGCGTCGGACCGGTTCGGCCGGCTATCTGAATTCCCGTTTTCTCACCGTGTTCAGCGCCGTGCTGGTGGTCGGCGCGTTCGGGCTTTTCGCCGCGCGTCCGCGGCAACCGGCTGTGCCGGCGGTGGCCGCGCAGGAGGCGGCGCTGCTGACGGGCCTGCAGGCGGGCGCGGACCACATCGATCCGGAAGATCTCGCCGACCGGTTGCTGGGCGGCGACGCGTCGCTCCTGCCGGTCGATATCCGCACGCCGGAGGAGTTCGCGCAATTCCATATCCGTTCGGCGGTGAACATCCCGGTCGCCGACCTGCCAGCCGCGCTCGCGCCCCACAAGAACCGGGGCCTGATCGTGCTCTACTCGAACGGCATGACCCATCCCGCGCAGGCCCGTGACAGCCTGGCCCGGCTCGGCTTCGGTAACGTCTACCTGCTCACCGACGGGTTGGCGGGGTTTCTGGACGCCTGCCTGAAACCGGTGTCGCTGCGTGCCGAACCCGTGCCGCCCGTTCAAGCGGCCAAGATCCGCGCTTGGCGCGCGTTCTTTTTGAGTGCTCCCGCGCCGGCGGCGGCGCCAGCGGCGGCGATTGCCGCGGAGTCCCTTCCCGCCGAGGTTGAAACCGATTGGCTGGCGCAGCGCCTCGGTTCACCCGACGTGAAGATCATCGACCTGCGGCCGCCACCCGAGTACAACGGCGGACACGTTCCGGGGGCGCTGTCCCTGAACATCGAGAGCCTGCGCGGATGCGTCGGGGGCCTTCCGTCCATGCTGCTGCCCGCCAACCTCCTGGCCGCGCATTTCTCCCTCCTGGGGCTCCGCCCGGAAGACGCGCTTGTCGTGGTCTGGGGCGACAAGATCCAGGATGCGACGCTGGTCGGCATGGCCTGCGAACGGCTGGGGCACCGGCGCTACGCGGTGCTGAGGGGCGGTTTTGTCAAGTGGCAGGGAGAGAAACGGCCGCTGGATACCCGGCTTCCGGTGGTCGCCCCCACGGCGTATCCGGCGCCGGAGACGCCCGATGCATTCACGGTTTCCGCGCGGGAGGTGCTGGCCGCAATGGGCCAGGCGGGAACGGTGATCCTCGATGTGCGTCCGGCGGATTTCTTCACGGGCAGGAAGCGCGACGAAGCGCGGGGCGGCCACGTGCCGGGCGCGGTCAACCGGCCCTTCGCCGACGATGTGGCCAAGGGGGATGCGTACAGCACGCTGAAGCCGGTCCAGGAACTGGCCGATGCCTATGCGAAACTCATTCCCTCACGGGACTCGCCGGTCATCGTCCATTGCCGCACGGGGCATCAGGCCAGTCAGACCTATTTTGTGCTGACCCGGCTCCTGGGGTACACCCGCGTCCGTTGGTATGATGCCGGCTGGACCGAATGGGCGGCGCGGCCCGAACTGCCGGTCAGCAGGGACACCCCGGTTCCGGAAGCGCCGAAATGACCACGCCACGGACCGGGCGCATGGCAGTTCTGATTATGATTACGAATCAACAACCTCATCAGAACTGCCATGCGCCCCCACGGACCTGTGGGACTGACAGGTTCTTGACTTCCACTGCCGCTTCTGGCATGATTCGGGCATCTTCTCTTCTGGATTGCGTCCTGTGAGTGCGGATGACAGCATAATGGTTGACCTTGATCAATCGCGTGAGGATGCCATGCACACATGGAAATTCTATCGTTCGGGCGGGTTGGATCAGGTGCTGTTCCGTAATGGCGCGGACATCGCGCATCTGGCCGAACTCGACCAGAAGCTCTGGACCGCGCTGAGTTGTCCCACCAAGGGCATTCGTTTCGACGCCAAGACGCTCGACATGCTCGATACCGACAAGGACGGGCGCATCCGCGTGCCCGAACTGCTCGAGGCGGTCCAGTGGCTGTCGGTTCGTCTCGTCACGCTGGATCCCCTGATGGAGGGATCCGAAACGCTGCGCCTCGCCTCCATCAGCACCGCCACGCCGGAGGGCCACACCCTGCTGGCGAGCGCCAAGCGCATTCTGGTCAATCTGGGCAAGGAATCGGCCGACGCCATCAGCCTGGCCGACGTTGGCGACACCGCCAGGATTTTTGCCGGGACCCGTTTCAATGGCGACGGCATCGTGCCCGCCGACGCCGCCGATGACGCGACCACGCGCCAGGTGATCGAGGAGATCATCGCCGCGTTCGGGGCACTGACCGACCGCAGCGGCAAGCCGGGCGTGAACCAGGCCAAGGTCGACGCCTTCTTCGCGGCCGCCACCGCGCACCTCGACTGGACCCGGCGCGCGGACGCCGCCGTGCTGCCGCTGGGCGACCGGACGGCCGCCGCCGCCGCCGCGCTCGAGGCGGTCCGCGCCAAGCTCGACGATTACTTCACCCGCTGCCGCCTGGCGGCCTTCGACGCCCGCGCCGCCGGGCCGCTCAACCGGACGGACGCCGATTTCGCCGCGCTCGCGCCGCAGCAGCTCAGTGACGCACTGCCCGCGATCGCGGCCTTTCCGCTCTCGAAAATCGCGGCCGGTCGCGACCTGCCGTTGCTGGATGGCGTCAACCCGTATTGGGCGGAGGCCCTCGCCGGCTTTGCGCGCGCGGTGGTCGCGCCGCTGCTCGGCCCGGATTGCAGGGCGCTTTCCGCCGCGCAGTGGCAGTCGATCCAGGCCGCATTCGCGCCCTATGCGGCGTGGATCGCCGCCAAGGCGGGCGCAGAAGTGGCCGGTCTGGGCGCCGCCCGCCTCGCCGACGTGGTCGCCGGAAAGGCCCGGGCGGAGATTACCGCGCTGATCGCCAGGGACGCCGCGCTCGAGCCCGAGAGCGCCCGGATCACGGAGGTCGAGCGGCTGATCCGCTACCACGCGAATCTGCTCACCCTCATCAGCAACTACGTCAACATGGGGCGCCTCTACGACCCGAAGACCGTCTCGATCTTCCAGGTGGGCACGCTCTATATGGACGCCCGCGCCTGCAACCTCTGCTTCCACGTGGACGACATCGCCGCGCACTCCGGCCAGGCCGGCGCCAGCAAGTGCTGTCTCGCCTACTGCACGCTGTCCCGCCCGGGCACGAAGGAGACGCGCACCATCTGCGCGACCTTCACGTCGGGTTTCGCGCATTCGCTCTGGGTCGGGCGCAACGGCATCTTTTACGATCTCGACGGCAAGGACTGGGATGCCGTCATCGTCAAGATGGTGGACAACTCGATCAGCCTGAAAGAGGCGTTCTGGGATCCGTGGCGCAAGATCGCCGCCATGGTTGGCGGACAGGTCAGGAAGATGCTGTCCGCCAAGCACGACGCCGCGCTGGCCACTGCCGCCAAGAAGATTGATCTTCCCGGTGCGGCGGCGCCCGAAGCCCCCAAAAAGATGGAGGGCGCGGCCCTGGCATCCACGGCGGCGGCCCTCGGGATCGCGGTCGGCTTGATCAGCACGGCCATCGGCGGCATGGTCAGCGCCATTGCCGGCATGCCCTTATGGAAATCCGCACTGGGGCTGGTCGCCATCCTCCTGTTGGTATCCGGACCTTCGGTGATCCTGACCTGGTTCAAGCTGCGCGCCCGCGACGTGGCCCCGATTCTCAATGCATGCGGATGGGCGATCAACCGGCGGTTGCGTCTCTCGCTCAAGCTGGGGCGGATTTTCACCACCGAGGCGGCGCTTCCGGCCCATGCGGAGTGTCAGTTGACCGATCCGTTCGCCGATGACAACACCGTGCGCAACCGGATCATCGCGATCGTGATACTCGTCGCGCTGGCGGGCTCGCTCTGGTTCGCCGGTCTGCTGGACAGCGTGTTGCCCGACGCGATGAAGCGGATGCCGGCCGCCCCCGTTGGCGGCGCCACAGCCGGGGCGCCGCCCGCGCCGAAAGCCCAATGAAGGAAAAAGGGATTTTTGGGGAGAGAATGATCAGGTTTCATTCTCTCCCCAGGATACGACGGTAACACGTCGTGAGTTAAACACAAAAAAGGGAGTACACACATGAAGCGCTTGGTGATGTTTGCGCTGGTAGCCGCTGTTGCGGTCGCGTTCACGGGCTGCAAGAAAAAGGAGCCCACGCTGGCGGAGCGGATGAGTGGCGCCGCCGAGCAGGCCAAGAAGGCCGGAGCGGATGCGGCGAAGGCGGCCGATAAGGCGGCAGCGGACGCGGCGAAGGCGGCCGAGAAGGCCGGAGCGGACGCCACGAAGAGCGTCGATAAAGCCATGGAGAAGTAAGCCAGGAGTCGATCTGACTGACACAGCCGGCGGACCGATGAGGTCCGCCGGCTTTTTTGAAAAGGGGAGAGGAATCCATGGATCACCCAGGCAGAACGGGTCTTGGCGTTGCCGTGTGCGCGGTGATGACCGCGGTGATGCTGACGGGATGCGCCACCCCGGACGCCCCGGTCCCCGTCGGCGGCCGGGCGGGGCCGGACCCGGTGCTGGAGCGTGCCGTCGAGGTATTTCTGACCGAGTGCCTGATTGCGGGCGTTGATGACGAGGCCAAAATGAGAACGGCTCTGGGAATTCCGTCCAAAGACAAGTTGGGGGCGGCCCCCGTGAAACCGGCGGATGCCAGTTCGGGGCAGACGTTGGTGAGCGTGTTGGCCGAGAGGCTGGAGACTCGCACGGATCCCTTCCGGTTGATCAGGCAAGAGTACGTCGTCAGCCCCGGCCCGTACTGGAATCAGGCCGTCTTGCTGTTGAAAGTCATGGGATATAAGTGTCTGGAGACGGAAGCCCTCTGACCGGTTGTGGTTCCGGGTTCGTACCCGCTCGTGAACGTGCGACCGCTGCCGCACGGGCAGCAATCGTCACGCGTGCTTCTGCTCGCGGACGGCACCGGTCATGGGGACGAAGCGCACGGGCAGGACGGCCTGGCGGTGGAGGATGCCGTCGCGCCGGGTCAGCAGGATGAGTTCCTGAACGCCGCCGTCAGGCCCGACGGGGATGATCATGCGGCCGCCGTCGCGGAGCTGGGCGACCAGGGGTTCGGGAACATGGTCGGGCGCGCAGGTGACGATGACGGCGTCGAAGGGGGCGGCCTCGGGCCAGCCGTGGCAGCCGTCGCCCGCGCGCACGAAGACGTTGACGCATCCGAGCCGGGCCAGATCGGCCGTGGCGCGTTGCGCCAGCGGCTCGACAATCTCGATCGTGTAAACGGTCTGCACCAGTTGCGCCAGAATGGCGGCCTGATAGCCGGAGCCGGTTCCGATCTCGAGCACGCGGTCCGTCGGCCGGGGGTCGAGCGACTGCGTCATGAGCGCCACGATGTAGGGTTGGGAAATGGTCTGGTTGTGGCTGATCGGCAGGGGCGCATCGGCGTAGGCGAGGTTGCGGATAGCCTCGGGAACCAGCTCGTGGCGAGGGAACCGGGCCATCGCCGCGAGCACGCCTGCATGCGTGATGTCCCGGCCGGCGGGCATCAGTTGTTCGCGCACCATCCGTTGACGGGCTTCTGCGAAGATGCCGGGCTCGGCGGCGGCTCGGCCAAGCCGGGGGCGCCCGGCCGGCGGGTCGGGTTCTCCGCATAGCCCCGGCGTTCGTGTCGTTGACACTGTGCGCACGGGAGCCTCCTGTTGAAACGTTCGTCGTTCGCGCGTGTTCACGACAAAACTATAACGCAGCATTCGCGCTGGCGCAAGGGATTGCTCACCGGTCGCCGATATAACCGAGCTGGCGGAGGAGAAAGAAATTTTTCATCCAGTTCTTCTCCTCCTTGACCCACAGCTCCAGATGGGCGCGGATGCCGAACATGTCGCTGATCTCGGGTTCGGCGCCGCGTTTGACGGTGCGGATCGTACGGCCTTTGTCGCCGATGACGATCCCCTTCTGGGAATAGCGGTTGACCAGAATGGTGGCGGTGATGTGCCAGTCGGCTCCCTCTTCAACGATTTCGTCCACGCGCACGGCGATCTCGTGCGGCAATTCATCCAGGAGCTTGGCGAAAAGCTTCTCGCGGATGACATCGGCGATCGCCAGTTTGCGGGGATAATCGGAGACCACGTCCTCCGGGAACAGCAGCTCATCCGCCGGGGCGGCCAGTGTGAACAGGGTGTCGGTGACCGCGTCGACGCCCGCGCCGCCCGCCGCTGACGCGCTCAGCCAGAGGACCTCCTTCGACACGCCCTTTTCCTGCAGGATCGCCGTCCACAGCGTCTGGTAGTCGGCGGTGTAGAGCGGTTCGCGGTCGGCCTTGTTGAGGAGGAACACGCACGGCTGTTCGGTATGCGCCAGCCGCCGCAGCCAGCCGTCGTCCTCAATCTGGGGCGTATGCGAACCGTCGATCACCAGCAGCACGATGTCAACGGTCGACGCCGCCTGCCGGGCCATCCGGTTCATCAGCGTGCCGAGGTGCCCCTCGGCCTTGTGCAGCCCCGGCGTATCGAGGAAGACCAACTGGCCGCGGGGTTCGGAGAGGATGCCGCGGATCGTGTTGCGCGTGGTCTGCACGACGGGGCTGACGATGGAGACCTTCTCGCCGACCAGCCGGTTGACGAGCGTCGATTTTCCGGAATTGGTCCGGCCCACGACGCCCACCACGGCGCACCGCGGCCTGGGGGCTGGATGTGTTTCGCTCGGGTTCATGGCGTCGGCCTGACGGTGTTGCCGGGGTTGAAGGAATTGAGCTGGCCCGTGGCGTCGAGCACCGCCTTCCAGAGATCGCTCTTCAGATCCACCTGCTGCCGTTCGGTGCAGACGAGCTGCGTCGGCACGAGCGTGTAGGCGTTCCCGGAGATGTTGGAGATCACGCAGTTGGTGCGCCCGGCCATCGCGGCGTGGACGGCGTTGCGCGCCAGGAGGTAGCAACGGATGGCGTCAGTCCCCTTGGCCGGCACGCTGCGGATGGAATAACTCGGATCGAAATATTTGATCGAGACATCCCGCCTCGTCCGCTTGAAATGAGCGTCCAGCGCAAACCGGAGGTATTCCCCGATGTCCTTCTTCAGCAGGTTGCCCGAGGCGTCGCGCCGCTCATCCCCTCCGCCGGAGATCAGCCGCTGCCCGGCGCCTTCGGCGACGACGATCACGGCGTGATCCTTGCCCGAATTGAACCGGCCATCGAGGGCCGCGAGGAGCCCGCCGGGCCCCTCAATCTCAAAGTCCATCTCGGGGATCAGGCAGTAGTTGACGATCGGGTTGGCGACGGTGGCATAGGCGGCGATGAACCCGGAATCGCGGCCCATGAGCTTGACCAGGCCGATGCCATGGTTGGTTCCCTTGGCCTCGGTATGGGCCGAGCTGAGGATGGGCGAGGTTTCGGCGACGGCGGTTTCGAAGCCGAAGCTGCGGCCGACGAAGTTGAGATCGTTGTCAATCGTCTTGGGTATGCCCACGACGCTCACGGCCAGCCGGCGCTTGCGGCACTCGTCGGCGACATCCCGGGCCGCGCGCAGCGTGCCGTCGCCGCCGATGCAGAAGAGGAGATTGATGTTCATGCGCGTCAGGGTGTCGACCATTTCGCGGGTGTCCTGTTCGCCGCGCGAGGAGCCGAGGATCGTGCCGCCGATTTCGTGGATGGTGTCGACCGCATCGGGATTGAGCATCATCGGCGCATGGGCAAAGCGCGGAATGAGGCCGCGGAAACCGTAGCGGATCCCGTAAATCACCTTGATCCCGTAGTCGAACGTCAGGATCTCGACCAGCCCCTTGATCACATGGTTCAGGCCCGGACAGAGGCCGCCCGCCGTGAGGATCGCCGCGCGGCTCCAGGCCGGATCATGGTAGATCGTGCGGTGCGGGCCGGCCATCTCGAACGAAGGCAGGGAACCATCGAGCTTGTTCATCGCGGTCTGGAGCAGCGCGACTTCGTAGGCCATCACGGCGCGGGACCCGGTGGTGATGAATTGGCGCAGACGCGCCGGGGATTCGATCTGGCATTCGCCGAGCGTCTCCACATCCAGACAAAACGAGGCGGGGTCCTGAATGACGCGGTCAAATAAGCTCATGGGGTGCATCTCCTCGCTCATCACGGGCCGGTGGTTGCTTCCGTCGGCCACGCGTGCAATTCGACCCGCACCGGAAAGTGATCGGAGTAGCCGATCCGCCGCCGACCGCTCGTGGTTGCGGAGCGCGCCCGCCAGTAGGAGAGCGGCCGGCCCGCCGCGTTGGTTTGCGCGCTGGAAACAAAGATCGCGTAGGTGTTGGTCACCGCCTGCCAGGCGGCGGGCTTCTCCGCGCCGGGGAGCATGCCGGGGCTGACGGAGATGGAATCAAAGGAGTTCCACACCCGGTTCCGGCTGTAGTAATACGTGCCGCGGCTCGCGGGTGGCAGCAGGCCCGAGAGGTTGTGCAGCAGGGCGTTCGTCGGATGGCCGGGCCCGGGCGGCCAAGGGACGAGACCCGCCGAACGGACCAGGATCTCGCTGTCGACGAGGTCGTTGAAGTCGCCGGTTGCGACGACGGCGGCCTCCGGGCGGCGGGTCAGGATTGCCCGCGCCTGTTGCGCCAGATGGCGGGCCTCCTGCGTGCGGATCGCCACATTGGTGGCGGGAAGGCCCAGCTCCGATTTCCAATGATTGCATAAAACGGTCAGTTCGCGGCCGCCGATGTCAAACGTCGCGGCGAGCTGGTCGCGCATGCCGGTGACGGGGGTCGTCCAGACGAGGTTGGACGGTTCCCGGCGGGAGAGGACGGCCACGTCGATGCCGCGTTTGTCGCCTCCCTCGCGGTGAATGATGACCGGCAGATTCCAGCCGAACGCGGAGGCGGTCACGCGGGAGAGATCCTCCAGCACGCGGCGGTTTTCAACCTCCACCAGGCAGAGGATGTCAGGCTTCATCGCGGCGACCACCTCCGCCAGATTGGTCAGCTTCTGCGCATAGCGGGCGGCGGACCAGTACATCTTGCCGCGCGGCGTGAAGTCGTCGTCGCCCGGATTGTCGGGGTCGTCCACGGCATCGAACAGGTTCTCGACGTTCCAGGACGCGATCACGAGGTTGGTCACGTCGGCGGCGGGCGCGGCGGTCCCGCCGAGCACCAGCAGACCGATGAAGACGAGGCGCGCAAAAAGCCGATGGCGTGTCCCGTAAAGGCCACGCGACGGCGCGATGCAAGCAGGCGTGGGGTTCCCGGCAGACTGGCGATGGCGCGTGTCCGCGATGAGACCGGCCTTCCTTTCGTGCATGTTGCTCCTCTTGTCCGTTTCAGACGCCGGAACCTAGGGTTCCGCTCGTATGTTAGCAGATGCGTGCCGGGACGTGAAGGGTAATCATGATGCAGCAGGCAATCGGTTAGGCGGTCTGGACATTTTCTACGGCGTCTGGCATGCTTACCCCCCGATGGATCACGTTGGATGGCCATGGGAGAAAGTTCCCGCGTATGAAACACCCCTATCAGGATGCCTCGCTTCCGGTTGAGAAGCGCGTGTGCGATGTGCTGGCGCGGATGACGCTGGAGGAAAAGGTCGGCCAGTTGCGCAGCCAGATGATCTATAACCCCGGACAGGACCCGCGTGACACCAGCGCGGGCCATGTGCGGTCGCTCACCCATTTTGCCCATTACCAGGGGGTGCGGCGGACGGCTTCGGAGTGCGCCGCGATCAATAATGCCGACCTGAAGAAATCCATCGAGGCGCACCGCCTGGGAATTCCGGTTTTGATCAACGAGGAGGCGCTCCATGGCGCGCTGTGGGGCGATGCCACCTGTTTCCCGCAGGCGATTGGCCTGGCGGCGATGTGGGATGAAGCCCTGATGTCGCGGGTCTGCACGGTCATCGCCCGTGAACTCCAGGCGGTGAACATTCACCAGGTCTTTGCCCCGGTCATCAATATCAGCCGCGACTCGCGGTGGGGACGGGCGCAGGAGTCGTACGGCGAGGATGTGCACCTGACCTGCCGCATGGCGCTGGCGTACGTGAAGGCGCTGGAGGGGATGAACATCATCACGACACCGAAGCATTTCGTCGACAACTACGGGGAGGGCGGCCGCGACAGCAATGCGTCCCACGCATCGTGGCGCATCCTGCGCGAGGTCTTCCTGGAACCGTTCCGGGTCTGCATCCAGGAGGGCGGGGCGCGCTCCATCATGGCGGCCTACAACTCCGTTGACGGGGTCCCCTGCACGTGCAGCCGGGCGCTCCTGACCGATCTGTTGCGCGGCGAGTGGGCGTTCGAAGGGTTTGTGGTCTCGGATTATGGCGGAGTCGATGGCGTCCAATCCGCGCATCACGTCGCCGCAGACAAGGCCGACGCTCTGGCGCAATCATTCCTGGCCGGACTGGACATCGAACTTCCCAACGCGGATCTGACGCTGCTCTCCCTGGTTCAGGAGGGCCGCGTGCCGGTGGAGGCGCTGGATGCCGCCGTGGCGCGCGTGCTCCGGGCGAAGTTTGAACTGGGACTTTTTGATCACCCGTATGTGGACGAGGCGAAGGCGGACGCGGTGGTGCGCTGTCCGGAGCATCGGGCCGTCGCGCTGGAGGCGGCGCGGAAAGCCATTGTGCTGCTGAAGAATCAGGATGGCGTGCTGCCGTTGCGGAAGGACATCGCGGCCATCGGCGTCTTCGGTCCGGCTGCGGACACGGTCAACCTCGGCGATTACAGCGGCCCCTATGGCGGATGGGGCGGGGGGGGCGTCAGCCCGCTCGCCGGCCTGCGGGCCCAGGTCGCGCCGGGCGCCGTGATCCGGGTCTGCGGACCGGGGGAGGATGTGGCCGCAGTCGCCCGGTCCTGCGGGGTCGCGCTCTATTTCGCCACGATCCGCGAGGAGGAGGGGTCCGACCGCTCCAATCTCGACCTGCCTCGCATCCAGGCGCCGGCGGAAGGCGCGGCCGATGCCGCGCATGCCATCATCGTCGAGCAGCGCCGCCGGGACATCATCACGGGCGACCAGGAGGCGGAGATCCGGGCGATTGCGGCCACCGGGACGAAGGTGGTGGTGGTGCTGCTGGCCGGCAGCGCCGTCACCCTGTCGAAATGGATTGACGATGCGGCTGCGGTGCTGCTGCCGTGGTATGGCGGCGAGCAGGGGGGGACGGCCATTGCCGACGTGCTGTTCGGCGCATGCAATCCCGGCGGGAAACTGCCGATCACCTTCCCGAAAAACGCGGGGCAGTCGCCGCTGTACTACAGCCACAAGCCCTCCGGACGGGCCTACCATTACAACGACAACGATGGCAAGCCCCTCTTCCCGTTCGGGTTCGGTCTGAGTTACGCCACCTTCGAGTACAGCAATCTGGTCATCACGCCGGAGCGCGCGGACGGGAAGCGTCCGGTCACGGTGCGCCTGGAGGTGCGGAACACGTCGGCGGTGGCGGGTGACGAGGTGGTGCAGCTCTACATCCACGACGAGGTGGCCAGTGTGGCGGTGCCGGTCAAGGAGTTGCGCGGCTTTGCGCGCGTCAGCCTGGCCGCCGGGGAGCGGCAGACGGTCGCATTCACCCTTCAGGGGCGCGACCTGGCGCTGTGGAGCCGGGAGCTGCGGCTCGTGGTCGAGGACGGGGTGTTTGAGATCATGGTCGGAAGCTCATCGGAGGACATCCGGCTGCGGGGGCGCCTGACCGTGGCCGGTGCTGCATGTGCGCGCCACGTCTGCTCCAGGCACAAGTGACTGCCGATGCCACTGAATCGAGCGAGGGAGTGACGCAACCGCTGCAAGACGCACCTCGATTTGCGACGCGCCCCGAGGAGTGCCGACCGGTGCTGGACCCTGCCCGGGTGCAATGGGTGAATATTCCGCTCGGTCCGTAGGGAAGCATCTGAGAGGTCGTGCTGCATTTCCTTCCCGTGAACAGGGGGTCACTTTGCTCTTTGAAATGCGCCGGTTTTCCTGTTATGCTGCTACCGGTTGCAGCGGTTTCAGAAAGCGGTTGCGCGTATGCATGTTGAGGAAAACACGGATTGCCTGCTCTCGCTTCCCGCCGCCGGTGTCGCCGGCTTCAAGCCGTGGAACCGGGCGTCGGCCGATTTCTTTGTCACCTCCGACCCGCCGGGCCGTCAGCTCGGATCGGGCGGCGGCACGGCCCAGGTGCTCCATCAGGCGTGGCGGGCGTCGTCCGCGCGGCAGACGGGCGGGTTTGAAGCTTGGCTGAACGCCTCGCGCAAGCTGATTGTCCATGGCAGCGGCCAGAGCCGCCGCCTCCCGGCCTACGCCGCCGAAGGCAAGCCGCTGCTGCCCCTGCCGCTGTTGCCGGCGCGCGCCGGACAGGCGCCCGATCAGCGGCTCATCGACTTTCAACTCGACGCCTACAGCCGCATCCTCCGTCATGCGCCCGCCTCGTACCGGGTGATGATCACCTGCGGCGACGTGCTGCTGACGAACCCGGCGTTCACCCCCGCCTTTCCCGAAGCCGATGTCCTGATCGTCGGCATCCGCTCGACTCCCGATGAGGGGAGCCGCCACGGCGTCCTGTTCTGCCGCAACGCGGCGACGGGTGCCCTGGATTTCTTCCTGCAGAAGCCGCCGCCCGAAAAGACCCGCGTGCTGGCCGACTCCCACGCCTTCTACCTCGACACCGGCGTGTGGCTGTTGAGCGCGCGGGCCGTCTCGGTGCTCGTGCGCCAATGCGGCTGGTCTTCCGAGACCCAGACGTATGCGGGCGGCACGCCTTCGCACTACGAGCTGTTTGACCGTTTCGGCCTCGCCCTCGGCGCGGCGCCCGTCGCGCCCGATCCCGAGATCTCGGCGCTTTCCGCGGCGGTGCTGCCCCTGCCCGCCGGGCGCTTCTTCCATTTCGGCACCAGCCGCAGCATCATCTCCTCCGCCGTCGAGCTGGCCCAGGCGTCCGGGCACGCCCAGGCCGTGGGTCTGGGTTCGGCCGAGGCGCACGAGCATTGTTTGGTCCTCAACGCCGACCTGCGCGTGCCGCTCACCAGCGCGAACCGCCTCCTCTGGATCGAGAATGCGACCATCCCCGCCGCCTGGACGCTGCGCGACCGCCATGTCCTCACCGGCATCCCCGATAACGCGTGGGCGCTGGACCTCCCCTCCGGCGTCTGCCTGGACTGCATCGGCCTGCGCGGCGAAGCCGGCGTCTGCCTGCGTGTCTACGGCTTTGACGATCCCTTCCGCGGGGCGCTGTCCGATCCCGCCACGCGGTGGATGGAACGTCCCCTGGCCGACTGGCTGCAGGCGCGCGGCCTTTCCTGTGAACAGGCGGGACTCGCCCCCACCACCGACATCCAGGACGCGCCGCTCTTCCCGAGGCTCGCCGCGGACGATCCGCGCTACGGGCCGTTGCTCGCGTGGATGACGGCGCTCCGGCCCGCGGCCGACCCCGCCTCCCTCCGGCTCTGGCTGGAGGCGCCGCGCGTCTCGGCGGCCGAGCTGCTGTGCCGGGCCGACACGGCGGCGCGCGCCGCCGCGCGCTCAACGGCCGTCGATGCCGTTTTCGCCCGCCTGTCGCCCCAGGCCTGGCAGAAGCGATGCCTGTCGCTCGATCTCGAAGCCGTCGCGCGCCGGGTGGCCGTTGCATCCGGGGCCGTCATCCTGCCGCTGCTGGAGTCCCAGGGCCGCCCCGTCTCGGAGCTGGCCGCCGTGCATGACCTGGCCGTGCGCGACCGGCTCGCCGCCCCCGCCGTCGGCCGCCCGAACCGCGCCGCCGGCCGTCTGCGCGACCTGCTGGCGGCCAAACTGGCCGTGGCGCCGGTTTCGCCCCGCCGCGCGGCGGGGGAGGATCAGATCGTGTGGGGCCGCGCGCCCGCCCGCCTCGATTTTGCCGGCGGATGGACCGACACCCCGCCCTATTGCCTCGAACACGGCGGCCGCGTGGTCAATCTGGCGGTCAACCTCAACGGCCAGCCGCCGGTGCAGGCGTTTGCGCGTGTCTGCGAAAAGCCGTGCCTCGTGATTCGCAGCATCGATCTGGGCGTCGGCGAGGTGATCGAGACCACCGAAGACCTGCTGGCCGAAGAGCGGCTCGGCAGCGGTTTCGGGATCGCCCGCGCCGCCTTCCGCCTGGCCGGGTTCGACCCCGCCTTCAACGCCGCCGGGCGCGGCGCGCCGCTCGATCAGTTTCTCCGCGACACGTTTGGCGGCGGCATCGAACTCACCCTGCTGGCCGCCATTCCCAAGGGTTCGGGGCTGGGCACCAGCAGCATTCTGGCCGCCACCCTCCTCGGCACACTCGGCGACCTCGCCGGCCTGCACTGGAACGAGCAGGATCTGTTCATCCGCACCCTCGCGCTGGAGCAGATCCTCACCTCCGGCGGCGGCTGGCAGGACCAGGTCGGCGGCATTGTCGGCGGATTGAAGCAGATCGAAAGCGCCCCCGGCCTGCAGCAGAAGCCGGTCATCCGCTGGCTGCCGACCGCGATGCTCGATGCGGCCATCGCCGACAGGCGGTTCCAACTCTATTACACCGGGCTGACGCGCGTGGCGCACAATATCCTGGGCGAGATCGTCAAGGGGCTGTTGCTCAACGACGCCGAGCGCATCCGCACCATCGAGGCGATCGGCTTGAACGCCGACTTCGCCGCGGAGGCGCTGCAGCGGCACGACTGGCCGGTGTTTGCCGAGGCGATCCGCCGGAGCTGGCTCCTGAACCGCATGCTCGACGCCGGAACCAATCCGCCCGAGGTGCAGGGGATCATCGACCGCGTGTCGCCCTGGCTCGCCGCCACCAAGCTCGCCGGCGCGGGCGGCGGCGGCTACATGCTTCTGCTGGCCGAGACGCCGGAGCAGGGCGCGCGGCTGCGCCGGGAACTGCTGGACCACCCGCCGAATGGCCGCGCGCGCTTTGTCGATGTCTCCCTCTCGCACACCGGTCTTGAAATCACCCGCAGTTAAGGATTTTCGTCATGCGCATCTCCGTTCCCGGACGCATCTGCCTGTTTGGCGAGCACAGCGATTGGGCGGGCACCTACCGCCGGATCAATGCCGGCATTCCCGCCGGCGCGGCGATCATCACCGGCACCAATCAGGGGGTTCACGCCGAGGTCTCGCCGCACCCGGGCCGGCTGATCCTCCGCACCACCCTCAATGACGGCTCCCGCCTTCCCGAATGGTCGGTCGAAATGTCGGCGCCGGTGCTGCTTGAAGCCGCCCGCGAGGGCGGCTTCTACAGTTATGCGGCGGGCGTGGCCTATCAGATTCTGGTGAATTACCGGGTGCGCGGGCTGATCATTGACAATGATCGCACCGACCTGCCGGTCAAGAAGGGGCTGAGCTCGAGTGCTGCGGTCTCGGTTCTGGTCGCCCGCGCGTTCAACCGCGTGTATGACCTCAAGCTGACCGTGCGCGGCGAGATGGAGCTGGCGTATCTCGGCGAGATCACGACCCCCTCGCGTTGCGGCCGCATGGATCAGGGGTGCGCGTACGGGGAGCGCCCGATCCTGATGACGTTCGACGGCGACCGGATCGACGTCGAAGAGCTGGTCGTCAGTCGCGACATCCACATGGTGCTCGTCGATCTCCACGCCGCCAAGGACACCCGCGAGATCCTCAACAGCCTGAACCATTGTTATCCATTTGCCGAAACCGAGGCCGCGCGCAATGTCCAGCGCTGCCTCGGCGAGCAGAATCGCGAGATCGTTGCCGAGGCCGCGCGGCTGCTGCGGCTGGGAGACGCTGCGGGGATCGGGGCCCTGATGACCCGCGCGCAGCGGCTCTTTGACGAGCAGGTCGCGCCCGCCTGCCCCGCGCAACTGGCCGCGCCCGTCCTGCACCGCCTGCTGGCCCATCCGCCGCTGCAGCCGCTGTTTTACGGGGGCAAGGGCGTGGGATCGCAGGGCGACGGATCGGCCCAGCTCATCGCCCGCGACGCCGCCGCGCAGCGGGAGATCATCCGCATCATCACGCGCGATCTGGGGATGACCGGACTGCCCCTGACGATCCAGACCGGCAGCCGTATCCGCAAGGCCGTCATCCCCGCCGCTGGTTTCGGAACCCGGCTCTTCCCCGCCACCAAGGCGGTGAAGAAAGAGCTGTTCCCGGTTGTCGGTGCCGACGGCCGCGCCCGTCCCGTGATCCTCGCGATCGTGGAGGAGGCGATGGCTGCGGGGATCGAGGAGGTGGCCATCCTCGTGCAGACGCGTGACCTCGAGACCTTCCGGGAGCTCTTTCACACGCCCCCTCCCGCCGATCATTTCAACAAGCTCTCCAAGGCCGATCAGCACGCGTGCGACCGGCTGCTGGCGCTGGGGCGGCGCGTGACCCTGCTCACGCAGGACGCACAGGAGGGGTTCGGGCACGCCGTCTTCTGCGCCCGCGCATGGGTGGGTGGCGAGCCGTTCCTGCTCATGCTCGGCGATCATCTCTACACCTCCGACACCGCCGCCTGCTGCGCCCGGCAGGTGCTGGATGCCTTCGAGCGCACCGGCAAGAGCGCCGTGGGGCTGCTGGAGACGCCCGTCACCGACGTTCACCACTACGGCTGCGTGACCGGCGTGTGGCGCCGCGAGCACGCCGGCGAGGTTCTGGACATCTCCGAATTCGCCGAGAAGCCGACGGCCGATTACGCCCGCGAACACCTGCCGGTTGATGGCCTCGCCGCCGACACCTTCCTCTCCGTGTTCGGCATCTACGCGCTCAAACCCGCCGTCTTCGAGGCGCTGGAGGAGAACATCCGGCTCAACCTCCGCGAACGGGGCGAGTTCCAACTGACATCCTGCCTCGACGCGGTCCGGCGCCACGACGGCTTCGTCGGGGTCTGCGTCCGCGGCCGGCGGTACGACATCGGGCTGCCGCTCGCGTATGTCGAAAGCCTCGCCGCCTTCAGCCGCACGCCCCTCGTGCGGGCCGAGGCCCCGCGCGCAGGCGTCTGACCTTTTACGGTGTCGACAATACCCACGCCCCGGAGGCAAACAAGCAGATCGCCGCCCCATGCCAACACACTTCCACCCGCCCAAGATCGGACTGGTTCTCGGCAGCGGCGGCGCCCGCGGCTGGGCGCATGTCGGCGCGCTCAACTGCCTCATCCGGCGCCGGGTTCCGCTCGTGTGCATCGTGGGCGCTAGCGCCGGCGCGCTCTTCGGCGCGGCCTTTGCGGCGGGGCAGCACGATCTGGCCAACACCCTCTCGAACACGCTGGATCGGCGGCGGCTGTTCGAACTGTTTGTCGAGATCAGCCTGTCCCGGTCCGGGCTTCTTTCCGGCCGCCGGTTGCAGCGGCTGATCAACGAACTGACGGGCGGCAACACCTTCGGCACGCTCAACCTGCCGTTTGCGGCGGTCGCCACCGATCTCAGAACCGAACGGGAGGTCGTGATCGACGCCGGGCGCGTGGATCAGGCCGTGCGGGCCAGCATCGCCATACCGGGCATCTTCACGCCGGTGATCCGCAACGGCTGCCTGCTGGTGGATGGCGGGCTGGTCAACCCGCTGCCGGTGAGCGTCGCGCGGGCGATGGGCGCGGAGTTTGTCATCGCCGTGGACGTCAACCTGAACGTGCCCGCGACGAACGTGCCACCGCGCGATCCGCTGCCCGCCGCGCCGCATCCGGGGGCCGCCCCCGTGGAGGTCGGTGCACGGCCCGCGGCCTGGCGTCAGAGGCTCGACGACTGGTCGGCCCGGCTGCCGCCGCTGCGGCGGGCCTCGCGGGCGGCGCTCGCGCGCGGGTTCAAGGCCGATCCCGGGTCGGCCTCCATCTTCGAGGTGCTCACGCAGACGTTCCGTCTGGTTGAAAATCAGATCACCCGCGCCCGCCTCGTGCTGGAACCGCCCGACCTGCTGGTCCAGCCGGCGGTCGGGCACATTCAGACGCTCGAATTTCAGCGCGCCCGCGAAGCCGTCGCCGCCGGCGATGCCGCGATGGAGCGGGCGCTGATGCAAATGAATCAGACAAGCAAAAGGGAGGAAGCGACATGATTCAGTTTGTTGTGAATGACGCCACATGCACGCGCTGCGGGCAGTGCGTGCTCGACTGTCCGTCGCAGATCATCGAGCGGTCCGGTGACGCGCCGCCCCGGATTCGGGTGGAAAACGAGGAAAACTGCATCCAGTGCCAGCACTGCCTGGCGGTCTGCCCTGCGGCGGCGATCTCGATAGCCGGGTGCAACCCCGCCGACAGCATCGCGCTCGCCAGCGGCTCGTTTCCGACGCTGGACACGATGACCAACCTGGTCCGGGGGCGGCGCAGCGTGCGCCGGTACCGGGACGAGAATGTGGACCCGCGCCTGCTGCGGCGCCTGCTGGCGGCGCTCGGAAACGCCCCCACCGGGTGCAACCGGATGGGGCTGACGTTCTCCGTGATCGACGACAAGGACGCGATGCAGCGGTTTCGCATCCAGGCCATGAACGGCTTGGCCGAGGTGACGAAGGCGGGGCGGATGCCGGAGTCATTCGCTTTCATCAGCGAAGCGGCGCCAGCCTGGTTCGACCGGGGCGAGGACATCGTCTTCCGGGGCGCGCCGCATCTGCTGGTGGTCTCGGCCGCCTCGGAATCCGCCTGTCCGCAGGAGGACGTGAACCTGACGCTGGCCTACTTTGAACTGATGGCCCAGAGTGCGGGTCTGGGCACGGTCTGGTGCGGGCTGGCGAAAATGGTGCTGGAACTGCTTCCGGATCTCCGGGAGGTTGTGGGCGTGGCACCAGGAAATTACTACTACGCCATGCTGTTCGGCCCGCCCGCCGTCCGCTACGCCCGGACGGTGCAGCGCGACGGAGCCGCCCGCGTCAGACGCATACAGGTGCCGTGAGGTAATCGGTTGGCGACAGCGGGTGTGGCCCCTGAGGCGCATGCCAACGAGTGGTATCAATGATCTCGTTCGCCTCCGTATTTGATGTGCGCTTCCTTGACCTGGAGCGTCTGGCTGATCCGCTTGGCCATGGCATCGGAATAGGTGCGACGACCACGCTCGAAGTCGCTGACCATGTTCTGTCGAATGCCGAGCTTGTTGGCGAGTTGGGCCTGCGTCAGACCGGCCTTGAGACGGGCGCCAGCCAAGAGGTTGCCGACACGGTTCTTCTCCATTTCCTTCCAGTACTCCGTACTCTCGATGGAGACCAATTCGTCCTCGGGCTCCTCCGCGAGCACCGTGACCTCGAACCTCTTCCTGATCCAGTCAACAATCTCGGCCACGTGCTCGCCGTGGAGCGAAATCTCAATATGGGGCTTTTTCACGAGAGCCAGCATAGTACACCTCTATTACTATTTCGTTCTTCCGGCATGTCCAGCATGCCACATATCGGTAATTCAGGTGGCAGTGGTACCGATCATCTCCGAGGGGCGAAAAGTTACGCCAACTCTTCTGGATGGGACCGTCCACCTGGAGGTCGGCAACCAGAAGGAAGAAGAGCTTCTGAACATCTGGGGGCAGTCTTTGCAGACCACGCTCGATCTTCCTCTTGATCCGGACCTCGAATTTCATGGCGGAGATAATATAACCGCTGGATTCCCGCCGCGCAAGTCATATCTTAACTTCAAGCTGCCGCGAGGGCTCGTCCTCGTCGTCGTCCTCGTACTCGATTCCCGAGGACGAGGACGAGGACGAGGACGAAAGACAACCCGGATTTTCATTCCCAGTTACCCCCTCGTTTCTTCGCGGCGAAGCCGCGCGGCTGGCTTTCATGCATCACGCGCCGAAGCTCACCCCATTTCTGGACAGACCTCGGGTAACTTCTCTCGTTCCACGCTCCCCAGAATCATCTGTCGGTCCACCACCCGGCTGATGAAGTGATAATAGCCCGTTCCGTCCGTTTTGATCCGTGATGATCGCATAACAGCCCCCTCTCTGGTTGTAACGGGACAAGGGTAGCACATCATGGCCGCCCTATCCACAACACGAGTGTCCAGGCGTCGGACGCGTCAGCGGGGCGGCGCAAAACGGGAAATGATGGCTTCGGCCATGCGGATGCCATCGACGGCCGCGGAGGTGATGCCGCCGGCGTGTCCGGCGCCCTCGCCTGCGGGGTAGAGGCCGCCGATGCTGCCCTCGCCCGTCTGGCTCCGCGGCATGCTCACCGGCGACGAGCTGCGGGTTTCCACACCGTTCAGGACGGCGTCGGGCAGGTCGAAGCCGGCGATGCGTTTGCCGAACTGTGGCAACGCCGCGCGGAGGGTTTCCACCACATACGGTGGCAGGCAGCCGCGGAGGTCCGCTGGCCGCACGCCGGGGGTGTAGCTGGGGGTCACGCGGCCAAACTGCGTGCTGGGCACACCGCGCAGAAAATCGCCGACCCGTTGCGCCGGTGCGCAGTAGCTGGCGCCCCCGAGTGCAAACGCCAGCGCTTCCCACTGACGTTGGAACTCAAAGCCGCTCAGCGGGGAGTCGCCCGGAAAATCGGCGGGCGTCACGCCGACCAGCACCGCCGCATTGGCGTTGACCCGGTCGCGCGCCGAGACGCTCATGCCGTTGGTGACTACGCCGCCGCATTCCGAGGCGGCGGCAATCACCTCGCCGCCGGGGCACATGCAGAAGGTGTAGGCGCTGCGTCCGTGGGGCGCGTGATAGGCCAGTTTGTAGTCCGCCGGGCCCAGACGCGCATGTCCGGCAAAACGGCCATATTGCGCCGCGTCGATGAGCGCCTGCGGGTGTTCAATGCGCACGCCGACGGAAAACGGTTTGGGCGTCAGCCGCAGGCCGCTGTGCAGCAGCATGGCGACGGTGTCTCGCGCGCTGTGCCCGATGGCGAGCACGCAGACCTGGGCGGGCAGGGCTTCGCCGGTTTGCAGGCGGACCCCGCAGAGCTGATGCTGATTCAGGTCCAGGCCGGTCACCTGGTGTTCGAAGCGCACCGATGCGCCCAGCGACTCCAGTTGCTTCCGGATCGCGATCACCACGGCGCGCAGTCGGTCGGTCCCCAGGTGGGGCTTGGCGTTGACGAGGATGGACGGGTCGGCGCCGGCGGCCACGAACTCCTCCAGCACCTTGCGGCAGCGCGGGTCGTTGATGAGCGTGGCCAGCTTGCCGTCCGAGAACGTCCCGGCGCCGCCCTCGCCGAACTGCGCATTGGAGTGCGGGTTGAGCGCCCCGCCGTTCCAGAACGCCTCGACGTCCCGGCAGCGCTGCGCAACCGGCCTGCCCCGTTCCAGCACGATCGGCCGGTAGCCGGCCTGCGCCAGCGTCAGCGCCGCAAAGAGTCCGGCCGGGCCGGCGCCCACCACCACCGGCCTGTGCTGCAAGGGAGAGGTGCCGGGAACGGCCGGATGGTAGGATTCGTCGGGTGAGGGGATCACCTGTGGCGTGGCGGCTGAGGGGAGCAGGCGGGACTCGTTGGCCACCGTGACATCCACGGAATAGGTCAGCGTGATGGCGTTCTTCCGGCGCGCGTCGATGGCCTGGCGGCGGACGACCCACTGCTGCAGCGTTCCGGGGCGCACTCCCAGAATCCGGGCGGCCGCAACCGCGATGTCATCGGGGGCGTGATCCAGCGGCAGGTGTATGTCGTGAACACGGAGCATGGCGCGGTTTCACACGCTAGGTCCTCGCCGGGCTTGCCAGCCGGGCGTTGATGGCGGCGGCGGCGCGGCGGCCTTCGCCCATGGCGAGGATGACGGTGGCGGCGCCGAGGACGATATCGCCGCCGGCGTAGACGCCATCGAGGCTCGTTTGGCCGGTCGCGTCGACCAGGATGTTGCCGTATTTATTGACGTTCAGGCCAGCGGTGGTCTGGCGGATCAGCGGGTTGGACTCGTTGCCGATCGCCACGATCACGGTGTCCATCTCCATCTCAAACTCGCTCCCCGGAATTTCCACGGGGCGGCGGCGTCCCGAGGCGTCGGGCTCGCCCAGTTCATAGCGCAGGCATTCGATGGCGCGCACGCAGCCGTTGTCGTCGCCGAAGATCCGCTTGGCATTCTGCAGGATATGGAAGATCACCCCTTCCTCCCGCGCATGGGCGACCTCCTCGACGCGGGCGGGCATCTCCTGTTCGGTGCGGCGGTAGATCAGGTGCACCTCTGCCGCGCCCAACCGGAGCGCGGTGCGGGCGGCGTCCATGGCGACGTTGCCGCCGCCGAGAACGGCGACTTTGCGCGAGGGGTAGATCGGCGTATGGGCCTGCGCGGTGTCGTAGGCCCGCATCAGATTGGAGCGGGTGAGGTATTCGTTGGCGGAAAAGACGCCGACGAGATTTTCGCCCGGGATGCCCATGAATTTTGGCAGTCCGGCGCCGGTGCCGACGAAGACGGCGTCAAAGCCGTCCTGCTCCAGCAGATCGCGCAGCTTGCGGGTGCGGCCGATGACGTAATTTGTCTCCAGCGTCACGCCCATGGCCTGGAGGGTTTCGATCTCCTGCCGGACGATCGCCTTGGGGAGCCGGAACTCGGGGATGCCGTAGACGAGGACGCCGCCGGGCTTGTGGAACGCCTCGAATATCGTGACGGCGTGGCCTTCGCGGCGGACATCGGCCGCGACCGTGATCGAGGCGGGACCCGAGCCGATGACGGCGACTTTTTTGCCGGTCGGCGGCTTGATGGAGGGAACATCCTGTTTGCCGCCCTCCCGCTGGCGGTCGGCGACAAACCGTTCGATGCGGCCGATGGCGACCGACTTGTTGACATCCTTGAGGATCTTGCCGAGCGTGCAGGGCGCCTGGCACTGCGATTCCTGCGGGCAGACCCGGCCGCAGACGGCGGGGAGCAGCGACGCCTCGCGGATGATGGCGATCGAATCGTCAAAGCGCCCCTCGGCCGCGGCCTTGACAAAGGCGGGGATGTTGATTCCCACCGGGCAGCCGCCGACGCAGGGGGCGTTCTTGCACTGGAGGCAGCGTTCGGCCTCGAGCTGCGTCTGTTCGGGCGAATAGCCGAGGGCCACCTCGTTCATATTGCCGCGGCGGACGTTCGGATCCTGGTTGGGCATCTCCTGCGGCGAAATGGCGGCGCGCTCCTTGGCGGTCAGCGGCTTGCCGGACGCGCGGATTTCGGCGAGTTTGGCGGTTGCGGACTGATGGAGCTGGGCGGGTGTGGAGTGCGACATAAGCGGTTATCCGGCGGCCCGTTTAGCGGCCTCTTGTTGCAGATGGCAGGCGTGGTGGTCGGCGTCCTCCCGGCTCTTGTAGGAGCGGAGGCGTTTCATCATGTTGTCAAAATCGACCTGATGGCCGTCGAATTCGGGGCCGTCGACGCAGACGAACTTGGTCTCGCCGCCGACGGTGACGCGGCAGCCGCCGCACATCCCGGTGCCATCGATCATGATCGTGTTGAGCGAGACCACGGTCGGGACGCCATAGGGGCGGGTCGTTTCGGAGCCAAACTTCATCATGATCGGCGGTCCGATCACCACGGCCAGATCGGGTTTCGGGTTCTGTTCGCACAGCTCCCGGAGGGGGACGGTGACCAGCGCCTGGCGGCCGCGGGAGCCGTCGTCGGTGACGACGATCAGCGTGTCGGCGAGCGCGCGCATTTCGTCCTCCAGAATCAGCAGCGACGCATTGCGGGCGCCCATGATGATGGTCAGGCGGTTGCCGGCGGCCTTGAGTGCCTGGGCGATGGGGTGCAGCGGCGCCACGCCGATGCCGCCGCCCACGCAGACCACATGGCCGAATTTATCGATGTGGGTGGGCGTGCCCAGCGGACCGAGGATTGCCGGGACGGTGTCGCCTGGATTCTTGTCGGCCAGCAGATGGGTCGTCCGCCCGACCGTCTGGAAGATCAGCGTGATCGTGCCGCGTTGCGGGTCGGCATCGGCGATGGTCAGCGGAATCCGCTCGCCGAACGCGTCGTCGACCTGGACGATGATGAACTGGCCGGCCTTCCGCTCGCGCGCGATCAGCGGCGCCTCGACCTCGATGCGGAAGACCTCGGCGGAGAGCTGTTTCTTGCTGATGATTCGGTTCATGCGTGCCTGTCTGTTGGGCAATGGAAACGGATGCGTCTTGACAATTTCCGGGTACAATAGCAAAACAGGGCCCGTTCGGACAAGCGCGAAACACCGGCAGCGAAACACCGGCCGCATTCACATTATGTCTTGCTGGATGGCGGATTATCCGGTAAACTCCCGAAACAAATCATCTTTGGGTATTGTGCTCACTGCGATGAAAGGGACCACGATGCGCTCGTTTGTTTTGGGGATGGCGCTCATTTGGATCCAATTTGCGGCCCGGGCCGATGGATTGCGGGTCGAGTCGTTCAGCAGTGCGGGGCGGCTGACATTTAACGAGATTCCGACCGCGACGGTGTATCGGGTGGAATCGGCGCCCGCGCCGGGCGGCTCGTGGGCGGTCGCTTCGAACGGCCCTGCGGCGATTACGTTTCCGGCGACCGGCTCGGGCAGCGTCACCTGTTCCGTGCCGATGGACGCCACCCGGACGTTCTACCGCGTGGTGGCGACCGTGACCAACGCTCCGCCGCCGGTCGTTCCCCCCGGACTGGCGCTGGTACCGGCCGGGATCAACAGCGGGACGGATCCGGACGCGGGCGCATACAGCCTGACGAACGTCTCGGTGATCTTTATGGACACCCACGAGGTGACGATAGCCCTCTGGGACGCGGTCAAAAACTGGAACGGCGGCAACGGGTACGGCTACGACAACAGCGGATCCGGGAAGGGGACCAACCATCCCGTGCAGGGCGTCAACTGGTACGACTGCGTGAAGTGGTGCAATGCGCGGTCGCAGCGGGACGGCCTGACGCCCGTTTACTACACGGACGCCGGTTTCACCCAGGTTTACAAGTCGGGGCAGGTCGATGCGCCGTACGTCAAATCCTCGGCCACCGGCTACCGGCTGCCGACGGAAGTCGAATGGCAATACGCCGCGCGCGGCGGGGTCGCCGGTCGGCGATTCGCGTGGGACGGCGCCGACACGATCCAGCACACCCGCGCGAACTATTGCAGCGCGAACATGGATCCCCCCGACTACGACACAAGCGAGACGCGCGGTTTTCACCCGGACTACGCGCCGCCGCGCACACCCGGGGAGATGCCTTACACCAGTCCCGTCGGCGCCTTTGCGCCGAACACCTACGGCCTCTACGACCTGACGGGCAACGTCTCGGAGTGGTGCTACGATGGGTATACCTACAATGAGAACCTGTACCGGGCGGTGCGTGGCGGCAGTTGGGCGAGCGACGCCGTGGCCTGCCGGATTGCCGAACGCGGGGTGGCCTCTCCGATTTCGGCCGAAAACAGCTATGGTTTCAGGACCGTGCGAAAGCCCTAGGAGTTTTTAAAGGCTTGCTTGCCGGTGATTGTTTCAGGTAAACTGACGCGCCTGACTATCTTGGGGTCGGGTGCTGGTGGTCGCGTTTTCTCCGTTGGGGGAGAAGAGTGGACCGGCGGGGTGGCCGGAGAGGGGTGTTCATGCGGAATCGGTACTGGATTCAGGTCATGCGCATGGCCTGCGGGGCATGCGCCGCGCTGGCGCTGGCGCCGCTGCCGGCGGCCTTCGCTGAAGAGATCGCGCGCGACGAGGTCCAGGCGCCCACGCTCGGCGAGATGAAGAATGAGTTTGCCGCGCTGATGAACGAGCGGGCGGGGCTGGCGAAGCAGGTTCAGGAAAGCCAGACTATCATCGGCGAGGCCCGTGCCACGACGGGACCCGACGCAACCAGTCTGGCGTATCGTGAAGCGGTGCAACGCGTTGAGCAGGCCCTGGACGCGCATCCGAAGATCCAGCGGCTTCGGGAAATACACGCCGGGGCGCTGGCCGAACAGGTGGACATCTCCCGGCAGCAGGCCGCAATCCTGGACGCATGGAATCAAGCGAGGGAGGAACGGTCCAGGCAGCTCAAGGATGCGAGCGCGCAGGCGGTGGCGAGGGCCGAAGCCGAGCGCCAGGCGATCCTGAAGCAGGCGGGAGCGAAAGAGGTCGGCAAACTCTCTGCGGATGACCGGCGCAAAGTCACGGAAAGTCACCGGCGCATGACCAACGAGTTGGCCATCGCCCAGGCGGAGTACGCGCGCGCGTCGGCGACAAACGCCATCGATGCCGCGCGTGAGGCGGACGGCTCCGCCGCGCGGTTTGAGGAGATCAACGCCCGGCACGCGGAAATCGAGCGCGAGAATGCCGCTCTCCAGGCGGAGGTGCTGCGGCTGCGAAACGCCTTGCGCACGAGCGATCCGGAAATTGCCAGGCTGCAGCAGGCGGCGCGCGAGGCCAGCCAGATGCACATCGCCATCCAGGACGCCCGGCCGGAGGTCGCGGCCGCGCGTGCGTTCATCGACGGCGTCAACGCGAGGCGCGGGGAGATTGACACGCGAGCGCGCGTTCTGCGACGGGCGATCCTGGCGAAGGATCCGGCGTGCAAGCCCGATCTGGACAAGCAGTCCGCCGCGGCCGGGCTGGCCTTGGTGGGTGAGGATTTCTGGGAAATCAAATAACGTGTATATGGAATAGCCGCGAGGGGATAGCCTTTTGGAAGTCAAGAGAGAGGGATTCGCTATGAAATCAGTCACGACATGCGGGCGACAGGGGATGATCTGGGCCGGACTGGCCGTCCTGGCGGCGGGGGTTGCCACGGCGCAATCGGGGGCTTGGCCGGAGATGCCCAGCCACAAGACCTACATCTCCCCGGCCTACTTCCCGAAGAGCGGCCAGACGGACTTCACGTCTTCCGGCTCGACGCCGGGCGCCATCCAGGCCCGGATGGAGAGCCTCTACGAGGGCTTCTTTCGGGAGACCAGTTATTACCGCGCCAATCCGACGAACGGCCTCAACGTCCGTGGCTATTTCATGGATTCGCGGGTCGGGGGCGAGGTCGCGATGCCGTGGGCGTGGAATCCCCCGTCCAACGCGGTGGCGCCCTCCGCCTGGACCAACTTCAGCGCAGCCGTCGGAGACCCCGGCAATGACCGTTTTGCGGACGGGCGGGGCGAACACTTCGATGAACTGGCCGACAAGTTAACGCCAGCCGTCCTCTACCGGCGGTACAATGCGGCCACGACCAATTTGATTGATGACCCCCTGGTTGACGGATTCTGGACGCCCGGCGAGCGCTTTACCGACCGGGGCGGCACGGCGGCTCCGAACGGCCGATGGGATGACTACGTCCACGCCGAAGACCGGTGGACGCCTGTCCATTCCAACACGACGATTTCTGCCGGCGGGACCATCACCAACACGACGCTGTCCGCCGATCTGCTCGGCTATGTCAACAGCAGCGTGACCATCGACGGCACCGCTTACGCAAAGGGCGACCTTTTCTACGACTACGACTCATCCATCCGCACCGTCAGCACGAACACCCCGTCGCGCGTGCTCACCTACAGCAGCATGGCCACGACCAACGCCGTGATCTGGGTTGCCGACCGGGATCGCACCCTGAACGTGCCGGTGCGCATCAGCGAATTTGATTTGACGCCTCCCCTTTACTTCAACAGCTCCCCGACCGTCATCTCAACGAACGTGTATGCGGAGGACCGGTGGCTGTGGTCGCCTGCCAACCGCGTGCTCTCGGGCACCGGCGCGCTGGTGCTTTCGGACCCCGTCAAGAGCTTTCTGAGCACACCGGACGTGGGCGACGTG
Organism: uncultured Akkermansia sp.; assembly: GCA_964506575.1. Taxonomy (GTDB): domain Bacteria; phylum Verrucomicrobiota; class Kiritimatiellia; order RFP12; family JAAYNR01; genus VGWG01. The sequence goes on along the minus strand of CAZDLY010000006.1, from coordinate 41,078 downwards.
ATCGCCGACTATGATTTCTCGATCAACATATCCTCCAACACGCCGGGGACGCGCGTGAATTCGGGAAGCCCGCTGGCCTCGTCAAACGCGCTCTTCTACATCGCGAATCTCACCAGCGGCACCAACATCCCCTTCAGACTGAATGAACTGGACCTCGTCCCCCCGGTGTTTTTCATCGATCAACCGTCCGGAAGCATCAGCACCGTGCCCGCCGAAGACCGCTGGACGCCGACCCATGACTTCACGGGCATTGCCAGCACGATGACCGAGTTCTTGCCGATCAGAACCTTCCTGGACTCGACGGTCGGCGACGCGATCCTCGACTACGATTTCAGTTGCTACCCCGAGTACGAGTATTGGAACCTGGGCGTCACCAACATCACCATCTGGGTCGCCGACACGAGCTCCGGGACCAATCGGCCGGTTGTGGTGAACCAGCTCGACCTGACCCCGCCCCGCTACTTTCAGAGTGGAATCCCGTACTACGGGAGGAGGCCGGGAGGGACTATCACCAGCGATCCCAGCCCCAATCTGGAAGGCGACGCGGGCCATCTCTACCTTGCCGGAACGCCGCCCGGCGCGTACACCAATGTCGCCCGCACCGGCAGGCTGGAGGTCGATTACGTCAATGACCCGCTCTATGGGTCGATCCCGTCCATGAACGCCAGTTCCCTGGCCGTGACGGTCCGCGTGTATTTCGTGAGCGCGATCATCCAAGCCTGCACGAACGCCCCCGGGACGGTGATCCGTTATCCTGATCCGATTGATTCCAACAACCGATTCGTGTATACCAACGGCCGCGTGCAGGTGGTCGAGAAAGACTTCGACTTCTGGTCCGCGTGCGTGGACCGGGTGGGCACGCCCGCCAAACTCGACGATTGGTCCGAGGTGTCGATCCCGCTCTACACGGCATCACCGATCTGGGGCCAGCCGTCCAACACAAACGGGATTGCGCATTACACCAACACGGCTTCGGTCGCCGGCGCGCTGAATCCCTTCGAAGACGCGACGCTCCCGCCGGATGACGTCTGGACCCCTTCACGCGAGCTCGCGAGCTCGTTTGTACGCACCCCGGTGTATGGGTATGCCGGCGGCGAGATGGTGACGAACGGACCGAATGCGGGGTACGATGGCGATGCGTCACACACCTATTTCCCCGATCCGGCCAACCCGGCCCCCGCCTACGCGAGTGTCGCCCGGCTGGGGCGCTTCGAATATCAGGTGAATGCCGGCCTGCGGCCCTATGTGTATCTATCCGGACAAGGCATTACGCTTCAGTCCTTCATCCCCGCAACCGTAGTCACCAATTGCCTGAACAATTCCTCGAACGTGTATGTCGGATGCCAATACATTCCGTCCGAGAACCGCATTGTGGTGGTGGACAACACGGCATTCAAGGGCATCAGCCGCACGGCCCCGGTGGACCGCAATTATCCGGCCCATGTCACGGTGCCGCTCTATTATTCGACGCCGATGTGGGGCAAGCCGGTCAATCCGGCCGCGTACACGAACGCCGCTGCGGACATCAACAACCTGTTCGAAGACGCGACAGTCCCCAAGGACGACGTATGGACCCCGGGCACGAACTACATCCTGGGCTTGACCGGGGGCAACCTGGTCCCCAATTATGGCGCCGGAGGCTCGTCGAACACCCTCATGGAGGGTGACGCCGCCTGGACCTATGTCCGCGACACCAACGCCCCGCCGCCCAATCTGAACCCCCTGTTTGACAATGTCGGGTTCCTCAGCAGGCTCGAATACAACCTCGATGCAGCCGGGCTGCCTCACGTGTATCAGAGTCCGAGGCAGTATGAAGTGGTCATCTTCTCCTATGCGAACCTGCCGACGACGTTTTTTGACAGTCTGTTGGCCAATCCGGGTGTGGAATTGGGCGGGTACGTGTTCACGAACGCCCGTGTGCGCGTCTTGAATCCGCCGCCCAACTTCCTGGGAGATGAGTCGCGCAATGATCCGTTCTTTGTGGCGAACGATGAGACGTTGTCGGGCAGCGGCATGACGCGCGTCCAAGTCGCCGTCCATGTGCCGCTCTACCATTCGATTGCGCTGTGGGGCGCGCCTCAGGATGCCGTCAACTTCACCAATCCGCCCAGCGCCACGATCGGCATTAACAACCCCTTCCTGGATGCGGTCGGCCGCGACGGCAGGCCGACGGCGGCGGTGCCGGCCGAGGCGTTCTCCGATTTCATCTCCTGGTGGGATCCGACCGGCGGCCGGTCCGGCACCGGCGTCTGGGTGCCCGGTCTGGTCGGCGTGCCGACCAACAGCAATCCGGCCAGCACCGGCGTGCTGCCGCGGGGATCGACGCCGACGCCGGACTACTGGTCGTATGATCGTTACACCAACTACATCGCCAACAACTATCCGGGCGATGTCGCCGGCCTGATCGCCCGTTGCGGGGACCTCAAGTACGACGGCCCCGAAACGTGGGCCGAGTCCGGGGAGAATAATCAGATGATCCAGCGGGGGTTCCTGACCGGCACGTCATCGCCGACCCCATCCCAGTCCCAATTCTGGGACTTCACCGTCGGTCCGCCCTCTATCCGGTCGTACAGCGACTGGTGGATGGATCGGTATGGCCGTTACGGCACGACCCAACCGACATTCGAGAGCCGTATTCCGAACATGAGCCCGTGGGTTCCCGTGGCTGACGCCAATCAGGTGGTTCCGACAACGACGCAGACGGTGATCACCGCGTCGGGCCCGGTTGTGGTCCTGACATACGGTTCCATCAACCATCCGCCGACCAACTCCACCTGGACCTACGACTCGCCCCGCGAGTTTGACGATCTGGCATCGTCCATGTATCACAATCCCGACCTGGGGTCTCGTTCCGGTCAGATGATGCGGAACCTGAGCTATCGCAGTCCTGCGCCACGCTCCAATCCGCAGGCCGTCTGGGACGGCGGCGACATGCGCCTGGGCGAGGAGACCTGCCCGTTTGGCGGCTCGATTTACGGCATGGATCGGGGCGACAACAACCCGAGTTCCGCCGACCTTGCGGGGGACGGGTCCATTCCCGCGTGCGGCCCGTATGCCTACCACACGCATGCCAACACGGGCTACGACGCCGCCAACCAGTTGAATCTCGAGTTCTCGACCTGGCGCACCGATGGCCAGTCGCTGACGGGACCCCGCGGCGGCCACCGCAAGACGCCCGGTTACGATTGCAACGCGGAAACGTACGGCGGCTATCATTCATCCATCACTTACGCGCGCGATCACCGTGACGTGACCCTGAACGGACTGATCGACCAGGGGGAGACCCTTCCGGCCGGCAGTTACAACTATTTTCAGGACGCCGATCCCGTCACGATCGACAATGGCATGGATACCATGCCGCTGCTCGGCTGGGAGCGGTGCGTCGAAGACATGGTCGACTCGCAGGATGAGACCGAGGACTTCGGGGCCATCACCCGCTTTACGCTGCCGCCGGGCCGCGGCGCCGAAGAGTGGGGCATCATCACCCCGAGCGGATATGTCTGGCGGGAGGGCGCGGCGGCACTCACCACCCTGTCGAATGTGGTGGGGGCGGCCATACTCTACGCGGATGCCGACGGCAGCGGCGATTTCACGCCCCACGTGGACGCCTTGTGGATCGATTCCAACGGCGACAAGAAATTCAATGATATCGAGCCGATCATCCATGGCTTCGCGAGTGACCAGGAGATGCCGAGCGGCGTGGGCCCGGTGTCGGCGCGGTGGGCCGACCTGAACGGGAACGGCGTTTACGACATCAACATCGATCTGGTGTGGGTCAACACCAGCACCGCCGGAGAACCGCCCGTCAAATTCAACAGCGAACCGGTGCTGCACGATGCCACGGGCAAACTGAAGCCTGGCGATGGCAACGCCATCCTGTCGGCGGGCCTGCGGGCCAGGGATGCCACGACCGGCCTGATCCGCAACATCTACGTGTATCCCGCAGTCACCAACTTCACGCTGATGTGGGCCGTGAACAACGCCTACGCCGGGCCGACCGAGATCTACTACGGCAGTTCGAACGGCGTGGACCTGATTTACGCCGCCTACGGAGTGTCCCATCCGGCGATGACCACGACCGGCGTGCTGTGGACGGGCGCTTCCGCGTTCCCGGTTCGCTATGTGTGCCGCACCTCGACTGATCCGGGCTATCAGCCGGGTGACGATGTGTTCATTGATGCCAATAACAATGGTTTCTATGACGCCGACCGGATCATCTCGGGGCCCTCTGGCTCGCTGCCGTTGAACAGCAGCGGTCAGGTCGCCCAGGCTTCGCCCCTTCCCGTCGGCTACACCACCAACGGGGTCAACACGACCTTCCAGCGCGACTTCAGCGTGGCGTGGCTGGAGCAGAATCCGCCTTTCAATGCGCGCAGCCGTGAGTATGTGCTGTTCCAGTCGCTCAGGCTCACCAACGGCACGGCGGGCCTCAATATTTCGTCAAAGATCCAGTTGACTCTGGAGGGCGGCGTGTTCTACGACGCCAACGGAGACGGCCTCTACGCGTTCGGGGAGACCGCCAGCATTCCCCTCTATGTGGTGGGCATGCTCAACGGGAATGGCATCCGTTCTCCCAGCCCGTTCATCGCCGGTCAGCATTACGGCGCCATGACCCGTGACGGCTACATCAGCGGCTACAATCAGAATCAGCCTGCGAATATCAACATGCCCAATCCGGTGATCCTGACGCACGAACAATGCCACGACGTGCTCGGCTGGCCGGACCTGTACGATTACGACCGGTACACCGGTGATGTCGTCAACAGTCCGACGGGGGGGGGCGACCTCATGGCCGACGGTGGCGGCCTGATGCATGGCTACCCCGATCTGAAACTCACCTTCGGCGTGCAGCAGCAGTCGTTGAACTATGGCGCCAGCCCGATCCTGCGGAGAAACGGCGGACCCCGGACGGTGCTGATGTATCCCGTGGAACGGTTTGCCGATCAGTACTACGTGTTTCAGGACGTGCGGAATCCGGGCGAACGTTACATCCTGAACTTCAATGCCGGAAGCCTGCTCAACACGGTCAATCCGAATAACGAGCAGGTGTCTCCCTACGCCAATCCGATCGGCCGCGGCCTGGTGATCAGCAAGTCCGACGATGACGCGCCGCAGCAGCGTGGAAACAGGCGGTTCAAATGGCTGTATATCCAGGCCGACGGGAAGTATGAGTTGGAAGACGGAGTCAATAACGTCGAGCAGGCCGACGCCTTTGGCATGACGCCCACGACCCGGCAGTTCACCGCCCAGACGACACCGGCGGCGGTGTGGTTCGACGGGACCGACAGCGGCCTGCGCATCCTGGACATCCGCATTCCGACCGATCCGTACGCCCCGGCCCAGGTGGACATCGAATGGGTCTCGACCACCACCACGCCGGGCGATCCCACGGACTGGTACTGGGTGCCGTCGGGCGTGGATTCCGATGGCGACGGCATACCGGACGCCTGGGAATATTACTGGTTCGGCCGCTATCCCAATCCACTGGCGATGGTCAATCGGCTGACGGACTTCGACGGCGACGGCCTGACCGATTACGAGGAATGGCTGCTGCATTCCAACCCGATCTGGCAGTCCTCATGGGAGAGCGAGTTCTCCGCGGATCCGGTCAGCGACGCGGATGCCGACATCGATGGCGACGGATTGTCGAACCGGGATGAGCTGCGCGTGTGGAACACCAATCCGCGCGACATCGATTCGGATGACGACGGCATCCTGGACGGCGCGGAAGTCAGCCGCGACATCGTCAAGCCCGGCGGACGGCGCCTGACCGACCCCGCCTACTCGCGGTCGCCGCTGATTGAACGGGCGCTGCGTCTCGAGGCCGCCAATGCCTATCTCCTGCCGGAGCAGTCGACCAACATGCCGTATGCATTGAATCCCATTACGGACTTCACCCGGCTGCAGCTCACCAACTGGACGGTCGAGGCCTGGGTCTGGCTCAACTCCGCGCACGAGACGGGCTCGGTCGTCAGCCGCACGACGCTTCAGGATTCGCTCACCTTCTCGCTGGCCATCAGCAACAACCACCCGTATGCTACGTTCAGGACGATGGCGGGCATCACCAACGTGGCGCTGGCCCCGGATGCGATCACGGCCTCGAACTGGGTCCACATCGCGGGGACGTATGATCAGGACGCCAAGGTCCTGAAGATCTACGTCGATGGCGAATTGAAGCAGAGCAAGGTGGCCTTCTATTCCGATGTCGGGCATCCCGGATACATCGGCGGCGGGATCGAGAGCGCCGAAACCCGGCTGGGCGGCGGACTGAACGGCATCGTTGACGAAGTGCGGATCTGGTCGCGGGCGCGCGCCGCCGTCGAAATCGAATACGGGCGAAACAAGATCGTGAATTCGCCCTGGCGGATCTTTGGCGACGGCAGCTTTGCGGGTGCATCGATGGTCAACGACGGGTCGCTCGTCGTCAATCTCCGCTTCGACGATCAGCAGAACCTGACCAACCGCATGGACTACGGACTCATCGCCTTCGGCGCCGAGGACTGGGTGCATGCCGGCAACTGGAACTATGCCGTGCAGGGCATGCTCACCAGCCAGTTTGTCACCAACACCCCCCCGAAACTGGTCCTGACCGAAAGCCTGACCACGCCGTATGACGACCTGAACGAGGACGGCATTCCGGACTGGTGGCAGCGGATCTACTGGCCGGACTTCGATCCCTTTGATGCGGGCCTGTGGGACGCCGCGAACGATGCCGACAGCGACGGCCTCCCCAACACGTACGAATACATCCTCGACCTCAACCCGCTGTCGGTTGACACCGACCCGGGCACCCCCGGCCTGCCCGGCGCCCCCGGCCGGAACGATCTCGATGGCGACGGCCTTGCCGATTTCGACGAGGTGGTCTACTACGGCACCGACCCCGCCAATCCCGACACGGACGATGACGGCATCGGCGACGGTCGCGAAATCCTTGCCTTCACCAGCCCGCTCTATTCCCGCAGCCCGGAGGTTCCGCGGTCGGCGGCGCTCACCGGCCTGCCTCTGATCGTGCCGGAAGGTCCGTCATTCACCTCGTCGCGGTTCTCGCTTCCGGCGTGGACGGTCGAATTCTGGGTCAAGCTGGACCAGACCAACACCACCGGATCGCTGATGAGCCGCGTGCTGGCCGGCGGGGCGTACGGCGGCTTCACCAACTGGGCGGTGGTCGTCTCCAACAACGTCCCGTACACCTGGTTCCAGACCCGCTCCGGTAACCGGGTGCTCGCGGGCGGCGGTGCCAAACTGCCCACCAACCAGTGGACGCACATCGCCAGCGTCTTCAATCCCGAGCGGGACACGCTGGAGCTGATCGTGAACGGAACCGTCTTTACGGCGCAGGCCACGTTGCAACGCCCGGCCACGGGTCTGGGACACACCACCATCGGCGATCTCGGCATCCGGGGCAAGATTGACGAGATTCGGGTGTGGAACCTGGCGCGCACGCGCACCGAGATCGGCGCCTTCGCCGGTCAATTCATGCCGTGGTCCGACGAGGCCACGCTGGCGGCCGCCCGGATGCAGCGCGACCTGCTGGAACGCATCCGCCTCGCCCCGGGGCAGTACCGTTTCTATGCCGGAACCGCGTATGAGCTGATCACCACGCCGATGACCTACAGTCAGGCGGTGGATCACGCGACCTCTCTGGGCGGCAGGCTGGCCAGCATCAACTCGCCCGGCGAGAATGCGTTTGTCACCGGTCTGGCCCGTGACGAGGCCGCCATCTGGACGGGCCTGAGCGATGAGAAGTCGGAAGGCAACTGGGTCTGGGCCGACGGCACCACGCTGGCCGATAGCACCTATGTCAACTGGGAAACCTGGCGGACCGTTGCGGGCGCCACAACCAACACGTTCACCGAACCCGACGGCGGCGCAGCGCAGAATCATGCCGCCCTGTGGCCGCAGGCGGACCCGGCACGGGCGATCGAGGCGGGCGGCTGGTTCGACGCCGACGGGAGGCAGCCTCTGCCGTTCGTCGTGGAATACGACGCGATGGCCATCGACGGTCTCGTCGCCTGGTATGTGTTTGACGATGGAACGACCAACACCGCCCAATACGGCGCCGAGGACTTCATCCATCTCCTCGATGATCGGTATGCGATCAAGAACGTGACCTTCACCACCAACGATTTCGCACGCGTCACCGGGTTTGAGGATCTGGATCAGGACGGCCTGCCCGACTGGTGGGAGCGCCTCTGGTTCGGCGACCTGTCGCCCACGGCTGCCGACGACTCCGATGCGGACGGCATCTCCAACCAATACGAGTACTACATCGGCACGAATCCGTCCGACATCGACACCGACAACGACGGTGTCCTGGATACGGATGAGGACTTTGACGGCGACGGGGTGAGTAACGCCGACGAGTTGCTCCTGGGAAGCGATCCATTGATCGCTTATGCGGGCGCCACCGGCGACAAGGATTATACCGAAGACTGGTGGGAAGACCAGTACGACAACGCGGCCGCATCGTCGCTGTTCTACGACTCGCAGCGGGATTGGGATGAAGACGGGTGGGACAACTGGTCCGAAGCCCGTTATGAGGCGCAGTCGGGCGTGACCAACCAGCCGGATTCGGGTGTGACCGCGCCGGCGCCGCAGCTGGCGATCACCGTGCATTATCCCGGGTTGAGCCGGGGCGCGGTGGTGGTGCTGGCCTACAGCGACCGGGCGATGGATGGCGATCCGGACGCGACGTTCACATGCACCACACCCGCCTCTTATCCCCTCACGATCCCGACCAACACCGTCACGGTGAGCGGACGTCTGCGTCAGGGCAGCAACTGGTTCTTCGCCATGATGGACCTGAACGGCAACGGCGGGTGGGATCAGGGCGAGCCGGCCGGCCTGGCCGACCGTTTCCCTTATGATGTGGGTTGGGATCAGAATGCGATATCCTTCACCCTCACCGACAAGCCGGTCAACGGCTTTGTCCGTCTGGCGTTGCCGACGGTAACCGGGACTGGATTGCATAGCGTCGACATCGGCCGGATCACATGGTCCGGGACGAACGCCATCTTCACGAGGGTCTTCTTCAAGAGCATCCGCGGGCCGCGCAACTGGCTCCACGAGGGTGACATCCTGGATCCCAATGCAGCGGTGGGCGGCGGCAAACCCGGTCTGGACTGGGATGGACGGATTCCGGGAACGCCGACCATTCCGATCGGCACGACGAGCACCTACGAGTATCGGGTTGACGGCGTTTCAGCCAGCAACGCCGCCAACTACTTCGCCGAGTACTATCTGGGCACGACGCTGCCGACGCCGGTCGCGGAGTATCCGCGCGGGGCGGTTGTCTCGTCGCCGCGGCCGGAGTTCCGCTGGACCATGACCCCCTATGCATCGGCATTCGAACTGCAGATCCTGACGACGAACGCCTCCCCCGTGGTGGTGTACAGTTCGGGAACCAATGCCGCGCCGCCGATGCGCAATGCAGACCCCAATTCAGAGCACTACGGTTTGCGCGTGTGGTCGCCGCCGATTCACTGGGGCGACATCGTGCCGGCCCTGAACGGCGGCAACGGGGTGCTGACGAATGCCGCGTTCCGGTGGCGCGTGCGCGCCTTCCAGCCCCGGCTGGTCACGGGCTTCTCGGACGGCGGGTTCACCTATTCCAGCAGCATCAGCGCGTATTCGAGCAGCGAGACGGTGCGGATCAATCTGAGCGACACGATCGAGCCGCTGGGCAGCATCAACGTGCGTGTCGGCGCGGCGTATCTGCCCTCCAACGCGTGCATCCGGGTGCAGGCGTTCGAGACCGGTTCGTTGAACGACCTGCCGGTCGTCCAGCGGACGCTGCTGAATGTGGGCGCTCTTCCACGGACTGTCACGCTGAACGGACTGGACGACCAGAAGTCCTACTATATCGCGGCCTACGTCGATCAGATCACGGACAATTCGCGCGCGACCTGGGAGTCGTGGGGCTACTACCGCTCCCTTAACAGGGGCCTGCCCTGGCACTTCCAGCCCCTGACGGAGAAGGCCGCCAAGGGATCGGATGCGCCGACGGTCACGGTCATGATCCGATCAGTCGACACGGATCAGGACGAGATCTCGGATTCGTATGAATACGCCGTGGCTGGCGGACTGGGCGGAACGCCAGTCATGCCGACGGGGGGTGTCGAGGAGGGCGTCAAGCCGTTGAACGGTGAATTCGGATGGCTCGATGTTCTGGGTCTGGCCAGCGGCAGCACGGTGGATGACCCGGTGTACCGCGACTATGACCGTGACGGCATGAACGACAAGCAGGAATTCGATCTGGGCCTGTCCGGAACGGCTGCCGACGAATTGCGCATCACCGGCCTGGGTGCCGACAACCAACTGGAGTGGACGCTGACGTCCGCGGCCGGTGCCGCCGGGACGTTGTCGACGACCACGCTCGACGTACCCGTGACGTATGTTCTGGAACGGACCGATTCGCTGGCAACACCGGACTGGATTCCGGTCGCGGAGGTCGGATCGAAGGAGAAGGCTGGCGCGTTTGATCTGGGGACGGACAGGCGCGATCGCCCCGCAGGCTTCTACCGGTTGCGTGTGGTCACGCCCTAGCGTGGCGTCGGGGGGCGGCGGCGTCCCCGCCGCGCCGCAAGTGAATGGGTGAGAAAAACCCAACACCCCAGCGCCCAAGCACTCCTCAGGCGTCCCGAACGTCGCGCAAGAGGGGCAGGGCTTCGTCCTTGGCCGACACGCAGGAGACCTCGCCGGGCCAGGCGATGGCGAGGTCGGGATCGTTCCAGCGGATGCCCCGTTCGGCGGCGGGAGAGTAGGGACGGGTGCATTTGTAGAGGAAGAGGGTGTCGTCCTCCAGCGCCACGAAGCCGTGGGCGAAACCGGGCGGAATCCAGAGCATGGCGTGGTTGACGGCCGAAAGCTCGGTGCCGGCCCATTTCCCGAAGGTCGGCGACCCGGGCCGGATGTCGACGGCGACATCCCACGCGCGCCCGCGGGCGACGCGAACCAGCTTGCCCTGCTCATGCGGCGGGAGCTGGTAGTGCAGGCCGCGCAGCACGCCGCGCCGCGAGCAGGATTCGTTGTCCTGCGCAAAATCAGCGGGAAGGCCCGCCTGCCGCAGGACGGACGCCTGGAAGGTTTCCATGAAAAACCCGCGGCTGTCGCTGAACACGCGCGGCGTGATCAGGATGATGTCGGGAATCGTCAGGGGTGTGAAGGTCATACGCGCCTGTGACCGGTGTTCAGAAGATGACGTGGCAGGCGGGGAGGGCCTCGCGGATGCGGACCTTTTCGGCATCGGGAATGGGGCAGCGCGAGAGGGAGAGCGTGCGCAGCGCCTGCATCGCCTGAAGGTTGGCGGGAAGCGCGGCGATGCGGGTGTCGTTGAGGTCGAGGTTCCGCAGGCTGGGCAGGGCGGTGAGCCAGTCGGGGAAGGCGCTGATCGGGTTGCCGCTGATGGAGAGATCCTCCAGCCGGGCGAGCTTACCGATGGCTGGCGGGATCTCAGGCAACTGGGCGTTGCGCAAATAGAGCCGTTCGAGGGCCGCGAGACGGCCGACGCTCTCGGGGAGGCTGGCGAGGCGGGTGTTGTTCAGGCGGAGCCAGCGGAGGCGGGGGAGGGCGCCGATAGAATCGGGAAGGACATCGAGCGGCGTCCGATCCAGATTGAGGTAGGTGAGAGCCTGCAGTTGGGCGAAATCAGCGGTGAGGTTGGTGGCGGTGTTGCCGACGAAATAGAGGTGTTCAAGGCTTGAGAGGGCGAACACCGCGGCCGGAATCTCGGCCAGCTGCATCCCCGACAGGTCGAGCATGCGCAGGCTGCGCGCGCGCGCCAGCGGCTCGAAGCCGTTCGCGATGCGGGCGTCGCGCAGAATCAGCCGTTCCAGCTTGGAGAAGGTGGCGATTTCGGGAGGAAGCGTGTCGAAGGTCTGGCCGTGCAGGTCCAGCTCGCCAACTCCGTCGCGCTGCGCGGCCGCGGCTTCCAGGGATGTGCAGATGACCAGTCGGCGAGGGGCCTCGCGGTTCTTGAAGCAACCCGCCACCGACAGGGCGGTCAGGATCAGGAGGGCGTCAATCAGACGTTTCATCAGGCTCCTTTCACGTGATTCACGGTATGGGGAATGGGCGGGTGAAATCGGCGATCTCGCCGCGGATTCGCGCCTGCAGGGCGGTATTGTCAATGTCGGAGAGAATGTCGGCGATCCAGTTTCCGATGCGGGTCATCTCGGCGCCGCCCATGCCGCGGGTGGTGGACGCGGCCGTGCCGATGCGGATGCCCGAAGTGACGAACGGGCTGTGCGTGTCGAACGGGATGCTGTTCTTGTTGCAGATGATTCCGGCGGCGTCGAGGGCGGCCGAGGCGGCCTTGCCCGTGAGTCCGCTCGCCGCGACGTTGACGAGCAGGAGGTGGTTGTCGGTGCCGCCCGAGACCAGGCGGAAGCCCCGGCCGACCAGGGTTGCGGCGAGGGTGCGGGAATTGGAGACGATCCGGGCGGCATACGCCTTGAATTCGGGCCGCATCGCCTCGGCGAAGCAGACGGCCTTGGCGGCGGTGATGTTTTGCAGCGGACCGCCCTGGAGCCCCGGAAAGACGGTCTTGTCGAGCGCCTGGGCGTGGGCGGCCTTGCAGAGCACCATGCCGCTGCGCGGGCCGCGGAGGGTCTTGTGCGTGGTGGTGGTGACGAAGTCGGCGAAGGGCACGGGCGAGGGGTGGGCGCCTCCCGCGACCAGGCCGGCGATGTGCGCCATGTCCACCATCAGGAGGGCGCCGCAGGCGTCGGCGATGGAGCGAAAACGGGCGAAATCGAGGATGCGCGGATAGGCGCTGGCGCCGGCCACGATCAGCTTGGGCCGGCAAGCGAGCGCCTGCCGGGCGATGGCGTCATAGTCCAGAACCTCGGTTTCGGGCGAGACGGTGTAGGCGGCGATCGTGAAGAGCCTGCCCGAGAAATTGACGGGGCTGCCGTGCGTGAGGTGCCCGCCCTGGTCGAGCGACATCGCGAGGATGGTGTCGCCAAAATTCAGGGCCGTGAAATAGACCGCCATGTTGGCGGCGCTGCCGCAGTGGGGCTGGACATTGGCGTGGTCGGCGCCGAACAGGGCTTTGGCCCGTTCGATGGCCAGGTTCTCGGCGGCATCGACGGGACCGCAGCCGCCATACCAGCGCTTGCCGGGGTAGCCCTCGGCGTATTTGTTGGTGAGGACGCTGCCCGACGCCTCGCGCACGGCGCGGGTGACGGTGTTTTCCGAGGCGATCAGATTGATGGTCGTGTCTTCCTGTTCGATCTGCGCGACGACGGTCGCGTGGACCTCGGGATCGGCCTGGGCCAGATGGGCGATTTCGGCCAGACGGCCGGCCCGTTCGAGCTTAACGATGCGGCGGACATGGCGGACATCGCGGGAGAACGGCGTGTCGAGCCAGGTGTCCAGAATGGCGGCGTTCGTGGCGGGGTTGGCCTGCCCGTTAAGCACCAGCACGTTCGCATCGTTGTGGCTGCGCGCGAGGAACGCCTGCTCCGGGGTGGCGCACAGGGCGGCGCGGACGCCGCTGAAGCGGTTCGCCGCGATCGACATGCCGATGCCGGTGGTGCAGATCAGCACGCCGCGGTCGGCCCGTCCCTCGACCATCCGCTCGGCCAGTTTCACGGCCAGATCGGGATAGTCCACGCTGCCTGTGCAGCACGTTCCGAGATCCTCAAACGCCAGGCCACGGGCGGCCAGACGCTCGCCCACGCTGGTTTTTAAAGAGAGACCGCCATGATCCGAGGCAATGACTAAATTCATTGATGGGACTCGCAAAAAATTCCGCCCGGCGGACTATCCACCGACAGGAAGATTAGACAATACCACGAGCGGGGCTGCGGGGCAAGACCGGGATTGGTGCTTGGCGCACGGCGGGGATGGACAGGGATCGTTGAAAAACGGTATGATACGGCCCGCAACGAAACAGGAGTGCCGTTGGGAGTGGGCGGCGAAGTGGGCGGAAGCGCAGCAGGCCAATCCGAAACTGTGTTCTCCGATGCCGCCCGAAGTGAAGGGCCGGGTGCCACTCGGCGTGTTGAGCACGGAACCATTCGCGAAAGTTGAGAACGTATGATGACGCAGCGTGAGCGATTCCAACAGGTGCTTTCGTTTGAGTTGCCCCGAGACCGTCTGCCGCTGATCGAGTGGGCGGCCTGGTGGGACAAGACCACGGACCGGTGGAAGACGGAGGGGCTCCCCGCCGATCTGGACTGGGAGGGCACGCTCCGCCATTTCGGGCTCGATGTGCTGGTCTGCATCGCCACCAACCCGATGGATTGGAACCTGTTCAAGGACCTGCCCCATGGTCACGGCATCATCCAGAATCAGGCGGACTACGACCGTGTCAGGCCACGGCTCTATGCCGACGAGAACATCGCCGGCGCGGTGCGGCATGCCATCAGCCTGCGCGAGCGGCATGCGCGTGGCGAGGTGATCATCCGGCTCTGGCTGGACGGGTTCTTCTGGTATCCTCGCTCGCTGTTCGGGATCGAGAACCACCTCTTTGCGTTCTACGATCATGCCGAATTGATGCACCAGATCAACCGGGATTTGACGGACTTCAATATCAAGTACCTGAAAGCCATTCTGGATGTGCTGACCCCGGACATGGTCGGCTTTGCGGAGGACATGTCTTACAACAACGGCCCGATGCTTTCCAAGGAGGCGTTCGACGAGTTTCTCCTCCCGTACTACCGGCAGGTGGTGCCCGTGGCCAAGGCGCGGGGCGTGCCGGTCATGGTCGACACCGACGGCATGCTGGAAGACATGATTCCCTGGCTGCTGGCTGCGGGGATGGACGGCATCTACCCGCTCGAACGCCAGTCCGGTGTGGATGTGGCCCGGATCCGAAAGCGCTACCCGCGCCTGCTCATGATGGGCGGGTACGACAAGATGGTGATGAACCAGGGCGAAGCGGCCATGCGCGCCGAATTCGAGCGGCTGCTGCCGGTCATGCGCACGGGCGGCTATATCCCCTCGGTGGATCACCAGACGCCGCCCGGTGTCAGCCTCGAAAACTACCGCACCTACATCCGGTTATTCGGCGAATATGCGGCCCGGGCATGCGACAGGGGGGTGTCGTCCGCTCCCCCTGTCAGTGCCCGCTAGATGTGCGACCGCTTCCGGATCCGGGATTATCCGATCTTCGGGGGCCCGCCGGCGCCCGGAACGCCGCCGGCCGGCAGGTCCTTGACCACGCTCACCGCGGTCTTGATGAACCCCGCGACGTTGGCCAGATCGGTCGGGATGATCATCGTGTTGCCGACCTTGGCCATGCGGCCGAATTCGATGATGTACTGTTCGGCCAGACGCAGATTGACGGCGTAGGTGCCGCCGGGTTCCAAGGTGGCCTTGGCAATCTCGCGGATTCCGGTGGCGGTCGCGATGGCCACCAGTTCAATCTCCTGTGCGCGTCCCATGGCCTCGTTGATCCGTTTCTGTTTTTCGCCCTCCGAGCGCGCGATGGCTTCCTGCTTGTCGCCGTCGGCGCGGTTGATCTTGGCCTGGCGGTCGCCCTCGGATTCCGCGATCAAGGCGCGCTTTTCACGTTCCGCGCGCATCTGCTTCTCCATCGCGTCCCGGATGGTCTGGGGCGGCGAGATGTTTTTGATCTCGTAGCGGGCCACCTTGATGCCCCACGGCTCGGAAGCCTTGTCGACGGCATCGACGATGGCGCCGTTGATGCGCTCCCGCTCCTCGAAGGTGCGGTCGAGTTCCAGTTTGCCGACCACGCTGCGCATCGTGGTCTGCGCAATCTGCACGGTGGCGAACATGTAGTTGCTGATGCCGTACGACGCGCGCACCGGATCAAGCACCATCACATAGAGGATGCCGTCCACCTCGACCGTGATGTTGTCGCGGGTGATGCACTGCTGCGGGGGCACATCCAGCGCCTGCTCCTTCAGGGTGTGCTTGTAGGCCACCTTGTCCACGACCGGCAGCAGGAAATGAAGGCCCGCCTCGAGGGTGCAGTGGTACTTTCCGAAGCGCTCGACAATGAACGCGCTCTTTTGCGGAACCACGCGAATGCATTTCATCATCGTGTAGACAACGCCGAACACGATGACCCAGACGACCCAGTGATTGCCCATGATGCCTCCTGTTGACCGACGGCCGAATCACACGCGTTCGACCGTCAACGTGATGCTGTCCTGCTTCACGATCCGCACCTGGACGCCGGGTTCGAGCGTCTCGCGGGAAACCGCCTGCCAGTTCGTACCGTGAAATTCCACCTTGCCCGGATGATCGGGCTGAATCCGGACGACCACGACGGCGGTGCGCCCGGCGATGTCGTTTTTCAATTCATCCTGCACCTGGGAGCGTTTGCCGGTAAAGACCTTGCGGAACCACCTGCGAAGCGTCAACAGGAACACCACCGAGAAGGCGGAGAAGAGCAGCCAGGCGATCCCCTCCGGCAGGGAGGGGATCACCAGCGTCAGCAGGGCCACGACCAGGGCGGCAAGACCGAAAAAGACCAGAACCAGTCCGGGCGCCGTGACCTCGACGATGATGAGGACCACGCCGAGAATCAGCCAGTAGGTGGGAGTCATGCCGCTCATAATGGACCATCCATGAATGTTGCCGCAGGGCGCGAGAAGCCATCGCCTCCCGGGCGACACCGGCCCGCATCGGCGTAGAGCCAGGCCGAAGCCGTAATCATCAGCGATGTCATGGCGGTAGCATGACAGAAGCGGGAATAAACGTCAAGCACGCTGCATCGACCGATTACTTCAGAAAAAGCAGGGCGACGCCGGCAAAGGCGAGCAGGGAGCCGGCAACGGCATGAAAGCCGATGCGCTCCTTGTAGATCAGCCGCATGAATGGAATGATCATCACCGGCGAGAGCGCGAGGAACGTCTGGGCCAGGCCCGTCGGAATATGGCTGATGGCCACCATCAGCATCGCCACTCCAACCACCGGTCCGACGATGGCGCCGAGCGCAATAATCCCCAGTGCGCGGCGATCCCCGGCCGCCCGGTACAGCATCGGGTAGCGGCCCATCACGGACAGCAGGACCAGGAAGCTGGCCAGGCCGGCCAACAACCGTATTTCCGTGGCGCCGACGGCCGAGATCTCTTCCTTCAACCCGATCTTCGCGACCACCATGGCAACCGCCTGAGACGCCGCGGCCAGGAAGGCCATCAGTCCACCGCGCAACGTAAACACGTAGCGGCGGCTGGAATCCGCGTGCACCGCCGGCGACTCCAGCACGACCCAGGCGACCCCGGCCATCGTCATGGCCATGCCCAGCCAGTTGAGGCGGGTCAGATGCTCATGCAGGAGAAACCGGCCGATCAGCGCCGTCATCGGCGGCGCCAGGGAGAGGATCAGCATCCCGAGCCGGGGCCCGATCAGGAGAAAGGAACGGAACAGCAACAGGTCGCACACGAAGAAACCCAATACGCCGGAGATCGAAAGGTAGAGCCAGGTATCGGCCGATGCGGAGAACGGCGCCAGCGCGCCCTCCGAAATCCACAGGCAGGCCATCAGCATGGGCAGGGCGACGAGCAGGCGTATCACGTTGACCGCCAGCGACCCGATGCGCTCGCCCGCCGCCGTCCAGCACAGCGAGCTCAGCATCCAGAAAAATGCGGTTGCAATCGCCGCGAGCTCTCCAATGTACGCACTGACGGTTCCCATAGGTTCCTTTATGCGATCATGCCATTCCGGGCTATCCCTCAACCGCTCCCGTCTGCCCCGGAAACGGGGTGGACAGAACAGAGTGCCGGAAGCGAGCCCCCCGACACCCTGCCACCGGGCGCTGGAAAAGAAGCGTGAGCGCTCGAGGGCGGTCAATGTGCCAGTTCTTCCCCGTTTTGTCAACCGCCATGACCAACGATACATTGCCACTTGCAGATGCGGAGAAGAACAGTCACAATAGGCGCGCGATGGTTGTTCTTCACGGTTCGTGGCTGGCGGACGAATGGTTGCTTTGGGGGGAGGAAACCTCCGAGGTCGGCGGGGGCGTCCGTGGAGACGGCGATCACACCCCGGCGGACGCCCCGCCCGTCGCGGGAGAGCCGGAGTTGTGGGGCTGTGACCGTGAGGTGCTGGCCCGGGCGCTGGCCGCGTTCGAATCAGGCGGGGCGGCGGAGCGCGTCGTTTCCGATGCCCGAATCTGTTTCGCCCGGCTCCCCGCCCACGACGGCCGCATCGCTTCGTCGCGTCCGTGGCTGCGTCGGGGCAGTCCGAAGGCGCCGATGCCGGCCCTGCGGCGGATGTGGGCGCTGCCGCTGCGGGTGAACGAGCTTTTTCTGGTGCTGGGCGCCACCACCGAAGGGCGCCGGCTCGCGCGGGGGGTGATGGCCGGCAATGATGTGGGGGCGTGGAGCGACCTGTTCCGCATGGCTGGCGCCGTCGTGGCGCGCCGGCAAGTCTTGCCGGGGGTGCGCGTGGCGAGCGGTGCGTCCGCGCCACGCGAGACCCCGATGCCCGGAGGCGCTCTGCCCGACACCGGCTACGAATCGCGCTGGGAACCCGCCCTGGACCGGGCCGAGGCGCGGCGATTCGCGGCGCTCGCGGCAGGCCTGCCGGGTGCGGCCCTGTGCCTCTCGCCAGACGACGGGGCGTCTCCGCCGCGCGGCGGCGATGCCCGCCAGACGGCGGCGGCGGCCTTCTTCGACGAGGTTGTCGACCGGCTGGTGCGGCTGGCGTCGGTGACGACCCTGTCGCGTGCCCATGCGGAGCGGGGCCGCACGTTCAGCGCGCACGACGCCTGGGGGGCGTCGTTGCGCGGCGACACCCGCACGATCCGATGGGAAAGCCGCGCCGAAATCGCGACGCTCGCCGAAGAGGTCGCGCGCTGGCGCCGCCCCGTCGATCTCGAAAGCCGTTCGCCGCTGCACCTCTGCTTTGAGTTGGAAGATCCGAAGGGGGAGTCCGCCCCGTGGATGCTGCGCTACCGGGTGGAGGGTCTCGGCCAGACGGATGAGGATGCCCGGACCGACTGGGAGCAGGCGTGGCACGACAGTCGCGTGGACGGGGCCGGGCGCGAGGGTCTCCTGACGGCGCTCGGCCAGGCGGCGCTGATCGCCCCCATCGTGGCCGCGGGCGGCGCCGGGGTGAAGGGGGCGACCCTGACCACAGACCAGGCCCACCGCTTCATGCGCAGCGACGCGCCGCTGCTCCAGGCCGCCGGCTTTGGCGTCCGGCTGCCGCCGTGGTGGCAGGGAGACGCCTCCCACATCCAGGTCATCGCGCGGGTCACGGCGGAGGGATCGTCCGTCGCGGGGTCGTTCACCCTGGCGTCGCTCGTGGATGTCGACTGGCAGATCGCCATCGGCGGCGAGCCGGTCACGGCCGTGGAGCTCGCCCGTCTCGCCGAGGCGGGCCACGCGCTCGTGCGTTTCCGGGACCGCTGGGTCGAGGTCAACCACGGGCAGGTCGGCGAGGCGCTGAAGCTGTGGCGGCGGCAGATGCGCGAGGCCCGCGCGGCGAACGACATCATCCGCATGATGCTCGGCGTCGACGGCGACGCGCACGGTCTGGCGGTCGCCGGCGTCGAGGCGGGAGGCTGGCTGGGGCAGCTCATGCGCCGGCTCCGCGGCGAGACCGCGCTGGAACCGCTCCCGCCGCCGGCCGGGTTTCGCGGCACGTTGCGCCCCTACCAGGAGCGCGGCTTCGCCTGGCTGGCGTTTTTGAGGCACTGGGGCCTGGGCGCGTGCCTGGCCGACGACATGGGACTGGGCAAGACGATCCAGGCGCTGGCGTTGATCGCGCGGGAACGGGAGCAGGGCGAGCGCCGGCCGGTGCTGCTGGTGTGCCCGACCTCCGTGCTCACCAACTGGGCGCGCGAGGCCGCCCGCTTCGTTCCCGCCGTCCCGGTGCATGTCCACCACGGCGCGGGCCGCAGCGTGTCCGGCACGTTCGTTGAAGAGGCGGCGGCGGCGGGAATCGTTGTCACCAGCTACAATCTCCTGTACCGCGACTACGCGAGCCTCCGGCAGGCCGCCTGGGCCGGGATCATCCTGGACGAGGCGCAGAACATCAAGAACCCCGACACGCGGCAGGCCCAGGCCGCGCGCGCCCTGCAGGCCGACTACCGGATCGCGCTGACCGGCACGCCGGTGGAGAACCAGGTCGGCGACCTGTGGTCGATCATGGATTTTCTCAATCCCGGACTCCTCGGGGCGCGCGCGGCATTCCGCGATACCTTCGCCCTGCCGATCAAGACCGGGAGTGATCTGACGGCGCGCGACCGCTTGCGGCAGACGACCGCGCCGTTTGTTCTGCGGCGGCTCAAGACCGACCGCGACATCATCCGCGATCTGCCCGAAAAACGCGAGGCCCTGGTCTACTGCACGCTGACGCGCGAACAGGCCTCGCTCTACCAGGGGGTGCTGGACGAACTCGGCGCCGCGCTGAAGAACGGCGTCGCCGGGATCGGCCGCCGCGGTCTGGTGCTGGCTTCGATCACCCGCCTGAAGCAGGTGTGCAACCACCCCGCCCACTTTCTGGGCGAGGACGGCGAGCTGGGCGGGCGTTCGGGCAAACTCGACCGTTTGCGCGAGATGGTCGAGGAGGTCGTGGCGGCGGGCGAGGGGGCGCTGGTCTTCACCCAGTACGCGGCCATGGGGAAGCTCCTGCAGCGGCACCTGCAGCAGGAGTTTGGCTGCTTTGTCCCCTTTCTGCATGGCGGCACCCCGCGCGCGGAGCGCGACGCGCAGGTGACGGCTTTTCAGACCCGTGCGGGAGCGGCCGTCTTCGTGCTCTCGCTCAAGGCGGGCGGCACGGGGCTCAACCTGACCCGGGCCAACCACGTGTTTCATTTTGACCGCTGGTGGAACCCGGCCGTGGAGAACCAGGCGACCGACCGCGCGTTCCGGATCGGGCAGACCCGCGACGTGATGGTGCACAAGTTTGTGTGCGGCGGCACGCTGGAAGACCGGATCGAGGCGATGATCCGGGAGAAGTCGGCGCTCGCCGACGATCTGGTCGCGAGCGGCGAGTCGTGGCTGACGGAACTCAACGACGCCGACCTGCGCGATGCGCTGGCGCTGGCGCAGGACGCCGTGGGGGAGTGGACGCCATGAGCAAGCGAAAAAGGCACGAGCCGCGGGTGGCGCTGCCGGTGCGGGGGGGAATCCGCGCGCAAGGGACGCGGAGCCGCCAAAGCCGTTCGTGGTGGGGACGGCGCTGGATGCTGATGCTCGAAGGATTGCGGCTGGGCGCCCGGCTGGGGCGGGGCCGCCAGTATGCGGTGGCGGGGCAGGTCGCCGCGCTGACCCTCGGCGAGGGCGCGGTCGGCGCGGTGGTGCAGGGCGGCGCCCCGGAACCGTACCGCGTGACCTTCACGTTCCGAACGCTGGCCGACGGCCTGCGCGGCGAGCTCGCGGCGGCGCTCGGCGCACACCCCGCCTGGATCGGGCGTTTCCTGGTCAACGATCTGCCCGTGGAGGTGGAGGCGCTCTTTCGCGACGCGGGGGTTTCCCTGTTTCCCGAGCGGCGCGGCGATTGGATCTGCGCCTGCACCTGCCCCGACTGGTCGAAGCCGTGCAAGCATGCGGCGGCCGTGCTCTACCTGCTCGGCGAGGCGGTCGAACGCGAGCCCATGCTTTTGCTGGAGCTGCGCGGCATCAACCGCGGCGATCTGATCCCCGCAGCCGGCCACCCGCCCGGCGGCGGCGGGCACCGGCCGCCGCCGCCGGCGCCGGTTGCCGCGCCCGATGCTCCCGCGGATGCCGCCGCATTCTGGGGCGACCGCTGGACGCCGGCCGAAACCTTCGGCCCTCCGCCGGGGCGGACGGTGGCGGCGCCGTTGATCGCCCGCCTCGGCCCGCTGCCGTTCTGGCGCGGGCAGGAGCGGTTCCGCGAGATGGTCGAACAGGTCTACGGGCGGGCGGCGCCGGTCGCCATGCAGATCTGGGGCGGCGAGCGTCCCGACGCCATCCTGCGCGCCAAGCCGGCCGGGCCGCCGGAAGGCTTCGTGTTGCGGAAGCACCGCATGCAAGTTGATCGGACGCAACTTTGAATGTTTGACGCCCTCCGCGATTCGCCGTATCATACCCCCTTCATGCGACGCTCAGGAGACTCAGGTCAACCATGTTTTCATCGAAGAAAAAGAATGCGGGACACGAACCCCTGGAGACTCAGGACGAACAAGCCCCCGCTGCCGATGCGGCTGCAGGGACTGACGGGTCGCCGGCTCCTGCCGACGCAGTTGTTGCCGCCGATGAGCCGGCCGTGGAACCGGCGGCCGCCGGGGAGCCCGTTCCGCCGCCCGATGCCGCCGAGCTGGCGGCCGTCAAGGACCGCTATGCCCGGTTGCTGGCCGATTTTGACAATTTCAGGAAACGCCAGGTGCGCGAGCGCGAGGAGATCGTCAAGCGCGCCAACGAGGCGCTGATCCTCGAACTTCTCCAGGCGATCGACCATCTCGACTTCGCGTTGGCCGCGGCAGCCAACCCCGCCGATCCCTTTGTCACGGGCGTGCGCCTGGTGGCCGACCAGATTCACGCCGCGCTGGCCAAGTTTGACGCCAGGCCCGAGGACGCGGTCGGCCAGCCGTTCGATCCCGGCCGGCACGAAGCGCTGAACGAGGCGCCCTCTGATGTGGTTCCGGCCGGACATGTCTCGCTCCAGCTCCGCAAGGGCTGGAGCCTGGCGGGCCGCTTCATCCGACCCGCTCAAGTGATGATCTCTTCCGGACCGGAAACCCCGCCGCCCGACCCGGTCGTCGAGCCGACCGCCGGCTGAACACCGAACCGAACACAGAAGACCGGATACTGAACCATGGCTGCAAAACGCGATTATTACGAGGTTCTGGGAATCGGCAAGACCGCTTCGGCCGACGAGATCAAGAAGGCCTATCGCAAGCTGGCCATGCAATACCACCCCGACCGCAACCCGAACAACAAAGAGTCCGAGGTCAAGTTCCGCGAGGTTTCCGAGGCCTACGAAGTGCTGAGCGATGAGAAGAAACGGCGGCAGTTCGACCAATTCGGCCACGAGGGGATGAAGTCGACGTTCGGGCCCGGCGGCTTTGACTTCGGCCGTGACTTCACGCACATGTCGGACATCGAGGACATCCTCGGCAATCTGTTCGGCGGCGGCGAAGGCGCGTTCGGCAACATGTTTGGCGGCCGCGGCGCCCGGCGCTCGCGCACCGAGGAGGAGCGCGGCAACGACCTCCGTTTTGACCTCGAGATCGATCTCGAGGAGTCGGCGTTCGGTTCCGAACGCGAGATTGACATCCCGGTGAATGACGGCTGCGACCTGTGCCACGGCACCGGCGCGGCGGCCGGCGCCAAGCGCGAAACCTGCCGCCAGTGCGGCGGTCACGGATTCGTCGTCGCCGGCGGCGGCTTCTTCCAGATCCGGCAACCCTGTCCCGTGTGCCACGGCGAAGGGACGATGATCCGCCAACCCTGCGCGAAGTGCGGCGGATCAGGCCGCGTGAAGGCGCGCCGCAAGCTGACCCTGCGCATCCCGCGCGGCGTCGAGACCGGCTCCCGGCTCCGGCTCCCCGGCAAGGGAGAGGGGGGACTACGCGGCGGCGCTCCGGGCGACCTCTACGTCGTGCTTCACGTGCGCGACCACGCGTTGTTTGACCGGCAGGGCGATGATCTCACCTGCACGGTGCCGGTCTCGCCGGCCGATGCCGCCCTCGGCGGCACGGTCAAGGTCCCGACGCCCGAGGGTTTCGCCGAGATCCGCCTCCCGCCCGGGACGCCCAACGGCAAGGTGTTCCGCCTGCGCGACAAAGGCATTCCCAGCGTCGAAGGCCGTGGCACCGGCGATCTGAACGTTCGCATCGTGATCGAGGTTCCGGTCCACCTCTCGTCCAAGCAGCGCAGGCTGCTCGAGGAGTTCCGCGATTCCTGTGAGCCCTCCGTCTTTCCCGACGCCGAGCGGATGCGGAAGGCGGCCGAGACCTTCTTTGCCAACCGTGATGCGCTGCGCCAGAAGCATTAGCTACAGCCAGCGGCTGCCGAGGACGCACAGGCCGTAGAGCGCGGCTGTCTCGGCGCGCAGAACCAGGCCGCCGAGGGCGACCGGAATCGCGCCGGCGGCGATCAGCCGATCCAGTTCCTCGGGGGTGAAATCGCCCTCGGGACCGACGAACCATCCGGCCTGACGGGGCCGCTCCGGAAAAGCCGCCAGCGCCTCGCGCAACAGAGGCGTGTCCGGGCGCAACGCTCCCACCAGCACGGGCGCGGATTCGGCGACGAGCGCCGCGCTGGCGTCGCACGCCAGCGGTGCCTCGATCCGCGGCACCCACGCCGCGCCGCATTGCCGGGCCGCCTCGCGCGCGACCCGCTCCCACCGCATCCGCTTCTCGAGACCCTCCGGCGCGTCGAGCCGCACCACCGTCCGGGCGGACAGCACCGGCACGATCCGCGACGCCCCGGTCTCGACCGCCTTCTCCACGGTCCAGTCCATCCGGCTCCCCTTGCTGATGCAGACGAAGAGCGTGATCGCGCAGGCGGGCCGCGGGCGCAACACGGCGACGCCAGCGGGTTCCAGCCCCACCTCGTTCCTGGCCACACGGGCCACTCGCAACGGGCGGATCAGCCCCGCGCCGTCAAATCCCTCGACCCCGTCGCCCGGCGTCACGCGCAGCACCCGGATCAAGTGGTGCGACTCGTCCCGATCCAGCACGCACCCGTCGGCCAGGAGCCGCGGGGTATCGATGAATTGTCGGAGCATGGCGGCAACGACTCCAGAGAAAAGCTGAAAGCTGAAAGCTGAAAACTGAAAGC
Source organism: uncultured Akkermansia sp. (assembly GCA_964506575.1). Classification (GTDB taxonomy): domain Bacteria; phylum Verrucomicrobiota; class Kiritimatiellia; order RFP12; family JAAYNR01; genus VGWG01. Next base: position 16,407 of record CAZDLY010000006.1, on the reverse strand, counting down.
GGAATCCTATTTCGGCAGCCCCGGCAGTCCCAGAGCGCCGGCGCCTCGGCCTTGCTGAACGAGCTGTTCCACCAGAGGCTTCAGCCCCGGTATCTGATACGCCGCCTGCATCGCCTGGGAGCGGCCGAGTTCCTGGGCGCGCCGCAAGGCTCCGAGCGCGTTGCCATCCATCCGCATCTTCTGGTACGCCACAGCCAGCGTGATCCACACGCGCCACTCGCCCGGCTGCGCCTGCAGATAGCGCGTCACGGGCGCGATCATCTTCTCCGTATGCCCGCAAAGATCGTAGGCCCGGGCAATCCGGATGAACCCGTCAAGCGGGAATTCCTTGGGGAGCGGTTGCGCCATCAGGCGATCGAGCAATCGTTCCGAGGCTTCGACCTTCCGCGCCTCGGCGAGCTGGACGCCCACGTCCAGCATGACGTTCCACGGCAGTCCGTCCAGCCCCGCGAGATGCTCCAGCACCCGCGCCGACTGTTCGATGTTGCCGAGTTCGCGGTAGCACTGGGCGATCTCCAAAGTCTTCTCCAGCGGCATCGCTCCACCCTGCTGCGCCTCGGTCAGGAGGACGCGTAACCGCCGCTCCATCGCGTCATAGTGGGCCAGCGTGCTGCGGAAGGTATTCGCCGAGGCGTTGTTGGGATCGAGCCGCACCAACGTGCTGATCACGTCCAGCGCATCCGCCGTACGCCCCTGCCGCAGCAGGACGTCCTGCGCCAGCTTGAAGTTGGCTTCCGGGCTGGGCGGATAGAGGATGCGCGCCTCCTGGAGCGCCGTCTCGGCCTCGCGTGTCCGGCCATGCGCCACATAGAGCCCGCCGATCGAGCCGCGCAGCTTGGAGAACGACTTCTGGGCCACCACGTCGCGGCGGAACCGCTCGTCGCGGGTGAGGCGGCGCCAATACCAGTCCCAGAAGTCCAGGTCGGCGGTGACGGCCTCCGCGGACAGCGGCGCCTGCTCGTTGTTGAGCTTCATGATCAGGCCGTGCGGCGTGAAGTAAGGGTACATCCACTGGATGGGATAGCTCTCCTCGACGTAGAACGCATGACGGAAGTTGTTGTTGCGCCAGATCATCTCGCACAGGATGCCGTTGATCTCCATCACGCCCAGCGCGCCGCTCACCTGCACGCGGCCGTTCTCCACCACCAGCTCGGCGTTGCGCGGCCGCTTGCCCGCGTTGACCTCGTCCACGTAGATTCTGAACGACTGCGCGCTGTCATCCGTCGTCGGCATCCAGATCAGATCGGCATACAGGGCGCGCATCGTGGCCATGTAGGTGTTGTCGGCCAGCGCGTTCTGGGTGATCAGGAAGACGTCGGGCCGCACCCGCGCCGAGTAGATCATGTAGGTCGGAACAAATCGCCCGGGGTCGGTGCCGCCGAAGAAGACCGCGTCCGGCCCCATCGCGGGCGGGAAGAGCGGGTTGGGCAGCGGCTCTTCGGTCGCCTCCAGCTCCTCGGTGATCGCGGCCGCGCCGCGCAACTGGTAGTTGCCGAACTGCCAGCCGTAGTCATTGGCGTTCTGCTCCGAGCCGCCGAATTCGAAGACCAGCCGGTCATCGGTGTAATTGCGGTAAACCGGAATGGCCGCCAGCGCCAGCGTCACTGCGACGGCAGCTGCGAGGATTCCCTGTGACAGGAGGCGCCGACCGGGCCGGGGACTCGGGCCGGCGGGGTCCGGCGGACGGCCCCCGGCCAGGACAAAGGACAGCAGGGTGTCGAAGGCCGCCAGACCGAACACCAGGCCGTAACCGATCCAGAGGGCGAACAGGCCGTGCGACGAAATGAACTTCACCTTCTGGATGAAGGCGTCCTGGAGATCCCCCTTGGGGTTGGCCAGAACGATCAACAGCACGCTCATCATCAGAAAGGCGGCCACCGTGGCGATGATCCACTGCTGGGTCACCTCGCCCATCGCGCAACGCAGCCCGCCCCGGCGGGCCAGCGCGCGCCGCCCCCACACCAACGCGGCGACGCCGGCAACCGCGAGCAGGACATTCAGGCCGCTGCGGAGGCCTGCCAGCAGCGAATGCGGGTCCTGGGCGGCCACGAGGGTGCCCTGTCCCAACCACAGCCCGAGCAGCGTCAGGCCGCCGATCACGCCCAGCGTGTGCTTCTCCGAGCGGTTCCCCGAACGGACGATGTTCATCACCCGCTCGTCCAACTGCGTGAACATCAGCACGAGGCCGCCCACCGCCGCGATCATGAGCACGCCGGCCAGCAGCAGCTTGTCAAAGCGGGTGATGTCGAAGATCCGTTCGATTTGCGGGATCCCCGCCAGAATCACAAACGGTATGGAGACCACAAACAGCCCGATCGCCGCGTGCAGCATCTTCACCCCCGCCGCAAGGGCTCCCGTGATCGACAGAATCAGTCCGGCCACAGCCGCACCCCGCAGGATGGCGCCGAGCGGAAGGGCTGTGGCCCTCAGCCCCGGAAGCAGCGACAGGTGGACGACCTGGGGCGTCCACGACTGCAGGCTGACGAACCAGATCAGTGCCGCGCCCGCCAGCGTCGCCAGGCAGACGATCCACCCCCGTTTGCGCCCCCACGCCGGGCCGCGCATCTGCCAGGCCGCAAAGGGCAGAAAACCCAGAGGCGCGAGCAGCAGGGTGAACTGCACCCGCAAGTCGGTGAAATAGGAGCCCAGTTGCGGCAGAAGCTTGGCGGCTGACGGGACGATTTTCTCGTATTGGCCGCGGGTGATCGCATGCTTGAAGCCCTCCCACGTGCGCGGATACCCCCAGTTCATCGGCGGGTTGCGCAGGTCGGAGACGATCGGCATGTAGACGTAGAACGAAACGCCCAGTTCGGAAAAGAAGAGGGAAAGCGACACGAGCCTGCCGTGCGGCAACAGCAGCCAGGCCAGCGCCAGTACGCCGAAGTTCCACCACAGCGGCGCCTGAAACCACCACGTCGTCGGGTGGGTGAGCCCGAGCAACGCCCCCTTGCGAACGAGGCCGAAGAGCGCCGTTTGCACCCCCAATACGGCCAGCGCGAAAAAGATGCCCTTGGGGGTTGAAGCCCCCATCAGGAACAAGAGACCGCAGCCCCCCAGGAAGACCAGCGTCGGCAGGGTCCAGGAGAACACCGGCTGTCCCGGCGCGGCCGGCAGCAGGCGCGCGGCCGGCAGGTTGGCCACCGTCACAATCAGGACCAGCAGCAGGCCGATGGCCAGGGCCAGCGGCACGCTGACCCACCGGTCCGACCACCGATCGCGCTTGGCGAAACCGGCCAGCGCCGAACCGGTCACCACGCCAATCGCCAGAATGCCGATCCACAGGTAACGCACCGGATCGAGGCGGGGCGCAAACTCCCCCGGCACGCGCAACGGATGCGTGACCATGCCCGCGATCACGAGGAGGAGCAGCCCCAGCCCGAACAAGACCGCGGGAACCGCGTTGCGGCGATTGCGCGCCCGCTCGTTTGCGGGTTCCCGCCGGCGCATCACCAGCGCCGCGGCAAACCCCGCCAGCACCACCGCCAGCCCCGCGATGACCAGCGTTCCCGAAGGCGCAACAACCTTGGCGCCGACGAAGGGTTCGAGCTTGGAAAAGCCCGGGGTGGGCATCATCGCGCCGAGTTTCAGCACGTGTGCCGTCAGCAACACCGGAAGGCCCACCATCAGAAAATCGCGGAACAGCGCCACGTCGCGCAGGATGATCACGATCGCCAGCGGCACCGCAGCCAGAAGCAGCACCTGGTAGTTGGTCAGTCCGAGACCGAAGACGAATGCCGTCAGCCACAAGACCGTGTCCGTCGGACGCCGCATCCACCGGTAGGTCAGCAGGAGAATCAGCATCAGGAAGAAGGCGTTGAGGGTGTACACCTCGACGATCGTCGCCTGCGACCACATCACCGGGCTGAAGGCGAAGATCAGGCTCGCCGAGACGCCGCCCGCCCAGCAGAACCACCCCTCGCGCCGCCCCGTGGCGGCATGGAGGTCCTGATGGGAGTCCTTGAGGATGTCCGATGCGGAACGCGTGATCAGCATCGCCGTCAGCCCCGTTGCCAGCGCGCCGAAGAACGCCGATGCCATCGCGATGCTCCACGCCGGGGTCGGCTGGCCGCGGAACGTCACCCACTCGAAGGCGCGGGCGAAAACAAACACGCACATCGTCCAGATCGGATATCCCGGCGGATGGGGCACGCCGAGATAATCGCCCGCCACGGCCAGTTCGCCCGAGTCCTCCAGCGTCACCGAAGGCCCCAGCGTGAAGAAGAAGACGGCAAAGGAGAGGATCGTCGCCGTCCAGAATGCCGCCCAGTCGATCCGGCGGAAAAAAGAGCCGCGTTTCAGAAGAAGGTCGGAAGCATCGTCTTTCGTCATAACAGTCCTCGGATCGCGCAACCGTAATGGGATGAATAAAGCCATACTTTAACCGCATCCGCACCGGACGGCAAGCCAAAGCTGTCACGGTGCGGCGGTCACGGTGCGACCGGAAATCCGGAGCCGGCCCGAGGCCAGGAGCCGCAGGGCTTCGGGGTAGGCCTCGTGCTCGGCCGTCTGGATGCGGGCGTGCAGCGTCGCGGCGGTGTCGCCCGGCTGCACCGGCACGGCGCGCTGAACGATGATCGGGCCGGTGTCGGTGCCCTCGTCCACAAAATGAACGGTGCATCCGGTGACGGTGACGCCGTAGGCCAGCGCCTGCTCCCAGGCCTTGAGGCCGGGAAAGGAGGGGAGCAGCGCCGGATGGATGTTGAGCACGCGGCCGCCGAACGCCTGCAACAGGCCGCGCTTGATAATCCGCATGAAGCCCGCCAGGACGACCGTATCGACGCCCTGCTCGCGCAACACCCCGATGCAGCGAGCCTCGGCGGCGCCTTCGAGCTTGGTCTTGTAGGGCGCGGGGTCGACGTAATACGACGGAATGCCGTGCCGCCGGCCCCGTTCCAGAATGCCCGCGTCCGGCACGTCGGCGATCACGCACACGACCCGGGCGTCCAGCGTCCCCGCCTTCACGGCGTCGAGGATTGCCTGCATGTTGCTTCCCGTGCCCGATCCCAGCACGCCAATTCTCATCGGCTTCGTTTCGCTGTTCATGCGCCCATCATAGCACCTCGCCGCCACCTCCTTCCAAGGTTTTTTTCAGGATGGCTTGTCATCGTCATCGTCATCGTCGTTTTCGGATCGGAAAGGCAGCGAACCGCCGTTCAATACGGGATCGAGGACGAGAACGATGGCCGCGCCGTCTCGTCGGTCTCAGCAAGAAGATGGCCGGTGACACGGTGCAAGCCCTATGCGCCAGCGTCTTCGTTGGGCGTTGAATGTTGGGTGTTGGTCGTTGGGTGTTCATTTCAGCTTTCAGCTTTCCCTTTTCAGCTTTTTTTCTCTCTCTCCCTCCCTTTTATCCTCCCCCGTGCGCCCACTGTGTGGGTGCACGAATGTCCTTGCACAGGCAGATGGAATCTGTTTCACTCTCACCGGACGCTGGCGCTGTTGCTGGATACTGATCTGGGGGTGGTGCCCCATCAGAAACAGGGCGCGAAGCCGGTCTTGACGCATATCAATGAGGCATATCAAACCTCATATACGTCAAACCCACGACGTAAACTGTCGGCAGAAGAAAAAATGGAGAACACACTTCACATCACAAGTGGTGACAGCGCAGGGGGAAGCATGGCAATGGCCGGGCTTCCCGGTGAAGTGTTTGTTTGGCACGACATTATGTATGAGGGTCCCCGGCACCCCGGATGGCCTGATGAACATATCCTCAATGCCCGAGCGGCCTTTCTGGAAGAAGCCACCGCAGGCGGCTTGGACAAACAGTGTGTTCTTGAGACGCTGCGGAATCAGTACCGAAGATTGGCGCAAGCCGCCACCCGAAAGCACATCGTCCTGTGGTTCGATGCGTGCCTTTTTGACCAGTCCATGCTCGTCCATGTTCTGACGTGCCTCCGCCTAAAGGACGCTGGCAACGTGGAACTCCTCTGCGTAGATGCATTTCCCGGAATAGAACCGTTCAACGGGCTCGGACAACTGAACCCCGAGCAGCTTGCATCGCTCTACGGCAGGCGAAGCGCTGTAACCGAAGAGCAATTCAAATTCGCCAAGGTCGTCGATGAGGCATTCGCAACGCAGGATCCTGCTTTGTTCGCCGAACTGTCGGAGATGTCGGGGGCTCCCTTGCCTTGGGTTCCCGCCGCCGTCACACGTTGGATGCAGGAGAAACCCAATCCGGGAAGTGGATTGGGACGACTTGAGCGGCTTGCCCTCGCGGCAATCCGTGAAGGGAACGAAACACCGGGCAGCATCTTTGTATCCGTCGCATCCGCTGATACCCCACCACAATTCTGGGGCGACACGACATTGTGGGCCAAGATCAACGGACTTGCAGGCCGCACGCCTCCACTTGTGAAAATCCAAGGTCCAGCAGGTAGATTACCCCAATGGGAGAGTGAACTGTCACTTAGGGACTTCAGAATCACAGCATTGCCGAACAAGCCGGATACCCTCGACGGCCGATAGCCGCGCGTGATCCGAGACGATTAGGATTATGATCGGAAGCATCGCTTAACTTAGCGCCATTCGGGACGGGCCTTGCGTCCCTCACGGGCGGCGGACCAGGCGCTTCTGGTCGGAGTGGTGCCGGATATCCAGCCCGTCCACGACGAAGATCGTGACCTCGGCGATGTTCGTGGCATGATCGCCGATGCGTTCGAGATAGCGCGAGATCAGCAGCAGGTCAAGCGCGCGCGGGATAGCAGACGGTTCCTGTGTCATGTAGAGGGTCATCACCTCGGTCATTTTTTCCTTGAGGCCGTCCAGGCGGTCATCCCGCAAAAGCACCTCGCGGGCCAGCTCCACGTTCCGGTTCACGAAGGCGCGCAGGCTGTCGCGCACCATGCCGCGGGCGATCGCCGCCATCTCGGGGATGATCTCGAACGGCTTGAGCTGCGGCGTCTTCAGCAGGTGCTCGGCTTTCTGCGCGATGTTCACCGCCTCGTCCGCGAGGCGCTCCAGGTCCGAGTTCGTCTTGATCGCGCCCATGATGAAGCGCAGGTCGCCGGCCGCCGGCTGGTGCAAGGCGGTCAGGGTCAGGCAGATCTCGTCGATCTCGATCTGCATGCGGTTCACGAGCTCTTCGCGCTCGTAGACCGGCGGAACCGCATGCTCGTCACGCTCGACCACGGACTTGACCGCGTCGGCGATCATCACCTCGGCCAACGCGCTCATTTTCATGAGGTGGCTCTTCAATCCCTGCAACTGCTCGTCAAAATGCCTGATCATAGATGCACCCGCCTTATCCGTATCGTCCGCTGATGTAATCCTGGGTCCGTTTGTCGCGCGGCGTGGTGAAAATCCCCGCCGTCTCGCCGAATTCTATCATTTCGCCCAGCAACATGTAACCCGAATAATCCGAGATGCGGGCGGCCTGCTGCATGTTGTGGGTCACGATCACGATCGTGTACTTCGTCTTGAGCGCGAGCATCAGTTCCTCGATGCGGGCGGTGGAGATGGGGTCCAGCGCCGAGCAGGGCTCGTCCATCAGGATCACCTCCGGCTCCACCGCGATGAGGCGCGCCACGCACAGGCGCTGCTGCTGATCCAGCGGCAGCGACAGCGCGGGGTCGTGCAGCTTGTCCTTGAGCGGCTCCCAGAGCCAGGCCGCCGTGAGGCTGCGCTCGACGATCTCACCGACCCGGCCGCGGTTGCTGACGCCCGCCACCCGGAGCCCGAAGGCGACGTTGTCGAAGATCGAGAGCGGAAAGGGGTTGGGCCGCTGGAAGACCATGCCGACGCGCTTGCGCAACGCGCAGACGTCGGTTCCCGCCGCATAAATGTCCCGCCCTTCGATTCGGATGGAGCCGGTGACCCGCACGCCCGGGATCAGGTCGTTCATGCGGTTCAGGGTGCGCAGCAGGGTGGACTTCCCGCAGCCTGACGGCCCGATCAGCGCCGTGATGTGCCGCGTCCGGACCTCCATCGGCACCTGTTTCAGGGCGTGGAAGTCGCCGTAGAAAAGATCCAGGTTCCGCACGCTGATGATGGTGTCTGTCTGGCTCATCCGAACCTGCCCGTCACGTATTCGTTGGTCCGGCTGTCGTCCGGCACCGTGAAAATCTTCTCGGTCAATCCGTATTCGATCAGCTCGCCCATCAGAAAGAAGGCCGTGTCGTCCGCCACGCGCGCCGCCTGCTTGGTGTTGTTGGTCACGAGGATGATCGTGTACCGCTCTTTCAGGACCGTCAGCGCGTCCTCGATCTTGGCGGTCGAGATGGGGTCCAACCCGGAACACGGCTCATCGAGCAGGATCACCTCCAGCTCCTCCATCGCCAGCACGCGCGCCAGGCAGAGCCGCTGCTGCTGCCCGCCGGAAAGCCGCAGGCCGGACATCGGCAGGCGGTCTTTGACCTCGTCCCAGAGAAACGCCGCCTTCAGGCTGCGCTCGACGATTTCGTCCAGCCGCGCGCGTGTGCGGATGCCCGACAGCCGCGGCCCGTAGACCACGTTCTCGTAAATGCTCATGGGCAGCGCCACCGGGAGCGCGAACAGCATGCCCACCCGCTTGCGGAGGGAGACCACATTGAAGGAGGGATGATAGATGTCCTGTCCGTCCACGAGCATCTGCCCCTCGACGTGCATCTCCGGCACGAGGTCGTTCAGCCGGTTCAACGCCCGCAGGAACGTGGTTTTTCCCGAACCGGCCGGACCGATCACCCCGAGGATCCGATGGCACGGTATGTCCAGCGTGATGCCGCGCAGCGCGGTCTCCCGGCCGTGGAAGACCCGGAAATCCCGGGTGGCGATCTTGATGGCTGCCGGCCCGCTCATTTGGACCTCCTGGCGATGAAGCGGTGCATCAGCGTGTAGGCCACCAGGTTCACGAGAAGCACGGTCAGGACCAGCACGGCGGCGGTGGCGTAGGCGTTCTCGTTCGAGATGCCCTCGCGCGCCAGGATGTAGAAATGCACCGACATCGTCCGCACCGAATCGAAGGCCGTCATCGGCATTCGCAGGGAGGATCCCGCCGTGAAGATGACTGCGGCCGTCTCGCCGATCGAGCGCCCGATGCTCAGAATCACGCCGGTGACGATGCCGGGCAGGGCGTTCGGCAGCACGACCTTGAGCACCGTCTCCCAGCGCGTCGCCCCCAGAGAGAAGCTCACCTCGCGGTAGGCGTTCGGCACCGAGCGGATCGCCTCCTCGGACGTGCGGAGGATCGTCGGCAACACCATGATCGCCAGCGTCAGCGCACCGGAGAACAGGCACCACCCCATCTTCAGCTTGATCACGAAAAAGATGAAGCCGAACAGGCCGAAGATGATGGAGGGGATGCCCGCCAGGCAGTCCGTGCCGAACCGCAGCGTCCGCGTGAAACGGGTTTCCTGCGTGTATTCCGTCAGATACACCGCTGTGCCCAGGCCCAGCGGAAGCGCGATGGCGATCGCCAGCAGCGGCAACAGGAACGTCCCCACCAGCGTCGGGAAGATGCCGCCGGTCTTCCCCATGTCCTTGGGGGATGAGAACAGGAACTCCCAACTAACGCCCGGCAGGCCTTTGCCGAGGACGAACACGATCACGAACACCAGGATCACCAGCGTCAGCAGCGTGGCCGCGCCCAGAACCGTCACCGCCAGGGCCTGCGTGATCTTGGGGGAGATTCTCATCGCTTCGCCCCCCGCCTCTTGATCGTCGAGAGCGCGATGCTGTTCAGGATCATGATCACCACGAAAAGCACCACGCCCGTCGCGAACAGCGCCTCGCGCGCCATGCCGGTGGCGTTCGCCATCTCCAGCGCGATGTTCGCGGTCAGCGTCCGAACCGGGTCGGTGACCGCGTGCGGCACCTTTACCGTATTGCCCGCCACCATGATCACCGCCATGGTCTCGCCCAAGGCACGGCCCATGGCCAGGATGATGCTGGCGATGATCCCCGATCGGGCCGCCTTGATCGTGACCATGTGCACGCCCTGCCAGCGCGTCGCGCCCAGCGCCAGGGCCCCCTCGCGATAGGAGTTCGGCACCGCGCCGATGGCGTCGGAGGAGATGCTGATGACCGTCGGCAGCACCATGATTCCGAGGATCACGGCCGCGGCCAGAAGCGAGAGTCCCGGGCCGCCCAGGTGTTCGCGGATGAACGGCGCCAGCACCATCACGCCCAGAAACCCGAACACCACCGACGGGATGCCGGCCAGCAGTTCGATGGTCGGCTTGATGACCCGCATCACCGGCCGCGGCACGAATTCGTTCAGAAAAATCGCGCCCGCGACCCCCAGCGGCGCGCCGATCAGCATCGCGCCCAGCGTGACGTACAGGGAGGCCACGATCATCGGATAGAGGCCGTACTGCCCGGCTTGAGGGTTCCAGGTCGAGGATAAGAGAAAATCCCTGATCCCCACCTTCAGCATGAAGGGGAATCCCTCCTTGAAAATGAAGACCGCGATCAGCAGCAGACTGGCCAGCGCCGAGAAAGCCACCGCCGTCAACACGCCCTTAACCGCTGTTTCGCTGTTGAATTTCATGCGCCATCCGGGACAGGGCGACCGGTTTTCTCATTTCGCCGGGATCAGGCCGTTCTGGTGCAGCAGCTCCTGGGCCTCAGCCGTGAGCAGGTAGTCCAGAAACGCCTGACACGCCGGACTGACGTCGGCCTTATAAACCAGGAACACCGGCCGGACCAGCTTATAGTCGCCCGACGTGATGTCTTTCTCCGTGCAGGAGAAACCGTCCACCGTCACCGGCTTGATCTTCTCGCTGATCAGCCCGTGCGAAAGATAGCCGACCGCGTGGGCGTCGTTGGCCACCGTCTCGCGGATGGTTCCGTTCGAATCTTGAATGAGCGCGTCCGCGGCCAGCGTCACGCCGCCGATGATCTGCTCGAAGGACGAGCGCGTACCCGAGCCCGCCTCGCGCGAGATGACGGCGATTGCGTGGTCCGCCCCGCCGACCTCTTTCCAATTCTTGATGGTCCCGCCGAAAATGCCGCGTACCTGTTCCAGGGTCAGCCCCGTCAGGGCGTTCGCCGGGTTGACCACCACGGCGATCCCGTCGCGAGCCACCACCAGGCTTTTAAGGGCGTCGGCCTCCTGGGGAAGCTTCACGAGGTCGGCCATGCCGATCTGCGCCGCGCCCGAGAGGGCCGACTGGATGCCCAGCGCCGAGCCGCCGCCCTGGATCGTGATCGCCACTTCAGGATGGGCGGTCATATAGAGGTCGGCCAGTTTCTCCGCAAACGGCTGGAACGCGGTCGATCCCGCCAGCGTGATTCCCTCGCGCGGCTTGCCGCATCCCGTCAGCAACACGATTCCTGTGAGCAGCCCGGTCGAAAATAGGTGTAAACGCTTCGTCCTCATGGTCAGCATCCTTTGTTGTTGGCCTTGGGTGGGCGGGTGAAAACAGTCAATCGCCGGACCAGCCGCCTGTCCGGCATTCCATCAGCCAGTTTTGCACGGGCTACTGGCTGGCGGGGTGGCGGGGTACGCATGATCGGAGAGGAGCGTAGGCTAATTCATTGGTGGGAGCAAGCAGAAAGTAATCGGCAAGCGTTGAGCTTGCCGATTACCTTGGATTCGATCTGGACATTCCTCCTTGCTTCTGGCATGCTCCTGCCCCGTCTGTGCGGCGGTTGAGCTCGAACGAAACGGGAAACTTCTCATGGCAAAAGCGGCGAAATCAAGCAGTAACCCAAGGAGGACACCAGCCATGGCCGCGACCAGCCAGATCCGCGTGACCCTGTGGAACGAATTTCGCCATGAACGGAGCCACGAACCGATCCGGAAGATCTACCCCGGCGGCATGCACAAGACCCTTGCCGACGCGCTGCAGAAGCAGGGCTTCACCACCCGGCTGGCGGCGCTGGACGACGCCGAGCACGGCCTGACCGAAGAGGTGCTGGCCAACACCGATGTCTTGACCTGGTGGGGGCATTGCGCCCACGGCGAAGTGCGCGACGAGATCGTGGAGCGGGTCCATCGGCACGTGGTGGAGCGCGGCATGGGTTTGATTGTGCTCCACTCCGGCCACCACTCCAAGATCTTCCGCAAGCTGATGGGGACCACCGGCAACCTGCGCTGGCGCGAGGCGGGCGAGAAGGAACGCCTGTGGGTGATCACTCCGGCGCATCCGATCGCGGAGGGGATCGGCGACTTCCTCGAGCTTGAACACACGGAGATGTACGGCGAGTGCTTCGACATTCCCACGCCGGACGAACTGGTCTTCATCAGTTGGTTCGCGGGCGGCGAGGTCTTCCGCAGCGGCTGCTGCTGGCAGCGCGGCAAGGGGAAGGTCTTCTACTTCCGGCCGGGCCACGAGACCTACCCGATCTACCACAACGAGCAGGTGCAGCAGGTGATTGGCAACGCCGCCCGCTGGGCCCGGTATGCGGGCAACGCCACGCCCAACATTTGCATCCACGCGAATATCCCTCTGGAGAAGCTCGATACCGGCGCGTGATAGGTCTACACGCTTCGCCTGGTTGTGCGCGCCCCCGCGCGTGCCCCGGAAGCGTCAAAAAGAAATGATCTTCAGCTCCAGAGACCGCCTTCCGATTTGATCAGCATGCGCACGGCCATGAGGCCGAGGACAAAGGCGCTCATGGACAACACAAGCGACCCGGCAACATACAGGGTCGCGTGCCAGTGCTCGCTGGCCCGGAGCATCTCGCCCGTCTCGTAAATCAGCGAGGACAGGGTGGTGAAACCGCCGCAGAATCCCGTGGCGAGCACAAGACGAACTTCGGGCGAGACCGTTTCAATCCGCGCGGACCACCCCGTGATGCTTCCGATCAGGAGGCACCCCAGGACGTTGGATGCCAGCGTACCCAGGGGCCACTCAAACGAAAAACGCTGGGACGCGAGGCTCAGCCCGTAACGGGCCAGCGTGCCGGCGAATCCGCCCAGTCCCACCAGCACGGCAATGACCCAGGGGTTGCTCATTCTCGTCGTGTCCCGGTCGCTTCGCCCTCAAGACCTCGGCAGATTGGCCAGGGCCTGCAGCATCTCGAAGTTTTCCCGGAATTTCTTCTCAGCCGACGCCAGCATCTCCTTGGCATTCGGATTGAGCGTCAGGAGCTGCTTGAAGCGGTTCTCCTGGAGCGCGGTCTCGGCAAACGACTGGGTCGGCGCCTTGCTGTCGAGCTGCAAGGCGTTCTTGCCCTCGGCGGCGAGTTCCGGGTTGTAGCGGTAGAGCGGGAAGTGGCCCGTCTCAACGGCGAGCTTCTGGTGTTCCAGACCGAGGCTCATGTCGATGCCGTGCGCGATGCAGTGCGAATAGGCGATGATGATCGCCGGGCCGTCGTAGGCCTCGGCCTCGACAAACGCCTTGACCGTCGCTGCCGCGTTGGCGCCCAGGCTGACCTGCGCGACGTAGATGTTCTTGTACGTCATCGAGATCATGCCGAGGTTCTTCTTCATCTGCGGCTTGCCGGCCGCCGCGAACTTGGCGATCGCGCCGAGCGGCGTGGACTTGGACGCCTGGCCGCCGGTGTTGGAATAGACCTCGGTATCGAGGACGAGGATCTTGACGTTGCGGCCGGTGGCGAGGACGTGGTCCAGACCGCCGTAGCCGATGTCATACGCCCAGCCGTCGCCGCCGACCGCCCACACCGACTTGCGGATCAGGTAGTCGGCCACGCCGAGCAGGTTCCTGCAGGTGGCGCAGCAGGCGCCGTCGCCGATGAGCGTCTTCAGCTCGGCGACCAGGCCGCGCATGGCCTCGACGCCCTCGGCGGTCTTCTGATCGACGTCCTGGATCTTCCGGGCCGCGGCCTGGAGGGCGGCCGAACAGGTTGAGGCGGCGAGGACCTGTTCGATCAGCTCCCGCGCGTAGACGTTGAGCTTGTCGGCGGTGAGGCGCATGCCGAAGGCGAACTCGGCGTTGTCCTCGAAGAGCGAGTTCGACCACGCCGGGCCGCGTCCGTCCGCGCGCTGGCAATAGGGCGTGGTGGGCAGGTTGCCGCCGTAGATCGAGGAGCAGCCGGTGGCGTTGCCGATCAGCAGGCGGTCGCCCGCGAGCTGGGTGAGCAGCTTGATGTAGGGGGTCTCGCCGCAGCCGGCGCAGGCGCCGGAGAACTCGAAGAGCGGGCGCTTGAGCTGGCTCCCCTGGATCGTCGTGGCGCCGATCTTGGTGCAATCGGCCTCGGGCAGGCCGAGGAAGAACTCCCAGTTGGCCGCCTCGGACGCGCGCAGCGGAATCTGCGGTGCCAGATTGATGGCCTTCAGGGCCGGGTTGGCCTTGTTCTTGGCGGGGCAGCGCTGGATGCAGACGCCGCAGCCGGTGCAATCCTCGGGTGCGACCTGGATGGTGTACTTGAAGCCCGGGAAGCCCTTGCCGACCACGCCCTTGGCATCGGCCGACTTGAAGGTCGGCGGCGCCTTGGCGAGCGCGGCGGGATCGTAGACCTTGCCGCGGATCGAGGCGTGCGGGCAGACCAGCGAGCACTGCATGCACTGGATGCAGGTGGCGGGATCCCACGCGGGGATGTCGGTGGCGATGTTGCGTTTCTCCCACTGCGTGGTCGCGGTGGGCCAGGTGCCGTCGTCGGGCATCCTGGAAACCGGCAGGGCGTCGCCGCGCTGGGCCATGATCTCGGCGGTCACGGTCTTCACAAAGGCGGGGGCCTGGTCGGAGACGACCTTGGGCATCTTCACCTTGCCGGCGGGCCGGGCCGGGTAGGCGACCCGCTTGACCGCGTCAGAGGCGGCGTCGATGGCATCCCAGTTCATCTTGACGACGGCGTCGCCCTTCTTGCCGTAGGTCTTTTTGGCGGCCTTTTTGAGGGCGGCGATCGCCTCGTCGGCGGGCAGGATGCCTGAAATCTTGAAAAACGCGGTCTGCATGATCGTGTTGATGCGGCCGCCGAGGTGAAGTTCGTGATCGAGCTTGAGCGCGTTGACCACGTAGAAATTGAGCTTCCTGGCGATGATCTGACGCGCCACCTCGTCTGGGATGTTCTCCCACACCTGATCCGCTTCGAAGGGCGAGGCGAGAAGGAAGGTGCCGCCGGGGCGGATGTTGGCGAGCATGTCGTACTTCTCAAGAAAAGAGAAGTTGTGGCAGGCCACGAAGTCCGGCTTGGTGCAGAGATAGGTGCTGCGGATGAGATGCGGGCCGAAGCGGAGGTGGGAGACGGTGATCGCGCCGGCCTTCTTCGAGTCGTAGACGAAGTAGCCCTGGGCGAAGTTGTCGGTGTCCTCGCCGATGATCTTGATCGAGTTCTTGTTCGCGCCGACGGTGCCGTCGGCGCCGAGACCGTAGAACATGCACTCCTTGCGGCCTTCGTCCGTCAGGGTGAAGTCCGCCGGGACGGAGAGGCTGAGGCCGGT
The DNA here is from genome assembly GCA_964506575.1 of uncultured Akkermansia sp. GTDB lineage: Bacteria > Verrucomicrobiota > Kiritimatiellia > RFP12 > JAAYNR01 > VGWG01. Next base: position 1,142 of record CAZDLY010000006.1, on the reverse strand, counting down.
GAGATCGTCGTGGATGCCCACGGAGAAGTGGTTCATCGGCGCGGCGCTCCTGGCGTTGTCAAAGACCGCCTTGACCATCGCGGGGGTGAATTCCTTCGAACCGAGGCCGTAGCGGCCGCCGTAGGTCGGGATCCAGGACCGGATGTCGGCGAGCTTGTACTGCATGATCTCGCCGAGGGCGGTGCGGATGTCGACATAGAGCGGCTCGCCGATGGCGCCGGGCTCCTTGCAGCGGTCGAGCACGGTGAGGGTCTTGACGGTCCTGGGGATCGCGCGTGCGAAGCTCCGGGCGTCGAACGGGCGGTAGAGGCGAACCTTGATGACGCCCAGCTTCTCGCCCTTCCGGACCAGTTCCTCGACGGTCTCATGGACGGTTTCGGCACCGGAGCCCATGATGACGACGACATGTTCGGCGTCGGGCGCGCCGACGTAGTCAAAGAGCCGGTACGGGCGGCCGGTCAGCGCGGCGAACTTGTCCATGGTCTTCTGGACGATGCCGGGGGTCGCGGTGTAATAAGGGGTGACCGTCTCACGGCCCTGGAAATAGACATCGGGGTTCTGGGCGGTGCCGCGGAGGGTGGGCTTCTCGGGGCTGAGGGCGCGGGCGCGGTGGGCGGCGACGAGGGTGTCGTCGATCATGGCGCGGATGGTGTCGGGACTGACGGCGTCGATCTTCTGGACTTCGTGGGAGGTGCGGAAGCCGTCAAAGAAATGGACGAAGGGAATGCGGGCCTCGAGCGTCGCGGCGTGGGCGATCGTGGCCATGTCCATGACCTCCTGGACGCTGTTGGCGCAGAGCATCGCGAAGCCGGTCTGGCGGCAGGCCATGATGTCGCCGTGGTCGCCAAAGATCGAGAGCCCCTGCGCGGCGAGGGCGCGCGCGCTGACGTGAAAGACCGTCGGCGTCAGCTCGCCAGCGATCTTGTACATGTTGGGAATCATCAGCAGCAGTCCCTGTGAGGCGGTGAAAGTCGTGGTCAGGGCGCCGGTGGTGAGCGCGCCATGCACGGCGCCGACGGCGCCCCCCTCGGACTGCAGCTCGACCACCTGCGGCACGGAGCCCCAGATGTTCTTCAGGCCTTTGGCCGCCCATTCATCGGCCCACTCGCCCATGTTGGACGACGGGGTGATGGGATAGATTG